>NZ_JACVBE010000043.1:0-1657 GCF_014852185.1 Ensifer sp. ENS07 | reverse complement strand
TGTCAAAGCTGAATAGGGCTGCGACGTCGCCAGCCATTTAGAAATGCGACACTGCCCGCCGGCTTGCTCTGCCAGTCAGCCCCCGATCCGACCGGCTGGTCCGGGTTGAAAGGGCGGAGCGGGGGCGGGTGATGACACTCCCCTTCGGCTTTAGCTTTCTCAGTAGCAATTGTTTTGTCGCCGGTTGATACTCGCTTGCACCTGCATAGGGCGAGGTAGGGATCACAGCCGCACGATGCTTCCGGAAATCAAGCTGCATGGTGACGTCGATGTCGCCGCACTGTCCCCACTTCTTCGCGGTATGCTTCTTTCGGTTGCCTATGCTGACGGTGAGGGCGGCATAGGATTGACGGCGACCGGCGCCATGAACCGCAAGTTCGTGCATTGGGCCGCTGTGCACTTCCTTTGGCCAGGCTTCACAGCCGAAGACCTCTACAGCATGAACAAGGTGCTCAATGAAAGCGACATGCCGCCGCTTTGGGTGGTGCGCGACATGACCCGTCATCTGAAGCTTCTTCGTCGGAAAAAAGATGTGCTGCTGCCAACCAGACGCGGCCGGGAGTTCCTGGTGAACCCGCAAGCCTTCTTCGATCTGATCGCCACGGATTATCTCTATTCGTATGTCCATACCACCGAGCGGGAAGAGGAGGTCCGAGCGCGGTTACGCTGGTGGCGCATGTTCCTCAATCTTCTCAATATCAAAGCCAGGGAAGGGTGCACGCCAATAGACGTTGTGAAGATCCTCTATCCAGACTTGGCGCCTCTGTCGGACACCGAAATGACCATAGAAGCCTGGAAGTTGAAATCCGATCTCCAATATGGCGTCTTTCGGCGCTTGTGCTGGCTCGGTGTGCTCTATGAGGCACGAGAGGGGCTTACGCTCCTCCAGCATGGAGCCTTCCACAAGACGCCACTTTGGCCAGCTTGCCTGCAGTTGGAATCGGATGCGCAGAGCGACATCGGCGTGCATTGACGCTCTTTATTCCGCCGCTGGCCGCCTCATCAACGCTTTCTCTCGTCGCGCAATCACCGCCGGATCGTTCATGAAATCCGTCCGCCGGCCAGGCTTGGGACCACGCTTCTGGTAGCCGTTGGCTGTGCTACCGTCTCGAATGCCGAACATATGATCCGTTTGGCCCGTTCGGCTCGGACCACTCTTGCTGCGCTGCTGTTGGCGTCCGGCCTGCATCTCGGCGACAATTGACAGCATGTCGTCCAGCCGCTTGTTGTCGACGACCTCGGCACGATGCACCGAGCGCAACGTATCGAAGGTCCTGTAGGGCAGGGCAAAGCTCTCGTGCATGATCTCAAGCCGACCGTCCGGATAATCGCAGACAATCACCTTCTGGCCCGCCAATGGCCTGGAAATCTCGGTCGGATCGAGAATGAACAGCACCTTGTCGTAACGCAGCGTCAGGGATTGCGACAGCGTGCGCACTTCCTTGCGGCACATGGCACCATCGAGGTTCTCATGGTCGGACAGCGGCCGGTGCATGTCCTTCGGATTGCGTGGTTGCTTGCCAAAACGAGTGTTGAAATCTGCAATGAACTCAGGCGCATAGACATTGGCAGCTTCGATCGTATCGATACCGCGAAGTCGCATCTCCTTGACCAGCCGATCCTGCAATGTCTGGTTGGCACGCTCCACTCGACCCTT
>NZ_JACVBE010000042.1:0-1934 GCF_014852185.1 Ensifer sp. ENS07 | reverse complement strand
CGTATTGCGGTAGGGACGCCCATTACTGAGCGCCCCCCGCACAGATCCACGCGGGCGGGTTTCCCGCACGTGGCTCTTACCTCGGGTGTTTGACGGCGAAGCGTACATTCGGCCATGGATGAAGGATGGAAGGCTTGGGTAGGTAGTCGTTGGCTAACTGCACGATCCGTTCCCACGTGACGTCGGCCCTCTGACTGCGCCGCTGTAGGCATCGCCGCCAGAGACCAATCACCCGATACCGGAGCGCGGTGAGCGCCCGGATGTTCGTTGGAACCGCGAAGTAGGCAAAATGCCCGCCGACGATCTGCCTCAGCCATTTTCCCTGGTGGGAGATCGGCCAGTGCATCCGCCGTCGCAGGTCCGCCTTGATGTCCTTGAGCTTCGCCCGCATGCGGTCGCCTCGGGTCTTCCGCAAAAGCTGGAAGTGCCCTTTGCGTGTTTTCCCGCAGATGAACGTGAACCCCAGGAAGGCGAAGGTCTCCGGTTTGCCGAGCCCGCGTTGCTTGCGGTTGACTGCAGCGAAGCGGCCAAACTCAATCAGGCGGGTCTTGTCCGGATGGAGCGACAGCATGAACCCCTCAAGCCTCGCGCGCATCGCAGCGAGGAAGCGACGAGCGTCGCCCTCGCGCTCGAAACCGACGATCAGGTCATCGGCATAACGCACGATGATCATGTCGCCGGTGGCTTCGCGCTGTCGCCAGCGCTTGGCCCACAGGTCGAGCACGTAGTGCAGGTAGATGTTCCCGAGCAGCGGTGAGATCACCGAGCCCTGTCCCGTTCCCTTGTCGTCTACGGTCACGATCCCGTCTTCGAGGATGCCCGCCTTTAGCCATTTGCGGATCAGGCGGATGATGCGCTTGTCGCCGATCCTGTGCTCCAAGAAGCGAACCAGCCATTCCTGGCTGACCGCCCCAAAGAAGTTCTGGATGTCAGCGTCAATTATCCAGCTCATCCTCCGCTGGTCGATCGCCACGCATAGTGCATCCAATGCATCATGCGGTCCTCGACCGGGCCGAAACCCGTAGGAGAAACCACAGAAGTCGCCTTCGTAGATGGCATTGAGCACCATGACCGTTGCTCCTTGGACGATCTTGTCTTCCAGAGCTGCAATCGCCAGCGGCCGCTGCTTCCCATCCGCCTTCGGTATATACGTTCGGCGTGACGGTTGCGGGCGATACGCTCCCCGTTGGACCCGTCTGTGCAGATCCTCAAGCCGGGGCTCGAGGTCTGCCTCGTAGTCCCGCCACGTCATGCCATCCACCCCGGGAGCGGCCTTGCGCTTCAGCGCGTAGAAAGCCGTCCGAAGTGTATCGACGTTGATATGGTGGAAGAGCGCGGTGAACTGATCCTTTTTCCTTAGCCTTGCAGCCTTCCGTACGCGGTCCAGCGACTGGAACATGCGATCCCGGCTCTGTGTCCGGTGCATGCGTTGCTGTTCCGCGCTCCCCTTGGTCTCCGGCCTTGGCTCCACCAGCTCCGCCGCCGGTTGTCCGGCTTTGTTCGTTGGCTTCGCAGCTACTATGCCGGAGTCTGACTTCTCCTGTCCGTCCATCATCGGCTACGGCTCCTCGCCTTTCCGATGCGGACCGGCGTGGCTGACGCTACCCGGCCAGACAGGAGATCTCCCAGGTTCCGACGCGTTCCTTTCATGCGTGACATGGCCCTAGACCCCGGCAGGGCGACGGCGCCTCGCATATCGGCTCCGCACATGTTGCCTTCGACGGATGAGAAAGTCTCGGCCCCTGCGATCTGATCATTATCGTGGCTCACTCCCATGCCCCACATGATTGCTGTGTACGCTTCGCCGTGGTCGTCACCGCCCACGCCGCAACACTCACTATCGGGCGGGAGCTACCCCTTACCCGAGCCGGACTTTCACCGGCTGGAACGCGCCAGCTTGTCCTGGCGCACCTCATCCTGATCGCCGCGCTATA
>NZ_JACVBE010000041.1:0-2509 GCF_014852185.1 Ensifer sp. ENS07 | reverse complement strand
GTAAGCGCGTAGGGACCCCCACGTATCATTTGGCGCGCTGATCGGGGATTTTGTGCATGAATCATGCGGAGAATCCTATGAGCGACAGTGTGAATCAGCCACGAACATTCGAGGTTTTGACGGCGGCGCCGGTGCGGGCGCGACGCAAGCCGCGCGACTGGCCGGACGAGGAGAAGGAGCGCCTGATTGCAGAGACGTTGTTGCCTGGGGCCAATGTCTCGGCGATCGCGCGTGCTGAGGGATTGGATCCCTCGCAGCTTTACGGGTGGCGTCGCAAGGCGCTGTCATCGGGGATGGTTGCGCCCCTGACGGAAGCCGCGAAGCAGGAAGTCAAGTTCGCGCGCGTTGAGCCGGTGGCAAGTTCTACGGTGGAAATCGTCATCGGTGATGTCGTGGTGCGCGTCGCCGGCGCTATCGAGTCGGATCACCTGGCGAAGATACTCCGGGCGGTCCGCAAGGCATGATCGCGTCCGGCGTCGTCGTTTACGTGTCGTGCCAGCCGGTCGACTTCCGCAAAGGTGCGGCATCCTTGATGGCTCTGGTCAGAGATGGCGGTCTCGACCCATTCAACGGCGCGCTTTATGTGTTCCGATCGAAGCGGGCGGACCGCGTTCGCATCGTCTGGTGGGATGGCAGCGGCGTCTGCCTCTATTCGAAAACGCTCGAGGAGCAGAGCTTTTGCTGGCCGGGCATATCGGCCGCCCGGATACGCCTGGACCATTCGCAATTAATGGCGCTTCTAGCCGGTCTGGATTGGAAAAAGATCCGGCCAACCAAGGTCAGGCGGCCGTTGCTAACGGGCTGATCAGGACTGCGGCAAGATGAATCATGCTGCTGTAATGATTGGGAAAGCGGCTATTTTTGTGCTCTACATGACCCCATGGATTTGCCCCTTAGCGACCTGCCGGACGACGTTGATGCGCTGAAAGCGATGGTCCTCGCGCTGGCGCGCGAACAGGCTGAGAAGGAGGCCCGGCTGAAGGCGGCCGAGGCTGAGATCGCGCGGTTGGAGGCGGTTGAGAAGAGCGCCAACGAGCGGATTGCCAACCTGACCTTGATCATGAAGGTTTTGCAGCGCACGCAAAATGGCAAGCGCTCTGAGCGGCTCCGCCTCGGGGTCAACGACGAGCAGGTCTCCTTTGCTTTCGAAGAGGTCGAAACCGGCCTATCGGCAATCCGCAGCGAACTCGACCGCGCGGCCAAAGACAAGCCGAAGCGCGCGCCGCGTCCGCGCAAAGGTTTTGCCGCCCATCTAGAGCGCATCGAGGAGGTCATCGAGCCGGAAATCCCGGCCGGATGCGAGGGGCTGGCAAAGGTTCTGATCGGAGAGGACCGCTCGGAGCGGCTGGACGTCGTGCCGCCGAAGTTCAGGGTCATCGTGACGCGTCGCCCTAAGTACGCTTTCCGGGGCAGCGATGGCGTGGTCCAGGCCCTGGCGCCGGCACACATCATCGAAGGCGGCCTGCCGACGGAACGGCTGCTCGCCTATATCGCCGTTTCCAAATACGCCGATGGTCTTCCTCTTTATCGGCAGGAAGCGATCTATTTGCGTGATGGCGTCGAGATCAGCCGATCGCTGATGGCCCAATGGATGGGGCATCTGGGCTTCGAACTGCAGATGCTGGCCGATTATATCCTGGAGAGGGTCAAGGAAGGCGAAAGGATCTTTGCAGACGAGACGACCCTGCCCACTCTTGCGCCCGGTTCGGGCAAAACCACCAAGGCCTGGCTTTGGGCTTACGCACGCGACGACCGCCCCTATGGCGGAACCAGTCCGCCGATGGTGGCCTATCGTTTTGAAGACAGCAGAGGCGCGGATTGCGTGACGCGTCATCTCTCCGGATTCACCGGCATCCTGCAAGTGGATGGCTACTCGGCCTATACCAGTCTCGCCAAGACGCGGGCGAAAACCGGCAGCAACGAAACGGTCCAGCTTGCAGGATGTTGGGCACATCTACGGCGCAAGTTTTATGACCTGCACATCAGCGGAGTCTCGCAGGCCGCCACAGACACTGTCCTGGCAATGACCGAGCTCTGGCGCATCGAGGATGAAGTTCGCGGTAAGGATGCCGACAGCCGCGCCGCCCGGCGCCAGGAGAAATCCTCGGCCACCGTCGCCAGCCTCTTCGAGCTCTGGGAAAAGGAACTGGGCAAGGTCTCGGGAAAATCCAAAACCGCCGAGGCGATCCGCTACGCGCTCACCCGGCGCGAGGCGCTGGAACGCTTTCTGACGGACGGTCGCATCGAGATCGACTCCAACATCGTCGAACGGGCGATCAGGCCCCAAACGATTACGAGAAAGAATAGCCTATTCGCCGGCAGCGAGGGCGGTGGACGAACTTGGGCGACGGTGGCCACCTTGTTGCAGACCTGCAAAATGAATGGCGTCGATCCGTTCGACTGGCTCTCGCAGACCTTGACCCGCATCGCTCAAGGCTGGCCCGCATCCGAAATCGAAGCCCTCATGCCCTGGAACTTCAGGTCAGACGCCGTCAGCTAAGCGCTTACG
>NZ_JACVBE010000040.1:0-2618 GCF_014852185.1 Ensifer sp. ENS07 | reverse complement strand
TGCGCGGCGGCAATCAAGGTGAGATTCAGCGTCAATCAGGATGAGACTCGGCGGCGGGGGTGTGACGAAGGGAGGGCGTAGCCCGACCGGAGTTACACTCCCGCCGCGGCGCAATTTTTAGGCGTCTCATGATCGCGGTCGGCCCGCTACGGTGGCGGTTTTCTGGAATGGAGAACCACCTTTGTGCCGGGTCGCCATGTAACCGATCATCAGATGAGATTATTCATGAAGTATCGACAAACGCATTCTGTTGAGGTCGCCGCCGCGAAGGCGTCGATCAGCCGGGCGACGGCATTCCGCATCGAGAAAGAGCAGCGCCTTCCGTCGCAGAACAAGCCGCCGCGCGGTCGGCGTCGCCCCGATCCGCTTGAGCATATCTTTGATGCGGAGGTTGTTCCGCTTCTCAAGGCCGCTCCCGGCATTCGTGCGGTCGCCGTTTACGACGAGATGCTGCGACGTCATCCGGAACTGCCCGAAGGCATTCGCCGCACACTTGAGCGGCGCATTCGGTCCTGGCGGGCCGTTCACGGTGAGGCACAGGAGGTGATCTTTCGCCAGACGCACGAACCCGGCCGGTTGGGGCTGTCGGATTTTACCGACATGGGCAGCCTCAGCGTGACGATCGCCGGCCAGCCGCTCGACCATCTGCTTTATCACTTCCGGCTGGTTTGGTCGGGCTTCGAACACGCCCATGTCATCCTCGGCGGCGAAAGCTTCGTCGCCTTGGCGGAGGGCCTGCAGAACGCCCTGTGGTCGGTCGGCGGTTCGCCGCTCTATCACCGCAGCGACAGCCTGTCGGCCGCCTTCCGCAACCTCGATGCCGATGCCAAGGTCGATCTCACCAACCGCTATGAGGACCTGTGCGCTCATTACCGGATGACGCCAACCCGTAACAACAAGGGCATCGCCCACGAGAACGGTTCGATCGAAAGTTCCCACGGCCATCTCAAGAGCGCCGTCCGCGATGCACTCCTGATGCGCGGCACCCGAGACTTCAACGATCTCCGCTCCTACCGCGCCTTCATCGACGAGATCGTCAGCCGCCGCAATGCCGCGCATGGCAAGCGCATCGATGCCGAGCGCCCGCATCTGCAGGCACTTCCCGCTCGCCGCACCACCGACTTCGAGGAGGTGGTCGTCACCGTGTCGCGCACCGGCGGCTTCGCCTTGCGCAAAGTCTTCTACACCGTCCCCTCCCGTTTGATCGGCCATCGGCTGCGTGTGCGTTTGTTTGACGATCGTCTCGACGTCTTCATCGGCGGCACGCATCTGCTGACGTTGCCGCGAGGTCGCGCCCATGCGAGCGGCAAGCACGATCAGGTCGTCAACTATCACCACGTCATTCATTCCCTGCGCAAAAAGCCGATGGCGCTTCTCAACCTGGTCTATCGCGACAAGCTCTTCCCTCGGCCGGAATACCGAAGGGCTTTCGACACTCTCATCGAGCAACTGCCTGACCGGCAGGCTTGCAAGGTCACCGTCGAACTGCTGGCCCTGGCTCATGATCGTGGTTGCGAGCGTGAACTGGCCGAGGAGCTTGCCAGAACGCTCGACGCCCGCAAACTGCCCGACCTGATGGCCTTGAGAGCCATCTTCGGCCCGGACCCGGACCAGTTGCCGACCGTTCATGTGCAGCTCGCATCGCTCAATAGCTATGAAGCCCTGATGGGGCCTGCTTATGCGGGAGAGGCCGCATGAAAAATGTCCACAACACCATCGACGAAGCCCGCCTCGGCATCATGCTCAATGACCTGAGGCTGCCGACAATCAAAACGCTGTGGCCGCAATTTGCCGAACAGGCCGATCGTGAAGGGTGGCCCGCGGCTCGCTTCCTCTCCGCTATCGCCGAACACGAGCTGGCTGAACGGGCGCATCGCAGGATCGAACGTCACCTCGCCGAGGCGCATCTGCCGCCCGGAAAGACCCTCGAGAGCTTCGCTTTCGACGCTGTGCCCATGGTCTCCAAGGCGCAGGTCATGGCCATTGCCGCCGGCGATAGCTGGCTCGCCAAAGGTGCCAATATCCTGTTGTTCGGCCCGCCCGGAGGCGGAAAGAGCCATCTCGCCGCAGCCATTGGCCTCGCACTGATCGAGAACGGTTGGCGAGTGCTGTTCACGCGCACGACCGACCTCGTTCAGAAGCTGCAGGTCGCACGGCGTGAGCTCCAGCTCGAATCCGCCATCGCAAAGCTCGACAAGTTCGATCTGCTCATCCTCGACGATCTGGCCTACGTCACCAAGGACCAGGCCGAAACCAGCGTGCTCTTCGAACTCATCTCCGCAAGATATGAGCGGCGTTCCATCATGATCACCGCCAATCAGCCCTTCGGGGAATGGAACCGCGTCTTTCCGGACCCGGCCATGACGCTTGCGGCGGTGGACCGACTTGTTCATCACGCAACGATCTTCGAAATGAACGTCGAAAGCTATCGGCGACGTTCCGCCATGGAAGCCAAACGCCAGCGCGGCAGACCTGCCGCCTTCGCGACAATTAAAAGTGCTTCCCAGATTGTCGCGGAGCGGCAATCAGAACACGACGAGACTCTTGCCAGCGACAATCAGCATGATACTTTCATCCCGACCGCGACATAAGAGTCTCATCCAGATTGTCGCCGCCGT
>NZ_JACVBE010000003.1:0-494282 GCF_014852185.1 Ensifer sp. ENS07 | reverse complement strand
TGGTCGTCACCGCCCACGCCGCAACACTCACTATCGGGCGGGAGCTACCCCTTACCCGAGCCGGACTTTCACCGGCTGGAACGCGCCAGCTTGTCCTGGCGCACCTCATCCTGATCGCCGCGCTATAGTGACTTTGCCCTGCGATTTCCAAGGTGATCGAGTTGCCCAGGATTTCACCCTTGGCCGCTCTGAGCCCCCTGTACGTACATTTCGGTTCCGAAGCCGCCCTCGCCCTTTCCGAGAACAACCGCGTAATCGAAGGCGCATATCTTGAAACTGGTTCGGATTTTAGCGCGGTCGTGGTTCGCTTTGTATGCAACGAGGTTTCCCGAAGCGGAACCGTTGGCAACGCTCTTACTGCGCAATCCGAAATCATTGTCGCCCACCTGAACCGCGAAACCGAAGAATTTGTTGATTTCCAGGGCGATCCTGCCCTCACGGCATCAGCGCCTAAGTATGCCATGCTAGCTCGAATATTGTTCTCGATCGCCCATGTAATTGGGCCTTTCCCTGACCTTAACCGTGCGCCCACCGGGTCGGCTCTCCATTAAGCTTCATCGTTTGCGAATGGGGGTGCATTCACGCCGTTCTAAGAAACTTCGCCAAGCCTGGGAACTTGGCCGCGACTGCGACCGCCAATTCATCTGAACGGCGCGGGCGGGGGCATTTTGAAAAGTCCCCTTGCGCCGGTCGATAGTGCTCCCAGCATATAATTATGCGTTATCGGAGAAGACCAGTGATCTGTCAGGGTCCACGTGATCACCCATTTACCTCGCCCCTGCTGTCGAGATTGATTGTGAGAATATTGCATGACGCTCTGCAACCCAACGGGTGTGCACCAGAGGACATAAAGTGCGCCGAGGACATGCGAGAAATGCTGGTCGCCAGCGCTTTGGGGAGTAACGTCGCTCCACACTCCGTTCAGGAGCTCTTCTCAAATCTACCAGCAGCCTTGGCGGACAATGCAACAAGGGCGATACGGGTTTTGCTTGTCAAACTCCTCGATCAGCCTCTTATCATTGGCCCGCCGATTTGTAGTAGACATGAAATGCGAGACCTTCGTGCGAGACTAATGAGCATTGTCGTCAGTCTCTTCGATGCCCGCATAGGAACGTTATTGGAAAATAACGCTTATTTGCCAGTAGGGGGACGAAGGAGGCCCTCCATGGCAAATGACGACAGTTGTGGCATTTGCCACATAATTTCGGAATTTCGTGACGAGTGCCGTTTGCTGCGCATCCTTCGACCAGACCAACTGCTCAATCTCAACATTCACAAGGTGTGTCCACGTCAGAAGGATATCCAAATCTAGGTGAGGTTATCCTTCTATCTTGTCAATCTCGGGAAGTTACTGAGATCGGGGACACTGCCGATCGACGGAACCCAAGCGACCTTGCGCTGCCTTTTGTTTCCCCTACAATCCAGCAAAGTCGCAGCGCATTTCTCGATTTCCGCGTTCTTTAGGGCGGCATCCCCGGGTGCCCTACTCTTTGTGAACGATGGGTTCGGCATACTCGAATAGCCCAGTTGGCAATTCACATTCAGCTGCACGAGGAGCTGATTTGGAGCGAGGGGACAATGCGCTAAAGGCTGCATCTAGCCATCAAAGCCCGCATTGCTCCGGGCCGCGAGTATGAAAAAGAGCACGGCAAGGGCAGCCTGCTCAAACTGGATCACCCGCTGACGATCAACCTGCGAGAATTGTATTCCCGCTTGTATGTCAGGCCCGAGGCAACTTCGGAACAACCCGCTGGGTTGTTCGCTCCTTTCTAATCCGATGCTCAGCATCGGCGACTACGGTTAGAACTTCGTCACGGCCGCGTTTCGTCACGAACCCCGGCCCGCACACCATGACAAAAAGCAACCGTTTGGTGGCAAAGTCGTCGGTGGAGATGACATTGCGCTCTTCCACGGTCGTTGGCGTCGCGATACTGGTTCGGCAGCGCGCGAAACGGCCGCACCGCTCGTCCGGAAAAGGACACCGGATAAATTACGGCGGACTGCTATGGGACCGGCCACCCAGTTGCGCGCCCTACAAATTGCTCTAAAAAATGGAAACTAGAGCACTAGCGGTTTACCTCGCCCTTGTTCTAGCTAAACTTAAAACTGTAGATAGATGCGAATCACCTAATTGATGGATCTCTGCATGACAAAGACTCCCAAGGCTGCTTCAGAAACCGCCGGCAAAGCAACCGGATCAAAGAACAAGATTTCCCTGACCTTCGTTGTGAATGGCGAACCGGTCTCTGTCGAAGCCAACGTAAATGCGCCGCTTCAAACTGCCATCGCCAAAGCGCTGGAAGTTTCAGGCAATGTCGGGCAGCCCGCTGAAAACTGGGAACTCAAGAATGAGGACGGGACGGTTTTCGACCCGAGCAAAAAGATAGAGGACCTTGGAATTACAGGAGGACAGACCCTGTTTCTTAGTCTCAAGGCTGGTGCTGCAGGTTGAGCGAAGGTCAGTTCGTCGACGAGGCGGTTTCTCGACGCAAATTTGACCGGGAAGTGGCACAGTACCGAGCGCTTGAAAGCACGTACCGCAAGCGCGGTTGGTTCCTCCTGGAAGCCACGTTTCCCACGGTCCTGGTACTGTTTGCCGCCTTGAAGGTGCCGCCCAAACCGCTAGTGTGCGCGGCGCGCCTTGACTTCACCAACTATGACCTGGTGCCGCCGTCCGTAACATTCGTTGATCCCGCAACCAGCGAAGCGCTACCGATGAAGAGCCTCGGCTTCCATTTGATGCGGCTGATTGGCTTCGAAGGTGCATCGGACGAGACCATCGCTGAGCTTCTGAAACAACAACAGAGCCTACCTGTTCAACCGCTACTCCAGTCTCACGGCCCCGACGAGATCCCTTTTCTGTGTTTGCCGGGAGTCAGAGAATATCACAACCACCCAGCGCATACAGGTGACTCATGGCTTTTGCATCGTCCCTTTGGCGAGGGTTCCTTAAACTTTATTCTCGAACACATCTGGGCCAGCGGCATCAAGCCCATTCAGACGATGAGTTACCAGATACAGCAGATGAGCTTCCAGGGCTTTCAACTGAACGCAGCAGCCCTTCCAAGGTGAGCGGACTCGCTGCCGTTCAGCGCTTCATCGTACCGCGGGCGGCAGTCGACCAGGTGCATGCGCATCTGGCAGACGTGGGCCGTTCGGGATATGAAGGGCTAGGACTATGGGTCGGGCACGTAGCCGACGAAACCGCGAACGTCCAGCGAGCACTCATCCCGCAACAGCGTCTCATTAGGTCCGCCGCAGGTGTCGGCGTCTATGTTGACGGCACCGAATTGCACCGCCTGAACATGTGGCTTTTCGAAAACGGCCTACGAATCCTCGCGCAAATTCACAGTCACCCCACCGACGCTTATCACTCCGATACGGACGACGAAAACGCGCTGGCAACGACTGTCGGCTCGCTTTCGCTGGTCGTACCGGATTTTGCCCGAGGCCCCGCCGACCTTTTGCAGACCGCTGTCTATCGACTCAACAGAGCGGGCAAGTGGGTAGAGATCCCCCGGCAAGCTGTCGGTCGTCTCATCGAAATCGTGGACTAAAAAATGGCACTAGCGAACTACTTCAGTCGTGCAGCTACGGCGGCATCGCAAGTCCTCCAAGGCTTCGACGCCAAACATTTTGAGGGACTGCTTAACGGCCTTGTTATCGGGATCGCATTCGATCAGCAGGCATGCTCGACAGAGGGCAGAGCGTCACTCGATCTCCTAATCAGGTTGCTTGCGCGTCTCTACCCCACCATCTGCTTCTTGCCTACCGGAGATGAAGCAAGAGAGCTCGCGAAGAGTTTGGGCTCACTGGCTCGGTGCATAAATAAAAACATCTCAATCGCGCGCCGAAGGGCAACGGTCCTTTCACATTGTCTCGTTGTCGGCTCGACGACTCCCGACGTGTCCTGCCCCACGTTCTTCCTGGGGTCTGACGGTTGGCTAGCGATGTTCTCCGCCGAGCGTCCCGTAGGGACAGGTGGCAGTAGCAATACACTCGGCGCGGGTGGTGCCGCTTGCATTGCCGCGGCGAACTTATTTAGGCACATATTCAGTGCGCAGATTAATGGCGCCGCGGTGGACAAGGACGTCATATTCTCCTTGTTTGACTATGCGCCCGGCTCACGCGCGAACCCACCGCTTGCCGACACGGTGACGCTCGACGATTTGTTCCTTCTTGGCTTGGGGGCGATCGGCAACGGGGCAGTGTGGGCGCTTTCTCGCGTTCCCAACTTGCGAGGGCGTTTGGAGGTGGTTGACGCGGAGCCGGTCGATCAGGGTAACCTTCAGCGATACGTGCTGGCACTTGAAAAGGATATCAGTCGCAGCAAGGTGAAACTTGCCCTGAGATACTTGAATTCTCAAACCGACCTTGTCGTTACCGGGCATAATGTCAGGTGGCAAACGATACCAGCAATACGCTCTATGGAGCACGTCGCTATCGCACTCGATACGGCGGCGGATCGTGTCGCCGTCCAGGGCGCGCTGCCTCGCTGGACTATTAACTCCTGGACCCAGCGCGGAGATCTTGGGGTTTCGCATCACGGCTTCCAGGGGGAGATGGCGTGCCTTGCGTGCCTCTATTTGCCGAACGGAGCGGTGCCCGACGAGGACCAAGTCATTGCAGAAGCGCTGGGCCTTGAGGACCGAAAGATGGATATTGTGCGGCCCATGCTTCACAACGGCGCCCCCGTTACAGCGGAGTTGATGGGCGAAATCGCCAACCGGCTGACGGTTCCCGTTGAGCCGTTGCTCCCCTTTGTCGGCAAGCCATTGCGAGACCTTTACCAGGGTGCAATCTGCGGCGGCGTAGTCTTCGAGCTCACGGCTGGGAGCAAGCGGGTACTCGTCGAGGTGCCGATGGCCTTCCAGTCGGCGATGGCGGGCGTCATGCTGGCCGGAGAAATCGTTAAGCGGGCGGCGACAGCCAATTCGCCGGATTGGATTACTGCCAAGCTTAATCTTCTGCGCAAAATGCCGAGTGGTTTAATCACAGAGCGCCGCAAGAAGGATCACCTGGCTCGATGCATTTGTCAGGACAGCGATTACATGGAGGTATACCGAGAGAAGTACACTTCGCGAGGCGGACCAGCTTCCCAAGGCTCCTGAAAAGCCTTCCATTGGTCAACGCAGATTGTCCGAAATTTCCTTGTAGCAGACATCCATCGTCCCGATCTCCTGCTTCTTGAGCGTCGTCCATGTCGTCCCGTCGAAGTCAAAATACTCCATGAAGCATCGGTTTTGGTCGTATAGTCCCCACTGGGCTACCAGGAGGCGGCTGTCCAGACGGAACTTCAGCGTGAGCATGGAGATGGGGTCGTCACCCCGGGGGAACCTCGACGGTTTTCCCGTCTTGTTATCGCCGACGATGGCGAACGAACAGCCTGTCCCGCACCCAATCTGAATGAGGGAGTATCGACCCGCGAAATTCGGCCCCTCGCGCATTCCCTCGCGAATGCGCGTTCTGAACTGGTTGAAGTCCCTGTCCCGCCCTTTGAAATCGGGAAGCTTTGTCTTGCCGGAGTACTTCGAGGCAGCCGGATAGGCGGACGGATCGAGTTGCAGCACTCCTTTCGGCATAACCGGTTCGACGACAGCGGGGTCAATGCTTGCCATCTCGGTGCTGCGGCAGCGTCGCCATCTCATCGCCGCCGACAAATCTTGGCACCAGTGAACCATCGTAAGTTTCGACGCGATCGCCCCGCTTCGGTCGCAAGCGCCGGAAGTGATAGCCGGGTTGGACAGCTCGTCACGGCACTTTGCGGCCTGGCCCCGCCATTGGGCGAGTATCCGTACTGGTTCTGACACTCCCCGGTCCGTAGCGATAACCTTTCCGCTTTCAGAGACGATCTTGTTCGACGACGGGTCCCAAACGAGGGTGAACTCTGCAGACCCGGACGACATGCGGCTGCGGGCAGGGCTTTCGGCAAACCACTCGACGACGCCGCTGACGGTACATTGGGCAGTGCACTCGACAAGTTCGGAACCCTGCAGCACGCTGTAGGCGCGTAACGGCCAACGCTCGGCGAACTTCCGCTTTTCGGCTAGAACGTCCTCCCTGGATGTCGGCTTCCCATAGAACACGACGGTGCCATCGTAGAGTTCTTCCATGGCGGCCAAAGCTTCGTTATTCGAGCGTGACCATGCGTCATGATACTTCGCCATGACGGAGAGCGCCCTTCCTTCCAGGGACTTTGCCGTCTCCCGATCCGAGGGTGTTTCGGCCGGGTTTTCGGCCACCGAGACAGACGGAACCACGGCTGCCGGGCCATACGTAATCTTGTAGACAGCCATCTCGCTAGAGGTGAGATAGCGCATATCGTTGGCGGGAATGGACAGGCTGAGTTGTAAGAGAGCCGGGTCGACGCCCATCTCAATGAGGTAGGCGATGATCTGCGCAGTGAGCTGCTGGACGGCGGCGACTGCCTCGTGTCCGCTCAATGTGCTGTCTGGAGCGAACGACGATTGATGGACACCAATGGCTCCGGGGTCCGCCACCCTTGCCACTCCGCCAACGAACGCCAAGGCGCAGGCAGATGCGCATTCCGTCGCTCTCGGCTGAATCGTGCTCAGCCCCAACGACCGGATCATCCGACCATATGCCATGGCCGCGACAATGTTTCCGCCACTGCTGTTGAAGGAGATCAGGCGAGCGCCCGTCGCCGCGACTTCGCGGGCAAGTGCGGCGGGATCGTCCGAGTAGGCGAAAGTCCCTTCCACCAAGATGATGGGCGGTCCGTTCTGTGAGTTGATGCGCGACAGTGAGATATCGGCCCGCGCGCCAGCGACGGACAGCGCGACGAGGGCCAATCCCAAGATGAGCGAACGCAAACCCGATACTCCCTACCCCATACGTGTCGCATGTTATCGCTTTCGTAAGCGAGCGCAATGACGCGGAGAAACCGAACGCGGCCCTGCGCTTCCCGAGAGAGTAGAATATATCCGCGCATGGCCACAGGGGGGCCCGACGTCCCGTCCGGTTCATTTTGTGTGCAACCGTCTGAAAATTGGATGACCTCGTCCGGCGAAGTGAAAGTGTAGACACGGTCCTCCTGACTTTCGAAGACGAACGTTTGAATGCAGCGCTGGCGCTGGCGCCGGTGCAAACGAAGACACCACTCTGACTCTCCTGGACGGCAGCCGAGATTTTGCCTTAGACGTGGTCGTTGACCGTACCCTGTGCGGCAGCACGGGGATTGAGGATATCTACTTCGAAGCAGCTGTTCACGTTTTCCGGCGAGGGGCAAAATCGGGTCGGCTCGCGCGGGCGCGTCAATTAGCGTCGGGTATTTTGTGCGGATCCCCTATTCAAGTTGGCGACAAGGGAGGAAGAACGGGCTGACGCTGGTTCCGGTTGACGAAGTTCCTGCCTTGCCGTTCGACCACAATTGGATAATCGAGACAGCGGATTCGCGACTATGCAATTCAAAGCGCTGCAATCGTGAATTTGCATCTCCGCTTCCGGAACAAGGGCTATGTGACAAGAGGCTGCGCCGAAGCGGGCCCAGCCACCACAGTCTAGCTCGTCGGCCGCGAATGTGTTCACTGGTTCGCAACGACCGGCCTCCTGGCGCGTCATTGTTGCGAGAAGCCTTTCCTACGCTTTCGCCCCGTATGCACTGCAAGGTGCAATAAGTTACTCAACTAAAGCCCTACATTCCGTTCTTGTTTTCCCGGTCGCTGTTTTTTTCCTGTTCGATCATTGTGGCTGCGAAGATTGCCGAGCGACGGGCGCCGGTTCTGGTGATGGCCTTGTAGACATTCTTGACCCTTGGAAGGTCGAGCCCTCGCAGTACATCGCACTCTTCATCGTTGAGCGGATGGTGCCCCGCCTCGACGAAAAAGTCCGAAAGCAACTCAATGATTGTGCCGATCGAGTTTTCCTCCGATGCACGCGCGGTGAGGGGCGTGGATTTCAGCGCCTCATACATCCCCATTTCCAGGATCGCATCTTCGATCATCTCTTGCATTCCCCTCAAAGCCGATAGATGAAGGATAAAAAATAGCGCTTCAAGCTTATGCGGCTCGCTACGCAAGGTGCAAATTTCATCGAACGTATTTTGCCAATCGCCTTGCGTCACGTCGGCCATAAGCAAACCAAGAATTCGGTCGCCATAAAAGCTCGAAGTTGCTAGCTGGCCGACCTTGCACTTCGACAACTCGATTGTTTTGTACTGGTAGGGAAAACCAAACTTGGGATGGGTTTTCAACATGGAGTTCGAGTCCGCCCCGATATAAACCAAAAACTGGCTTATGTGAACATTGTCATCCTCCCATCTATGAAGTTTATGGTTCAGGAGTGTAAAGTAATTGGCCATTCTCCAATGCATTGTTTTGTCGACGTTCGTCTGGATTTCGATGTGGACAAAATTCGTTTCGGATATCCTGGATATATAGTCGACTGTGCGAGCCGTATACCACCCGGCATCGTTTGAGAGGCTTTTACCTTGTTCCATCCCAGTCAAGAGCGACACGAACCGACTGCGAGGATCATTCATTATGAGTTTAAAAATGGTATCGTAGTGACTGATCACGCTATCCGTCCTTGATGAACGCATCCGATCTACAACGCAGATCTGATCATTGTCCTAACGGCAGATCCAATCGATAGACTAACGGCCATCGGCGGGCCATGTCTGGCTGGCCGCCGTCACTCGTCGCCATACTTGACCTGCAGTTGCCCCCGCCAAGCCTCCCGTTCTGGTGACTTGCGTCGATCCGCCGGATAACAACGGTACTTATCAAGGGATCAATCCATGTCGTCGTACTACCACTATCATCCGTATCGGTTTTCTGCAGTCGCCGACGCTCTTACTAGACGCGTGGCGCGGATCACCGCTCTTCCTGACGCAGCGGCCGTCATCGCAACTGAGTACGCAGGCATTGACGACAATGAACTCGAAGCGAGGATGCACGAGTACCGTCGGTTGATCGACACCCACGCCAAATGGGTCTCCGGGGGCCGCCAGATTTTTGACATGTCATCGATTATGGCTCCGCTGGCCGGCGCGGAGGACATTCGGCTGTCAGCACTGCCCGCCTTGAGGCTGCCGGACGTCTTTTACGTTCACTTTGGCAAAGACGCCGACATCATGCTGTTCGGCGAGGACACTTATGTCGACGGGGCCTACTTCATCCATACCGAAGAAAAAGGTGAACCGGGCTATCGGTTTACCGTGGTCTGCGGCCAAGCCGAACGAGATCTAGGAACGGCCACCGCCGGCGACCTGCTCAAAGCTCAGACACGCCTTGCGTCTGGCTTTGCATCCGCTGCCCGGCCGTTTCGCGCTGGCATAGACAAGTTGTCGGGCGATCCTGCGGTTTGTGAGGATGACCTGGTTGGGCAGATTTTGGATCGGCTAGAGTTGAGCTTAGCCTACGCCGCCGATCCGAACGCGGTCCCGGATCTCCAAAAGGAAGTCCATGTTGGCCGAAGGATACAGGCGGGCCCGCGTCATTGACGATGCCGCCGGGGCATCTCAACCGATCGCTAAGGCTTTTGCGTATAGGTCCCTTTCCGACCAGCCGGTCGACAGGAGAACCACTTTGAATTCGCAACACGTATTCGCGATCGGCGACATCCACGGACGCGCGGATCTGCTCGAGACGCTTCTGAAAGCTATCGACCAACGTGCAGACGACATGCAGATCGACCATGCGGTAGTCTTTTTGGGTGACGTGATCGACCGCGGCCCCGCCAGCAAGCGGGCCTTGGAGATCGTCCGGGAGACCATGTCGTCTAAACCCGGCTCTTCACTTGTTCTAGGAAACCACGACTGGTTTCCCATCCGGATTTTGGACGAGCTCTCGGGCGATCAAGCCAGCATGGCGCTAGATCACTGGATTGATAACATGGGCGGCGGGGCGACCTTGCTGTCTTATGGCTTCGATCCGGACGACTTTTCCGTATCCGGTCTGGAGAGAGATTTTCCTGCCCAGCATCTAACCCTTCTACGGAGTGCCGCCAGTTATGTTGAGCTCGAGCATCATATTTTGGTCCATGCTGGCCTCGCTCCCGGCGTCCCGTTAGCAGAGCAATCGAGACGTGACATGATGTGGATCGGCGAGCCTTTCCTTTCATCGACAGAAAACTTCGAAAAGACCGTGGTTCACGGCCACACCGTAACGCCATCTAGGCACTGTGAAAGAGCTAGACACCGGATTGGAATAGATACCGGGGCATATGTTACCGGGCGACTGTCCGCCGTGCACATCCACCCGAATGGCAGCACGGATTTCCTCGAAACATGCACCGACCACCGCGGCGCCGTGCTGCTAGTTGAATCTATCGACGTGCAGGCCGCGGCGGCATCGGTCGAGTGAGCCGCAAGGCAATGCGGTGCTCGCGAGTGCGGCGCGGGTCGTAAGCGTCGAATAAACACCCAATGCATTGGAAACAGCTAATGGATATGCATGAAGAACTTGTCGAAGAGATCAAGCGTCACGTCGAGGAGCTTGCAGAACTCGAGCGAAGTTTCGGTCCGTCGATCGCGGTCATTAGATATGGAAGAGCGTTTCGACCGACTGCCAAGAGTCCGACATGGTTGCGCATCGGCCAAGCTCGCGATTGTTTCAATAACGCGACGGCTTACGCGGCTGTGCGGGACGACGTATGGTATGCGGAGGGGTACGCACTCGAGCCTGAACTCCTTTTCCCCGTGCAGCATGCATGGCTTGTCGATCGCGACGGCCAAGTGATCGATCCCACCTGGAAAGATACGCGCGATCACGCCTATTTTGGGATAGCATTTAAGCGGGACTTTGTGTGCGAGCAATTGGTTAAGAACGGCCAAAATGCAGGGATCTTGGTGAACTTGAATCTTCTTCGGCGGCGGCATCGCGACCCCGTTGATTTGGAATCAGTCATCAGGGGAGCTGCAGTCACACTGCGGGCAGCTTAGTCGGTCAAGCAGCACGGGTTGTTCCATGCAGCTGGACCTCCGCCTTTTCCAGCCGCCGAGCGTTGGCTGGGCCTCGCCTTAGAGTTTAAGAGGTTCCCAACCAATCGCGTGACAAAGATCGTGGCACGACTCGTTTAAAAAGCGATTGGACAATATGCCCCGCACGAATCTCTACGACAGGAATCTAGTTTTCGAACTGGGCGGCCACTCGCTCTTGGAGCGCTTCCGTGCGAAGTGGATAGGCGGCAATAATTTCGCCAACGGTCGGACGTACGAGATCATGTTCATCAGCCGCATGATCATCGATATGGCCTACGAGTGGTTTGCCTTAGACGCGGAGGGCACTGATCCCTACGATGTATCCGAAGGTCTCGAATGTCTCGTTGACGACGCGATGACGCGGAGAGGTGAAAACATATCTTATTTTCAGTTTAAGTCCGGTTCCGTCAGCGAAAAGCCGCTGGTGAAAGATGACTTCGACATCCAACAAACGCTTGACGAACTGCACAATGCCGAAGCCTCTTATTTTCTCGTTGTAACGCCCGAATTTGCGAAATCTACGAGGACATGGATCGACGAACACGAAGTCAGGTGCGAGTTGTGGGTCTTTCCGTTCGCCACGGGTCTGCTGGCGATGTTGCCAGACGATAAAGAGCTACAGGATGCAATGAAATGGCTCACCGGAAGTCACAGAAGTGACGTTTGGCTTACTCTATATGACCACATCATCGCAAAGTGGTTAGTGAAACGGGATTATTCCGTCCACGAGCTGTTCATGGAGCTCGTGAATCAGACACGCTTTTGCTCTTCCGGGATGGTCAATGACGATATCCGTCTCCACTCTTTTTTCTCGTGCCTCGAGTACTACGAAATCTTCCCAGACCTCGCAGACCAACATGGGGTAACCCTCAGGCGCGACATTCACACTAGCGACTGGTTCTGCGTTGTTCCTTGCACGGTAAGAATGCTGGATGAATTCGATAGCTGGTTTACAGGTCGGGATTTGGTCTCGACGGGCGAGATAATGATGTGGTTCGAAAACTACGAGGAAGTGGAGAAGGGGGAATGATTGCCGAGGCTCTGAAAAACCTTTCGGACCCGAACACCCCTTTCGACATCTATGCCGAGGCCGTGAAACAGTTGGGAGAAAATCTGGTCGAAAGGGCACTTGATGGTGGTGCATTCCCTTACAATGGCATTCATGCGGTTTCCACCGCCGCGGATTACCAATTGCTCTTGGAACCTTCGGTCGAGCTTCTCCGGAGAGAACATGTCATTGCCCTCTCCTGCCTCTGGCCGATTTCGAAGGTTTTGGTCGAAGGATCTGTAGATAACACCATGATCTCAATGGCGTTATCCGAGAAAGGGGCGGCAGATATGCCTCTACTCTTGGTGATGGCGCAGTCGGTCGGTACGGTCACTGAACTGCAGTCAATTCTTGCCCATATTTTCTTTGACATGGGTCCCAACGACTACAAAAAGATCGTGGTGCTTTCCCTCGTCTCTCATATTGACGCTGCACCTCATTTGAGAGGCATCCTGCCCGAAAGATATCGCGAAGGCTTGATCTTTTTAAGCCACCGAACGGACCACCAACTTTCCCTTGACGGAACGTTGGTTCCAGGCATCGGGGGGCCGTCTTTCAGCCGGGCCGGATTCAGCTCGCAGAGTGAAACTCGATCGTTCGTGCCGGCCATATTCAGGAGCAGCTACGACTTTGCAAGAAAGCCGAAGCCTGGCTCCGCCACTGGCCCTGCACCGCCTAAACCTTTCAAGTGAAACGGCGCACATTGGCCGCCCGTAGGCTCAGAGCGTCGCGTTAATGTCGCGTCGCGCCAGAGTATTGTCGATTGTCCTCCGGCTAGGCCCCGCCTACGCGAATGCCGGGGCCCTTTTCAATCCGTACCTGCGTGCTTATAGCGTCTTCCGGAGTTCTCACGGTACGTAATTAATTTATGGAACGGATTCAAAGGCTTGAAAAACCCAACTTCCGTGCAGAACGAGGAATGGGTGGAGAGGCTAGTGAAATTTGTGGCGCAGGAGGATTACGCCTTGTCTAACCCTTTCCAATATCGGCGCTGGCTCTTCTGGGGCTTCACGCGCCATCGCCACTTTTGAGACCCTGCATTCGGCTAGGCCGAGAAGACAACCGCCCCCGACGATCACGGTGGCGTCGCGACGCTGAGACTGCTTGCTCCCACCGGCGGAAGCATCAGGCTGAACGTCGGGGTGAGGTCTTCACCGCGACAGAGCCTTGCGGGCAGCACCAAAGGTTCCTCTTATGCTGAGTGCCTCACTCTCAACGCCGCCTTACCGGAAGACACAGAGGCGGCTTGCGGTGCAACCAGGGCCGCGCCCTTTCAAGTTCACCAGCGAGTTCGAACAGGGTCACCTCGTCGCCGAAGCGGCCGACAAAGTGGGTGCCGATGGGCAATCCATTGTCCGTCCAGAACAGTGGCACGGACATGGCGGGCTGTCCGGTCACGTTGAAAACCGGCGTCCAGGGCATGAAGCTGAATGTCTCCGCGGCAAGGCGCTCCGCGATTCCAAGCTTTCTTAACAACCACCCCACCCTGGCGCGACCGATCGCGCGGATGATGGACTTCTCCTGGGAGGATGGCTGCAGTGCGCCGATCGGCGGGGGAACCCTCGAAAGCACTGGCGTCATAAGGACATCGTGGGATTCGAAGAAGGACATGACACCGCGGGCCGCCAGCTTGAGGTAGCGCAGAGCCGCGGCAAGTTCGCCTGCGGAGAACGTTTGCCCAAGAAGGCCCATTCCGATCGTTGAAGCGTCGAAATCCTCGACCTTTATCGAAACACCGGCCGCCTGCGCCGCGTCTTCCATGTCCACCCGCATTTCCGCTGCGAGCACCGTGAGAAACGACAAGGAGAACTGCTCCGCGTCTATTTTCGGCGCTGCCTCGACGACCTCGTGACCGAGGTCTGCCAACAGTTTGGCCGCGTCAGTGAAGGCAGCCAGGACCTGTGGCTCCACTGTTCCTCCGAGCATCGGCGCAGCGGAAACCGCGACGCGCAGTTTCCTGCCCGGGGCACTGACGACGTCCAGGAATGAGCCCGAGGAACGTGGCAGAAAATGCGGTGCGCCGACATCGGCCCCCTGCACGACGTCGAGCAGCGCGGCGGAGTCGCGCACGGAGCGAGAGAGCACATGCTCGACCGCAAAACCAGCCCAAGGTTCTCCAATGTATGGCCCGAACGGCGTGCGGCCGCGGGTCGGTTTCAAGCCGAACACCCCGCAAGCAGATGCGGGTATACGGATAGAACCGCCTCCGTCCCCGCCGGAGGCGAGTGGCACCATGCAGGCGGCAACGGCCGCTGCCGAGCCGCCGCTAGAGCCGCCCGGTGTACGCTCCAGGTCCCACGGATTCCGAGCGGGGCCGAAGGTTTCGGATTCTGTGTATGGGGTCAAACCGAACTCAGGCGTGTTCGTCTTGCCGAGAATGATGAGCCCCGCCCTCTTCCAGCGCTTTACGATTTCAGAATCGCCGCTGGCGGGCAGCTTTGCCCAAAGGCGATTGCCGTGGGACGTGGGTACACCCGCTACCGTCGAGAGCAGGTCCTTCATGAGAAACGGTACGCCTGCGAAGGGAGCACTGAAATCCACGTCGAGCGCCGCGCTGCGGGCCTGATCATATATGTTCAGGACGACGGCGTTGAGTACCGGATTTCGGGTCTCAATCCGTGCGATTGCGGCCTCGACCAGCTCGAGGGCTGAAACTTCCCCTTCCTTCACGAGCTCTGCCAATGCGATGCCATCCAGATGGTCATACTCGGCCAGCATGAGTTCCCCTCCAAGCCTGTAGCTTCAGAGTGTAGCGTGATTGTCGCGTCGCGCTAGAGTAGCGTCAATCCGTCCTCCTGTTCGGCCTCGCGTAAGCGAATGCCGGGGGCCTTTTTCAATGCTCGCGAGCCGACGTTCTTATAGCGTCTTACGGCGTCCTCACCTTGCGGAAGTAATTTATGCAACTGATTCAAAGCGCTGAAAACTAAGTTCTTTTCGAATGGAACGAATCAGGTGCGTAACGATTGATTCGCGAAACGTTTTCGGTAAGGAGTACTCGTCATGGCAACCCACCGCGCCCAGTGGAAAGGGTTCGTGAAATTCGGCGAAGTCACATTCGGTGTAGCGCTTTATACCGCCGCCTCGACCTCAGATCGGATCACCTTCAACACCGTCAATAAGGCGACGGGAAACCGGGTCAACCGCGTGTTTGTAGACAGCGAGACCGAGAAGACGGTCCCGAAGGAAGCCCAGACAAAGGGCTTCGAGATCGAGAACGGGCAGTACATTCTTATCGATCCCGAGGAGGTGGCCGCGGCCATCCCTGAGAGCAACAAGACGCTAGAGGTCGAGGCTTTCATCCCCTGCTCCGATGTCGACGACGTCTATTTCGACAAGCCATACTATTTGACCCCGGACAAGATGGGTTCAGATGCCTTTGTTGCCCTAAGGGAAGCGATGCAGAAGTCCAAGGTCGCCGCCATCGCGCGGACTGTGCTTTTCAGGCGCATGCGCACAGTTTTGATCCGTTCACATGGGAAAGGCCTGATCGCGACCACGCTGAACTATGACTATGAGGTTCGGTCTTCCAAGAAAGCGTTCGAGGATATGCCCAGGATCAAGATCGAGGGCGAAATGCTCGATCTGGCAAAACACATCATTTCCACAAAGAAAGGCGAGTTCGATCCCGCGTCTTTCGATGACAGATATGAGGCAGCCCTTGCTGACCTCGTGAAGGCGAAGCTCGAAGGAAAGGCGCTCCCGAAGCGCAAGAAGGTGGAGGTCTCCAAGCCGAACGATCTTCTGGCGGCTCTCAGGGAAAGCGCCAAGATGACGAAGGGCTCTGACAAGCCCAGGCGCACGGCCGCCAATGCCAACAAGGGCACGGGACGAAAGACCGCAGCGCGCGGAGCCGCCAGTAAGGCAACGTCCTCGCGAGCGAGCCCGCAACGCAAAGCAGGCTGAAGGAGGTTGAAATGGCCCCCCGTTCCTACTGGAAAGGATATCTCAAGCTTTCACTCGTCACCTGCCCGGTAGCCATGACGCCGGCGACTTCCGAAGCCGAAAAGGTGCGCTTCCATACGTTGAACAAGGAAACCGGCAACCGCGTCGTCTCCCAGTACATTGACTCTGTCACCGGAAAGCCGGTGAAGGACGACGACGACGTGAAGGGTTATCCGCGCGGTGAAAACGACTACGTTCTCTTGACCGATAAGGACCTCGACGCCGTCGCGCTCGACACCGTGAAGACGATCGACATCGAAAAGTTCGTTCCGGCTGACAGCATCGAGTGGGTTTACCTCGAGAAGCCTCACTATCTCATGCCCGACGACGCCGTCGGAAACGAGGCCTTCGCGGTCATACGGGATGCCATGAAATCCGACAAGGTGGTCGGCGTGTCGAAGCTCGTGATCGGTCGCCGCGAGCGAGCCGTCATTCTCGAGCCGCGTGATGAAGGCATCGTCCTCTGGTCCTTGCGTTTCGGGGACGAGGTTCGTCCGGAGGAAGAGTACTTCGAAGGTATCGATGACGAGGCCGATCCTGAGTTGGTTCCTCTGGTCCAGAAGCTGATCAAGCAGAAAACGAAGCGCTGGTCCCCGGATATGGTGAGCGACCCGATCCAGGAGAGCCTTCTGCAGCTTATCGCCGAAAAGAAGAAGGCGATGAAGCCCGCGAAGAAGTCGGCAAAGGGCAAGCAGGAGGCTGCCCCCTCCAACGTGGTGAACATCATGGATGCCTTGCGGAAATCACTTGCTGGCGAACTCAAAGGCCGCAAGACCGGGTGAAATGCGGCCCTCGCTCTGACCTGCCCCGATAGACGATGAACCTAGTGGAGTTTCTGGCACTGCGGACGCGTTTAAAATCAATTCTCCGTAGCGCCGCGCGATGGAAAGCCCGTCGTGCCTCTGTCTCAAAACAGTAGCCTACAGCGCGAATTTTGCCTCGGTTCGCCCCACAAGCCGTGTGATGACCTGAGCCGCTAACGTCGTCTTTACATAATCACCTTAGAGCCGCCCGGAACCCGGACCGAGGTCGATTATACCTGCCCAACCAACTGACAAAGATAAGGCCACCTATCTTGCGCAAAAGCTCAGCGGGGGCGGAAGGGGCCGCGGAGGTGCAAAGTACGAAGCGCGCGCTTCAACCTGGTTGACGGTTCCGTTGGCGTTCGGTGTCGCCGAGGGGTCGCGCAAGGCCTCGGAGATCGTCATCGGGACTCAAACCGAAGATTTCATAAACGACATATACCTGAATGATGGCGTTGGCCATCGAGGTGAAATGAAGTCTGGGCAGTCTGCCAGGCTTACGGGTTCGACCCCCGTCGTCCGCACGATATTGATGTAATTAGCAAAAATGACGTTACTTCGATTGCGGTCGAAATGTGAAAAAGTGGTCAGGGTAGGGTATACGAAAGGGATCTGCTATTATTCCCCGCATGCCGCGCGAACCTTCTATAGAAGTCCGCCTTGCCGCCGAGATCGAGGCCTTACGCGCCTCCGGTCACTCCCTTGCCGAGATCGCCCGCGAATGCCGAATCAGCCGCAGAGCCTTCATACGCGCCTTCGAAATATTCCCGCGCCGCCTGAGTGAGGTAGCCGAAGCCCAAGATCGCTGCTGAGATGCCAAGCGCCTGCGGGCTGATCACGGAACCCAGCGCGCCGAAAACGCCCTTCAGCAGCCCGCCAGAGCGGCCCAAGTCCTGCATTGCGGCGGCCGCCTGTGACGACTGCTGCGCCGCGACGGTAAAGGGGCTTTGCCCGCTCAAGAGCTGAGTTGCCACGTCCTGAAATTGAAAACCCAGGTTGCGCGTGGCGTTGCGCATAGAACCTTCGATCTGCTTCGCGGTCCTGTCGACCGTTACACCGGCCTTGCGGAAATTGTCATTCACCGCATCCGTTGCCTGTTTGACGAGGATGCCGGATTGCTTCATCGCCCTTTCGAGGCTTTTTACGTTCGCCTCGATCTGAAGGACTAGACGTGTTTCCTCCGGTGTCGCCATGGCTGGTTACGATCCTTTGAAGGCCGATAGACCGTAAATCTCGATGAGCCGGGCAATCGTCTGCTGATAGTCGAGATGTTCAGCGTTCATGTCCTCGCCGCCAGCCTCCCGGCAGAAAAAGCTCGAGCCGTCCGGCATGATCAAGAGCGCAAAGGCGTTGCCACCCTCGAAAGCGTGCCGGTGCCTCGCAATGGCTTCGGGAAGGGGTTCATGAACGAAGCCGTTCGGAGCGTATACCTTCATTTCGTCTTCCCCTTCTTCAGCGCCGCGATCTCGTCTTTGAGGGCATCGATTTCTTTACGCATCGCAGCCTGTCGAGCGTCGGCGACGGCACGTTCCTCGGCGAGCGCGCGGCGGAATTCGCGCCTCGCATCGAGTTTCATGCCGTCGCGAAGTTGATCGATCTTTTCGAGCAGTTCGCGCTCGGCTTCACCGATGGCGAGACCAACCGCCCGCAGGATGTGGTTCTGGTCGAGGCGCGGCGCGGCTGGCTTCGGCTTCGGTTGCTGCGCCGCCTTCTGGGCTTGCTTGCGCGCAAGCCATTCATCGTGCGTCAGGCCGTCGTCGTCACGAAATTCGCCCGCTACCATGAGACCGACTCCATGACTGCGACACGGCCCGGACGGCGCATCAGCCAGCCGAGCATTTCCCGGAGCTTCACGCCGACGTCGGTTTGCCAAAGGCTGCGAACCGGGCTTGCCGTGGTGCCAGCGTCAACAATCGGATCAGGTGCGGACTCCTCATGCAGAACCGCTTCCGTAGAGGCGGCAATGGTGAAACTGTCGCGGTCCACCGATGAGACGAAGTCCGCCGCATCAAGGCCGATGACGGTGCCGGGCGGCAGCACGTCGCTGGCGAGAACCGGAATCGTGAGCTGCGGATAAGCCAGCGACAGCGCGACCGCCTGTTGCGTCGCCGCGATGATCACGAAATCAACCGGCGCGGGATCGCTGATCGCCGCAACGAGGGCTTTGATATCAGCTGCCGCGTCGGCACCTGCCGTGAGTGGCGCAACGCCGTTCAAGAGACCTGCCGGGCGGATCGGAGAACCCGCGTTCGCGTCAAGCAGGGTTGCATCGATCGAGCGGGCGATGTCGGATTGCAGGATATCGGCGATGATCGACTCGGCAGTCGGGACACTGTGCGCCGCGATTTCCTCGCTGAAGGTGCTCAACACCGCCGCCTTATGCGACCTGAGAGTCGTCAGCGACAGCAGCCCGGAGCGGACCGGGATTGGCTGGCCTACGCCAACCCATGGCGACGGCGGCGGATCGGTCGGCGCGGCGTTCGGCAACCGGATTGAGCCGCCAGGCGGAAGCTCGATGGCAAGCCCGCGAGCCGCTATCCGGGAGAAGACAGAGCGGCCCGCGAGCAGCGGCAACGCGCCGCTATAGAGAGTTGCGCCGGGAACGAGTTCAGCAGCCCAGCCGGGAACCGTCGTCATTGCCGGATCGACGGCGGCGCGGGTGCGAAGGAACTCGCCCGGACTTTCCAAGGAACGGTGAATGTCGCGACCGACATCTACGGGAAACAGCCGCTCAATCACCTGATCGAGGCGTTCGCGATTGCCGCTCGCGGCCCGGTGAACTCTCGCGAGGATCGCGCGTACGATGGCCATCTGTGGCGGTTCGGCGGCAGGGATTGGCGAGGCAGGCGAGAGTTTTCTCAAGCGCCTTTCGATGCCGATCTGCAGCGCTTTTTGGTTGACGACTTCGTTTTCTAGGCGCGCGAACGTGTCCATGAATCGAAAAACCCTTCCAGTTCGGTGGAAGGGCGGCGGGATCATCGCTTCGCGGCCGGCGCGTCTTCAACGGCACGACCATCATAAACGTTTTCGTTTCGGATGCGAAATGATTTACGCGGGGCGTTGACGCAAAAGTCACACATCGGGCTTACAGTCTCCGAAGGCTCAGGAGTTGGCTTCCTTTGCCATTGACGCAAGGTGGCATCGGTAGGCAGAGTGCTGTGCTGCAATCGTGAACTGTGGAATCAATAGATGAGCGTCGTCGCATTCTCCCGAACGCGCCCACTTGCAGGCGGCTTTTACACCGTCAGCGAGGCCGCACGTCTATTGAAAATTGACAACGAACTCAAAATACGAGGCTGGTTGCGCGGTTACGGCGGCGACGCTGGGCCGGTGATCGAGCGGCAATATCCGCTGCGTAACGGAACGGACGAAATCGGTTTCTATGATTTGATGGAAATACGGTTCATTGAGTATTTTCGTCGACAGAAGATCAGTCTGCAAAGCATCAGGAAAGCCGCCGCTGCCGCACGGAGCGAATTGGGCCACCAACACCCATTTGCGTTGTCCAACATTAAGTTCGTAACGGATCGGAAGCGAATCTTTCATCTGACTGCCGAGGAAACCAAGGATACCAAGCTAAGGGACATCGTCACCGGCCAGTACGCCATGTACGACGTGATCGAACAGTTCCTTGCTAAGGGGATTGAATTTCACCCGGCCAGCAATCTTCCAGAATCTTGGCGACCCGATCCGGAGACGTTTCCGGATGTCATATTGGATCCGCATCGCGCGCATGGTCTCCCAATCCTCGCTCAGCATGGCGTGCCTACATCAGCATTGTTTGGGTTGTGGCGGGCTGAGGAGCAGGATTACGACGCGGTAGCTGACTGGTACGAAATTCCGCGCGAAGCCGTTGAACAGGCGGTCGAATACGAGCTCGACCTCGCCGCATGATCATCATCGGAGACGAGCACCTTTCCCCGAGGATAGTTCGAGCGGTCAGCGAGGTCGCCCTTCGGAAAGGATGGCGCTTCGACAACGTTACCGGCAGCGATTTGTGCAGTCTTGAAGACGAGGATTGGATCGAATCGTTCGCCAAAGTCGGCGGCAATGCAATTGTGTCTGCGGACCGTGCAATGCTGAAACGACCCACGCTTATAGAGAAGATATCCGACCTCGGCATTGTAGGCATCTACCTGCCTGCGGAATGGGCGAACGCGCGCCGCCAATACCAAGCAGCCCATATTCTTTATTGGTGGCCAAGGATCGAAGCGGTGATTGAGGCGAGCGAGCCTGGGGCGGCTTGGATCGTGCCGAAAGGTTTCGCTGCGACGTCGGATTTGCGCCAGCATATCGAGAAGTCTGGCTCGAAGCAGGTGACGGCGTAGACTGACCTTGGATCATCTCGTGTGAGGCGAGGTTCGTGTAGGTTCAAAGCCGGTTGCAGAGACCTGATTTTTGCGCGGAATAATGCGTAAAGGGCCAAAATTAAAAACGCGGACGTGGTCGTTTGAGTGGGCCGCCGATCAGATGGTTGCCGTCGCAATCGTTCGATCATCCCCCCGGCCATGCCGCCGTGAAACGGTTGTGGATTCCCCTTTGGGGCCTCGCCGTGGGGTGGAGGCTCTTGTAGGTTGAGGCGACTCAACTAGGGAACGAATCGCTATGACGCGACGCTACATCATCACAGCGGAAATCGCCGACCGCGAGCCGGACGGCCTAAACCCGGAAGACGGTTCGCAGGTTTACAGGATGCTGCCATCTCGAAAGACTTGGTCTGTCGATCCAACAATGACCATTGGCGAAATCATGGACAAGGTCGACCGGACGTCGAATGTCTATCGTGTGACCATCACGGAAGATAGTTCCGATCAGAAGCCTTGGTAACCAGAATGATCGCCGCGATTCGGGAATGGCTTGCTGAAAGAGCGGGCCGCTCGCAAGCAGCCCACGAGATCAAGCTTCTCTCAATCGGCTACTTCACGAAGGAACAAGCAGCCGAGCAACAGAATGAGCGGTTGAAGGACAAGGCATATGATCGTGGTCATGGGCAGCGCTGGTACGAGCACAAGCAAGGCTTCCGCCACGAAACGCTAGACGCCGAGTATGAGCGTCTTGTGCGGCTGCTCATATCCGCAGACCTATGGCCATCCTTTGGCATTAGAACATGACGAGAATTGAGTAGGGCCGCCGAAAAAAGGGCCGCAAGCGTCCTTCTCTCTCGATCTCACTTTTTCCTCATGCAGTACATGAAGATATTCACGTAACATATTGAGTTTATTGAAAGAATCCCGAAGTAGATTACTAGGGATATTCGATTTTTAGCATGAGTGTCTGCGGCCCTTGCGGCCCTTTGCGTCTATCTCGTATTTTCAATCACTTAGGCCTAAAACAGGGGCCGCAACCGCAGTTTCACTTGCGGCCCTACCGGAGGTTGAATTTGATTCGCCTTGATCGCGTCTGTCCCGGTGGCGGTTCCGGTGGATCGATGATGTATCCGGCATCCCTGAGACAGTTCAGCGCGATGCCGAGGTTCGCCGCTTGCCGCGTCTCGACAGGTCCATACTTCATGAGGAATTTGCGGGTGGTTTCGAATTCGGCCCCGCTTGTCTGCTTCCTTGCCCAGTCCAGAAGCTTTTGCGCCGCCTGATCGAACCGGTATGCAGCGTCCGCCTTTCCCGGCTTGTCGGCAATGATGCGCGCCGACGCTGCCCAGCCACGGACGCGGACGTTTTCCGCGAGATACCATTCCATCAGCCGGATGGCCGAAAGCATGACGTCAGCGCCGATCACTTGAGCGAGTGGATTGCCGATCAGCGCGAAGATTCCAGCCAGGCGGCAAGCAATTTCGCCAGCCTTTTCGCCAAAGCCGCACAGATCGGCGAACTGGCCATCCTTGCCGCATTGGCTTTCCACCTCGTTGTAGAACTCGATCCAGAGCGCCACGGCATCCGAATCCAAGCCAAGCTCACGCGGTTGCAGCTCGTTCAAGGATCGCTCCCTTAGCGGCCACGGACGCCGCATTAGCTCGTGCAGATCGTCGGCAAGGAAAGACCTCACCGATCAATTGGCTGACGACGATCGTGCCGGGTTTTCGGAATTTCCCAAACTGGGATTTGACGGACGCCTCTCGTGCATAGCGAAGCGAGCAATTGAAGACGGCATCGAAGCCGCCTATCCAAGCAGATTGGAGTTCCCTAACTGGGGGGCGATGGTGCGAGAGATGGTCGAGACAGTACTCGCGGACCATATTGGCTTCCGACCAACGGGAATGTTCCGAGATGCTTATGTCGAACATTTGGCGGCGACGCGTCGTTACAACACCACCTTTCCCGAAGATCGACGTAGAGCGGCTCCAGGTAGATGATATCAACAATTGGTTACAGGCGTGGGTCTTCATGGAAGCATGCGGATTTGTGACAGGAGAAGCCGCGGACAACGCCATTTGTGAGCGCGAAAGCTGATCTGGCTGCGTCAATCAAGGTGAGACCCAAGCCGGTGGATATCGAGGAGCGGGCTCTCCCATTTGTCGGCCAAGCGGCAGAGCAGCGCGAGATCGTCCCCTCCATCATCTGGGTGAAACGCCCGCACAACCTTTCGCTCGTCACCAGCCCGGTAGCGATGACCGCGACATCGTAGCGACATGGACGTCCAGCGCGCTAAGAGCTGATAGCGATTGTCGTGCGTGTTGCGTGGGTTACCTTTGGGCACCTGGCCAGTCGTTCGCTGGCTCACCAAGAATTCGTGTCGAGCTGTCGTCTGCCGGGTCGGGGTCGTATTCCATCGCTACGCGGAGACGGGCCAGCTCTTCTTCGATAGCGGCGAAGACGTCTGCTTGCCGCGCGCCAAGCACCACGGCTTTGTCAACCAGTTCCTCCAAACCTAGACGAACTTCAGCTTTCCAGTCTTCGGCCATCGTGCTTTCTCCGTTTGCTCTTCTTGTCGGATAACTCGATCCACGTGGGCGCGTGATCACTCGTGTGTTGCCAGCCCCGGACTTCTTTGTCGACCCCTGCTCTACGGAGCCGCGCAGCCACCTGGGGGCTTAGAAGGAAGTGATCGATACGCAGGCCTGCGTCCCTGCTGAAAGCATTCCTGAAGTAGTCCCAAAACGTGTAGATTCGCTCGCCAGGATGGAGGTGCCTCAGAGCATCCGTCCAACCTTGGTCGACGAGCTTGCGATAGGCGTCCCGGACTTCGACGCGGAAAAGGGCGTCGTTGGTCCATCGCTCCGGCTTGTACACGTCCAGCTCCGTTGGCATCACGTTGTAATCGCCGGCAAGGATAACAGGGACATCCAATTCAAGCAGTTCGGCGGCATAGGCCGCTAGGCGCTCGAACCAATGGAGCTTGTAGTCAAACTTTGGGCCGGGATAGGGATTGCCGTTCGGTAAATACAAGCAACCGATCACCATGCCGCCAATCGCCGCTTCGATGTACCGGCTGTGGAGGTCCTCAGAATCTCCAGGCAGACCCTGGCGGGTGAGCAGGGGCTGCTCTCCCTTCGCCAGAATAGCAACACCGTTCCAGCTTTTCTGGCCGTGCCAGATTGCACCGTAACCTGCTGCTTCAATCGCTTTTGCCGGGAACTTGGCGTCAGGAGCTTTGAGTTCCTGGAGGCAAACGACGTCGGGCGAGGCTTCAGTCAAATACCGAAGCAACACATCGTGCTTCAAGTTCCCCGAGGCGGTCCTAGTGGAAGTTTCTGGATTTCACCTTCAAAGTGTCAATGTGCAAGTCCGGAATGTAGATATCCCTCGCGCGCACGGCGGGCTTGGGATTCTCGCGCGGATCGGGTCCGCCTGCGTGCCTGACCTGATCGCCACGCCCATGCGGCAGCGGGAATGCGCCATCCCGTTCACCCAGGCTTGCCAGGTCCCCGGAGAAGTCGAAGAGCCGTTGGGCGACAAGGTGGACAACCTCGCCTTCGCGCTGAATCTTCCCGTGAATTCCCAGCATAGATGCCGTCATCAGTATCCGCCTCTGGCGCTCGAACAGAGAGGGCCAGACTACCGCGTTTACAATCCCGGTCTCGTCTTCAAGGGTTAGGAACATGACGCCTTTGGCAGACCCGGGGCGCTGACGAACGAGCACCAATCCAGCCGTCCAAAGCCATCGACCATCCCGCTCACCCATGGCCTCGGCGCAGGTAACGATCCGCTTTGCCTGGAGGTCCTGACGGAGGAACGACATCGGATGCGCCCGCAGGGTAAGCCCGGTATGGGAATAGTCTTCGACAACCTCCCTGCCCTCCGCCATGGATTTCAGCGTGACCTCGGGTTCCTGTATTTCGGAGACGGTGCGAGCTTCCCGCTCGGCCGCCGCCGCCCATAGTTCCAAAGGCTCGTCGCGCAACGCCTTGATGTCCCAGAGGGCCTGACGCCGTTCCAAGTTCAACGACGGCAGGAAAGCGTCGGCCTCGGCGAGCTTCACCAGCGATGCGGTCGGGACGCCGGAGCGTCGCCACATGTCGTCCGCGCTTTCAAACGGTTGATCCGCGCGGGCGAGGACAATTCGTGCCGCCTCATTCTGCGGCAGCCCCTTGACGATGCGCATACCAAGCCGGACGGCGAAACGATCGGTGTTTCCGATCTTTTCCATCGTGCAATCCCACCGAGAAGCGTTGATGCAGACGGGCCTTACTTCGACGCCGTGGTTGCGTGCATCGGTCACGATCTGAGCGACCGAGTAGAACCCCATCGGCTGGCTATTGATCAACGCCGTACAGAAGACATCAGGATGATGGCACTTAACCCAGGAGCTCGCATACGCGATAAGCGCGAACGATGCCGCATGGCTCTCGGGGAAACCGTAACTCCCGAACCCCTCCAACTGCGCGAACGTCCTCTCCGCGAAGTCCGGGGCGTAACCATTGGCGACCATCCCGTGGACGAGCTTGTCCTTGAACTTGCTGACGCCGCCCGTAAATTTGAAGGTGGCCATGGCGCGTCTGAGCTGGTCGGCCTCGCCAGCTGTGAAACCCGCGCAGGTCATCGCGACCTTCATGGCGCTCTCTTGGAAAAGCGGGACGCCCAGCGTCTTTCCGAGGACAGCTTCAAGTTCGGGTGTCGGGTACTCGACCTTCTCCTTTCCTTCGCGGCGACGAAGGTATGGATGGACCATGTCGCCCTGGATCGGCCCGGGACGGACGATCGCCACCTGCACGACCAGGTCATAGAACGTCCTCGGTTTCAGACGGGGCAGCATGGCCATCTGGGCGCGGCTTTCGATCTGGAAGGTGCCGAGGGTATCTGCCCGCCTGATCATCGCGTACGTGCGCTGGTCTTCTTGGGGGATATCCGCCAGTCCCATGGGCAGCGCCTTGTGGTCGGCCAAGAGTTCGAAAGACCTCGCCATACACGAGAGCATGCCCAAGGCGAGCACGTCGACCTTCATGAATTTCAAAGCTTCGATGTCGTCTTTATCCCATTCGACAACCTGGCGGTCGTCCATGGCCGCCGGCTCGATCGGCACGAGATCGTCCAGGCGATCCTGTGTCAGCACGAAGCCTCCCGGATGCTGACCGAGGTGCCGCGGCGCGCCCATCAACTGGCCAGCCAGCTCGAGCGCGAGCCGGAGGCGGTAGTCCGAGGCGTTCATGTTGTTTTCGCGGAGCTGCTTCTCGCCTACCCCTTCCTGGGACCATCCCCAAATGCCGGACGACAACTGCCCAATGAGGTCCTCCGGCAATCCGAGGGCTTTACCGACATCGCGGAGCGCGCCTTTGGCTCGGTACCGCGTGACCGTGGAACAGAGAGCCGATCGCGATCGCCCGTAGGTCTCGTAAATCCACTGAATGACCTCCTCGCGACGGGCATGCTCGAAGTCGACGTCGATATCGGGCGGTTCGTTTCGTTCCATGGAGACGAAACGCTCAAACAGAAGATCGCCTGTTTCGGGATTGATGGAGGTGATGCCCAGGCAATAGCACACCGCCGAGTTCGCGGCCGAGCCTCGCCCCTGACACAGGATATCCTTCGAACGGGCGAACCTGACGATGCTGTAGACCGTCAGGAAGTACGGCGCGTACTTCATGATCCGGATGAGTTCGAGTTCGTGGAGGATAGCCTTGCGAACCTTGTAGGGAATGCCCTCGGGATAGCGATCCGCCGCCCCCTCCCAGGTGAATTTGGTCAACGACTGCTGAGCGTCTAGCCCGGGGACAATGGCCTCTTCCGGATACTGATACTGAAGTTCGGACATGTCGAACTTGCATCGGCTTACGATCTCCCGCGTCCGAGCCAGCGCTTCGGGGTATTCCGGAAACAGCCGGTGCATTTCCTCCGGAGGCTTGAGGAAGCGGTCGGCATGGCGTTCGCGGTCATAGCCGACATCGTCGATCGTTGTCCGGTTTCGAATGCAGGTCACGATGTCCTGCAGCTGTCGTCGGCACGGATCGTGAAAGAGGACGTCGTTTGTGACGACGGTCTTCACTTTGTGTCGAAAGGCGATGTTCGAGAGATTGTGGAGCCGAAGCCTGTCGTTCGGTCGGCGGCGCAGGCACAGGCTGACGTATGACCTGTCGCCAAAGATAGCGCCCACCTTGCGGAGTTGCTGCGCATAGACATCGTCGGCTTCGTCGGGAACGAGGACTGCGATCAGCCCTTCGCTGTAGGCTTCCACGTCCGCGACATCGAGAATGCACTTGCCCTTGCCGCCCCTGCTCTTCCCCAGCGACAACAGGCGTGTCAGGCGCGAATAGGCTGGCCGGTCGGTTGGGTAAACGAGGATCGACATGCCATCCACGAGGTCGAGGCGGCAACCGACGACCAGGCGAACGCCGGTCGTCTTGGCAGCCTCCCATGCCCGCACGATCCCAGCCAGCGAGTTGCGGTCGACAACACCGAGGGCCTCGATGCCCAGTTCGGCAGCCCGAGAGAACAGCTCTTCGGCACTCGACGCGCCGCGAAGGAAACTGAAGTGGGTTGTGACCTGGAGTTCGGAATAGTTCATGCGAAGACTCCGTGCATGAACCACCGGTGTGATCCTGTTTCGATGTCGACCCCGTCGCCGGCGCGATAGACCCAATAGCGTTCGCCCACCTCGTCTTCGACGACGAAGTAGTCACGCACGGCCTGCATTTCGCGGGGACGCTGCCACCATTCGCCAAAAATGCGTTCGGGGCCGTCGGCGCGTTTGACGCGACGGCGTTTGCCACGCCAGGTAAACATGGCGGGCGGCTGATCGGGCAGCAACGCGACCACCTCGATACGTTCCGGGTGGGGAAGCAACCGTGTAGGACGTCTCCACTTCGCTGCCCAGTCAGCTCCCGTCTCCTCCGCCGTCGCAGGGATGCGGACTGTGGAGCGTTCGGGGACATCTGAGGCAACAGGCGTCAGGCGATAGAGTCGCTGACCACGATTGCCGAGGATGTCCACCAGCGGGGTGACGTCGACCACCTCCTCTTCGATCAGCGAGGACGCCACTTGCTTCTCTTCGAGAGGCTCGGCCACGATCGCCACGAGGACCAACTTCTCGATCCCGAAACCGGGGTCGATTTTCTCGATGCGATCGCACAACAGTTTCGAGAGACGAGACGGGTCGCGCACAGGCTTGGCGAGACCTGCCCTTAGGCATTGACGTGTGTTATCCACGCGATGGATGACGAGGTCCGACCTGCGGACCCCCAGCCCACGCTTCTCGAGTTCCGCCGTCAGCTGCTCGACCAAGCGTCGGATGTACTTCTCGATCGTCTCCGGCGCGCCGATCGGCTCCTGGAAGTTGCGAGAGACTTCGACAAGCTCGGGTGTTCGGAGAGGTTCGATCGGCTCAGCCACACGCCCGAACAACTGGTCCAGCCGTCGTCCAGGTTCCGGCCCAAAACGTAGTGTCAGGGGAGCGCGGGGCATCGCCGACAATTCCCCAACGGTTTCGACTCCAAGGACTCGCAAACTCTGAATGGTCTCTGACGCCAGTCGTAGACAATGTATGGGAAGACCGAGGACCGCCTTGGCGACCTGGCCGACAGGAACTACTGTCGTTTCTGCGGACGTCAATCTGGCTATCGCGTGTGCGGCACCCCAAGTGTCGGCTACTGCTGCCCGAGCTGTAAGCCCGCGCCCTCTGAGCAAGTTGACAAGGCCTGAGATCAGAAGCTCCTCGCCGCCACGAAGATGGTCTGCGCCTTCCGTGTCCATCACGATGCCGTCGTTATTGTCGACAGCGACAACAGGGCTGTATTGCCTCAGCGCCCAGAGAGCCAATCGTTCGAGAGCCGCGGCATCCGCAGCCGGGTCGGCATCGATCATCACTAGATCGGCAACCACTGCCTGGGCTTTGCTCGCTGGCATTTCGACACGCAGCCCCGACTTGCGAGCGGCCACGTCGGCGGCAGAGACCCACCGTTTTGCTCCCGATCTCGAGATAACCACCAACGGCTTGTCAGCTGGCACGGCTCCCTCGCCATGCCGACGAATACGATCCGTCGGAAGATACGGGAAGTATACAGATACGACCCTTGGCATCACAGGCTCCTATTTCGAACTCAGCACACTCGCCTGCTTTCACTCTCATCAGTTCCGCCAGCCATCGGGCCCTCCCCACGCCCGCCACTGGCAACGGCTCCGACGGCAAGACGCTGATACGCCACCTCGTCGACGAGGCCGTTGGATTTCCGTAGTCGGAAGCTTCCGTCTGCCGTCGCCACCTCCTGACGACCAGTCCGAGACTGCCGGTCTTCTCGGCCGCAAGGTGAAGACGGCGGGAAGCGTTCATCGGTAACCGAACCAGCTCCCCCACGACGGCCGCGAAGCCGCCGAATGACAGGCCTTCTTCCATCGAAGCCAGGACATCCTCGTCCCTGTCGCCTTCGCAATAGATGACGCGGTCTGGATGCAGTCCGGCTTGAGAGACGGCTGGCGCGAACAAGTCGGGGCGCGTCAAACACCACAGAACCTTCCCTTTGGAGCGCGCGGCGATCCCTGCCGCGAATAAGGCTGCGGCCCCGCCATCCACCGTGCCCGCGCCGCCGCCTGCCACTTCATGCAGTGCGCCGAAGGCCAGGCCGCCACCGGGTAACCGCATGTCTATCTCGCGAACGCCGAACGGCAACACGACGGCCTTCCGTCCAGAACCGCCTTCAAGATGCGCGATCCTCTCTCGCAGGTCGTCGATTAGTTTTGAGGCGCGCGCATGCGTCATCATTCGCGAACCTCCTTTTGTTAGCGTTGCAAAGCGGACGTCAGGTCCAAAACGGTTGATGTTCCCTTTCTGTTCCCTTAGAAAGACGGAGTCAAGCGGGGTAAATCAGCAGTGTCGAGGCACCGTTCAGGATGTACGGAGAATTCGCTAAACGAATCAGGACGTAAGGGTCCGCCGGGGCGCTGGGGTCCCACAGGATTTTTTCGGAGAACAGAAACTTGGCCCTAAACCGAAGAGTGTTGAATTCGCGTTCTCGGTATCGAGGAGTGTCGTTGGGATTGTCCGGCGCGGCGCACGCGGTGCCAGAGGTCGCCACCCTGCGGTCCCTCAAGGGCGAGATCGTCGTTGTCGAATGCAAATCATGCCGACTCCACGAGGAAATGGAACGCAAGGTCCTGGTGACCAGATTCACGACAAGCTTCCCGCTTTCGAGACTTCGGCGTTTTGTTGTCGGCGGTTGTGAGCGAATGTGCGCCGACGGTCTGGATCGATGTGACGCCCGTCTGACGTCGAAAGACCCCGATGATTGAGAAGGCCACCGACGAACTTGTTCTCGCCAAATAGGGAACGTGTACGGCAGCCGTGCCTAACCTCGCAATTCTTCTTGGCACCCCAAAATAAGCTCAAATCATCACGCGCAGAGGAGTGACGCCGATCCGGAATGGAAAAGGATGGCCAGTTGCACCTACGCAGACGCCATGGCGGTTGGCGCGCGCACTCGCTTCGGTATCGTTCCCTTGGGCGAAGAGACCAGCCCCGCATCGCTCATCCAGGCGTTCGAGGGTGACCCGGTACTGATCGACTCTCCCGCTTTCAAGTATGCGATATCCGTCGCGGCCGCCTTTTCAGCGTCGGCGGCCTGGAGAGGACCACCCACTCGTGCCGTCCTGTCTCCGATGGAGTTCTGAAAGCCTCGGCGGCCATCGGGTGCTCAGCGCAGGGAGGCATGAACCATCGAGCCCCGATCACGTACACGGCCTCGTCGAACGCAGGCGGCGTCATCGCGGCGGCATCGATGATCGCCTCGATGCCATCGAACCTTTGATTCGCCACCGATAGCTCCCATTGTCGCGATGTCAGTCCAACACGTCGCGGCTACGTCCGTGGCTAGCGAGCGGAGCTTTTCCGCTGATATGAACCGCGTCCGCGGCTGAAGCCGCTGCTGCCTGTGCTGGCGTCCGGGATGGAGCTGCACGGTCACCGTACTGGATGAGCAAGTCCGTGACGATTTAAACCGTGACCCTGCCGGAAGGTCGGGCGCACATTATGTACTGATAGGTCAGAAGAACCGGCATCCCGAGAAGACTACTAAGAACGTCGCGACCGGCATTCATCGTGGAAATCGCACCCACTTCAAGAAGCCTCAGCGAGAAGGTCAACGTGAACAGGACTGAGATCAAGGCAAAAACGCCGAATATGGTCCGCACGGGTCGGAGCTTCACTCTGTTTTCCATGGCGCTCTTCGCGAAGCCTCTTTCGATCTCGGAGGTCCAGTTCGCGTCGAAATATGCGAGTTGTCGAAAGAGCGTCTTCCCCATGGCGAGCGCGAGAACCGCGTACAGTGCCAAAAGCGGAATTTTCACTGTGAGAAGATCGCCGGACGAAAGGAAGGCTGAAAATGCCAACATCACGACCGTCATCGAAGCACATAAGCTGACCGCCCGCGGGAAGGATAAGCCAAGCTTGGTCCTGCCAGCGAAGAGGGCCTTCTCCGCGGCGTCGATGAGTGCTTGGTCGAGCCTTGCCAGAGCTTCCATGACAACCACCAAATTCAGTCTTGAAGGCCAGTGTGCGCGGGGCTGCCCACCAAACGTCCCCTCGCATTGGTTGGTTTCATATAGGAAGGAAATCGATGTTGGCCATCCCGCAGACCGCCCCCAGGAGGCTTTGGCGGACCGCAACCTTCTCTCGATAAGTCACCGAGCCCCAATCCACGGACCAGGTAAATTTCCAAACTGTCTGACGGTTGCAAAATCAGTTTCCCACGCCGTTCAGGTTGACGAGCTTCCGCGAGTCAGTAAATCTCTTCGAGCTCGCGGATAGATTTTTCCGTCGTGTTTCGCGACGGTTGAGTGCGCTGTGGCGGTGAATGCTTTCCGAGAGTATGACCCGACACGGTTCGAATTCTATCGTTATCTGACAATCGCCAACGAGTATCCGCGAGCTTTTCTTGCCTCCCATCGTAACCCAGTCCTCTTCCCGCCTCAGCAACGTTAAATCGCTAGATCAACTCGCCGCAGTTCTTGGTGAGCAGACCAAAGTCCTCAGCTATTGGCTTTACAAGGCGGAACCAGCTAGGAAGTACGAGCAATACAGCATCCCCAAGAAGAGCGGAGGCTGGCGTCATATCAGCGCTCCTCGCGATGGCTTGAAAAGGATCCAGGGTAAATTATCCAGACTGCTCGCAGAGATATACAATGATCGTGAACAGCGCCGGGTGAATGGGTCGTTCGACGGCTCGCGAACATCTCCTTACGTCTTGGCTCACGGCTTCAAAGACAAGTACAGCATTATCACGAACGCTCAGATGCACGTCGGCAAGAGGTTTGTGTTCAACACAGACCTCGAGGACTTTTTCCCTTCAATCAGCTTCGGAAGGGTCCGGTCTTTCTTCCGGCTCGATACTGACTTCAGGCTGGATCCGGCGGTCGCCACCATGATCGCTCAACTGACGTGCTTCCGTAACCAGTTGCCTCAAGGCGCCCCAACCTCGCCAATCATCTCGAACTTCATCGGCCACATGCTCGACATCAAGCTCAACAAGATGGCGAGGAAGGGAAACTGCAGCTACACTCGGTACGCTGATGACCTCACCTTTTCGACCAACGAGGAAAGTTTTCCGCCCGCAATAGCGAGGTTGGTTGCTGGAACTAGGGACGAATGGGTCGCCGGAGACGGCCTCCTGGCGCGAGTGTATGCCTCCGGCTTCCGTGTCAACCATGACAAGAGCCGCATGCAGGTAGCCTCGTCGAGACAGGATGCCACGGGACTGACGGTAAACCGAACCGTCAACGTCTCCGCCACATACTACAAGTTAGCTCGTGCGATGTGTGACCACCTTTTTACCGGGGGTACTTGCCACGAGATGAAGGGAGGGAAGTGGACCGTGCTCCCACCTCACCGGCTGCAAGGTAGATTGGACTTCATCTACTCAGTTCGTCGAAGTCGCCTTAAAATCCCGCTTGATCACGTGGCGAAGAAGCAATTTCCGATAGAGTACATGAAACGCGAAGCGCTGTTCTGCGACCAACAGAAAGCGTTCAGCACGCTGTACAAAAATATGATGAATTACATGACCTTTCACGGCATCGAGAAGCCGATGATTGTCGGAGAGGGTATAACCGACGGCCTATACATCCGAGCAGCGATAAAGACGATCGGTCCAGCTTACCCAAAGCTGTATGATCCATCTGGGGATGGGGAAGTTCTCGTAAACTTCTATAAACACACCGACAAGCGTAAGTTTTACCAGATCGGAGAGGGAGCCGCACCACTCAGATCGTTCATCGCTGAATACCCCAAGCTGATGGGCCGCTTCAAGACGAAGCCGAAGCAGCCAGTGATCCTGATCGTTGACAACGATAAAGAGGGTCGGGACGTCTTAAAAGCCGCCGGGAGCCGCTGGCAAAAGGACACTAGCGTCCCCAGCCCCTTCTACCATCTCGTTTCCAATCTTTATATCATTCCGCTTCCCAAGCCCGGGGCGACCGACGTGTGCATAGAGGACCTGTTTGATCAGACCTGGTTAGCTGCTCAGAATATCGGAGCACGGAAGTTCACCAAGAAAAATGACTTCGATAGCGCGACCTACTTTGGCAAGGCCGACTTGGTCGGGCAGATTGTGCGACCGCAACGAGCGACGATTGACTGGAGCGGCTTCGTGCCGCTCCTGGAAGCGGTCCAAGGTGCTATCTCGGATTACGAGGTGAAGCTTTCGCTTACACCTTAGCCTGCAATGCAAACTCGTCGCAGGTCGCAATTACCGTTTAGCCCTTCCCGCTGACGACTATCCGCCACCTAAAAGAAAGCCCCGGATTCAACGGGTGAGAATCCAGGGCTTTCCGTCTGAGCGTTCGACTTCACAGACGGTCGGATTATGGCTTCGAAGTTGCGAGTTTCAAGCCCTCGTTGGCTCCGCCGGACCTGAACGGCCGCCAACGGCGGTAGCGAAACCCCTAAGTTTGATGGCACGGCCGATCTCGATCCCGGCTGTGACGCTTCCGCCTTCGCTGTTGAGAACGACGATTGCTTTTTCCGAGGCAGCCGCGACCTTCCTGAAGACGGCGTCGTCGCCTTCGTTGAGAACGCCAGTGACGGTGAAGTCGATACCGTCGGCTCCCGCTTCCCGGATGATTTCGACCGCCGCAGCAGGACCAGCAAGACCGATGGCCAACAGGCCAGCAAGAACATAGCGCATTTGTCACCCCAGGTTGTTCATCGCTATTGAACATTGCGTTGACGGACTTGCAAGGGGATCGGTCGTCCCATCCGCGAGGGGACGATTCCGCTTGCGTCACAACCTCCGAAAACGCCGCAGACGGGTCCTCCCTTGGCGGTGGTGCGCACGTCGCGCGGTCCTCACCCTCGGCACCGGATAGCCGGCCTTGAGCCCGCGACGATTTTCTCAGCGAAGTAAAGGTCGATCTCCTGTCGCATTTCAGACGCCGATGTTCCCATCGTTAAGCATACACCCCGATAGGTTGTGATATTGCCAAGCATTCATCTTGGACGAACATAAAGCATCTCTTATTGGGGGGGGTGCGGCGTCACGACGGTCCGAGCAGGACACCGCCACCATCGGCGACCGACTCAGTTTCGAAACCATTTCACCGACCGTGGAGACTTGAAGCCTCAATGTTGTCCGCGGGGGATCGATTAAAGGTCGCGTTGGAAGCCAGAGGTGTGAAGAAACAAATGGCTTTCGCGGTCCAAATCGGCGTCGACGACAGTGTTGTCAGTCGTTGGAAGCGCGGACACCGCCTGACATTGCAGCATGCCGTTCGGATTTGCGAAGTTTTGGATATCTCTCTGGACTGGCTTGTCCTGGGTCGAGGAACGATGGACTCGCACAAAATTTACCGGGCAGCAAACCCTGCGTGGTTGCCGGGCTCCACCGACGATCTGCCCGGGCCGATAGCAGCAGCGCTGCTTATGGTTGCCGACGCGATCCGGGCCGAGTTCGACCCGGACCGACGCTCGGATCGCAGCTAGATCGACACGAACCACAACTCACCGTCAGGCATGATGCCGTTCAGCAAGAGCCCGCGCGTTTGCTGGACGCCGTTTATGGTGAAGGAGACCAGATAATTGTTCCCGTCCTGTAGCGGGTTGGAGACATTGGGGTGAACAGCCATGACCTGCACGAGCGGGTGGCTTTCCGTGTAAACGCCCGTTGCGGCCGTCGCGTAGGTCGTCGTTTTTGCCCAGTTCGTGACGACGATGTTCGAAATAGGAGCCGGCGCCGCAAGCAGATCGGCTTTAGCCGATCGAACACCGAGCCGACGCGCCGTCTGCAGGGCATTCGCGCCGGGAGACTTGGGAAAGAGAAGCTGTCCGACTTTCATGGTGTCGAGCTTTACAGAATAGGTCTCCTTATCTTCGACCGTAATGAAGAGGACGCGTTCGTAACTGACGTCGACTTCAATTTCCAACGACATGGGAAGTGCGAACATCAGCTTCCCGGTCGAGCTATCCTGGAAAGCGAAAAGGATCGCGTAGCTGTAGGTCGTCTTGTTGCTGGTTTTCTTCTCCCAGAATATCCACGCGTCCCCTGACTGCTCATCGAGGTTTGTGAAGGCGTCCGTAATTGCGGCGGTCATCTGAGCCACTGAAGTCGTGCCCAGCGCGACACCCAAGACGTTCTTCAGCGTTTCGAGGATCTGGTTGATCATCGCCGACACCGCACTGTTTTGCTGAGTGAGCGTCGTCTGGTGCGTATTGAAGATGCCGATCTTATACCGCTGGCTGTCGGAGTCGAGGCTTTCATTGTAGTTGGCGATCAACTCTCTCGCCTTTCCAGGGATGAAGCGACCGGTCGTATTGTCGATCGCGCCGTTGAATAACGCGGTCAACGCGACGGCCTGGGTCAGGTAGTCGATGTCATCAATCGCGACGATTTCCTGGAACTGCTCGGCTTCTTCCGGTGTGGCGTTGATGAATACGACGGGCGACCTTCGCGAACGCAGGGCCCGCTTGGATACCTGAGGATTTTGCCCAATGTTTCCGAGTACTTCATTCATTGCAGCTTCTCCTTGTCTCACGACTGCCGCATTGCAGCCAAAGCGAGTATAGGAGAGGGCGGCCAGACGTGCTGCGCCGTTGCCTTTCGCGCGGAGCAATTAGTTTGCCGCAGACGCAAGCGGTTAAGGTTGACGATCCATCGGAATTGCGATCACTGGCTTCTCGATCGCCTGGGATTTAAGCAACCCTCTGAAAGCAAAGTGGTTGCTGCGTGGAACGAATCGGCTCCGTAACAATCGATTCGCACTTTTGAAGCCCGTTATTGGAAGGGGGATTACCCCCCCATCAAGGGACGTTCAGAGAGCCAAGGCGCTCCCGACTAAACTTTTAGCTGAAACTTGTTGCCGCAATTTGAAATCTACATTAGCAGCCGCTACAACGTGGAGCGTGTACTTTATTCGGGGGCATGGAATGACTGTGTGGCACTACGTCGTGGGGCAGGAACGGCTCGGCCCGGTCAGTGATCCGGAGATCGGGGAGCTTATTCGAAACGGCGGTATTTCAAGGGAAACGCTTGTCTGGAAACCGGGGTTTGATGGATGGCGGGCGGCAGGAGATGCCCTTGCGTCGTTGTTCACCGAGACACCGCCCCCGATACCGACCCCCCCGTCTGTTCCCGCTTCGGTTCATTTAAGAAAGGATGATGCGTCACCTCCAACGGATGATGCGCCGACGACGAGCATTCGGGTGAACTCGTGGTCAAGTCCGGAAGCGAGCGGACCATGGCCTCGTTTCTGGGCGCGTGCCATTGATTGTTGGCTTTTGGGCCCCACGCTAGCCTTTGCAATCGGCATAGTCACGGCCATCTATGCGCCGACATCCTACGTCAAGCTTATGTCGATAAACAATACACTGCTCGGACTTGCCTTGCTGCCTATCGTGGGGGTCATCCTCGCGATGATGATGGCCGTGATGGGAACAACGCCGGGAAAGGCGATCCTCGGCATACGAGTCACTTCAATCACCGACGGGAACAAGTTCTTCTTCCATCTGATCCGAGAAATGAAAGTATGGGTGTTCGGTCTGGGACTAGGCATACCGATCGTCGCGCTCGTCACGCAGATTTATCAGTGCCGCCGCGTCGGAGCAGGCAACGCCGCCAGCTACGACGAAGGCTTCGCAATAGTCGAGGGGAAGCCCTCGGGAACCCGCGTGAGTGTGGGGGCTGCGTGCGCGGCTGCACTGTTCTTCGGCATTATCGTCCTCAACGCGATCGACAGAAACGCCCAGACCGAAATCGAGACGACGAGGGTTTGGCGGAACCCGATCACGCAGAAGAACACGCAGATCGCCAGGACATGGACAGACGAGGAGATGAAGACGAACAGTGGTCGATTATTCTACTTCGCCTCGAACACCCTATCCGCGGAAGCCCTGTTCGGTCACGAGGTGATGAACTTTGACGGGCTGGATGACCAAACCTATGCTGATGTTCTGGGGAAAGCGATTGCGACCGACGTCAAACTGACGTCGGGCTGGATACCCACATTGATCAACGGGCAACGGGCGCTAAGAGCAACGGCCAAGTCCGTGACATACCCTGAAACACACGTTGAAGTTCTTGTCCGAGTGAGTGGCCGCAATGCATGGCGAGTCCTTGTCTTTGCGGCTGGGCGGCCGACAAATGATCTGCCGGGTAGGGACAGCCTGGTACGCGGGCTCTTCATGACTGTTGAATGATTGAACGCGCGGGGATCGTTCGTCCTTGGCGGCGGATTCTTCGTTTACTCACATTGAGGAGCCGACAGGGAGGCCCGCCTTGCTCTCCGAGGCCTCGCAAATACACCAAGCTTAATCCTGAAACTCCGAATGGCGCATCACTTCGTCGACAAAATCGGAGACAATGCGGGAGGGATGCCGGTTGGGCGGTAAAAGCAGCAGACTTTTGAAATAGACCGCCGGCTCGAATGGCCGCAGGGAAAGGCCGCGCCCCACGTAAGGCTCTGCGGTCATCGGATTGACCATTCCAATTCCCATGCCTGCCTGGACCATCGCGCAGATGGTCGTTGAGTACGGGGTCTCGAGGACCACCTTGGGCTTCACGTTCTCGTTGAAGAAGATCGTTTCCGCCGACCGGCGTGTCGTGTCTTCGGGCGACAGGGCAATGAACGCCTCTCCGTCGATATCTTGCGGTCGGATGACTTTATGTGCCTCCAACCGATGCCCAGCAGGCACGGCGATCGCCACGCGGTATCGAGCGAAGGGACGGACGTCGACGCCCGCGACGTCGATCTCATCGGCGGCGATCCCGACATCGAATTGGCCGCTCGCTATCAGGTCTTTCACGACGGAAGACATCTGTGCCTGGAAGGTTATAGCGACGTTCGGGTGCTTTGTTTGAAAGCCACGTAGCGCGCGTGGCAACACGTTGGTGCTCAGGGCGGAAAGGCTGGCAACCTTGATCTCACCGGACCCGAAATCACGAATGCGGGCAGCGGCGCTTTTGAGGTGGACCAAGCCGGAAAACGAGTCTTCGACTTCACGGAAAAACATCTGTCCCTCAGAGGTCGGAAACATCCTGCCTTTTTCTCTGCGGAAAAGTGCGAAGCCGATATCACGCTCAAGCTCCTGGATCGCCTTGCTCACCGCGGGCTGGGAGATGCGAAGCACTTCAGCAGCGCGTGAAGCCGTGCCGTTGGTCATGACAGCGTGAAAGACCTCGATCTGCCGGATGTTCATGGACGCACCTTATAACTACCGCGAATAGGGTTTCATAATATTGATATTGGACGGAATGGATACGCCCATGTTTAATCCGGCCAACGAAATCTCTTGGGAAGAATGGAAGATGAAAGATCTCACCCAGTGCGTGCTCACGCCGGACGTGGACATGGAAGGTTTTGCGACGCTCGGTGCGGCGACCTATCGCGGTTCCACGATCGTATTCAAGAACGCTGAAGCCTACCGGACGCGTGGCGAGCGGGGCCACCAGGGCTACACCTATGGCCTCTATGGAACGCCGACGACGCGGACCCTCGAAGCAAAGCTGACGGCGCTCGAGCAAGGTGTGAGAACTTTTCTGGTTCCATCCGGCCAGGCGTCGAACTCCGTCGCCATGCTGTCGTTCCTGAGCTCCGGCGATAAGGTCCTTATCGCCGACACCTCCTATCCTCCTGTTCGCGATTTCGCCAACCGCGACCTCACACGATTTGGAATTGAAGTCGGCTACTACGATCCGGTGTCAATCGGCGATCTCGAGCGGCGAATCGACAGCCGCACCAAGCTGGTTTGGTGCGAATCCCCAGGTTCGACGACGATGGAAATCCAGGATCTGCCGCGGATCGCGGAACTTGCCCATCGGCACGGCGCACTGGTCGGGTGCGATAACACTTGGGCGACGCCGCTCAACTACAAGCCGCTTACGCTCGGCGCTGATATTGTCACGGAAGCTCTGACCAAATACGTCTCAGGTCACTCCGATGTCTTGATGGGCTCGATTACCGTGCGCTCCGAAGAGCACATCGTCCCCCTCCGAGCGACCCTCGGTCGCCTCGGCATCGGCGTTTCCAGTGACGACGCGACACTTGTGCTTCGCGGAATGGAAACACTCGGTGTGCGCCTTAGGCATGCTGCCGCCGGAGCTGCCGACATCATCGCCCTGATGCAGCAACATCCCTTGGTCGATAGAGTGCTGTACCCCTCACTGCCGGATTTCCCGGGACATGACATCTGGAAGCGCGACTTCCTCGGGATTAGCGGCGTTTTCAGCGTTGTACTGAAGCCCGAAGCGACGGCTCACGCGGCGGTGGCCCTCGACGTCCTTCGCACCTTTGCCATCGGCGCTTCGTGGGGCGGGACCCGCAGTCTCATCGCTCCGATGCCGGTAAAGCAGAACCGCACCGCCAGTCAGTGGCGCGGAGATGACCTGGTCTTGAGGATCAGCATCGGCCTTGAAGACCTCGACGACCTGAAAGCGGACATCGAGGCATTCCTCGCCGACGTTACTGAGCGGACTGCGGCGGCGAGAGTCGCCAGGGCGAGTTGAAGGCAGGTTTCCGAATTCTCACAACCAACAAAAAGGGGAATGAAATGAGTTTGAAACGAGTTGGTATATGGGCCGCGCTCACTTTGGGTCTGGCCGCCGGATCCGCTCCGGCGTTTGCAGGCGCAACGCTAGACGCGGTCAAAGCGCGCGGCTTTCTGAAATGTGCCGCGAGCCAGGGTACGGTTGGCTTCGGGGCCCCGGACGACAAGGGCTATTGGCGTGGCCTCGACGTTGAGACGTGCAGGGCTGTGGCGGTTGCCGTCTTCAACGACAAGGACAAGGTGGAGTTTGTCCCGCTGAGCGGCCAGCAGCGTGTTCCGGCGTTGCAGACAGGTGAAATCGATATCCTCCCGAGGACATTCACCTGGACCCTGCGCCGAGATGCCAACGGACTCAATTTTACGACGCCGAACTACTATGAGTTCACCGGCTTCATGATGCCGAAGGCCCTTGGCGTGACAAAGGTTGAGGACATGAAGGGGGCATCGGTCTGCGTCCAAACGGGATCCACGACGGAGGTGGTCGCAAACGACGTGTCGAAGGAGCACAATCTCGACCTGACGCCGGTGGTGTTTGAGAACAGTTCGGCGTTGAGCCAAGCGTTCTTCTCCGGACGTTGCGACGCGCTTATCACTGATGCTGCAGCGCTAGCCTCGTTGAGAGCCACCAAAGCAGAGAACGTCGATGACTACGTGATCTTCCCGGCGACAAAATTCATGGATGCGCTTACGCCAGCGGTCCGCCACGGCGACGACCAGTGGCTCGATATCGTCAACTGGTCGATCCAGGCGTTGATCGCGGGCGAACAGCTCGGGATTACGCAAGCCAATATTGCGGACATGGAAAAGTCCGAGGATCCACGCGTGAAGCGCTTCCTTGGGGTCGAGCCTGGAAATGGTGCCGCGATCGGTCTTGATGAAAAGTTCGCTGCCAACATCGTAGCGAAGCTGGGCAACTATGGGGAGATGTTCGATCGTAATCTCGGCAAGGATAGCCCGTTGAAGCTTGATCGCGGGGCAAATCGGCTTTTCAGCAATGGCGGACTGATGTTCCCCTTGGCGTTCCAATAGCCTCGGAGGCTGGCATGTTCTCGACACTTCTGGACAATCGCCATGTTCGAAGCGCCGCTGTCCAAGTCCTGTTGCTCGTGGGATTTGCCAGCCTTCTTTACTGGCTCTGGTCGAACACCGTTGAAAACCTGGCCGCGCGCGGCATTCGCGTGGGCTTTGAATATTTAGGCCGGCAAGCGAATTTCCCGATCTCGGAAAGCGTCCTACCCTATGATCCATCCGACACCTTCGGTTGGGCCTATCTCGTTGGGTTGACCAATACCGCCGCGATTTCCTTGCTGGCGATCGTCGCTTCGACGCTTCTCGGCCTCTTCATAGCCCTAATACGTTTGGCGCGTAACCCGCTCGCCTCTACGATGGCAAGGACTTTTGTCGGCGTCGTGCGCAATATGCCGCTCATCGTCCAGCTGCTGTTTTGGTATGCGCTCGCCACGACGCTTCTGCCGGCTCCCCGATTGGCGTTCAACCCGTTGCCTGGCGTCTACTTGTCGCTTCGGGGGCTTTACATCCCTTCCCTGTCTCTCGGACCCTACGGCGTTGCGTTCATTGTAGCGATCGCAATACTGGCACTTGCTTTCTGGCGGTTCGGGCGGCGCGCCCAGAAGGTTCCCAGAACATTGAGCGGCATGGCGATCGTGTTTACCGCCATCTCCGGGTTGATCGCCCTTGAGCCCTCGATCAGTTCGCCCGAGCTTAGAGGTTTGAATTTTTCCGGCGGCTTGAGACTGTCACCGGAGTTCGCAGCATTGATGCTGGGCCTGATCCTCTACACCTCAGTCTTCATCAGCGAAGTCATCCGGGGCGGGATCGAAGCGGTGTCGCGGGGCCAATGGGAAGCCGGCCGCGCCTTGGGCTTGTCCGAGCGGCAAACGATGTTCCGCATCATCATACCCCAGGCGCTCCGAGTCATTATTCCCCCGATGACGTCGCAATATCTGTCGACCGTGAAGAACACCACATTGGCGCTGGCGGTCGGGTATCCCGAGCTCGGCCTCGTCGTCGGAACCGTAATCAACCAAACCGGACAGGCCATCGAGAGCATCGCCATCCTGTTGGCCGTCTTTCTGACGATCAGTATCGCGGTCTCGCTCTTCATGAATTGGTATAACGCACACGTGGCATTGGTGACCCGATGACAAGCATTGCGACGACAAATTCCGCCATGATAGCTACCGAGTTGGCAACGCCTCGCAAAGCGCCAACTCTAAAGCGTATGCCCCTCCTCAAGGTCCTGTTCGGCGACGTGCTGAGCGCCGTTCTCACGCTCGGCTCCGTGGCGGTGATCTTTTCGCTGCTTCCTGCATTCCGCTGGGCCGTGACCGACGCCGTTTGGTCAGCAAGCAATCCTTCCGCCTGCAGCGCGGCTGGAGCCTGCTGGGCATTCATAGGAGCCAAGTTCCGCTTCATCATGTTTGGCCTCTATCCGCCGGAGGAACAGTGGCGACCGGCGATCGTCGTCGCGCTCGTGCTCGGCATGGTCCTGATATCGCTGTCTCCCGCACTATGGGGAAGGAAGCTCCTTTGCACCTGGATCGCAGCCGCCTGTGCCATGCTGGCACTGATGTGGGGCGGTTTTGCCGGTCTTCCCCATGTGTCGACCGCCAAATGGGGCGGTCTGCCGGTGACGCTTCTATTGGCGCTTCTCTCGCTTGGACTTGGCTTCCCCTTTGCGATATTCCTCGCACTAGGACGGCGATCGAAAATGCCGATCTTGCGCATCCTTTCGGTCGGTTTGATTGAAACGGTCAGGGGGTTGCCGTTGGTTGGCCTTCTGTTCGTTGCCTCCATTCTGCTGCCGTTGCTGCTGCCCCCCGGGCTTGATATCGACAAGCTCGGCCGTACGCTTGCCGCGCTAACGGTTTTCTCTGCTGCCTACCTTGCGGAAGTTCTTCGTGGCGGTCTCCAGGCAATCCCTCCTGGTCAGACAGAGGCCGCCAAGGCGCTCGGGATACCGGCGTGGAAAGCGGTCCAGCACATAGTCCTGCCTCAGGCGATCCAGAAGGTCATCCCTCCGTTGACCAACACCGCGATCGTCATGGTGAAAAACACCAGCCTGGTAATGATTGTCGGTGTTTTCGACATGCTGAGCGCGGGGCGCTCGGCTGCGATGGATCCGGTTTGGCCGGGCCCCTATACCGAAGCCTACCTATTCGTCGGCCTGATCTACTTCGCTATATGTGTCGGCATCTCCTACTACGCGCACTGGCTGGAAACACGCGTGAAAGCAAAGGACAATCGTTGATGTCTATCGAGGAAAATCTGCGCGTCGAAGAGCCGGCGATCGTCATCCGCCACATGGACAAATGGTACGGCAACTATCATGTTCTTCGGGATGTGAGCCTATCCGTCGAGACCGGCGAGCGTATCGTCATCTGCGGCCCCTCGGGGTCCGGAAAATCGACGCTCATCCGTTGCGTCAATCATCTCGAAGAGCATCAGAAGGGCGAGATCATTGTCAATGGCGTGACGCTCAACGAGAGCCTCAAGAACATCGACACGATACGGCGCGACGTCGGAATGGTGTTTCAGCACTTCAATCTGTTTCCGCATCTGTCTGTGCTTGAAAACTGCGCACTGCCACAGATCCTGGCCCGCGGAACTGCGCGCAAGCTTGCGGAAGAGCGCGGCATGCAGTTTCTGGAACGTGTCCGCATTCCGGAGCAGGCGCGCAAGTTCCCGGGGCAACTCTCGGGGGGGCAGCAGCAACGGGTTGCGATCGCCCGTGCGCTCTGCATGTCACCCAAGGTGATGCTGTTCGACGAGCCGACCTCGGCGCTTGATCCCGAGATGGTCAAGGAGGTGCTCGATACGATGGTGTCGCTTGCCGAGGAAGGCATGACGATGATCGTCGTCACCCATGAAATGGGCTTTGCCCGTCGGGTAGCGGATCGGGTCGTATTCATGGATCAGGGCGCAATCGTCGAAAGCAACGTACCGGATCTGTTCTTCGACGCTCCCGCGAACGAACGGACGAGGAACTTCCTCAAACAGATCGTCCACTGAGCGCCGGGCCATTGTCGACGGCAAGCCAGGTATCGGCCGAGCCCCGAACCAAATGACTTACGCCGTCTGGGTTGCGCCCTCCAGAGGCCGAACGATGCGACACCATCTACGGCTATTATGACGAAAGCAAAGAAAGAGCATCCGAAGTTGGTCAAATCCTGGGCGCTGCCGACCACGGCGACACTGAGGATGGCCGCCTGGCGAGTGCCGGAACCCGCATGGGGGACCCGTGGCGTGGCTTGAGTGCTGCATCTTTCGGGACTCGCGACGTGTCGAATGCGCGCGCAAGCAGCCACCTCGACCCAGCAATCGACCAGATGGCGTGAATTCCTAGCCGAGCGACTGGGTATCGCCCGGCCAAGGTCTATCCAAGCGAACCCTGAGGATAACGTGATCCTGCCGTCCGGAAAGCTACTATGAGTTACTTCATCCGGGAGCACACAGATGATGCATTTTATTAGCCAAAGCGACGCCGATCGCGTGTCAACCATACCCGAGGCATTCAGGGGCCCTGCGCTGATCTACGTTGTAGAGACCAGTTATAGCTACGGGAAATACTGGACGTTCTGGAACGAATACGGCTCGCTCGATACGGCGAGACATGCCGTTGACAGGCTGAAACGGGTTTCTCTTGAGAACTTCACTGCCCGGATCATCAAGAAAGAAATCATCGAATAAATGACAATTCACAAAGTTAGTGCCAGCGTAAGGGCGAGCTGGGCAACCTCCCCGGGCTCAATAAAGACCTTGAACGTTAAGGTGCGAAGGCCCAAATCGGATGGATTGCAGTCTCCCATCGAATCAGCTCACGAAGACAGCCATCTGCGTCCAGACCAGCCGTTCACACTCCAGAACCAGTTATGGCGGGCACCGACGTGGCCTGACCCTCTCACGTCGTGCGATTGAGTACGGATGCGAGAATGACAATGCCGATACCGGCCTCGAGGGGACAACGAATACAGCGCCATCATGATCGTCTGGTTGAGGCCAGCCATGATCGTCGCAGTCGCCAGCGGCAGTTCGACGCCGAAAAGAATTGCGCTGGACTGCCGATGAAAGCAGTCGCCGCCTCTACAACCTCGCCGTCGACCTGGCGGATGCCCACATCGGTCAGACGGATCAACCGCGGAACCGCATATATGATGATGGCTAGGAACGCCGGCACCTTGCCGAGGCCGAAGAGCATCACCGCCGGGATTAGATAGACGAAACTCGGCATGGTCAGCATCACGTCGAGAACCGGTAGTGAGACGTTGCGGACGACGCTATCTTGGCGACGAGGAAGCCGATCGGAACGCCGATCACGACCGAGACGATAGCCGCCTTCAGGGCGAGCATTTTTTTACGTTGTCGGGTCGTCGTCCTTCCACGGCTCCAGCGATGTCACCACTAAGGGTCATCCTTTGCGGCGCGTCCCCAGACACGGGCGAAGGCGCGACTTGCGCCGCACTGTCGTACGGTCACTGAGTGTATACGCTCGGTCAACCGGGTCGCCGCCCCTCAAAGGCATCCTCGAGCAGGCGGACGATTTCCTCCGGCGTAGTCGCGCGGGGATTGTAGTAGGGCGTCTCGGTGACGAGGGATGCGGCGCGCGCGAGGTCATCGCGTCGCATCCCGACTTCCCGCAGGGAGGTCGGCGCGTTCAGCCGCTTCATCATGTCGTAGATGCCGCTAGCTGCGTGGGTGGTGCCCATTGCCCGCTCTATCCGCTGCATTGCTTCGGGCGCGGCCGTATAATTGAAAGCGAGCACATGGGACAGGATGACGCAATGGGTCTCGGCATGCGGCAAGTTCCAAGTGCCACCGAGCACGTGGCAGAGCTTGTGGTGCAGTGCCATCCCGGTCGTGCCAAGCACGGTGCCGCAGAGCCAAGCCCCATAGAGGCACTCACTGCGGCCGTCCAGGTGGTGCGGATCGCTTGCGACCACCGGCATCCCCCGCGAGAGGGCGCGGATGCCATCCTCAGCGATCATGGAGGTCACCGGATTGCGCTCTTTGGCGTAGAGCGCCTCGGCCGCGTGAGCGATCGCGTTGAATCCGCTCGCGACCGAAATCGACACCGGAAGATCGAGTGTCAAAGAAGGCTGGTAGATCACCGTCTTAGGCAAGACCCGCGCGTCATGGCCGGTCCGCTTCAGTCCCAGTTCGGTCATGCCGTAGATCGGGGTCATCTCCGAACCGGCATAGGTTGTCGGCACGGCCAGGATCGGCAGGGAAGAGTGCAGCGCGATCGCCTTGCCGAGTCCAACCGTCGACCCACCGCCGGCCGCAATCACGCAATCGGCTCCGAGCCGGTAGGCCTCGTTCCGCGCCCTCTCGGCGATTTCGACCGGTACGTGCATCACCGCGTGTGGATAGACGCCGACGCTGCGATCGCCGAGCCGTTCGGCGATATCCTCGGCCAGCGCCAGCTGATGTGGCGTCGAGAGTACCAATGCACGCCGCGCACCCAGCCGCTCGATCTCCTCGGGCAGGCGGTCGAGCGTGTTCGGACCGAATAGAACACGGGTCGGAAGTGAGTTAAAAACGAACGTGTCCATCGCGGTCTCCTCGCCATCTGAAGTAGCAACGCTGGTTGTGCTGCCTCACCTCTTGCAATATGGTATCCGCCAGCAACGCACCACTGCTTGGACGGCTATGAAGTCTATTCCGAGGAAGAACAGCGAAGAGCTCGATTTGCACGCACTGCGTGTCTTCGATACCCTGTTCCGCGAACGGAGCCTGACCCGAGCGGCGGAGGTGCTGAACACCCAGCAACCCGCGCTGAGCAAGACACTTGCCCGGCTACGCCGCTATTTCGACGACGCGCTGTTCGTGAGGGTGTCACTGCATATGGAGCCAACCGCAAAAGCGCTGCAACTGGAGGAGCCGGTGCGCGTCCTTTTGGAGGGTATGCGTCAGCTGGGAAACGAGCGGTCCCGTTTCAACGCGGCGGAGTCGAAAAGGACGTTCAACGTCTTCACAACGGACGCCGGAGTTATCGTGCTTCTGCCTGAGATAATCGAGCGCTTAATTAGCGAGGCGCCGGGAGTTCGGCTGAGAGCTGCGCAGGTTGGTCTGAGCGATCTCCACGCTGCCCTTGAGACAGGAGACATCGACCTGGCGATCGGCGAGTTCCCGCAGCTTGTGCGAGGCATCCGGCGGCAGAAGCTCTTTTCCGGCCGCCATATGAGCATCCTCCGGAAGGATCACCCCCGGCTGGGCGTCGATCCTGAGAGAAGCGATTTCGTCGCGGAGCAACATATCTTCATCACCGTGTCCGGGACCGGACACCCCCACCAGGTCGCCGAGCGTTTGCTCGAGGAGCAGCTACCACCCAATAACGTGATTGCTCATGTACCAAGCTTCACAGCGGCTGCTATCCTCGCCAAGCATACGGATGCGGTCGCGACAATGCCGGGCCCGATTGCGGTCGTACTTGCCAACGATCTCAACATGCAGTCCGTGAGCACGCCAATCGAGCTGCCGGCTTTCGAGATTTCGCAGTACTGGCACGAACGCTTCGACCGTGATCCCGGAAACCAATGGCTACGGCTGGTCTTCAACGCCCAGTTTGGCTCGGGCAAGAAGCAGCAAGGCCATGATTAGCTCATAGCGGTGCCGGTTGAGGCTCCGGCCATCCATCGCTGTGGGGAGAGAGAGTTCACGAAAGGCCGGCCTGATGCGATACGCTTCGGTAGCGGTGCCTTGCGTAGAGCCGCGCTATTTTGGCGTCCTTGTTTATCGCTGTATTGGATCAAGAATCCGAGTGCGTTCGTCCGGACGACGGCGTAACCGGGCGCTCAATCATCGACTTACTACTACTGCTACTCATGATTAGGAGCCGCAATGCGCATGCCGATTAACGCTGCAGACACGAGGCTGCGAAAAGTTGAAGGGTCATTCGCAACTTGCTTCCAGCTGCATAATGGCCTGTCCTCTTTTTCGGCTGGAACGATCTCGTGTTACGCAGTGGAGGAAGCGGATGTCTAATGGAGCACCAACGTCAAGCTCGTCCCTTTCGTCAACCACGAGCCGCGCTCGATGCTGCCGCCCCGAGACCAAGGGAGCCGAGATTGTGATTAGCGTCTGCCGCCAGGGCGCGCTTCCGTTCCCAACGCTGATCGCGCCGAAATAGTCCGCCGGCGGTGGCGCGTGCAGGTTACAGTCAATCGCGGCCTGGAGGATCGTGCGACCACGCTTCTCCTTCCGTTCAATGACTACGCCGCTGATCTCGTGGGCCCGACCTAGTAGGCGCGCGGCCTCGGCAAGCTCGCCTTTCTCTACCAGTCGGCGAGCTTCGGTCGATGAGCAGCGACTGACGCCCGGCGGGGTGTAGAGCGGTTGTGGCGCGACTGAAAAGGCGTGGCGCTTGCCGAGTTCCGTTAGAAACGCAATGTCCCCCTGCCTGTTGCGGCCGCAGGCGAAGTTCTCCCCCACTACAAGGACACGCATACTGAACCGATTTACCAACAGATCGAGAACGAACTCCTCAACGGGACAGCGCATCATCCGCTCGTCAAACGATAGAACGCAGCATTGGTCAACGTCGCCGGTCTCGGCGATTAGTCGTAGGCGCGTGGGCAGGCTACACAGAAGCGGCAGCTCTCGGTCGGGATGAACCACGCTGCGTGGCAGGGGGTCGAAAGTAACTACTGTGGTCGGAAGTCCCATCCGCTCGCCTATGCGGCGAAGGTTTTGCAGAAGCTGCCGGTGACCACGATGAACGCCGTCAAACGAGCCAACAGATACCACCGTGCCCGGAAACACTGCCGGACTTTCCGCTCCACTTATTAGCATGCTCCCCCCTTGATCCACGTAATGTCCCGCTCCCCGCCCCGGCCCGGCCAGCCGCCTGTTGCGACGTTCGACTGGCCAGACCTTGGCCGATCCCGGAGGGTTGCGCGTGGTGTCCCTTGACCCTCATCATTTTCTCGAACCAGAGGCCGAAACTCTCTTGGCAACCGGACGGGAGGCCGGGGGAACGCGAACGGGCATCCAGCTAAGCGGCGGACGGAATTCCCCGCTCCGTCCCCCGGCGCGCAACGAACTTGGCGAAGGCGGACAGTTGATCGGATACGATCTTTTTCGTCGCTTCGTCCTTGAGTTCCAGCGTCTCTGGGTCGAACTTGGTCTGCGCGAGACCGACAAAGACCTCGGGCGTGCCGAATGTCGCTGCGTTAAGGAAGGTCAACGCCATGCGCAGGTGATATTGCATGCGCGCGCCTCCGAGCGGACCGCCGGTTGCCGATTGAATAGCGACAGGCTTGTCCTTGAATGGCTGCGTCTCGAGCCGAGACAACCAATCCAGAGCGTTCTTCAGGCCGCCGGGGATCGTCCAATTGTATTCCGGCGAGACGATAATCACGCCGTCGGCACTGCGGATCGCCTCGCCAAGAGAGAGAACTTCAGTGGGTATCGCCTTCGCCTGCAAGTCGGCGTCGTAGAGCGGGATTCGGTCGAAGGGCGGTGCCACTACAAAGCGCAACTCATCAGGCGCTAGGCTCGGCAACGCACGCATCAGCGCGGTATTGAACGAGCGCTCGCGCAGGCTGCCGCTGATAGTGAGAATTTTCATCATTTATCCTTTCGGTTGTATGGTCAACTTTGCTGCAGCCGGGCTTTGCCAGATCAGGCCTACGCGCCGGCACGGGGCTTTAGGCTCTAGTGGCCGAGGTCGGTTGGAGCACGAAGTCGTATTCGAGCAGCCAAAATGGCTGGTCGGCGAGCCGCCCGGCAGGGGTCCGGGTGCCGGCCGGGATCTGGCAAAATTCCGCGATCAGCGGCGCCTTCACGCCATAGACGACGTCAGTCTCGATATACGGGCAGCTTTTCTTGAATATGTGCGTAACGAGCCGCCGGAAGCCGCGGGCCTCGATGGCGAAATGCACATGCGAGGGCCGCATCGGACTGATCTCGGTGCGCCCCATCAGTTCGCCGACGCTCCCATCCAGCGGGATCGAATACGCGACCGGCAGCACGGTCTGCATTACGAAAGAACCATCCTCCTGAGATTGGAACACTCCGCGCATCCACGGTTCGGCACTGGCGCGCTGGGCCTCATAGAGACCGTCGCCGTCCGCCTGCCATATATCGAGGGTCGCCCCGGTGACCGGCCGGCCTTCGAGGTCACGAACCGTACCGGTGATAAAGCAGAGTTCACCCCGCGCCCCGTTGGCAATGTCGGCACCGTTCTCGAACGGGGGTGAGCCGTGGACATGAAACGGACCCTCCACGGTGGTAGGTGTCGCGCCGCTGTCAAGCCGGTGGTTGATGCAGTCGACGAGCATGCTGATACCGAACACGTCGGAGGCAAGGATGAACTCCTGCCGCTTCTCGTTCGAAAGTTGGCCCGTGCGGGTGAGCCACTGGATCGCGGTCAGCCACTCTTCCTCGCTCGGCTCAACTTCACGGACGAAGGCGTGTAAATGCGTGATCATGGCTTGCATGATAGTTCGCAGTCGTGGGTGGGGTATCGCGCTCCAGCGCTCAAGCACGACATCAGTTATGTTCGTTTCGGTGACGTAAGACATTGCAGCATCCTTGATCGGTTGCCCCGGCGACACGCGCCGGGGTCTTGATACGTGCGAGCGTCAGGCGTGTTCCGCCATCGCGCCGTTGGGACGCCCCGGGGGCGTGAACCCGAAACCGACCGGGGCTCCGGCGTCCTGTGCCCGCGCATAGGAGGCCGAGGCGGAGTATTCGGTCGCCTCTTCGGGCTTCAACTCGATGCCGCAGACCTTGCGCGCCAACTGCGCGTAGTAGCCAGCGCCGGAAAATTCCGCGCGCTGCATGGTCAGCGACCGGATAGCCATGAGGGGCGTACCGTTAAAGTTCTCGAACATGAAGAGCCGCCCACCCCAATCGGAGAGATAGAGGTCGCGGATTACCCGGCCGATCTGCAGTCGGTCGTGCGGCTGGCCATTCGGCCCGGTGTTGAGGCGCTTCAGCCATGGCCCCAGCTTGCCGTCCTGCCACTGGCCCTCGGTCGCGAAGAGAAGCGCGCTGCGGCCGCACAGGTCGAGGAGCTCATACATCATCGAGGAGAAGTTCTCGAGATAGTATGCCCGGCCGAAATCGTAGAGGAGAATGTTCGGCTTGTAGTGCCCACCGGGGGTGAGAAACCCAAGCTCCTCGGATGCCACCACATGCGCGATCATAGCTTGGTGGAAGCCAACGAACTTAGCGACCCGCGTCTGCACGGCGGGGATCTTCGCCGTACCGATATGCTCGGTTATGAGGATGGCTAGGCCAGCCATCAGCTCGGCGCGCACCATTTGCCGGATGATTGCGTGGTAGTGCAGCCAGTCGAAAACGCGCTGTGGGTAGAGCTTGGCGTGATCCGGGTTGCCGATGTGGAACACGTATTTCCAAGGGATGAAGACGTGGTCGAATATCGTCATGTTGTCGAGCTCGTCGCCGGAGGAGGCGAGCGGATGTTCGACGACGTCATCCTTCACCGCGCTCTCGCGGCAGACCACCGTCACGCCTTTGGTGTTCACCGGCGTCATGGCGAAGATTACCTGCTCGGCCGGAATCCCGGGGCGGAAAAAGACGCCAATATGGATCCAATCTCCGAACGCGGTGCCCGTGCCGATTGCCTTGACGCCATCGACAACGATCCCCTGGTCGTTGATCTCCACCACCCGCAACGCCGGGGAGCGCGCCTGAGCATCCGGAGTCGACCGGTCAGCTTGTGGATCGACGAACTGCGGCGTGCAGTTCAGGTCGTTGTCTCGCGCGAACCGGAAGAAGTCGGTGATGTTCTGCGCCAGATCGCGGCCTTCCGCGCCAATCGCCGAGGTCTCCCAAGGCTGCGGATCGTCGACGTAAGTAAGCAACGGGTAGTTGTTCGCGTCGGGCAAACGCGGAAACGAAGTGCCGCCGACTTCGCGCATGACGGTCTCATGGTATATGCGCTTTCGACGGACTTCGTCTTTGTTGTGGTGGCCGAACCACTGCATCGAGCGGCGGACGCCGCCCTCATCGACGAAAGTCATGATGTCCTGCAAGTCCTCGCGGTGATGCAGGTCGTAGAAATCGGCGATCCGGCGGGCGTAATCGCGCGTCTTCGGATGCGTGGCTACGTTGTCTATCCTCTCGTTGCCGACCCAGACGTCGCGGCCGTCGTTGAGAGCTTCGAGATATTGCGTACCGGTGCGTAGCATTGTCTTCTCCTCCTCTAGTCTGCTGAGATTGGTCAGGCGATGTTGCGAACCGTTGCATAGGCGCGACGGTGGTAGATTAGCGGCTCTTCGTCGGCGCTGTGCGCGGTGGAGAGCACTTCACCGAGGATGAGGCTGTGGGTGCCGACCTCGCGGATGTCTGCGACGCGGCAATCCAGGGCCACGCGCGAGCGGGTGTAGTAGGGAGAACCCGTTGTCAGCACGCCCCAGTGCGCCCCCTCGAAGCGGTCGTGCATCGGGACCCGGCCGACGCCAGCGAACATCTGTGAAAGCTCGACCTGATCAGCGCCGAGGCTGCTCACGCAGAGCACTCCGTTCGCCTTGATGACCGCTTTGGCGGCACTCTTGCGGTTGACGCAGATCATTACCGTCGGCGGGTCGTCAGTCACCGCACACACGGCCGAACAGGTAAAGCCGGCCAGTCCGTACGGTCCGTCGGTAGCGACGATTGAGACCGTCGAGGCGATCTTCGACAGGGCTTCGCGGAATTCCTCGGCGGCGACATACACCGACGCTCCTTCGACGTCGCCCGCCGCTGGCTTGTTTGCCAACGTGGCCGGTCGACCAATGTCCGTGTGAGTATGCATGGTTTCCTCCCCAAGCTATGGGCCGCTGATAGACCGAGCTTCCTCAAGCGCGTGTTTCCTGGCCTGAGGTTGAGGTTCCCGCAGTTGCCTTTTCCTGACAATCATGCGGCTGGTTATGGGCATTATTGCCCAGAAGAGATGGACCGCGTGCCGCCGTCGCGTTCGCTTCGCCCGGGCTCCTAGTCGTCACCGAGCGTATTTAGGCCGCCTTCACCGGAGGGATGGCATCGGCCCGCACGAGGCTTTCCTGAAATAGCGAGATCGTCATCTGGAGCTTTGTTGGAAAGGCGAGTCTCCTCGTCAGAGCGATTATGGAGGGTCGGCAGCACGAAAATCTCGACATCGGCAACGCCGGAAATGGCGGGCATTTGCCCCTCGATCGTCCCATCGCTTCTGCGCCTTCGCCAGCAGCTTCTCACACGCAGGCAAGGAACGATGCTATTGCGCAGCGGGTGGCGACGAAAACTCCGGGGCCGGTCGTGGAAGTGCCGATTCGCTCGCTTTTTAGATTAGGTCGTGTAGGTAACCCCGTGAACGCAATCGATTATCCAACAAGCTCAACGTACGGCCACGGGAGCTTAGATCTCGCTTCTTCGGCTCGATCAGATCTTTCCCAACTGACGGCACGCCAGTCATCGCTGGCGTGTTCCACGACGTAACCGACCAGGCCTCCGTAGACCGCGATTGTGTCTGGACTAGAGACGACAAAGGAGTTGGCAAAACCGCCTCCTCAATCGACCGAGACAATCAGGCCAGTGAGGAAGCGCTCGCAACCTCCGCGGCCATTCATTTTCCCGCCTGTCGCGAGGGCGGCCGTTCGCGAAGTCGACTACGACGTCCGATTGGCAAAGCGAAACGTTGAGAACGCGGACGGCGATCCTGCGCTTACCCGGATGACCAACGAAGCGGCCAAACACGATCAGCGAGGTTCCGCCTCCACGATCTTTTCGTAAAGGAAGCGCGTCATAGCTGCGGCCGACAAGGCTCCAATCATGTGCCACCTGTCATCCTTGTGGGCGTCGCAATAATCTACGATGCCCCTCACTACCGCTACCTCGGCCCCGTGGGCCCACCCCGCGTCCCGAAGCCCGACGCTTTCCATTTCAACCGCCAGGACGCCATGCTTCTCGCGGAGTTCGTCTCGTATGACCGGGTCTTTTAGCAAGGTATCTCCGGAACCGATCTTGCCGAAGTGCACGATGGATGGAACAAGCTTCCTCCGTGCGTCATCTGGATGTTGCAGGAGGGAATCGTCCGCTGCGTGGAGGATGTCTGGAGGCAGATTCGAAAGATCCAATCCGAACTCCGTGAGCGCTCTCTCACGAAACGCGAGCCAATCCGAGTCGAAGCTCGTCTTCTCTGACTTGAAGTTGGCAACAAGCTGAAAGATCTTTTGAGAAAGTCGCTGATCCGAATCGCGGTAAGTGACTTCTCCTCCTGCGGTTCGCTTGACGTGGTCCCATTCGAAGACAGATTGGCCAATTACCACGTCGCCGAGCCTAACATGTTCAAGGGGCGTTCCTGGTAGTGGTGCGCCGCCTGCAATGCCGACCATGAATGCATGTTTGGTCTTGAAGGAGCGGAAGAAATTCGCAGCCGTCACGCCTGCCCTGGCGTTGCCCATCGTCGGTAATACAGCGAGAATGACGCGTTTGCGCTTGCCGGCGATCTGAACAAATATTTCTTTATACAACTGGGGGTCGCCATCGACCTCAAGAGTTTTTCCCTTTCCAAAAACCACTTCCACGGCCTCCCGTTCTTTAGGAAGGGCCGTGAGGATCGCAAGATCACACACTTCGGCGTCTTTTATAATGCGTTCTGCTGCGCCGTCCGTCTGAGACATGGCAAAAACCTCTTGGAATGCTGGATCGAAGGTGATGGATTCAAGTCGCGAGATATCGCAGTCGCGTATTCTTTGCAGTAGCCCGCTTGTCCGAGACATCTTGAGCAGGGCCAAGAAATCTATGTCGTCAGAAGGCGCGCCGGAAGGGATGCTAATACCCCCGGACAAGTTCATATTCTGAAAGACCGCGGCACTGAAATCCTTGGTGTAGCTTTCGAAGTAGAACGCGTTGATACGTCCATGAAAGAAGTTCTTGACTGCCAGATTGCGTCCATCGACCGGGAGCATCGGAATGACGTGCTCGACAATAAAGGCTTCTCTTCCCAGTTTCTCCGGCACTTCCTGCCATAGTCGTTCCAAGTGCGCGCTAGTGGTCTCGCTCCCAAGGTGGGGACGAAGGAAGTCGTATGCATCGTCATGCGGTGGCGTATCCAGCCAGGATCGGGCGATGTCCTTGGTCGCGCTACGCTGTCGCTTTGTCCAGCCGATCAACTGTTCCGTCTCACGGGAGTATGCATCGTATTGCGCGGAGCCTTGCCGATACTGCTCTATTTTACCCAACCGAAACTCGTCGAGCGAACTGCCGCCACCCACGAACGTGAAAAGATCGGAGACCTCGGAATCCAAAAAAGGGCGGAGTATTTTGGCCGCCAGAGCGTTCTCGTAGTATGACGCGGCAGGTAAGAAGATTCTTGAACCGAGCATGACGGCGAACCGGACGGCAAGGTCCATTTCGGCCACGGCTTTTTCCGAGAAGGCGAAGGTTCCGCGCTCCTCAAGAAAATGTATGTCGAAGAAATGCAAGAATAACTTGCGGTGCCGTATAGAACCGGGTTTCAGGACCAGGGAAGCTTGAGTTGTTTTCGGTCCTTGAGGCATATTTCTCTATAAAGGTCGCACGCAGTGTCCAGATTGCCTTTGAGGTCCACAACGCCCCAGGCGTTGAGTTCATCAGCGTAGTCCCGCGGAATTCCATCCAGGACGAACACCCGCTTTCTTCCGGCGAAGGCTATCGCTATTTCAGCGAAACTATTTGGTCCGATATAGCTGCGTCGTCCGTGTTTTTCGAAGTTCGCAACTAAAATCCCGATCGTCCGTGGGTCTCGTATTTTCCTGATATGGGCTATCGAAGCCCCGCGCTTAAATCGGTTGTATTCCGCCTGAGTTCCATATTCCGCGGTAAGATCTACATCGTCGGGCGGGATTGCGAGGATGTCCCGCTCAGCAAAGTGCTGAGCAATGCGCTCCATCTGCGGCGCAAAGGCCATACTTCCGCAGATGACAAACCTACGCTGGAACGGCCGTTGCTCCTTCAACGACGGGTGAGAGCCCTGTGAGACGACGTTCTCCATCAAATATCTCTCCAACCCCTGCTTGAAAAAGTCCACATGCAGACTCGCCTTTTACAAAGAACCGTAGCACGAAGTCCTCTGGAGAGGTTACATGCGCCGGCGGCACGTGAATAGGTAGATCGTCGGGCATCTCGGAAAAATAGAGTGGCTGTCCACGTTGGACAATACGACCGATTTCGTAGCAGGTGGTCTTTCCCACATATCCACACTTGCCCGTGACAACGTATACGGCGTCTGCGGAGAATATTTTCTCGAGAGTTTCCGTCTGTATCGCAGCATCGGACGCATCGGGTCTGTCGCTGGAAAAGCGTACGAACTCTCGACCGGAAACTATTTCCGCTCCTGATGGCGATAGCACTTCCAAGCCATGAGACGTAAAAATCCGAAGCGCGCTCTGAACGCTAGGATAATTCTCCACTCGAAAGCTGCCGATGAGGGCGACCTTGCGGACTGTCATGTGACACTCGTAGAAAGACGATAGACTAGAACTTGGGTGCGCAGCATGGAATACCGCAAGCCCGCGCAACCTATGGACGATTTCTCACTCGGTGGCAAGATCTGCCCATCGTGGATGTCGCCATTTAAGACGTTCAAGCAATAAGGATATCGCGGCATCATTATGCCGCTGACGTAGTGTCATCCGAGGTTTGGGCTTGCACCACAGCGTCCGTCGCGGAGCTTCAGCGTCATAGATACGCGCGTCGCTATCATGTGTGGAGAACTGGGAGCTGAAGGGCATCAAGGCCAAGGTTTCAGGAACAGAAACCAGCCACCGATCATTTCCGTGCAGGCGTCCTCGCAAATCCCGCGGCCACCCATCCCAGCAGCCAGCCTAGAACAAGGACGGCGGCAGGCGGTCCCAACGCAACTGCTGCCACGGGTCCCGGCGAGAACGGACCCGGCAACGTGATGTTATCGGGTCCGAATATCGCTCCTGCGGGTATGTCGCCCTCTTCCCATTTCCGCTCCCACGGGTCGCAGGCAAGCTGACCCGACCCGCAAGGCGGGAGGGCAACGGTTTCCGTGCCTGGGCCGCGTAGACGCCACGCCACGTCCGGCGCTGCGATGAGGACGGCTGCAAACGCAATGATCCACAAGAGCGTAGCGGCGATCCAAAGTCGCAACCAGCCCCGAGTCCAGTTGACGGCTCCATTGCCTTCGGAAAGACTTCCGTTCTCCACCACTCGTCAGCGTCCCCACCTGTTAAAGTCCAATCAGATATAACTCGACGCCCCCCCGCGGAACAGGGTCCCCTGGGAGCGACGCCCCGCGCTTACGCCAACGTGATTGACTGCCCCTCATCGGCTCTGTTGCGGACTGAGATGTGCCCACCCCCCTGCTCCAAACGCTGAACTTCAATGGAGATGTCGTAACCGAGAGCCCTCAACACGGTCAGAAGACGCCAAACCGAGTAGTCTTTTACATTGCCATTGACGATGCGGGAGACGTCGGGTTGCTTCAGCCCCGCGACCTTTGCGGCCGCGGCCTGTGACAGACCTCGTTGTTCAAGCGCGACCGCAATCTGGTTTGCCATGAAGAACTTGGCGCGGGTCTCGGCGGGATCGGCATACCCGCGGTCCTTGAGATAGTCGCCGCCGCCGATGACAAATTCATCGTCGGCAATTTGGGGCTTCGCGCGTTTCGCCATTTCCTTCGCTCCAATCAGCAGACATCCTTTGGCTGTCTGGCTCTGTTGAGACGCCTTGCCTGAAACCTCGCCTTTAGCTCGGTCCGATGGAGGCTGTAGTATTCCTCGGCACTCTTCCATTTTAAGAGGCTTTCGATCTCCTCGCCCGGAATTTCGCCGCCCTTATGCGACTGCTTGCTTCCGGCGTGGAGGATGAAGATCACCTCCTCGAACTCGGCCGCATAGCACGTGAGGTAAGTAATGTTCGGGAACGCGAACCGAAGCTCGGAAATCCCCACCAACTTGGCCGTTGAGTTCGGTCTTGTCTTCCTTGCGGAGGACCTTTCCGTTCTGGACTGCCGTGATCAGCTTGTCGGAGCCTTCCCGCACCGTTCTTGGCATCGCTCGGTACGCTTTCAGCGCCTGCCCGAGATGGATCACCTCTTTTACGTCTACCGCACCGTCTGTCGTCACTCTTCACCTGTTTTATAGTGGAACCGCTATTTCGTCAATCAGAATGCCGGCCTTCGGGTATGTCCCCGGCATGCCAGGGGCTTGGAATTCCAAGCCCACCCCAAAAGGATCGCGACGTCGAGAATTTGGACGGACCTAGCTCCATTGTTCAGAATGCTGCGGGTAGAAAGAAGGCTGCCGGCTTCCAATTCTGCAGACAGCGTCTGCAAAAATCGACAGGTGCGCCGAGCATCGCCATTACGTCGGTAGACAGGGAAATGAAGGGCGCTGTGAACGCGAATGAGGGAATACGCATGGCAGACTTCTTCCTTCGCATGCCATTGGGCAGCGGTGAAACACGGTTCAAAAAATGTTCAGGAGGTGGTCGTTGCCGGATCGTGATACCGACCGGCGCGCTACCGCGCTGCCGTTATGAGAGCCGCTGCGTCGAATGCGTCATGAGAATGAAAGTTTGAAATGTTGCGATCCATGGTGCGCCACCTTTGAGCCCAAAATAACGGGGGGTGACCTCGGCGATCGTTGCCGAGCGGGCTCAGCGAACGATCTACCGGGTTTCCCGTTTGCCTATTCGTGTCGCTGTCGAAGTCATAAGACTGCTCCGTGGTCCATTTAGCTTCGCTTGTACGCGGGAGCTCGGTCTCAAAGGCAACGAACAAGATATCGCCGATGGGAAAGATGCCGAGAAGGAATTATGGGAGAGGAGGAAGGCTGCCGCGAGCTGCAACGACAATAGCTTTCTGCGTCACACGGGATTGGGTTGGTCACTAACGCACAACGGCCTCCATTTGCGCGACGACGGCATGACTAACCATTTTGTGATCCTCCACCTTCGCGTCGGCGGTGAAGCACTTAGGGCCTCGCCGGACTTGATGTATTCGAGTCACGATGCATCCGAAGTGCTAATTGTCGAGACAAAATTCTCGAGGCAGCCCATACTGAGGAATTTGTGGCTCAACGTGTGGGCACAGCTTTGGTGCTACGCGCAGCTTCAGACAGCATCTCAGGCCAAGAGGTGGACAGTCATCGGAGAGGTTCGGGGTGAAGCTTGGTCGAGCGGCTATGGCCGCGGTCGCAACCGGGTCGAAGGGAACAGGGTGCTATTCCTGCGAGCCCTCGTGCGACGCAAAACCGAGGACCCCTGCCTACGACAGGTTCTTTCGCAGGCTGTTCGAAACCTACGTTGGGCATTCCTGACGAACCACGTTCGGAATGTTGAAGTGTGTCCTCTCAGCCTACTTACTGAGCGGTCGGTTCCACTACCGCTGCTGGGGCAAAGCTGCCCTCAGATTTCCACGGACTTCTCGGGACAAAGGTATTGATCGCGTGCTACCCTGCTGACAGCGATCGCAGCATGGTGATCGACGTCCGAAGGGCCACCGTTTAGCATATATCGCGTCTGCGGGCGACCTCACTCTACACCGGGCAGTTGCTGCCATCATCAATGCTGTCTCCGGCGCTGCCAGAGCTTTTTCGCGTCAATCTATCATTTGTGGGAGTAGACACTGAGATGCGCTGGCCTCAAGTTCCGCCCCCCATCGCGACTCATACCGCAGGAGACCATTGTGACCAATCCCAAGTCCCCAAACGAAGTTGACGTAACGGTTGGCCGCAACGTCAGGCGCATCCGAAACATGATCGGCATGTCCCAAGAGACACTAGCCGCGAAACTCGGGCTAACTTTCCAGCAAGTTCAGAAATACGAGAAGGGTACAAACAGGATATCGGCGAGCAAGCTGGTCGCCATGTCCCAGGCTCTCGACTGCAGCATCGGGCAATTTTTCGCCGACATTGATGCGAGCACGAACACCGTGCCCCTTCCTAAAGTCAGTGCTGCAGCGCTGAAGCTGGCAAGCGAGTTCGACAAGATCTCATCTGATACTCAGCGCGGCGCGGTCGCCAAGCTGGTCGAGTCGTTGGCACGCCCGTCCGTGCGCGCAGCGCCTGCAGAGGAGTGATCGCGGCTTGGCGGGCGTTACAGATCAAATTGTCAGTTCGCCCGACCTGAGATTAGCCGGATGGGACGCCGAACGAGTTGCAGCGGCGTTCGCTGGCGCGTATGCAAACGTCGTAACAATCACGCTCGATTCTTTGGCGTATCGAAACTCGACGTATTGGCGGCGGTCAGCGACATCAGGATGTAGATGACAGCGAAAGCTGACGAAGACAGCAAACCAGTCCGCGTCAAGCAGTTCTTTCTTCGGAAAGCAGCGACGCCCACGGACGCAGTCCGCTCGACCTACGATCAGACGAAAAAGTCGACGTTACTGGCGGTGAGATCGGAGAGAGCCACTTCCTCAAGCAGGATGCCGTCGCTACTCCCGAGGCCGCCGAAAGAGATGAAGACGCCGCTTTCGGTATCTGACGCAACCGAAAGAAAGTCCGCGAAGTTATGAACGTCCATTTCACGCTGGGCGGCCCAGTTAAACCGCAGCACGTCGCCGCTCTCCGGATCGAAATCGACGACGTGGTCGATGCCGTTCCCTGTCGAGGCGTCGCGATCCCAGATGAAGATGTCGGCGCCTGCACCGCCGATCAGCCGGTCGGCGCCGCTACCGCCCCACAGTTCGTCGTCGCCCGCCCGGCCGTCGAGAAGATCCCAGCCGCTCGATGTTGTTGAAGAAGATATGATCGGCGAAGTCGTTGCCGTCATCGATCAGGGCGTGGCCGGAAACACCGTTGAACCGCACCGGCACGGTTTTCATCGAAAGGTCGACTACGAACGTGTCGAAACCGGCGCCGCCGGTCACTGCCCCACCAGTGCCGAGAAGGACGATCCTGTCGTCGCCCTCACCGCCATCCAGCCTATCATAGCCGCGCGCACTCCTCAGGAGGTCATCGCCGGCACCACCGTCGAGCAGGTCATTACCTCCTCCACCGTCGAGCTCATCATTGCCGGGGAGCCCCCATATTCTATAAGAACATTTTCGCTGCGATGTCGGGGTGAACTGTACCTCGACAAATGGATTGGGCTGTTCAAGGGAATTCAGTCGCAACGCCGCTGGCGATGAGCCCGCGGCGGCTAGGCACATGCGTGCCAGCCGTTTCGCCCGTGCGACGTATGGCAATAGGGCGCCCTTGTCCAGCCCACCGGAATTGTTGGAATCCAGGCGACAGGGTCCGTTTAGGGACAAAAAGCGCTCGCGCTTGAATCGAGGGTCAGTCGATCCTCGGGGCTGTGCCGCGGTCATACGAGGTGAACGCAAAGCGAAGTCCTGGCGACAGTGACTTCGATGTCCGACGTGCGCCTGTCGTCCTATTGGAGGGATCGAGATGACAGTTGTAGGCAAGATTTCATTGGAGGATCTAAACCGGCGGCTGGCCGATCCGGGCGTCGGTGGCGAGGAATTGGCGCGTTACTTCGAAGTGGATCGCGAACTTTCGGGACCCTTCAACCCCGTGCTCGCTTTCAACCCGGAAACGGTCGATGTCCCGCCGACATTAGAGGGGAGAGCAAGGGGTGCGGCTTTGCTCAACAGTGCCAATTTCCTCGCGCGCCTGCGACGGCATGTTGCTTCAATAGCCGCGTCGGCAGCGCTTACAATGGCCCCATCCTGGTTTCCGAAGGCGACAGCTGGTTCCAGTATCCCTTTAAACATGTCGACGTGATCGACGACCTGATGCAGAAATACGCTGTCTTCAGCTTGGACGCGGCGGGGGACACGCTTTCCAATATGTACAAACAAGGCGAGTACATGGAGGCGATCGCGAGCACGGGAGCCACGATCTTTCTGTTCAGCGGCGGAGGCAATGACGTCGTCGCAGGAGGCAACCTCGCGGCCCACCTCTTCGACTATGACCCTGCCAAGTCACCTGCGCAACATCTGAGGCCCTCGTTCAACCTGATCCTTGACGAGGCGATCGGGATCTACGCAAAGCTCGTGCGCCAGATCGCGCAGAAATTCCCGTCGGTGCACATTGTCTGTCATGGTTACGATTACACCCGCCCTGCTAAAGGGCCTTGGCTCGGGAAGCCAATGGAATCAAAGGGTATTGAGGACCGAGAGCTTCAACGCGCGATAGCCCGCGTGATGATTGACCGCTTCAACGAGAAGCTCTTCCTTCTTCAGCAAACGTCCGCACGGCTGCATTACATCGATTGCCGCAACACTGTTTCCCCCGACGAGTGGTTTGACGAACTCCATCCTACGAACAGCGGCTACCAAAAGGTCGCCGTCAAGTTCGCTGAAGTGATCGATGAGATTTCCGCAAAGACGAGAGACGTCGACTATCAGGTCAAGGCAGCTCGATCCAAGCAGTCCAGCGAACGAGCCCGCGCTGCAATTCCTGCAAGCGTTGGAAAGGTCGCAATCCCGAGCGCGAAGGCGAAGGGGGGCCCGACAGGTCGGTCGATTCACATCGGTCTCAATGCCGTCGATCCGGATCATTATGCGGGCTGGTCGGGTGAGCTTGGTGCGTGTGAGTTCGATGCCGAGGACATGCATGGTATCGCGACTGGTCTCGGATACCAAGCCAAACTGCTGCTTACGCGCGATGCCACCAGAGAAAACGTGATCGCCGAAATACAAAGCGCCGCTAACGACCTCGTTCCCGGCGATATCCTGTTTGTAAGCTATTCCGGCCATGGCTCTCAGCTTCCCGATTTCAACGGAGACGAGGATGACGCCAACGACGAGACCTGGTGTCTCTACGATGCGCAACTCATCGACGATGAACTCTACGAGCTGTGGTCGAAATTCAAGGAGGGTGTTCGGGTCCTGGTCCTTTCCGATAGCTGCCACAGCGGCTCCGTTGTGAAAGCAATTCAGCCCGGTGCGAGCGACGCGATTGCGAAGGTGACGCTTCCCCTTGCGCGAGTGATGCCGCCTGCGTTCGCCAACAAGACGTTCCGGCAGAACCGAGAATTCTACACAAGTATGGGTAGCTCTCTGTCTACCAAGGAAGCGCAGAGTGTCAGGAGCGCCACCAACTCGCCGATCTCGTGCAGCGTGCGACTCATATCAGGTTGCCAGGACAACCAGGAATCGTTGGATGGAATTGGCAACGGAGCGTTCACGGCCGCTCTGCTCACCGTCTGGAACCATGGGCGCTTCGATCGCAACTACAAAGACTTCCACGACGCCATTCTAAAGCGGATGCCTGACACGCAATCTCCCAACCATTTCACGATCGGCCCCAGGAATCCCGTGTTCGTCGCCCAGACACCATTTGCGATCTAGGAGCGCCAAGATGCCCTCCCGGAGAAAACCAACCGAGGAAAAGACCATGAGGATAGACGGAGATCAGACAGCACGGCTGCTGCAGTCAATTTTGGACGTCACGCTCTCGCTTCAATCGGCGATCGAACAGCTCAAAGGGCCTGCAACCCGCTCCGGCCCGCCCGACGAGGCGCATGAGGGTGCGGAGCATCGGCCGCGGGCAACCGCTGGCACCGTTTTGACGGGTGAGCAACGCCGGATTTGCGAGCAGGTTATCAATGTTTACGAGACCGGGACGATGGCTGGAAAATACGGTGCGATCAGTATCTATCGCGACGGCCCCGGCGGTATCCGCCAGATCACTTACGGCCGGTCTCAAACGACCGAATACGGAAACCTGCGTGAACTGGTTGCAATGTACGCGAATGCCAATGGACGCTACTCCGATGATCTTAGACCATATGTCGTTAAGATCGGAAACGTCGCCCTCGTCGACAATCAGGCTTTCAAGGACCTCTTGAAGGCCGCTGGGAACGAAGATCCTGTCATGCGCGATACCCAGGATTTATTTTTCGACCGGCGCTATCTGCAGCCCGCGCTTCGCTGGGCTGCGGACAACGGTTTTAGGCGCCCTCTCTCGCTGCTGGGAATATACGACTCCTTCATCCATAGCGGGAGCATTCTCGGATTTCTGCGAGAAAGGTTCCCGGAACGCACGCCTGCTTCAGGGGGCAACGAAGAAATATGGATCAGGCAATACGTCGACGTTCGACACGCCTGGCTCTCGAGTCACAGCAACCCGGCCATTCGCGCGAGTAACTACCGGACCCGGGATCTCGCCCGGGAAATCGCCAAAGCAAACTGGGACCTCGCCGTGTTGCCGTTCATGGCGAATGGCACCCCGGTTTACGGACGTGAAAGCACCCGTGGCACTCCCCTCGACGTCGAAACTGGATCGGTTGTCGCGTTTCCTCCCGATGGCGGCCGTGCGGATCCCGACGTCAGCGTAGCCTGAAGACTAAGGCGCCCGCAGCACATATGAGGAAACGGACATGGCAAAGCTGGCCCAAACGACCGATTCAAATCTCCTTCAGGAGGTATTGGCGCAACTGCAGAATACTTTGGATGCGGCCAACAAAATCATGAGAGAGCTTGGTCGTGATAGGGACGGCGGCGGGCTCAGAGGAGTCTCGAGGAGCGCCCCGCCCTCCCACGACGCCCGGTTCCTTCCAAGAGAAGGCTTGCTTGAAACGGGGCAAGATGAAGCAGTGCTCCGGCAGATGGCAGTCGCGCACGATCTCGAAGTCCCCATGGATCGGCTTATCGCGTTGCGTAATGAGCGATATGCGGCCAGCAGACCAAGATACTGGGGTATCGTGAATTTCGACCTGCATTCGAGCAAGCCACGCATGTTCGTCTTCGACGTTCGCTCGGGTGAGACATCGTCTTACCTCTGCGCTCATGGCCGCGGTTCGGAGGGTTCCCCGGATGATGGAATTGCCGACATCTTCTCGAACGTCGAGGGCTCCAAAGCCACTTCGCTAAGAATTTACCGCTGTGCCGAAACCTACCAGGGGGAAACGGATATTCCTTAACGCTTGACGGCTTGGAGGACACCAATTCCCGGGCTCGGTCGCGCTCGATCGTGATCCATGGAGCGGACTATGTCTCTCCGCAGTTCGCTCAGCGCTACGGACGTATCGGCAGAAGCGAAGGGTGCCCGGCGCTAGACCACAGCGTCGCGAAGACGGTGATCGATCAACTAAAACTCGGGTCGCTATTGATGCACTGGAAAGCGCCCTGAGGAGAGCTTGAGGATGAGAAAGTGGGACGTGCCCATCGTGCGTTGACGAACCGTAATGGAGGTAGCAATGAGAGTTGCGAACAAGGCTGGTCTGCATGCGGCAGACCGAGTTGAACTCGACTACCTCGAGCATTCATCTGAGCTTCTCGAGAACCTTTCGGGATGCGCAGCGAACGGTCCGCTTCTGTGGACCGTCTCCGACGAGGGGCACACGATTGCGTGCCTGGAACGTCATGATAGCAATTACAGTCTGACCGGAAGTATCAAAATTGACCATTGGGTTAGCGAGATACCCGGCGAGAAAGGCGATGAGCTCGATCTCGAATCCCTCGATTTTGCATCGGGCTTTCTGTGGGTCTGCGGCGCTCATTGCAAGGTGCGCCGGAAGCCGCAAACCGACGAGCTTCTCAATTCGGAAATCCGCGAACGCAAGAGCAGGAGATTGCTTGCTCGCATTGCGTTCGAAAGCGACGGGCGCACACCTACCAGGGTCGACCTTCGCAAGGTGTTGGAGGAGGATCTATTTCTGTCTCCCTATAGGGAGTTGCCCACCAAGGAAAACGGTATCGACATCGAAGGAATGGCGGTGATTGACGACCGGATCTTCGTTGGTTTGAGGGGCCCCTTGGTTGGCGGTTTTGCCGTCGTCTTCGAATTGTATTTGGATGACCGATTCCGCATCGCTTCGCTCAAGCGGCATTTCTTGAAGTTGGACGGTCTTGCGGTAAGGGAGCTGGCGCGGGTGAACGCAAGCCTTCTCGTGATTGCAGGCCCCGTTGGAGAGAGCCAAGGCCCCTTCGCCCTCTACCGCTGGAACCCGGAGATGGATGCTGCTCCGACAAAGGTATTTGCGTGGGGAGTGGTCGCTGAGAAACCCGAGGGCATGTGCATCACTTCAATCGAAGGAAAAGATGGACTGCTCGTCCTGTACGACAGCCCACAGGCGCGTATCCGCGGGGCGACGTTCGAAGCTGATTGGTTCAAGGGAATTTAGTCATACGCCTTGGCCGCCGGGTTACGCTTGTTGGGTCTTGACAAGCGTTCCCTGCATTACCAGATGATCTTCGTCTTCTTTCATCCGGTTAGATAGGAAGGAGGAAAACAATGTATCTTCCGGAGATGCCATGGTCTGTGCCGTTGCAGGTGACATTCCAGAACGGCACTAATCGCACCTTTACATCGGTTTTCGAAGCTCTGGATTTTCTGGAGCACGAGTGGCCCCGTCGCCGGGGACAGCGCTACGAGCGAGCCGTCGAAACCTGTCGACGCGCGCTCAATCGAATGGCTCCGGTCGCCATCGCACGTGAAGCCTTCGTTGCCGCATGCCTGGAGGCGGAACTGCCCGTGAGTGGCGTCGCTCGTTTCACATCCGAACAAACAGGCAGGGTATTGCGTCCCGCGGCATAATCTCAAGGGAGGAGGTCCAGATGTTCGCTCCTTTGGAGAGTGCCTGGATAAGCCCGTCCGACTTGAACTTTTTGCAGGAAATCTTCGAGCGGGTTTGCATGTGGTGCCAAATCGAACGACCGAGCGAGCGAGCAGACCGCCTCGCGAGCTACCTGATGCACGAGTTTCGGGCAGGTCTTCGCGACGAAGCAGCCCTGTTCGAAGCAGCGATGTGGCGTGAAGCGGCTCGCTGCGAGGAGCAGCCGACTCATGAGCATGGGCTAGGTCTTGGTGACACCACTATCAATTGAATATACGTCCGAGGCGCGCCGCAGCCCGGCGCGCCCACCTGTGTAGTTGACGCCTCGCGACATTTGACGGGCCCGTGCCTTCGCTTCACTCGCTCTGAGCGCGAGGAGCCTGTGAGTTCAGCAGCTTGACTGCATGATCGAGTGCGCAGTTGGTCGTGGTGGAGTACTTGCGAGAACACATCCGATGATTGATAGTGCGGGAAACAACGTTATCCCGAGTTTTGCAGATCGTGCAGCGCCCTTTCCTTTCGATGTCGTTCAAGGAGCTGGAAGAAATCTTCCGGAAGGCTGAGCGTGACAAGGATACTGAGTATCTAAAGCTTCTCGATCATGAACTGACCTTCAGACAAAAGAACCAGAAGACGCCGGCGCTCCGAAAGGAGGTGGCTAAGGCGCTGTCAAAGTCTCCGGCTCGCCAGGCACATCTCTTCGAAGGGTCGAAACCAGTTCTTAGGGCGACTGTCCCTGCGAGAAGCAGCCGAAGAGCACACACAAAGCCGAACACTCGTAAGAGGCCGAAGTTCAAGCCCACAGAAGAGCAGTCGGAGGCGCTAGACGCGTTTCTCCAGGCGAAGTCACTCAAGATCAATGCCTTCGCGGGCAGCGGCAAGACGTCAACCCTACAGATGCTTGCGAATGCAACAGGTCTGCGGGGACAGTATCTGGCATTTAACCGGAACATCGTCGGCGACGCCCGCGAAAAGTTTCCAGAGACGGTCGACTGCTCGACCTCGCATAGTCTGGCGTTCCGTGCGACTCCCGCCGGCTACAAGCAGGATATCAGCAAGCTGACCACGAAGTGTACGGCGAAGCACCTCGTCGACGCCTTCGAACTGACGCGTCGCCGCTTCGGCGATAAATACATGGTTACGCCGGACTCACAGGGTTACCTCTATCTCGAAACCCTTCGTCGCTATGCACAGAGCGCTGACGAAGAAATTGGAGCCCAGCATGTACCGAGATTGGGCGCGTTGCGTGTTGCTCCCGAGGATGTCGTCGACGAGGTGTCACAGTTCGCTATGGAGGGTGCTCGGAAGGTCTGGAGTCGGATGCTTTCGGAGCGCGATCCTCTGCCCCTCGGTCATGACGGTTATTTAAAACTGTGGGGGCTTACCCGACCGATCATCGCCGCAGATTACATCATGCTCGACGAGGCGCAGGATACCAACCCTGTGGTGCTCGACGTGCTTAAACGGCAGCGAGCTCAATTGGTTTATGTCGGCGATAAGTATCAGCAGATCTACGAATGGCGTGGTGCCGTGAACGCCATGGAAACCATCGTCACGGAGGCGAGCACCTACCTGACGACATCCTTCCGTTTCGGGAATGCCATCGCCGACCTCGCTACAAAAATGCTCCTGCGACTGGGCGAGCGGAGACCCGTTCAGGGCAACCCTGCCCTGCGTAGCCGCATCGGCAACGTGGAGCCGGGGGCGGTTCTTGCCCGGACAAACGCGACGACGATCACTGCGGTCATAGAAGCGCTCGACGCAGGTCGCCGACCCCACCTCGTCGGCGACAAGAACGAGCTGATGGATATGCTCAGAGCGGTCCAATCGCTCAAGGAAGGGGAGCCTACCAGCTGCCCGACTTTTTTCGGGTTTAGGTCCTGGGACGGGGTATTGGAACTCGCGCGTAGCGACGAAGGTGCGCATCTGGTCACCTTCGTGAATTTGGTTGAGAAGCGTGGCGAGCGGCAACTGATGTGGGCGCTCAACCGAACTGTTGAGGCGGAAAAGGCGGATCTGGTCATATCGACGGCGCACAAATCCAAGGGCCGAGAATGGAAGACCGTGCGGCTTATGGACGATTTCCTGCGCAGCAGTCCGGGTGAAGCAGCCAAGCCAGGGCCCGACCCTGCTGAGCTGCGACTTCTGTATGTGGCGCTGACCCGAGCGAAGGAGGCACTCGAGGTTCCCTCGCCGATAAAGGATTTCATTGAGCAGGGTGTCGTACCGAAGGCTGAGCGGCTAATTACGGTTGCACATCAGGCATCGCCTCCACCTGGTAGGCGATCAAAGGGATCGCAAACCCAACCGGCGGCAACGCCGCCGCCAGTTGGATCAACCAAGTCGGCGACTCCCGCAGATAGTAAGACAGAGCCAAACCAATTGAACCCATCGGCAAAGAAGGGCCTCCTTAGTTGGTTGTTCCGTAGATAGAAGAAATTTTACGACGGGCTATCGATGGATTTTAGCCGAACGGTCAAGCGTTAACTTGGCGAAAACCTCGTTTTGCTGGGGCCCGTTTTGTCGCGCGGGCTTGGTTTCTGGTCGTTTTTCGTAGCGACGTCAATCCTTGCGAAGGCCGCGTGGTGTGATTACTTCTTGATGCTCGCACACGTTTTGTTCGATGTTGCGCACAAGCCCTCACTCAGCAGCAACCACTCGCAACCCACCTGCCCTGCCGACCTCCTCCAGATCATGCAACCGAACACCCGGGCAGACCTTCTTCGCGATCGATGTCAGGTGCTTGTGATGGGTGAAGTAGATTACCTGTCCATGCATCCCCATTTCGCCGAAGAGGCGGAACGCTTCTTCCGCCCTGAAATCGTCGAAAGTTTCCATGATGTCGTCGGCGATAAATGGGACGGGCGTCCTCCTTGCAACGAACTCGTGGTATCCGGCGACACGGAGCGCCAGATACAGCTGTGAACGGGTGCCATCGGACAACTCGTTCGCTGCCTTCGAGCCACCTCCGGCGGAAACTGCGATAAGTACGTCGCCGTCTTTTCCCGGTTGGGCGGCGACTCCTTGATAGGCACCTCGGCTTATGGTCCTGAAGGCATCGGAGGCACGAGCCATCATACCGCTCCGGTGGCGGTCCCGGTAAAGCTTGAGGCCGTGTTCGGCCGCCGCGACGCCGGCGCGTAGCTCCATGTAACGACGGGCGCTTTCTTCGATTTCCAGCAGGGTGGTCCGCCGCTGCTCGTCCAAAGCCGCCACCTTCTCGTCGCCGCCGATCGCATCCAAGGCATCTTTCGCTTTCGAAAGGGCGTGGAAGTGATCCCGATACCGGACGTCCTGATCTTCGAACATGGGAGAAAGTTTCGCGAGTTCGTCTTCCAATGTCGCCCGATCGACCCCATCAATGAGTTCTTCGACTTCAGATATCGCCTTTGCGCCGGCGATTTGAACGAGTTCAAGCTCCGCTTGGGAAATCGAACTCTCTAACTCGCCACGTTGTAACGCTACCTCCATGCGGGTCTCGACCTCGCCAAGCGTGGTGACATCAAAGAAGTCCGTCATTTCAGCAACGCGCGCCTCGAGGAGTTCTCGCTCGATCTTCATTTCGTGCTCTTTCTGCTGAGCATCCTTGAGATCAACCAAGAGCTTGTCACGCCTCTCGGCATTTAGGCCAGCAGTTTTGATTTTGTCTTGGATGGCCTGGAATATCGTCAGAACCGCCGCATCCGTCGACAGAGCGAGCCTTGCTGCCAACCGCTGTATTTTCGCCTCGAAAAGCTCCTGGTCCTGCTTCATCTTCTCTACGCGATCGACCAAGCCCTCCCTGGTCGTCACCGCCGACCCTAGTTGCTCTAGGACGGACAGGATTTCGGTCACTGCGCCCACATCCGGGACGTCGGCGAGCTCGTGCAGCCAGCACCCAGCGCAGACCGACTGCCATTGCAGCCGCCACGCTTCAGCGGCGCCGCGGGCTTTCTCCAGGAGTTGCGTGCGCTCGATAGCGTCATCCATAAGCCGCTGTACACGCTCGGCTGCATTGGCTGACGCATGATAGCCGTCCAATGCCTCCTCGGCAGCGGCGACCAGCTCATTGTACTGGGCCGACGGACTGAAGCTCAGGTCGACATCGCCCAGCGCGGCGATCAACGACCGCTTCGCTTGCTCAGCATGGTCACGGACGTCGGCGACCTCCGCGTCTATGGCCGCGAGCTCGCCTCTCGCCTTGAGCGCGACGCTCCGCTTGCGAAACCATTCCTCGAGCTCCCAAGGATCATACACGGCACCACTTCCGAACGTTGGAGAGCCCAGAGACTGCTGGATCTCCGAAAGAATGGCTTCCCGACCCGCGGCCGCGCGTTCCAGAATCTTCTGTTGGCTCGTAATATCTGCTCCGACTGACGCCCGACGTAGAAGAAGCTGATTTAGCCTGCCGATCTCGGCGAAGTGGATTAGACGCTGCGCAACCACTTGGTCATCAGCCCGCATCGCGTCGACGAAGGCCTCGGCTGTTACTGCGCTCAGAGATTGACGATGGGCCGCCCACGCCATTTCGCGCGTCGATCTGGCTGCGGCTGCCTGGCTTTCGTCGATGCTTCCAGTTTGCCCACGCAGACTTTCGATCTCAGCTTCGAGACGCCGCGCCTCTGGCTCCAGTCGCTCGAGCTCCGACTGCGAGGCCCTGTACTGTTCTTCCAGCGCTGAGAAACGGGACTTCCACCCGTCCAATCGAGCGCCGGCAGGCTGCGGCAAAGATCCCAGATCGTCTGCCGTCCCCTGCCACGGACGAAGTGCAGCAAGTGCCTCGGAAAGCTCCGACAGAGTGCTGTCGCGGCGACGTGACAGCGAGCGGAGTGCGATGTCCTGATCGGACTTTGGCGCTGCTTTGACGATGGCCTGAAGCGCGTCGAACGCCTTTCTTAGCACTGGTGACGAATAGAGGTTGGCATCGACGCCCTCGCTTTCGCGAGCAAGCAAGCGCTGCACCTTTTCCAGCTCGCCTTGGGCAGCGACAAGCCTCTCATCGACGCCGGATTTGGCACCGATCAAAGACCGCAAGGTCCCGACTGTCGCGGCGTCGAGAAGAAGGCGCTCCGGGGTGGTCTCTTCTGGCCTGCCCAATTGAAGCAACAGACCCTCGATGGATAAATCGGCGGCCCTACCCGCGAGCTTGGGTATGTCTTTATCCGCAGTCTGATACCGGGCACGAAGCTCCGTGAGTTCATCTATCTGCGATGAAGCCTCCAAGGCTGCGGCGTCCACCACAATCCGCGAAATCTCATCTTCGACAGCTTGTACCGAGTTGGAAACGTCCTGCAACTTTACGCGTAGCTCGATTTCCTTGCGCCTGAGCTCGGGGACTTCCCGCCGCCAAACAGCCGACGGTTCGCGGACGACTTCCAACTCGCCGAGTCGGCTCCTGAGCGCTCTGAGTCTGGTCATGACGGGAAGGGCGTTCAAAATACGCTTGATCTCATCGACCCTGCGTTGCGTCCCCGCCCTTTCCTCGATGGCGTCATTGTAGAGGCGTGTCAGCCGATCACGATCGAGTACGAGGCGCTGGTACTCGCTCGCTTGGAGATCCAGGGCATCGCGTTGCTGCTTCAACTCGACGAGCCGTGCTTTCAAATCTCCGAGTAACCCGCTTTTCGCGCGGTACTTGTAGAAGCCGTCGGCGTCCGCTCGGATCGAAGTCAACTGCCTGCTGAGATCCGCTAAGCCCGCGCTAGCTGCGAAAAGCAGTTCCCCGAGGTTGCCCTTACTCGCCAGGATCGCCTCGCCGCCTTTTACGAGGCTTTCATTGTCGAGGGAAAACATGGTTTTGAAGGCATCGCGATCGATGCCTCCGAGATCCGCGCGGATGTCCGCGTCCGGCACCGCGCGCTCCATGTCGTCGAGAAGGCTGTTCTGGGGGCGCTTGATCCGAACGAACTCTTGATCTTCCCCGCCGACGTTGATGCTCGCGCCGATACGCATCGTCGGGTACGGATGCAGAAAGTTGTATCTGCTGGTCGAACCGATACTGAAGACGAGGTCGAGGATCGCGTCGAACGTTGTCGACTTGCCGGCCTCGTTCGGACCGTAGACGATGTGCAGGTCAGGTGAGCCGTTCGTCGGTTGTCCGAAATCCAGAACGCTGTCCGTGAATCTGCCGTAGCGAGTAAGGTCCAGTCGGTTGATCCGCATTATTCCCCCTGCCCTCCGCGCAGCCGTGCCACCACTTCTGCTGATCCCTCGCGGGCGTACTCGCCCAGGAGATTCTGGAACGAGGCCTCATCGGCCCCGAACATGTCCCTCAGTTCGGCCGGGAGCTGGCCGCGAAGCTCTTCGACGATCGCGGAGAGTTCCTGTTTGTAGGCTGCCGAGGGCAGAACGTCGCTGTCGATGATGGAAGACAGCTCTCCAAGCGCTCCGCCCCCGCGTTCCATTCCTGGCTCGACGCACGCGGTCTGTATCTTGTCGATCCAGACGTCCCCGATCATCGCCCCGCGCGTCTCCATCTCAGTTCGCAAGAGATCCAGATCGCGCCGGATACGCCACGCCAGCGGATTGGCCCCGTGAAGCTGGATGCGAGCTACGAGATGATCGGCGCCGACCGTTGATCGAAGTGTTTCGAGTTCCCGCGATACTCGGCCGATCAATTCCGTCCAATCGCTCGCGTCCGAGACGTCGACGGAAAGTCTTTCGAACTGCGCCACACTCGTGTGCCGCTCCTCGATGACCACCGTGCGATCGTCTTCGATCGTCACAAGGGAGACGGACTTGGAGCCGTCTTCGTTGATATCGCGCCCTTGGGGCATGCCGGACATGACGATGGCAGACGATCCGTCCGCGACAACCGACCGTTTGTGGATATGCCCGAGGGCCCAATACTGAAAACCGCTTTGCTGCAGGTCCGAGACGCTGCAAGGAGCGTACAGATCGTGCTTCTCCGATCCTCCAAGGCTCGTGTGCATGATGCCGATGTTGACCGCATCCGCGATCGGCAGCGCGTAGTGTCGAAGTAGGCTCTGAGGAGCGTGCGGCTTCGCAAAGCTCAGCCCGTGGATCGCAACCGGGAATTGGCCAACACCGAGATCGACGCTCACCGCCTCGGCGGTCGCGCCGAACACCTTTACGGTCTCCGGCATGACAAGCTCGGACGTGATCCTGGATAAGGCGTCGTGGTTGCCCCGTATGATGAATGTCCGGATGCCCGCAAGATGGAGCCGATGGAGTTGCTCGGCAAAAAAGCGCGCTGTCTTCATAGACGTCTGATCGCCGTCATAGAGGTCGCCGGCGAGAACGAGCGCGTCCACATGCTCTACGAGGCAGAGATCGATTATTCGGACGAAAGCACGCCTGGTCGCCAAACCGATGAGATCGGACAGTTCGGGATTCCGCAATGCAAGCGTCTTTAGAGGTGAATCAAGATGAACGTCAGCGGTATGCAGAAAGCGATAAGCCAATTGGGTCCCTCGAGCATTGACCTGCCTTCATACATGATTGGGTGATTCGGAGCGATAAAGAATTCTTGTTTTGTTCTATTCTCCCCAATGTTAATCGACGGACTGTTCCAATTGCACGGAAACTTGAATCCGACCTGCTGCGCGACGCGCTCCTTGAAACCGAGGCCCAGATCCCAGTGAGGCGCGCCCTGGGATCGCAGGGCACCAACGGCGGGGGCCGATACAGTTGGTACTCAAGCAGCAGTGAGTGGACGGTGCAGATTCGGAAGCACAGTTCAGACCATTGCTCGGACGGTTCGGGCTAAGGTCCTATTCCCTGCGCCCTCAACCGGGGAAGCACGACCATCAGTTTTCGGTCCTCTGACTGGCTATCGGCATTACCGGCGGAACCAACCACGGGAGTAGGTCACTGACTTTCACCCCGAGTAGCCAAATACTTCGATAGCTGTGCCTGGATGAAAGCGGGAGCGGAGTCCCTTATCGTCGGCAGATTCCGGCGAGCCGCCTCGACCTTTTCCAAATCGATACTGGCGACGAGCAGCGTCGGGTCTTCTCCGGCGCGCGCCAATTCGAAGCCGTTCTGATCGAGGATACGAGAGCCACCCCAGAAGTCGAGACCTCCCCGCTTGCCGCAGTGATTGACCATGACTATCGGCAAACTATACGTCATCGCGGTGTGGCGGAGGTTGACCTCCCATCCGGTCGGATTGTCGTAGTCACCGTCAACGACACCTCTTGCAGATCCAATGGGCTGGATAAGAAGATTGGCGCCGTTTAGTGCGACCAGCCAAGGCAATGCAGGCGACCAACTGTCGGCGCAGATCAGTGTCGCCGCCTTCCAGCCATCCTGCAGGGCGGCGGGTAGAGCGAGCTCAGCTCCCTGTCTGTAAAACTTTCCCTCCTGCAGCAGACCATAGGTGGGAATATTGATCTTACGGTGTCGATGCAGGAGTTGCCCACTCGAAAAGAGCGCCTGTGTATTGTACGTCTTCCCATCCGGGGCGCGTTCGATGAAGCCGAAGGAAACGTCGATTGCCTCGGAAAGAGCTGCGATCTCGCCGATTTCCCCCGCATCGATGGTTCGTGCAAGAACGTCCACGTCCGGGGCCGAGAGATAGTCTGTCAGAGAAAGCTCGGGGAACGCCACGAGACTAGCACCTTTTTCCCGGGCGCTTTCGATAGCTTCAGCATGGAGCTCAAGGTTCGCGTTGATGTCGCCAGGAACACATCGGATCTGTGCGGCGGCTACGGTAAGTATCGACATTGTCACTTGCCCTATTCCGGAGGCTCGCTCGGCCTCTTGGTGACGGAGCGAGCCGAGCGTCATCTCAATTCGCGAGGCCTTGCGATGCTAGGAACTCCTTCGAGACCTCCTCGACCGACCGCTTCTCCACATCGACCGACGCATTGAGCTTCGCCATGACAGTCTCGTCCAGCTTGGCCGACAGGCCGTTGAGGATCGCTTCCAGTTCGGGAGACGCGTCCAGAACTTCCTTTCGGATGACCGGAGTGAGGGCGTAGTTCGGGAAGTAGCCCTTATCGTCCTTGAGGACGACGAAATCAAAGGCCGGAATCCGACCGTCGGTCACGAACACCAACCCGGTGTCGATCTGGGCATCCCTCAAGGCCTGATACACCAGTCCGGTATCCATCCGTTTCACATTGGCTCGGCCGAACTCGAAGTCAAAGGCTTCCTGCAGCGGCTTCAGTCCGTCGACACGGGCGTAGAACTCCGCATTGCACCCGAACGAAAGGGCTTCGCCTGCGTTGATCTTGGCAGCAAGTTCGGAAAGCGTCGAGATGCCCTTGGCAGCAGCGTCATCTTTCCGCATCGCGATGCCGTAGGTGTTGTTGGCCCGCGACGGTGTCAGCCAGACGAGTCCTTTCTCGGCATCGAGTTCCTTGATCTTGGCGTATGTAGCGGCAGCGTCCAGCTTTTCAGTCACCTTGTTGAAGGTGATGAGCGACGTTCCCGTGTATTCCCAATACAGGTCGATCTGCCCGGCTTCTTGGGCTTGGCGGAGCGGTGCAGTGCCAAGGCCGTCCCGCTTGTCGACGGTGAAGCCCTTTGACCGGAGCAACTGGCTGGTCATCTCGGCCATAATCTGTTGTTCGGTAAAGTTCTTGCCACCGACAACAATCTCCTTTGCGTTTGCGAGCCCCGCTGCGAACGCGAATGCGACGCCCGCAATGATGCACTTCAAGCCAAATCTTTGCATGCTGTTCCATCCCATTTTTGGAGTTTTCAGTTTAACGAAGTGGGTTAACGCCCCTTGGGATCAACCAAAATTGGCATTGACCGACCACGAAGTCAGCGGTGATCGCTAGTATTGCTGTTGGAATCGCCCCCGCGAGAAGCATCGAGGAGTCCATGAGATCGATGCCCGTGAAAATAAGCTCGCCCAACCCTCCTCCTCCGACCAGGAAAGCCAAGGGCGCGGTACCGACGTTGATGGCGATGGCTGTCCGCAGCCCGGCAAGGATCACGAACAATGCGTTCGGCAGTTCGACCCGCAAAAGAATCTGGGTATCGGTCATACCCATTCCGGTAGCAGCCTCAACCAAGTGGCGCGGCACCATGCTCAGGCCCGAAATCGTGTTCAACACGATTGGCAAAAGCGTGAGCACGGTTAGACCGAACACAGCGGACGGAGCGCCAATGCCGAGAAACGACATTGCGAGCGCAAGAACCGCAAGCGTCGGGATCGTAGTTCCAAGATTGATGAACTGCGTAATCACGTCAGCGTGTAACGCGAGCGGCTTCCTCGTAAGGGCAATGCCGAGCGGTAGACCTATGGCAACCGCGATCGCGCATGAATAGGCCACAAGAACGAGATGTTGCCCCGCTAGATAGACGATATCCGATCGATAGCTCACGATCGTATCGAGCAACCCAGAATAAGCCGCCCAAGCACCGAGCGCGAATAGTGCAGCAGCAGAAAGGATGCCCGCGTAGGACGCGGAAGGAGAGCGTGCCTCTGTCGTCATTCGCGGTATCCCGCACCGAGAAGCTGGCTGATACCGCGCTGAGTTACATACCCCTTGTAGAACCCGTCGCTGTCCACACATGCAAGCCAGGTGACGCCATGGGAGAACATGGCCGATACGGCGTTCCTGAGATCATCGTTGACATTAATAAACCCGGGCAGCGCCTCGGCATGATCTCCCACAGCGCCCTTTTTGCCGCGGACCTCGCTCAACTGAAGGAAGCCACGGGCCCGCCCTCCTGTCCCGACCATCACAATCGACGTGTGGTCGTTGGCCTCCATTTTCGCTACCGCCGTTTCTAAACTGTCCTCTGCGACTACGCTGACCGGCGCGGCTTGCATGGCGTCCGCCACCTTCACAAGACGAAGCCGCTTCAATGTTCGGTCGCCGCCAACGAAATCCGCGACGAAGTTGTCGATCGGATTGGCAAGGATTGCATCCGGATGGTCGAATTGGACGAGCTTCCCATCGCGGAAGATCGCAATATGGCTGGCCATCTTCACCGCTTCATCGATGTCGTGGCTGACGAAGACAACGGTCTTTTTCAACTCCGCCTGGAGCTTCATGAACTCGTCTTGAATGACCTCGCGATTGATCGGGTCGATCGCGCCGAATGGCTCGTCCATGAGTAGCACCGGAGGGTCGGCGGCGAGTGCGCGGACGACACCCACCCGCTGTTGCTGTCCACCCGAAAGCTCCTTTGGATAGCGGCGCAGGAAGGTCGCGGGATCGAGGTTCACAAGCTCGAGAAGCTCCGCGGCCTTCTTACGGGACTTCTTGCGATCCCAACCAAGCAGGTCAGGAACGACACAGATGTTGTCTTCGATCGTCTTGTTGGGAAAGAGACCGATCTGCTGGATAACGTAGCCGATAGAGCGACGGAGCGTCACGGCGTCCAACGTTGAGGTGTCTCTACCGTCGATGAAGACCTTCCCTGACGAGGGCATGATCAAGCGGTTGACCATTTTCATCGTGGTGGTTTTGCCGCATCCCGACGGACCGAGCAGGACACACACTGCTCCTGACGGGACTTCCATGGTCACGCCGTCGACGGCAGTTACAGAACCAAAAACTTTGGTGAGGCGATCAAGTCTAATCATCAGTTTGTCCGAAGGCCTGGAGATGTAAGGAACCGGCGCAGTGCCAGAAGACCGAAGTCTGCAAGGATGGCGAGAATGCTCACGGCGATCGCTCCGGTCAGCAATTGACGCGGATCCGTCTGGGTGATGCCGCGCGATATGAAGGTGCCAAGACCGCCTGCTCCGATATACGTAGCGATCGCAGCAACGGCGATGTTGAGGACGACCGCGTTTCGGACCCCGTTTATGATCACAGGCAAGGCGATCGGCAGCTCGACATGCTTCAACCGTTGAGAGAATGTCATGCCCATGCCCACCGCCGCCTCGCGTAGCGCCGTATCGACGTTCATTATCGCAGTGTAGGTATTTCGGATGATTGGAAGTTGGGCGTAGAGAACCAGAGCAATCGCCGCTGGTAGAAAGCCAATCCCCTGACCTATCGTCGACAGGATAGGAATGAGCAAACCGAACAATGCTATCGACGGAATCGTCATGACGGCGGCGGCGACATATAGAACCTTGTCGGCCACCGCTCGGCTACGCGTGATGAATATTCCGATGGGCACACCAGTGCAAATGGCGATGACGATAGACACGCCGACGAGCCATATGTGCTCGATCATTCGTAGCCAGATAAGGGGTAGATTCTCACCGATAAAGTGAATGGTATCCATTGGTATCCTCCCATCCTCCAAAGAGGATTTGGGGATCGTAGGCGAAACACACGGGGGCCTGAACCGAATGTCCGACGGTAAGTATCAAATACCCGCCATAGATCGGACAGCGGTCAGTGGTTCGTCGCTACGATTCCTGTTATGTAAGGCTTTTCAGAACTGAGACCTGTCGGATTTCCGACGTTCGTCGCTTGGAGTGTTGCCGAACAACCGTCGATAGGCACTTCCAAGGTGCGATGCAGAAACAAAGCCGCAGCGTAGCGCGATAGTCGCTATGGCATCGCTGCTTTCTCTCACCAGTCGCCGGGCTTCATTCAACCTTGCGTTCAAATAGAACCGCTGCGGTGTCATCTTGAAATGCTGGTGCCACAACCGCTCCAGCTGCCGAGTCGAAAGGCCGCTCTGTTTTGCCAACGCATCAATCGGAACAACGTATTCGAGGTTCTGCTCCATGATCGCAATAGCGGACGCGAGGCGCGCGTCATGTATGTCATAACGCCATTGGATGGCCATCCTTTGATGCTCCTCCGGCCCTCTTATGCGAGTGTGGAGAAACTGCTCGGCCGTGTCCGCTGCGAGCTTAGCGCCGTAGTCACCGGATATCTGAGCCAACATTAGGTCGATCGCGGCTGTTCCACCACCACACGTCCAGCGGTTCCCATCGCGGACGTACAGGTCGCGAGTTACCTCGATGTCCGGGAATTCTTCGGCAAACTGCGCGAATGCTTCCCAGTGAAGGGTGCACCGTTTGCCCAGCAGTAGTCCGGCACGCGCCAGAATGAAGGTACCCGTGCTCAAGGCTCCCAAGGGCATGCCTGTAACGGCCAACTTCTGCAGGTATTGCAGGATTCGCTTCGGGCGCTTGCTCTCGATGTCCAGGCTTGCGACGACAAACAAGCGGTCCAGTTGAGGAGCATCGCTGATCGAGACGGTTCTCGTTTCGAACCCGCTGCTGGATGTGATGATCCCGCCTTCTTCCGAAAGAAGGAACCATTCATAGAGGCTGTCGTTCTTAAGTCTGTTTGCCGCCCGCAGGGGCTCGCTCGCAGATGCGAGCGCCATCATGGAGAATTGCGGCAGGAGCAGCAAACCGACACGGATTGGAGCTTCATTTCTAACTTGCATCGTTCCGGACGAACGCCGCCTCCTCAACTCTCGGGCCGCTTCGGCACACGTATATAGCGGCGGCACGAAAAGAAAACCGGAATTAGCGATCAGTCACAGGCTCGATATCTACAAACGACTATCGCAATTCAGCGAGCAGAGCTTCAATTGGATGCCGCAAGGACACAGCGTCGATGTCAGCGGCCTGTGACCTACAGGAAAACCCATCCGCTAGAAGCGGGCCTGACTCGGCCTGGGCTACGTGGCCCGCCCAGCTCTGGGAATATATACGCTCCGACAACTCCCTGTGCTCTGCTTCGTGGCCAAAGGTGCCAGCCATTCCACAGCAGCCCGCAGCCTCGATTGTCAAATCCAGGCCGCAAGCGTCAAACACCGTCTTCCATGCGGAAACGGCTCCTTGAGCTGTGCTGCGCTCAGTACAATGGGGAATAAAGCGAAACGGTCGCCTATGAAGTGCGCGGGGCAGGAAATCAGTCCGCCCGCACAGCCACTCCTGTATGAGCGTAACTTTCGGAAGCTTTTGGTGCGGTAAGGCGGCTTTGTATTCCGAACGGTAAGTCAGCGTCATGGACGGGTCGATGCCTACCAATCGCACCCCTGTGTCCTCGAGCGCCCTCAGGCAAGCCGAGTTCTTTCTCGCTACCCGTCCGAACTTGCCGAGTAACCCGTGGACATGCAGAGGCTTGCCATTTGGCCAAAGGGGAGCAAGCCATGGCTGGATACCCATAAGCCTCAAAAAGTCGATCACCGCCAGCAGGACGCGGGGGTCGTAATACGTGGTGAATACGTCGGACACGATGACCACGCTGAAATGACGCTCCTCTGCGGTAAGGGCGGACAATGCCGCGGGCGTTGCGGTCTTGATGGAACGCGCTCGGAGTTCTCTTCCGAGCCGAATGGGTGGGAGCCTTGGCGTGTGAACCAGGCCGAGGAGCTTTACCACGCCCGTGTCGGTGACGAAATTAGTCAGCCGCGGGAATAGAGCCATGAACGGAAGCAAATCCTCGAGGCTGGCCAGGACGTGATGCCGAAGGGGCCGGAGATATCGACCATAGTAGAGTTCGAGAAACTTCGACCTGAATGTCGGAACGTCGACCTTGATCGGGCACTGTCCGGAACATGACTTGCAAGCGAGACAACCGGACATCGCTTCGTAAACCTGATGCGAGAAGTCTTCCGGATCGCGGCGTAGCGTGGCCAGCGTCCGACGGCCGAGGTTGCGCCATGGCGGTGACTTTCGTATCCGATCAGCCTCCGACGCGGGATCGATCCCTGCGGACGCCATGCGCCGAAGCCATTCCCGCATCAACTGCGCCCGCCCCTTTGGAGAGTGCCGCCGCTCCCTGGTACCCTTCCACGAAGGGCACATAGGCTCGTCTGGGTTCCACGAAAAGCAAGCGCCGTTTCCGTTGCAATGAAGTGCTTCGTCGAAGTTCGCCCTCATGGAGGGCGTGAGTTGTCGATCGAATGAGCCTTTCGTCGGCACATCGTCTATCCGGATAAGTTCCTTCCCGGGGGGCACTGCGATTTTGCCCGGATTGAACTGATTTCGCGGGTCGAAGGCAATCTTCACTGCCTGCAGTAAAGGGTAAAGCTTTCCAAAAACCCTCGGCGAGAACTCGGATCTCAGACCCTTTCCATGCTCTCCCCACAGAAGACCGCCGAAACGCAGCGTGAGCTCCACGACTTCCTCGGTTATTTCCCGTATCAGACGTTCGGCACCATCCATCTTCATATCGATCGCCGGGCGAACATGCAGCACCCCCGCATCGACATGCCCGAACATCCCGTACTTCAGACCCCGCCGATCAAGCGCTGCCCGGAACTCCAGTATGTAGTCGGCGAGATTCTCGGGAGGTACGGCGGTATCTTCCACAAACGCGATAGGCCGGCTGTCGCCCTTCATATTGCCGAGAAGTCCCACGGCCTTCTTTCGCATATCCCAAATTTTCTGAACTTGCGGCCCGCCGCGGGCGATTGAATAGCCTCGCCTTCCCGTCCCCGAGGTATCGTCGCGGAGCTCGGCAACCAGCGGTGCGAGAGCGTTGTCGATCTCTTCCTGGCTCATTCCCACGACTTCAATGAGATTGATGCCTTTGATCGGCCCGGCACCGTCGTCAGGGAAGTATTGCCTCACGGCATCCCAAATGGGATCCTCCTGAGCAAGCGCGAGCACTTTAGAATCGACGGTTTCGATCGAGGCAGGCGACAGGCGCATGAGGGCCTGAGCGTCTCGCAACGCCGCATCGAAGCTGTCATAGCGCTGCGCGACAAGCGCCTCGTGTGTGGGGATCGGTATGAGGTTAAGCACTGCTTCCGCCAGGAAGCCGAGCGTCCCCTCCGATCCGCAAAGAAGAGCGTTCAGATCAAACTTGCCGTCTTGAGTGCGGATGTGGGCCAGATCGTAGCCGGTGAGGCTCCGGTTCAACCTCGGAAAGCTTCGTCTGATTTCATGAGCATTCGCCGCATGGAGTTGTGCAATGCACCGGTGGATCGTGCCGACGAGGTCATCTCTAGCCATGACTGCGTTCAGCGATGCATCGTCCAGAGGCGCCGAATGCCAGATAGTACCATCCGATAGTACCGTCACCAGCTCGAGAACATGATCGCGGGTTTTACCGTAAAGACACGAACCTTGACCGCACGCATCCGTAGATATCATACCGCCGATAGTAGCGCGGTTTGACGTCGATAGTTCCGGAGCAAAAAACAACCCGTAGGGTCTCAGGGCTGCGTTGAGCTGATCCTTGACTACACCTGTTTGCACGCGGACGGTGCGCCTGACAGGATCGATGTCGAGGATGCGGTTCATGTGTCTCGAAAGATCGACAATCAAGCCCGAATTCAACGATTGACCGTTTGTTCCGGTTCCTCCGCCTCGCGGCACGATGACGATGTCGATAAAGCGCGGTTCTGACAGGAGTTTGGCGATCCGGACGAGATCGTCATTGTCCTTCGGAAAAACCACCGCCTGAGGTGCGACCTGATAGATGGAGTTGTCAGTCGCGAGGACGGTCCGATCCGCGGCGCTGAACGACATATCGCCCCCGAACCCTCTCGCTTGAAGTTCGGTGCAAAAGGCAATGTAGAGCGGCAGCGTGTCTGGTTGAGAGTGTAGGGCCGGGATCATGGTCATGTGCTCGGCCCTGCGCAGTTGATGCAGCGCAACCACGCAGGGCCTTCTATCTTTAAGCTGAACGGATAGCCTGATCAATTTCCTTGATCAGCTGGTGGAAGATCGGGTGGTCGGCCTGGTTCTGCTGACCGTGCATCATCCCGTCAATTATGAGCGGTTTGTCTCCGGCGTTGCCCGGATAGATGCCGTGAAGTCGGATCGATTCTTCGGGCATGTGGAGCGTATTCTGCGCGCCATGCACGATCAGGGCCGGAGGGAAGCCGCTCGCTCCCTTCAGTCCATTTTCCGGGTTGAATGCAACGTATTCCTTGTACGACTTCGCGGTAACGTGGCTACAACCCGGCCAAGGATCGACCCCTCCCGCTTCCGTGTAGGCACCCAGCTGACCGTCGACGTATTCCTGAGTGTCGGGGTCCAATGGATAGTAGCCTACCTTCGTGGCCTCGGTGCCGGTGTCGAACGGAGGAATTGCATCGTCATCTGCCAGCTGTTTGATAGCTGCATCGGCAGCAGCCGCATCTGCACGCAGGTCTTGAAGAGCGGGGATACTCGTGTAGCTCATCGGCACCCAGAACGCGATCTGGTCCTTGCCCTGCTTCGCTAGCTCGGCGACTGCGGCGAGGCTTGCGACCGATCCCATCGCCCAGGACGCGACCACAGGCATTGCCCCGAAATGTTCCTTTACCCAACGAACCGCCGCCAGCACTTCAGCGGTCTGATCGGCGAGGCTGACGTTTGTGACCGTAATGCCGTTCTTTTTCGCGGTGTTGCGGACCTCCCTGTTGGTGAAAAAGCCTGCGACGTCATATGTCATGACTCGGTAGCCCCGTGCGGCGAACGCGCGGCCAAAGAGTTGGCCGTACATGGAAACGCCACCCGTGAAACCTGAGTTAAATACCACCGGGGGGAGGCTTGCGTCAGCCGTCGCGGGCCGGAACACTCGGCCCGCCAGATTGATGTTCGCGTCGCCGTAGGCGACCGGAAACTCGATGTCTTCTACAATGATGTCCGTCATGACTTCTCTTTCTTCTGGACGAGGGAAAATCTTATCGGCTGCGCCGGTCAGCATCTGATGGACTGGCACCGAGGTGACCGCGCTTGCCGCGCTAGCGAGAGACCCAGAAAATTCGAGGGCTGCTGCGGCATCAAAACGGGCGGCAAAGCTACTTCCTTCGCCATCAGTGCCCACATGAGGGGCATCGCTGGCCGACAGAAGGATCCGATCTGGACCCACTCTGTCTATAATCGCCAGGACAAAGGGCAAAACGTTTGCGATCGTCGTGGATGTCCGGTAGCCGGGGCCCTTGAACCACACGTTTCCACGACGCCTTGCCTCTTCAAGCAGAGCGCAATAGCTCGGCTCATCTGCGCCGCGCTCCGCGTGGCAACTTCCCAGATGATCGATCAGGACGGGAATATGATCTGGGAGCTGCCGCAGTACACGAAGGTTGGTCTCCGCCTGCATCGCGTAGATATGGATGTGTTGATGCGAGGCCAACCTGCCGAAAAGAGCGCGCCAATCGTTTCCAGCGTATAAGCCATCCAAAATTTGGTCTGGCGGCGTGTCGTGCAAAACTATCCGTATCCCGACAACTTGCGGGTGCTGCAGACGCTCCACAGTGGCATATGCCGGATCGGCTTTGATCGTCCCGACGAGACGGACACCGCCGAACTTATCCGGCGCGCACTTCTTGAGATGGTCCATTTCCACAAACGACGCAAAAACGTTTGAGGAATCTGGAAGGATGCTTAAATGCACATTGTTTAGAAGCTCCGGCACTACACCAGCTTGCTCGAGCCGTTCAAGGTAGTCAGAGAGCGAATGGGGCGCGGGGGGCGAGTAGGGAAGCTGGCCCTCTACGTTCGCCAAATCCTCTGAAGTGTAGAAGTGGACGTGGGCATCCACAGATGCGTAATCAGTACTCATTGTCTTGCTCCCTGTTGGAAACAAGATATCTCCGCGCCGTATTCTAGCGGCCTGAGTACACGACGGCGTATATCAAAAGTTCGCCATCTTCAGAAACGACTCAGTCGGGATCTGGGGCTCACTCCCGGCTGATAACCCAGCGCGGACATGGCCGGTCGATGGAATTCGTAGCGGTACGGCGGCTCGCACACCGCTCGCATCGCACACGTCGGTCGTCCGCACCGACCGGTCGCGTGGATAGGAAAGGCTACCGGAAGGTCTAGGGCAACCTATCGTCTTGTCGACGGCAAGCATCGGTTCGGATGATAGCGGCAAACCCCTTCATTGCATCACTATACAGTCTAGCCGAACCTCAATTACCACCGACAGATCGGGATTTCGGCAAGTCGAATAGCGCGTTGAAAGGATCCAGCCGTGAAAAGCGTGGGCAGAACGGGCCGACCAAGCGCACAGATGGTCGCTATCGAGCAGCAGAACACTCGAATTGACACCATTAGCAGAACCTCGAACGGTCCGTCCTGGACGCTGGATTCCGGTCTGGAATGCAGTGGCAATAGGTGCGCGAACTGCCCTTCATGCTCAGCCGCCGAAGCCTTGGAAATCACAGGCCTTGCATTCTTCCTGACCGACGACCTGCTCGCCGATCCCGAAGCGAGCTACCTCGGCGTTCGTATCCGTGACTTGGCACTGCTGCCCGGGCAGACAGCAATCCAGGCGGTCAAAGACCGGGGATTGGACGGATTGGCGACATTCTGCACGAAATAGCGCTGTGGACCGTAAGTAGAGCTGCATTGTTCAGCCCTATTCTGCAACTGTCCAGATCGCAGAAATCTTAAAAGGAGATCAAGATGAAGTCGATTCTGCTCGCTACGCTTTGTTCGGCCGTCGCCGTTTTAGGAGCCACGCCAGTCGCCGCAGGGGGCGAGGCAAAGGTAACTCCGTTGATGACGAAAGATTTGCAGGATTACCCCGGGAAAGAAGGGCTGATGCTGAAGGTCGAGTACGAGCCAGGAGGCTCGACTCCTATTCACCGCCACGACGCACACGCTTTCGTCTACGTACTAGAAGGGTCGATCGTGATGCAGGTGAAGGGTGGCGAAGAGGTCACGGTTGCACCAGGGGAAACTTATTACGAAAGTCCCTCCGACATTCACCTGATTAGTCGCAACGCCAGCACCACCAACCCGGCCAAATTCGTTGTGGTGCTGCTGAAAAAAAAGGACCTGCCGGCGGTTATTCCTGTGAAGTGAACTCATCGCTCGACTTTCACGGTAATCGAGCCTGACTGAGTAGGTTTCCTTGTCTCCCACGGTGATTAAGGGACCGCCATCGGACTGACGTCCCCTCGATTTCAACTCTCCTGTAACGCGAAGAGAATCGCGTAGGTGTAGGTCATCTTGATGCTGGTCTTCTTCTTTTCCCAGAAGAACCAGAAGTGGCGCGACTGCTTCCTGATTATTGAATGCATTTGCTATCGCGACCGGCACAGGGGCTACCGAAGTGGCCCCCAGCGCAACCGGATCACGATCTTCAGGACCCGGCTGATCATTGCCAAGAAAGCGCTGTGCGGGTGAACGCCATCGCGTTTTATATAAGCCGATCTTGTATCGCTGGGTGTCGGCATTGAGACTGTCTTAGCAGTTGCCCTGAGCCTTTCTCGGATCGAACCGTCGGGACATATGGTCGACAGCGCCGTTGAACGGCCCCCTTCGGATAGGTCAATATCGTCAACTGCTCCGTGCCCAATCGACGAGTGACGACGCCGATCCGCGCTTCACGGCGCTCGGCCCGGAAGATTATTTCCGGAACACCGCGGCGGAGTGCTGACCATCCCGAGCTATAGGTAATGCCTATCATCCTGATAGCAACATAGTCTTGGACCCTATGAAACATCGGCGGTACTTCTGAGCCCGACCAAAAGGACGAGGTGATTAGCCATGCAGCACTTGATCGAAGGTCTCCGGAAATTCCAACTCGAAGCCTTTCCGAAGCGCTCGGATCTGTTCAAGCAATTAGCAACCCAACAGCATCCCACTACATTGTTCGTAGCCTGCTCGGATAGCCGAGTGGCGCCCGAATTTTTGACCCAGACGGAACCGGGCGAACTGTTCGTCATCCGCAACGCAGGAAACATTGTTCCGTCCTACGGTCCGGAACCGGGCGGAGTTTCCGCAACAGTGGAGTACGCCCTCGCAGTACTCGGCGTTACTGATATCGTTATCTGCGGTCATTCAGACTGCGGCGCAATGACGGCGATCTCAGAATGCAAATGCCTAAACCACCTTCCCGCGGTGGCCAATTGGTTGCGCTACGCGGACAGCGCGAAGGTCGTCAACGAAGCGCGGGAGCACGCCTCGAGCAAAGCAAAGCTCGACGCAATGGTGCGCGAGAACGTTGTCGCTCAAATCGCGAACATCAGTACCCACCCAAGTGTGCGGCTGGCCCTGCAGCAAGGACGCGTGCGTCTTCACGGCTGGGTCTTCGATATCGAGTCCGGCGCAGTCGAAGCTTTCGACGACACCTCCAAACAATTCGCACGTATCACCAACTTTCCCGGCAGCCGCTCAGTCGCACAGTACGAAGCCGCGGCCGCCTAACCTCCCGAAAGGAGACTTCACATGACCCAGTCACATGCATATCAGGATCGGAGCATCGCTTTGACCGCCGAGATTCTCGACAGCAAAGCTCAGAGAGACTTATCTTGGGAGCAACTCGCCGAGGGCACTGGCCTTAGCCTGCCCTACGTTACCGCCGCCCTTCTCGGGCAGCATCCCCTCCCGAAAGAGGCGGCGACGGTTGTAGGCGAACGGCTCGGACTTAGCGCCGAAAACATCTCCGCGCTTCAAACGATACCTGTGCGCGGGAGCATCCCCGGCGGCGTGCCTTCCGACCCGACGATCTACCGCTTCTATGAAATGGTGCAGGTTTACGGGACCACGCTCAAGGCGCTTGTCCATGAGCAATTCGGCGACGGCATCATCAGTGCCATCAACTTCAAAATGGATATCAAGAAGGTTGAAGACCCGGAAGGCGGCTCGCGCGCCATCATCACGCTCGATGGCAAGTTTCTCCCATACAAGCCGTTCTGATGATGTCGAAGCCGTACTGACCTGCCGCCGCCCCCGCGCTCTCACATCCCAATGAAAAGCCGCGGGAGACACATCAGCCTCCCCTCTGGTGTGCCGTTTGTATTCGGCCGCCCTCTCCCCTTACAAGCCTCTGCCGTTGGTAGGGGCTTCTCTTTTCCGTTTACGGTTCTCGCATTCGCGTCGTCGTCACGCCGCGTGACTGCGACATCACGATTTGGTTCCCGTGTGGTACTTTTTCTCGGCTTGACGCCGGACTAAGGGGTCCCAGAGCGCTTTCGCTTGGGGCTGGGGCGCGCTCTGGGATTGGGGGGCGCCAACAGCGGGGCCTCCGCTCCGTTGGCGCTGGTGCAGCAATTTCATGATATGGCGGATTCGGGCAATGCGACTAAGACCTTTGCGAGGGTGAGCCGGACCAAGGTCCTATGCGGCGGCTTCCCCGACCGGCCAGTTACGGCATCGTTCTAAAGGTCCAATTCCGCGAACTGGCAAGCCACTTCGCTGAATGCTCGGCTTGCTGCGCTCTGATACGCGTCACGGCGACGCAGGAGGGACGCCGTTCTCGGTTCGACAGCCGGTTGGAGGGGGACAGCGACCAAGCCATTCTGCCGCAGGGCGATCTTTTGCGGTAGAATGGTGGCGAGCTGGTTGCGACGCACGATCTCGACAATCGCGCTGATGGAGTTCGCCTCGATAGTCGTGCGCGCGGAGACAGCGTAACGCTTGCAATAAGCATCGATAAATTGTCGAGTGGCGAAATCCGCGGTGAGAAGCACCAGCGGCCCCTCCTCAAGCGCCCTCGAAGTCAGAATGTGCTCGTCCAACGCCCAGGGGTGTTCGCGGCCCACGACGACGCTTAGCTGCTCGGAAAACAGCGGGGTGCTATCGATCTCGGGAGAGTGAACGTCGTCGAACGCAATCCCGAGATCGAGCAAATCGCCGCTCAGTTTGGCTTCAATTCTGTCCTGCGTCATCTCTTCGACGGTAAGGTTGATTCTCGGATGCTTCGCATGGAACCGTTCCACAAGCGGGCCGATAAGGTAGGCGATGAAGGTCGGCGTCACCGCGAGGCGCAGCGAACCTCGGCTCAGGTCCTGAACATCGTCGATGGCCCGTTTCCCGGCATCAAGATCGATCAGAGCCCGGCGAGCATAATCTACGTAGGCCTTGCCCGCGTCGGTCAACCTCACAAGGCGCCCGGAGCGGTCAAGTAGCGGCGTTCCAAGCCGCTCTTCCAGTTGTCTGATCTGTTGTGACAACGTTGGTTGAGAGACGTGCAGGGCCTCTGCCGCGCGGGTGAAGTTTTGATGGTCGGCGACAGCTATCAAGTAGCGGATGTGGCGCAGCAGCATACGGCCTCACTATTTTGTGGACTGCCAGCTTCGTTCGCGCGCGGCGTCGACCGTCTAAGTGGAGCTCGGGTTTTATCCAGGTACACCCGTACGCTTACATTCCGGAACGGACTTTGGCACGAGCGCAGGCAGCTAAAGCTCTGCAGTCGCGCCGCCATCTCACAACCAGAGAACTAGAGATGACCCCGCCACTCAAAGTTCTCGGAATTTTCGTCAAGCAGCGACCTGCTGACGACCTATTACTTTTCGCGAGGGCCACCTCGAGCCAGAACCCGGCCGGCAGACTCTTTCGGTCTATTTGCCGTGTACTTGATTTCGAAGACGCCGTCTGAGTCAGTCACACGCTGCAGGCGTCCGGCCTTAGCTCCGTCGAGAACGTCGGCAACGTGTTTTTCCGCTTCCGCTCTTTCCCAAACACGAGCTGGTTCCAACAACGTGAGTACCTCAATTTATTTGTTCTAGCTGACAGATACCCGATTCCGGGCGATAAAAAAACTTCTGAATGAATTAAAGGCCTTCGATCCGACTGCGAAACAAACGAGGGCTTCCCCATCGGCGGTTTCGTTCTGATCCTACGCGAAGGTCAGGGTCTTGAATTTTGGCATGAGCTCCAAGTTCGTTCTCAACCAACCACGCCCTTTCGATGGGCTCTCGAATACACGAAGTCTCCGAAAACCCGGGGAGCTTCAGCCACTCATGACAAATCTCTAGGTCTCCGGCTCAGACGCAGTATTGCGGGACTTCTTTGGTCGCCGCTTGGGTCTAACGTGGTCCTTGCCGGATTTGATAACGATGCGCCGACCTAGTGGGACGAAGTCCGGCCCCAGGCCAGACCCGAAGGAGTCGCGTCTGGCAGCGCGGCGCTTCCGGGGCTTGTCTCCGTCTGACATGTGAAGCTCCCTTTTCGTCGTTGCCTGTCCAGTGAGCGCGCTCCGATAACATGGAGCAGAGGGCGCGTTTCTCCGTGCTGGCAGGTGGTGATCGATGTCAAATTTCGACGACTAGCGATGCATCGAAACCGGTATGCTCTCCGGGATACCCCCGTGGATTTGAAACGACTCTTGTCTGGCCCACGACGTAATCCGCCCTGCGGTGCACGTGGCCGTGGACCCACAATCTCGGCGCTTTTCCTTCGATGAGCTCCTCAAGGTTCGAGGCGTAAGACGCCGATAGTAGATCTCCGCGGAACTCCGTTGGAATGGCTTGGAACGACGGAGCATGATGGGTAACAACTACTGTCTTCCGCCCCGTGCTGGTCAGCTCCGTTCCGAGAAATTCGCGCGTTTGCCGATGCATTCGATAGGCGTGGATCGGCTTGAACCTCCTGTATGGCTGCTTTGAGAACTTGATCTTGCGGTAGTCATTCATGCCCGCCTCGGCTGCCGCCATGGCAAGGGCGGGATCTCCTCCGAGCAGATGGAAATCGGTCCAGAGTGTTCCGCCTACGAACCGGACGTCATCGATGTCCACAGCATCGCTTTCAAGAAAGTGGACATTGGAATGGCGATCACCGAGAGCTCGCGCAGCCTTAATGCTCTCCTGTATGGAGCTCTGATAGCACTCGTGATTGCCAGCAACGAAAATCACCGGCATCGAAGGAGCGATGTTTGCCCCGAGCCATTCGATACTCGGGACGATTCCTTTCGTAAGGAGGTCGCCCGCGCAGATCAGAACGTCGGCATCGCGTGGCGGAGCAACCGGGAAGGGCTGGCCGAACTCGAGATGCAAGTCGGAAATGACCCAGGCCTTCATGGTGTGCTGCCTTCTGTCGGAGGTAACGAACAAGCGGCCCTGACATCCTCCGCGGTCAGTTCCAGTTGCTCCGACAGGAGCGAGGCGAGCGCTTCAAGGGCGCTTTGTTTCGCCGACAAAATTTCGGTTGCATGGTCGAGCCCAGCTTTTAGGCGTCTTTGTACCGCAGACCGCAAGTTCGGGTCGCCGCGGCGCAAGTTTTCCAATGGTAGCCGTCCCGATCCCGTCTCGCTCAGCAACTCGTCGCCAAAACCGAATCTCCGCTCCATCATCGTAGCGAAGTCTGTCGCGATGAAGAGGTCGGACTGTGGATCGCCGCCGGCAGCGGCCGAGTGGTCCCCGAAGACGATCCGCTCAGCAGCCATTCCGGCAAGGAAGATCGTGATGTTATCCGAATAGTATTTCGCCGTTGCCATAGATGGGTCGCTGTTCCGAAACTCGGTTAGACCAATCCGCCTCCAACCAGCCGCTGAGGGCCTTTCGCTGTTGATCGATACCCGGACGAGCGTTTCCGGGCGAACCTCGTGCCCGACAATCGCGTGGCCCGCCTCGTGCACGGCGAGGCGATACCGCTCTTCTTCAGTGAAAGATAGCATTGGGGGGAGCGCAGCATTCACCTCCGCCTCCGTCACTTTGCTGCCGGTCGCTCGCGCGGTACGCCTGGCTTCGCGGGCAAGTTTTTCGATGTCCGCGCCTGACCATCCCTCCGACGCCTTGAGAAACGCGCCGAGATCACGCAGCGAGGCATCCGGCAGGTGAAATCGCAGGATCGCTTGCCGGCTTTCATCATCCGGCAGGGAAATGGAGACCAGCTTGTCGATCCGGCCCGGCCTCAGCAGCGCGGGATCGATCGCATCAGCGTTATTCGTTGCGCCGATGACGATCACACCCTCGCGTCCGTCGATCGGATCGAGGCATTCCAACAGCCCGTTGATGACCTGGCGCTTGTAGTCGTGGTGCTGATCGAAAATGCTCCCCCGATCCCCAAACGAATCGAACTCATCGATAAATAGGATTGATGGCCGTTTCGCAAAGGCGTCCGAAAACGACTTTCGCATGGCTTTAAGCATGTCTCCCTGATGTCCGCGGGCCTGCCAAGACGCATATGAGGCATGAACGAGCGGAATGTTACAGGTACTCGCCAAAGCGCGTGCGAAAGTCGTCTTTCCACTTCCTGGCGGGCCGCTCAAAAGGATTCCCCGGTCGACGTCAGCCCAGTCGATCGCACCTCGCTTCCAGTCCCCGATATCCTGGGCAAGTTGCAGGCCCCAATCCTTCGCTTGTCCGTAGCCTGCCAGATCCTCTAGCCGGACATCGCCTTTGTCGCGACGCCGCACAGGCGGGCTATCGGGATCGGTCGACAGCGCCTTCAGCTGGCAGACAATACGTCCGACTGACCGCCCCGGTCGGATGGCCAGTCTAAGCTCGTGCAGGCTCTTGGTTGCCAGAAAATCCGAGTCTGCGTCGGTCATACGCAAGTCGAGTTGTCGAGCGGCCACTCTGAAATCGCTTGGCGAGGGCGGCCGCATGACGGCGCGGAAGTCAATTAGAAGAGCGAGCTCGGAAGAGATCTCGGTTTCCTCGGTGCAAAATAGGATCGCCCGTCGGACGAAGTAGAACGTCGAGAGTAAGTCCGTGCTGGACCGTGTAAATTCTGATGCCACGTCGACCAAAGCGGTGCGCATCCCGTCGTCGTCAAGTGCATTGACGACGTTTAGGAGTCGGCGGGCGGCGAACTGATAGATGTCCAAATCGTTCTCGTTCGGAACGACGATTAGAGCTACAAAACTGGAATCCGGCCGACGCAACAGGTGCCGAATAGCATTCCGAATGCCGAAGGACGCGACAACGGTGGCAAGGTTTTGCGGGAGCGTATCCCGCCCTTTCAATTTGAGAGTCATGGTGAGCCTCGATGGTGATGACAGGGACGACGTGGGGAAGGCTCACCCGCGTATTCGTCTCACCATCGTCTCGGGCCCGATAATCGCGTCATCCAACTCCACTTCGAGAAATCCTTGGAGGATCAGAGACGCTAGCGCGGCTACGGGCTGAGTCTCGCGAACAGCCCGGAGGCAGTCAGCGAACGAGAGCGGCCCCTGTTCGTCAAGAACTGAAAGCAACCTCATGCGGTCGCCCAGCGGGACGCTGTGGCCCGCATATCGCAACAGGTCCTTGGCGTTCCTCAAACGGAAGCCGTCGTACACTTCGGAACTGCTAACCTGGCGGTAACGGTGGGATTGTGCTTCGGCCGCGTCAGCGAGCTCCTCCGGGCTAACAACTTTGCGGTCGGGCGCGTCCAGTAGCCACCAGACACCTTGCGTGTCCTGCATTCTGAAGTCCGGAACGTGCTCTCCTCGCCAAGTCTCCAATGGTGATGGACTACAGCCCCAGGCAATCACGTCTGGATTCACGTCGAGGACGTATGCGAGGTCTCGAGCGACCTTAGATCGGTGCTTTGCGAATGCCGGGCCTTTTACAGAAGGGCGACTGGTGGAGAACTGCATAGCTTGACCGGCTTCGAGTGCGGTCTGCTGAATATGATCTGGGGATGTCATCTAAGACCTCGATACAAACCGAATTGACACCTCTCCGCTTGCGCGGCAGCGTTCAACGTATTCGTATCGTGAGCAGGACGAGCTTGATCATGCCTGGAACATATAAAGAACATTCAACATTGCGTCAAGAGGCTTCCCGCGGCTTCGCCGGGCGAACGCACCTCAGCTTAACGAGGCACTCTGTGGCAGCGTCTGCCTCTAGTGGCTGTTTTACGGGAAGTTAACTATATCCGGCGACCTTGGTAGAAATGTATTGGCTGACGCGAGACCGCAAGCATGGCCGACAACATCTTTCTGCTCGATACGAACATCATCAGCAATGCGAGCAAGCCGAAACCCCACCCCGCCATCGCAGAATGGTTGCTGGCACAAACCCGAGTGGCGATACCGTTTGCGGCAATCCTGGAGATTGAAACAGGCATTGCGGAGAAGCATCGGTCCGATCCCATCAGGGCAAAACAACTTTGGGACTGGCTGGATGGTGTCCTCGACGCCGAGTTCGAGTACCCGGTGCCAACCCCTCAGGTAGCGCGGCTACTCGGAGAGTTGACGTGCTGTAGGCCGCTCACCCATCTCTGGTTCGCAAACCCGCTGGCGGACAAGAGGAAACCTGGCCAGGATCTCTTCATCGCCGCGACTTCGATCGTGTACGACATGCCCGTCGCCACACTGAATGTCAGGGACTTCGAAGACATAGACAAGTATTTTCCGCTCCCCGGCGTCTATAACCCGGCCTTCGATGTTTGGGCGGTCCCACGACGCGGGTCGTCCGTTGCAGTTTGCGATGAGAGCGCGACTATGGTTGCGTGATGCGATTTGCTGGTCAGTCTTCGTTCCGTAGCCTCGAATGTCCTTTATGTTTGCAAGCCCAACCCGGACAGGGCTTCGTCACCTTAGGGATCGCACCAAAACCTTCCAGGCCAGGAGCACTCAGCGAAGGGGCGATGAAGGCCGATCGTACAACGATCGGCCCGGTAACGATCACGCAAGTCCGAGCCGTTTGCGAAGATCGGCATTCTCAGCCCGTAGCTTTTCGGCCAACGTCTTACGGAGGCGCACATTCTCCTCTTCTAACTGAACGAGGTCGGCGATCTCGTCTAGCACCGGTACCGTGGCCTTTATCGGCTGCTTCCGCACACTGGTCTTCGGAGACTTAGCGGGATCTTTCGCTCGCGCTTTGGGGGCCCTCGCCTGCGTATTTTCCTTCGGCTTCCTGCCCCTCTTTGCCGGGGCCGCAGAACTTGCTTCTGTCGCCTCGGAAGCAGCATCGGACGTGGTCTTCTTCTGCCGCGGACCACGCTTTTTAGCTGGAGATACTTCTGTCGGCGCGACCGCTGCCGCTACTTCGGGATTGCCTTCGATATGTTTTTCGTCTGCCATGCTTTGTTTTCCCTCTGAAACTATACGCACATTTCATATGGGTGCGTCGTAGAGTCAATAATCCACGTGTGCCCCTTGTCTCCGTCGCGCGGCTGATCTTGCGAGGGCGGGAAGTCACTTGAGAAATGCGCCTTGAACGCAAATCTGAAGTTCAGAATTTTAACAACCGCTGATATTCCCTCGACACTCTTTGGAGGTTGATGCAATCTGCGGAAGGCAAATTACCGTTGGGGGCGCACGTGTGGGACGCAATCCCGTATATCGGCGGCGGGCTGACGCTTGTCGCATTTGTTGTGGCAGCGCTAGTCCAGGCCTATGGCCTCAAACTCCGGAGCGCCAGGGAGAACCTGTCAAAAGTTCCCGAGCGTGACCGTTTGGAAGCCATGCAAATAGCGGAACAATACTTCCGGATTGATACCGATGGCTTCTCCCAGGCGAAGAGAATGGAGATTATTAGGCAGCAATTGCAGCTAAAAGAGCAGCGCCAGCGGCAAACGACGATTGTAATCCTTGTCGTTGCGGCATTGCTAGCTGCGGTGACAATTATTGCTCTCTTGAAAGAGGAACCAGGGATCGCTGCCGGCTCCGCAGTCCGAGAATATACCGTCTGCAACGTAGATCTCGATAATAGTCATAAATGCCCCCCAAACGACTTCCTTGAGAGAATTGGACACTCGGCGAGCCACGAAGATATTGTTCAGATCGCGGAGGCGCGATGCGCGCAGAAGGGACTTCGGCCCGCAATCCCCGCCGGCTACATGAAGTCCGACACGTCAGGTGGGAAATGGGGTGTTAATGTCATCGTTATTCGATGCATGACTTAGTGTGGCTTTAAACGGGCTTCTCCAGACGTCCGCGCCGCCAACTTTTTCGGATCGGCGGCGATCGCATCAGTTGCGACTCGCGCCCCGTCTCACGAAAACTTCATGTCTAGCACTGTCGCGAATTCACTTTTTGCGCGGTCAACGAACGAAATGATTTCGCTACGCGTGGCCAGTTTCTCCACCGGGCTGTCGACCTCGTATACGAGAGCACGGCCATCGCAACGGGTTCCCGCCTTGTTTTGCTCGCGCTCATCCTCATCGGGATAGTGACTGACGTTCCACACGCTGTGGTACCACGAATCGTCCTTGCGGAAGGATTTCACACATTTCCACCCGATCAGTCCCATCGTGGTCTGGGACGAGGCCGAAGGTTCGAGACGTGTCGGGTCGGGTTCGACCTTATCAGGCGGCACCACAGCAGTATCGGTCCTCAAACGAATCTCCAACATCCATTCCCCTGCCCTGGGTGCATGTCGATTATCACCGCTCCTGATCGACAGGAACGACGTCGAATGCAAGGGAATGTAGTCCCACGTCCACCTGTTGAAGGGGGACGTACCTCGCTGGGGGGATGATTGCTAAGGAGGCTGGACCACTGATAGAAGCTCAGTTCGGGAAATTGATCCGCAATGACTTGGACGGTGTCGAGGCAGCGTCTTTGGTATGCCCAGATCAGCCGGTAGGCGTCTCGTACGTTTGCTAGGAGCCCGCTCAGTTCGGCAGTCTTATTGGCATTCATCGGATGTTCCTAAAGTCGTAGTCAGTTAAAGCTTCGATCGATTCCATGCGCCAATTTTTGCTCTGGGGCCGGGGGCGTGTTCAGAGTCTCTGCGTGTCGATAATTCGCCAGCCCTAAAGCCTCGATGATGTCTTCGACAATGCGCCGGTCACGTCCTACGATCGACTTTTCGTGAAATTCCACGAGCGAACGCAGTAGATCACTCCAGTGGGCTGCGAGTGGGCGTATCTCGATATCGTGCTGTTCGAGTTCCCTGAGCAGTCTTTCTACAAGAAGGTCAGCTCGCGCCCCTATTCCACCAATGGCCATCAGGTAAACGCTTCGGGGAACGTCCTCCCCTTCCTCTTCCCTGGCGCTGTGATAGGCGGTCCACTGTCGCCGCCACTGGTCGGCATATTGGGCAGGAGCAGTGCCGAACTTTGCCTCCACAATCACGTCGATGCGAACTGCAGGGTCTCCAACCTGGAACTGGAGAAACACATCGGGCTCCACGGTCGACGCTTCACCCTCTTCCAGCCATCTCGGCCAGAATTCGACATCCAGGAGTTCGACCATGCGATAATCGGGAAGCTCAGGAAAGGCGCCCCGAAGGATCGTCCACAATACTGGCCCGTCGAGGTAGGTCAGGCGTCCGAACACCGAAGCCGTCAACAAATCTTCCGATGCGCGAAACACTTGTCGCCAGCTCGCGCCTGACTGAATCTCCGACTTGAGCCTCCCGGCTTTACCATTGGTCAAGGCGACCAGCATCGATACACACCTCCCCTTTTAGACCCGCGACAGCTATTTTACGCCCAGATCGACGCCCTTTGTCGCCTTAGGTCGCCCCAGCGTGTCTTTCAACCAGCACTCATTCTTCTTCGCAACATAGGCGAAGGCCCGGCAGGCATTGTCACCGACGCAGGCCACAAAGCATTCAAGGTAATTCGTGCGAGTAAGCCGTTTGTAATCGCCGCCGGGAATATCGACTCCGGAGTAGCTTGTGAAATCAGATACGATAACGTCGGCCGCCTTTGCCGACGAGTACGCCGCCATGGCGTCGCTGTTGCGTATCAGGGCCACCACGTTGTCCTTCAGGAAACAGAACCGATGCTTGGCGTTGTAGGTTATAGCCTTGCATTGACGGTCAGTCTCGCATGCAGTCCGGCAATCCTGGTAGCTGACGTTTTTGAGGGTCCCGTAGTCGAATCCAATCGCGTCGTAGCCGCTGGCGTCGAGTAACGGGACGTTTGCTGTGGCTCTGGGAATGTTGGTTACAGTATCCTGAGTTTGCACCGACGATTGCTGCACCGGCGATCCGTAACATAGGATTTGGAAAACCGAAGGGGCAATTATGTCGGCGAGATCCGCAGTCGTCATAACGGGCTGTGCCGGCACTTTGTCGCCGGAGTGACTCTGGATGTTTTGTGATTGCATGAATAGATCGCCGACCGAGCCCCGGATGGCGAAGTTAATGTTCTGCGCCGTAATCCCGATTTCGTCGGCTGCTTGCTTCGAGAAGGTCGCGCTTGTGACCCCTAAAAGAAACCCGTCACGATCAACCACAGGGCCGCCGGAGTTTCCCGGCTGTATGGGCGTCGATATCTGGATGTATCTCGTATCGTTTTTCAGCCCTGCCAAAGCGTTCACGTTGCCCGTGGTGATCTTAACGGAATCCGAAAGCAGGTCGGCGAGCGGGTAACCGATCGAGACGATGTCTTCTCCAAGCCTGGTGGGCGTACGCCTGAAAGTCAAAGGCTTGAGCGGTAGTCCGACTGATACCTTGACCAAAGCCAGGTCGTTGGTCGCATCGATCCGCGGGTCGAAGGCCGCACCTTTCCCCTTTATCTCGATGCGGCTGCATTTCTCGACCACATGCGCGTTGGTCATGATCCAGCCGTCGGATGTTACGGCAAAACCGGTGCCCGATGACGTGGGGTTGTCCGCGAATGCACTCGTGCTTATCGCCAGCGCGACGAATTTTGCCGCCATAAAGCGGAATTTGGTCTTCATTTCGATCCCTCAGCCTCGGGGACCGTAGAGGAAACAGCTCACTGTCTTCAACCGTAATCTGCAGTGGATGGCGGAGTTGTTTTATGGCCTCTTAACAAAGATCCGTGCAGAATGGACACCCGTCAGGAAGGGGATGTCGAGGTCTCGCCGCCGTCCGGGAATGCGTTTCGTTCTTCAGAAAAAATATGACTTTCCTTCGATTCAACGCCACGACCGTCTACGTTGCCGCTCTTATAGCCGCCGCGCTCTTCTTCCATGGCGCCCCGACGGCGAACGAGCCTTGCAGTGGAAGGAAGGGCGGCATCAATCACTGCCAAGGCTCGACGTTTATATGCAACGATGGTTCGGTGAGCGGCAGCAAAAAAGATTGCCAATCTTACATGGGAGGCGCTTCGCTGATGGGATCGGCTGCTTCCGAGATGGCCCCTAGCGCGACCGGAAGCTGTTCCTGCAACAGCGGAACCTATTGCATCGGTCCTCGTGGCGGGCACTTCTGTATTACGGACAACGGCTCGAAAAGCTACTTGAGGAAGTAGATGAGGGTTTTGACCACTCGCCTGCGCGCAAAAGTAACAAGGACACCAGGGCCTTCAGGGCTCGGAGTGTTCACGCGAAGGTCCGATAACCTTGTTCCTTCGAACCGCAACATGCGGCAGCCCCGTACGGTGTAAAGCAGCCCTCCCCACGAACTCCGCAATCTCCGGGCATACCTTGGTACATCTACCAACAGCGGTCTAAGTGTTGTTATCTATTGAGAGTTTGCTCCTCGGAACAGCCGCAGCGGTAACGCACCCAGCAAAATAGTTCGGCGGAACATAATCGGTCATAGGCCTGAGGTTCGTTACTTCCATTCCTGTGATGAAACCAATGGAAGCTGGCGAAAATGGGACTTGATCAAACTATAGATTTCCCCGTTCAGATCATTGACTGGCTCTCGGCGGGAGTTCGGGATCAAATGCAGGCAGAGAGGATCTTTGCCGAGCTTTGCACGCGCCTCGTTCTGTTTGGCATCCCTCTAAGCAGAGCGACGCTGCATCTCCGTGTCCATCATCCGCAATGGCTCGGCACGCGAATGGTCTGGATGCGAGACCAGTCCGAGATACGCGTTCAGACAGTGTCCTACGACGTTGAGGCAACCGACGTTTTCCGGCGAAGCCCGTTCCAGATGGTCATCGCGACTGGGAAGAGCGTCCGACAAAAGCTTCAAATCATGGGCCCGCATCGCTTCGCGGTTTTCGAGGAACTGAAGCAGGCCGGTCATTCGGACTACGTCGCTTGGCCATTGGACCATACGCAGGGTCGCCGCCATCTTCTCACGTTCGCAACAGATCGAGCGGGAGGCTTTTCGGCCCGCGAACTGGCGATCCTTAATGCGCTCCTGCCGTGGTATTCGCTTGTCACGGAGATTCGCCTGAAAGATCAATTGGCTCGAACGCTGCTGCAAACATACGTCGGAGTGCATCCTTCTGAGGAAATTTTGCACGGTGCTACGACGCGTGGCGCGGGTGCGACGATAGAAGCGGCCATCCTCATCTGCGACATGCGTAACTTCACGCGCTTGTCTGACCGCCTTCAGCGCGACGAACTCATTGGGATTTTGAACCAGTTCTTCGATGTTGTCGGAGAACCCATCGAAAAGCACGGCGGAGAAATTCTGAAGTTCATCGGTGACGGCCTGCTGGCGGTTTTCCCAATGGACCGCGCAAATGCGTGCCTCCAGCTTCTCACGGCTGTCCGCGAAGCATATGACGCAGTGTCGCGGCTCCCGCTCGCGGCCGAGCCGCTACGCTTCGGCACCGCCATTCATGTCGGCGAAGTAATGTATGGCAATATCGGATCCAAGAAACGTCTCGACTTCACCGTGATCGGCTCTGCGGTTAATCAGGCCTTCAGGCTCGAGGCGCTCACCAAACGTCTGGGTCGTCCCGTTTTGCTCTCGGGGGATTTTGTGAAGGCATCGGGTTGCCACGGTCAGACGGACATCCTCGGGCTTCACACAATCGATGGCATCGCCAATGCGATCGAAGTGCACGCCCTGCGCTTCGACGGCGCTGGTGTACCAGGCTAGCATGAATTGAATCGACGCAGCATCACGGGTTGGCGACACGAGCAGATCTCAATCTATACCATCGTTTGAGTTGCCTCGTATCGGAAAACCGAGTGATAATCTGCGAGCATCCGCGTGTTTAACGTGAATGGGGCCTGTCAACGAGGCCCTCTCGCCTCTGCGCCCAGGTGGGTGTCCGCCAGTGTTCCGGAGAGAGCACGGCTGCAGCGCCACTGCGCTAAAGTGAACAGAAATGAAAAAACACGACAACACAGCTTCAGCAATCGATCCAGACATTAGGCAACAAGTCGCAGCACTTCCCTTTCGCTTTTCACAAGACGGTGAGCTGCAGGTGCTCGTTATAACGTCGCGGGACACCGGCCGTATTATTATCCCGAAGGGCTGGAAGAAGAAGGGCCACAAGAAGCCGGAGGCCGCTGCAACAGAAGCCTTTGAGGAGGCAGGCGTCCTTGGGGAAGTGCACCGAAAGCCGCTCGGAACCTATAAATACTGGAAGCGCAATGAACGCGAGTTCGAACAACTCCAGGTGCTCGTGTACCCGCTCCGTGTGACGAAGCAGCGCTTAGACTGGCCCGAGAAGGGGCAGCGCAAGGTGTCGTGGCTTTCTGCTGAGGACGCAGCGCTGCTCGTCGACGAGCCGCAGCTCGCAACTATCATCCGTAACTTCGCGGACAACTCATTGAACGCGTGATTGCGTGCGGCGAGCATCAACATCACCCTCCACGCACTTCAAACTTACAAGGACGCACATGCTGCACCAAAACCTGATTGCCGGCGAATGGATCGGTGGCAACGGGGTTGCCAACATCAACCCTTCGAACACCAACGACGTGGTGGGGGAATATGCCCTTGCCTCTGCCGACGATGCGCATGCCGCGATCGCCGCCGCTAAGGCAGCCTTTCCGGCCTGGTCGCGTTCCGGCATTCTCGAGCGCCACGCGATCTTGAGAAAGGCCGCCGACGAGATTCTCGCCCGTAAAGACGAGCTCGGAAGGCTGCTGTCGCGCGAGGAAGGCAAAACACTTGTCGAGGGCATTGGCGAGACGGTGCGCGCCGGCCAGATCTTCGACTTCTTCGCCGGCGAGTGCCTGCGGTTGGCGGGCGAGGTGCTGCCGTCGGCAAGACCCAATATCGGCGTCGAGATCACCCGCGAGCCGGTCGGTGTCGTCGGCATCATCACGCCCTGGAACTTTCCGATCGCCATTCCCGCCTGGAAGATCGCGCCGGCGCTCTGCTACGGCAACACCGTCGTCTTCAAGCCGGCCGAACTGGTGCCCGGCAGTTCCTGGGCGATCGTCGACATTCTTCACCGCGCCGGCCTGCCGAAGGGTGTCTTGAACCTCGTCATGGGCAAGGGCTCGGTCGTCGGCCAGGCGATGCTCGACAGTCCGGACATTCACGCCATCACCTTCACCGGCTCGACCGGCACGGGAAAACGCGTGGCGCTGGCCTCGGTCGAACACAATCGCAAATACCAGCTGGAAATGGGCGGCAAGAACCCCTTCGTCGTGCTTGACGACGCCGATCTTGCGGTCGCGGTCGAGGCGGCGGTCAATTCCGCCTTCTTCTCGACCGGCCAGCGCTGCACCGCGTCTTCGCGCCTCATCGTCACCGAGGGCATTCACGACCGTTTCGTCGCCGCCATGGGTGAACGTATCAGCGCGCTCGTCGTCGATGATGCTCTGAAGTTTGGCACCCATATCGGCCCGGTGGTCGATGAGCGCCAGCTCAATCAGAACACCGACTATATCGCGATCGGCCAGCAGGAGGGCGCAAAGCTTGCCTTCGGCGGCGAACTGCTGAAACGCGACACGCCCGGCTTCTACATGCAGCCGGCACTGTTCACCGAGGCTACGAACGAGATGCGGATTTCTCGAGAGGAGATCTTCGGTCCGGTTGCTTCCGTGATCCGGGTGAAGGACTACGACGAGGCACTCACTGTGGCCAACGACACGCCGTTCGGCCTGTCGTCGGGCATTGCAACAACAAGCCTCAAGCACGCGACCCATTTCAAGCGCAATGCCGAGGCCGGCATGGTGATGGTCAATCTGCCGACCGCGGGCGTCGATTTCCATGTGCCCTTCGGCGGCCGCAAGGGCTCGTCGCACGGCTCGCGCGAGCAGGGCCGCTATGCCGCCGAGTTTTACACCACGGTGAAAACGGCTTACACATTGGCGTAGCTCAGGAATATGCGGTATCGTCGAGACAACTGTCGGCGATACCCCCCTCCCCGGAAAACTACTTGACGGCGCAGCCGCAGCATAGACCTGCCAAAAGTGGCACCGATCCAGCACCTGATCCCCCGAAACTTGCGTTCGCCCGGCCGTCCCCGTCGTGAGATTCGATCGGTTATTAAACTGGCGGCAAAAGCGATCTTACGGCACGTCTCAGCTTTGAGGCCAGGTCGCGCTGCGGTGATCTCGCCCAGCTAGACGATAGGGTAGAATATCGACGCAACATTCATCTTCGCAGTGCCGCTGCGGAGATGACCGCCAACATCCCGCCCGCAGCTAGAGTGCTGAAGGCAAGTCCCCACGACAAGGAAGCTGGAGCGAAGTCTACGGCCAAGCCAAAGACAATAGGCGACACCGAACCCGCGCCAACCCAAAAATAGATCGCACTCCCAGCGCCCGGCCAAGCTGCGATGGGGGCACGACTTCGGTCATGGCCGAGGACAGAACCGCGGAGTCGCCAATGATCGCAAACCCGTAGACCGCGACTACAGGAAGCAGAAGTGCGACGTTAAGCTCACCAAGCCAACCTATGACGAGCGAACAAATGGTTCCGATGACTGAAAAGCCCACGAGAACCGGTTTGGCGCCAAATCGGTCCGCTGCGTACCCCGAAAGGAAAGAGCCCAAAAAGCCGGAGACATGGAGCGTAACCGCCGTCCAAAGGCCTATTTCGATGCCTGTCATGTGATGTTGAGACAGCAGCGACGCCGTTAGAAACGCGGGAATCCATGCCCATGCCCCGAACGACTCCCACGTATGACCTATGTGCCCGAGAGTAAGGAAACGCGCCTGTCGCTTCCAGCGCCGATCATCGTGTGTCTTCACTCGGTCCGCTGGCGTGGCAGGATCAACAGCGTGCCTAGTTGCGACGACGCTCAGTGCTGAGCCGACGACGGCTATTGCCGATGTGACCGCGAACGACAGCCGATAGTCCGCGACGGCGAGCATGACGTTTGCAACAAGAATGGAAATTACGTAGCCAGCTGACATACCGGCGAGGATCCACCCCACTGCCGAAGCCTTTCGATGGGGCTGTGCGTTCGTCGAAGCGAGAATAATGGCCGGCGTGTAACTGGCCCCTTGAGTAGCTCCCAAAAGCGCCATGCATACCAGTGCGCTTTCGAAAGAGCGCGCGCTCACGGCAAAAAAGACAGCCGAAACCGCGCATGCAATCGCCGACCAGACGAACACTCGCTTTTCACCGAACCGGTCGCACAGAAAAGAGACGACCAATAAGGAGATAACAAAAGAGGCTGTAAATGCTCCTTGAACCGTCCCGGCTCGAGCCGCTGTCATTTGCCAAGCGTCCATAAGCGACCGCAGGCAGGCGGGATAAGTCATGAATACCGCGGTGGTGCATGCCCGAGCGAGGACGAGCATCGGCATGTGCACTGAAGACGCGTGTCCCATCGGGGACCGTTCAATTACATCAATGATGGAAGAGCGCAGCAGGATTTCCGTTTGAAGCTTCTAGTTCGTTACAAATCGGCCCGTGTCAACGGCGCCGCGCACGACTTCGGTAACAATGGTTACCCTGTCGTTCAGTGCGCGCCGTAAGCGACCCTGACTGATATGAGGTTAGGCCAAGCTTAATGCATCCTTTGCGAGTCCCCGATGGCCAAGGGTCGTCAAGGTCGTCGGGATCGGCCGCCGAGCGAGTACGGCTACCTCGGGATCGCACCGTCCAAGTCGAACGTAGCGAGCACCGCATTTACCAACGTCGATATCGACGCGACAACCGGACCTTCTACCATGAGGCCACATTCGAGGTTTAGTCCCTTTGAGCGGTTCAAAAGGTTGGCCGAACCCACGTATGCATCGCTTCCGTCGGCCAGAACTATTTTGGAATGGAAGGTCTCATCTGTGTCGCCGTCACCGTAGATCAGTACGCGCGTTGCCGCCTTTCGCAAAGCTACCTCGTCCACGCCTGGCTTTGACAATTGATCTACCGACTGGAGAATGAGGATACGCTCTGTGGCAACCGCGTTTTCGAACATGTCGAGAGCCCAAGCGCAGCCCACGGCGTCGATATACGGGGTCATGACGACCAGCCTGTGCTGGGCTTTGCGCGCAAGATGGCGAAAGGCATCGGCGGTTTCGGTCTGAGCGAAAAGACGTGCCGCCGGTGTCGCGTCAAGAACGCTCCCGATGCGGCTCGGGGCTGGCGGCATTGTGACGACGAATCGCGCTCTTCCTTCTTGCGCCATTGATATCGGCTTCACGCGTCGAGCTCCCGCTCGAAGTACCCGACGATATCCGCGGAGTCGCGGAGTTCCCACTCTGGAGCCGGTCCGCCCTTGAGCACAGAGCGGGACAACAGAAGGTTTGACGCCGCGCACGACACCTCGCCGACCATGATGCATGCAGGGCACGCTCCCCCGCGACTATCGCACAAACTTCCCGAACCGCAGCGCAGCGTTCGCTGGTCAATCGATCGGCGTAGGAACTCCATCGCGTGATTTCTCCACATCGCGGAGATGTTCCCCAGATCGGGTGTCATGCCTTTCCGGTAGATGGTGAAAGCAAGGTCGGCGGGAAAAATGTATTCGCCGATGCCGTCGCGATCCAGGCCGGAAGCATCAGCGAGCGAATGGATGAGCTGGTGCGATAACGAATGCAACAGCATATAGATGAAAGGCGCCAGGTTCCGGGGCATTCCCTGTCGCTCTTTATCCTTGTAGTCGTCGAGAAACTGTCCGAAGTCCTGGTACCGCTCAAGGTATGCTTGGGAGAGGCCGACTTCGTCCGGCGGCATGTCAGTGATGCCGTTCCTTTTTAGCCACCGCCTCACCCTGCCCTCCTCGAGCTTGATGTAGAGCGCCTCGTTTTTCTGCTGAGTAACGTAGATCGGGCGCTGGTGGTTCTTCATCTCGTCGAATGCGACGAGCCTCACCGGCATCGCGACTTTCCGGTTCTGCGTCTCCCTGTGGTAGACGGGCGTCGCCGACACACGCGAGAAGCCGAAGCTGTACTCGCAGATCGGAAGACCGCGTACCAGGACCATCTTCCCGATACCAGTGCATTGAAGCACTTTCTGGACGCCCCTCTTATACTTTTCCAAATCGGCAGCGATGCCCGCATTTTCGAACAAGGGTAGGTCCGGATTGACGACATCAACCGCCGTGTGGCGAGGCCCCTGCATTCCGGCGTTGATATGTTCTTCGACGAACGCCGCATGCTCTACAGTGAGGCGGATGGGATCGAACTTTCGGGCCCAAGCCCCGCGCGAACGGACCGCAGCGTCGATGGCGGGACTGGACAGCTCTCCACGGGCAATTAGACCCTCGGCGAACCAGCTTTCACGCATTTTGTCCATGTCCGACTTGAGTCCGCTGGCGTCCTGTCCCTGTGCTACTCGTTTGAGATACCAGTTCCTGTACGTGACGAAATCGTCCCATTCCGCGGATCTGCCAACCGCGGCGAGCGCGGCTTCTATTTCGAGGTCGGACGGCTCCCTGTATGGAATAGAATGGATCTCAGCCAGGCGTTTAAGTAGGTCCTCTCGGCGCCCCGGGGCCATCAGCTCGACGACGGTCGCTTCACGCAACTCGATGAAACTCGCCCTCTGAGGATAAAACGCGCTGCTTGCCCGGTAGGAAACCGGGAGCATGTCGACTTCTATCCACTCGAACTTACGGCCGCCAGGCTTCTCCTGATCAAGTCTAAGTTTTCTGAGTACGTTGGGTTCCGCTTTTTTAAGGTCGCGCGTGGTCTCGCATTCTTCGCACTGAAACCGCCATTCGGAGAAGACCGGCGGCTTGTTCTTCAGCTTGAACTGGGTCCAGCCACAGGTACAGTTCTGGATCAGCTTAACGTCCTGTGTCTTGTCGTCGAACGTATAGTTGAAAGGATTCAGCGGCTCGACAGTGCCGTACCAATGAGCATACACGACGTCCACCTGGGACCATCGGGCGTCGTGACCGTTGCACTTTTGGGGCAGTCCACGCTTCGCTTGATCGGCAACGCTCTTGAACTCGCGCAGACTCTGGCAGACCCCGCATTGGTAAAGCAATGGGTAGGGCACGTATCCGACGACCGTAGGCTGGTTCATGGCGAAGCGGGTCGGATCTATCGTAACGTCGCCGGTGCGATGGTCGTAGAAGGGATCGTCTAGTATGAACTCCTCTGGCGCGTCGGGACATGCATCGAGAGCTCGCTGTCGCCAGCTCTGGGCAAACTCCTTGATCCCTTCAAAAATCGTCTGAGTGACGTTCGCCGGAAGTCCGTTCGGGAATTCGCGGGGGATTGGAACGGCCTTGCAGATGCCTTTGCCGCCCTCCCAAGTCATCAAGACGCCAGGTGCGTACGCCGTCGCTATCTGCGAACGCGAACGCTGCATCTTGGGCGGCTCTGGCCTTTTATCTTCGCCGTCGTTATCGGCCGCTCCACGACGGCCATATCCGCCACGCTCGAACTTCGTTGTTCCAAATGCCATATCAGACCTCCCCGCGGTCATCAGCGTCGGTTTCGGCGCTATCACCTCTCTGGTGACGAATAGATTTCATGACCTTGGCGACGTCAGACATATCGACGCTCAGCGTTCGATCTCGCGAGCCTCGGAAATAGTCCGCCGCGGTAATGAAGCCGGCCTCGTCGACGTCCCTCAACGACGTCATAGGTTTTTTTAGACGAGCGGCCTGGTCCCAATAGTTCCGCAGCCTGATTTCGATTTCCAGGTTTCGCATGCTAATCCCGAATTCCTGGGCGGACTTGTCCGTCATGCTCTTATAGAAATTTCGATAAGGAGGGCTGCCGAAGGCATCGTCGCCGCGCCCATCAGCGCCCATCGCGTCGAGCATGAAGCCTCCAAGATCGTTCGCGAATGCGAGAAGATCGCGTTTCGCGAGGTAACCTAGCCGTGTCGTGAATTCGTAGGATTGGAGATCGAACTTCCGCTCGTCGGGGAGCCGTAAGAAGTTTTGCCCGTCCTTCAGCATCGCCCACGTCTGGACGTAGGAAGCGGTGACGCGATCGATCGCCGTTTCCGCCCAGCGCTCCACGGCAGGCGGCGAAATCATCCGCTCCAGGAACCGGTGGAAAATGTCGTGCGTCTCTATGACATATCGATCTCGTCGGCTCTGGGGCGTTGGTAAAAGCATCACAAAGCCGACGTGCGTCCGTCCGACACGACTGGACGCCTGGATGTACTCTGCAACGTCCGACGGCAGGCCGGCGAAAAACATCGAATTGAAACGGTCGACGTCGACACCATGGCTGATCGCCGAAGTGGCGACGATACTTCGCAACGTTTCCCCGATGTCAGGATAACCGGTGGCCCCGAACGGGGTTTCGGCTTCTGTCATCACTCGCTGGATCTCCTGCATATCGACTCCACCGGAGATCAACCGGCTGATGAACTTGCCGTGGGGAAGTCCCGCCGTCCGATGCTTTTCTGCGACCGCCGAATGCAATGCGTCGATAACCTGGTCTCCGCCCTTTTTGTTCGTGACATAGGTCAAGGAGATGCGATGAAGGTCGACCAGCGCCATTATTTCGTCCAGCCTTCCCTCGGCGACCGCTCGGTCGATCGCCGCTTGACGCCAATCGCCGCCATCCGCTCGCGTCACGGCGGCCTTGATTTCAGCGACTGCTCCACCGGAGGTGGTTGGGTTGAGCAGTGAGGCCCAAAGGCGCGAGACAATCGTGTGGAACGAGCTCAGGACGCCTACGGTCGTCACGGTATGAGTTGCGTCGTTCGTCATCAAGGATACGTAAAGTCTCATCCAGGGTGACGTCGCTTCCGGTGCGCGCGACCGCTCGAGTTCCGCGGCTCTACGAACCCGCTCCGCATTCGCTTTCGGCGGCAGCGCGGGATCGGCAAAGAACGAATGGTAGATGTCAGGTCCTGGATACGGAAAACGCAGTGGTTTGCGCTGATAGAGCACCTTCAGCTGACGATCGGGATCGCTGATCGTCGCGGTTGCCGCGATGATCTTGGGAAGCCGGGGCATTTCAGCCCCGTGGGCGTCTTTATACCGGCTGGCGTGGATCGCTGCTCCAGCCATCCCGTCGATCGTGCTGAAAGTCTTTTCCAGGAGCGTGTCAAAGAGGCCGCTAAAGGTCCCGAGGCTGTCTTCCAGTAGATGGGCTTCGTCCTGGATGATAAGGGACGGGAACGGATCGAAAAATACCTTCTGCCCTTCAGCGTACGAGGGAGAGACACCCCGCATGCCGAACGCAAGCGGTCCCTTCTGAATATCTTCCAGTTTGCGCGGGCTTCTAAGATGCCCAGTAGCATCGACCCATCGCGCGAGACCGAACATCCCGAGGATTTCGGTGATCGTGGAGGTGCTCTGTCCCAGCATCGCCAGCTTATCGACAGTGCCGAGGATGATCGCCGGCGCGCGCTGGTAGATCGTGTCGTCGGTCAGCAGGAACGGAAGGGGTGTGATCTCGCCGTGGGCGACGTTCCATTCGCATTGCGCATTGAAACAGATGATTGCGGCGCGCTCGGCATTGGCCGCCGCGGGCGTGTAACGTCGAAGCCCGGTCGCATTGCCGCAACAGGGACATTGCGCAACCTTGTTATAAGCCGACAGGGTTTCCCGATAGCGATTGGCACGTTTGTCTTTGCCGGTATCGGGATCGAACGCGCTGTCGTCAGGATGCTCGCTTAGGTAAGGCAGATCCGGCTTCAACTCATTGTATCGGTTCGGAGTATTAGAGGAGCCCACCCAGAACCCGATTTCGATGGGCCACTTGCCCGCCTTCTTTTCTTTGCGCACGATCTCTGCCCACACGATGAGGCGGAGAAGCCGCTGGGCCTGCTGCAAGGTCAAAAGCCGAAGCGGATAGCGGATCATGGCGGTGATCCCACGGTCCTTCCCGCGGAGACGATCCAAAAAAATGGCGAAAGCTAGTGCGCCGTAGAATGCCTCCGACTTGCCGCCACCGGTCGGAAAGTAGAGAAGACTCGCGCTCATCTCGTCCCGCTCGGAGTCAAATTCGTGCGAGTACTCCTCCATGCGCGAGGCGAAGGTCGGCACATGAGCAAGGATGAAGGCAAGCTGAAACAGTCGCCATTTGCGTTTCGGATCGCGATCACGCCGCGCAAATGCTGCGTTCGTCAGGAGCCAGGCGTCCCAGGGCGCGGCCGCTCTTTGCAGACGCGCCCGCTCCGATATCGAAGCACTGGGTAGGGATAATGAAGCTGCCCGCGCTTGGATCAGTATCCTGACACCGCGTTCGATATGGCTAGCCTCGCTGCGCTGACCGGCGATATCTTCCTCGAAACGCTTTCGTTCGCGGGCCGCTTCGTCCGCCGGCAGATTAGCGACCACCTTCTCGCTAAGCGTCGCAACCTGCTCGTCGATCCAGAGCCGGTATTGTTCCGGTAGAGCCAGCAGTTTTGAAACATCATGGTCTGTGGACAATGCACTGAAACGGCACTCGACGTCGGGTATGTCGCGCGGCACGATGCGGGGCTGTGTGAACCGCGGCGCCCAGGTCGTTGAGAGTTCGAAGTTCTCACCCGCATCGCCGCACTCGACCCCGCAGTTGAGCCCGATGGCGGGATAAGTGAGAAAGTCGCGGAAGCGGTATGAGGGCTCCACACGATCGAGGTTTACCGGGCGATGGTCGGCCTTCGAGACCTGGACTTTCAACTCTGTCCCAAACAGGACGTTGCACTTGATGGCAGCGTCTTGCGGTGTGAGCTCCTGGCACGAGTTGTCCAGGCTCACCCTAATCGATGCACGCGAGGGATCCATGAAATCGCGCTGCCGTTCGACCTTGAACGCGAGCCCGGTGAAATCCGGAAGTATCTTCTTGTCCGGATCTTCCTTGCGCAACGACTCCAAGAAAATGTCCCAGGTGCCCGCACTACGAGCTTCGGCGGGATGGACCATGCGGTTGCGCCAAGCCCACTGCTCAGCGTCTTTACCGTTCAACCACTCGCTCAGCTGGGCCGCTATCGCCGCGCGCAGCTCGGACGAATACTCTTCACAGCGCTTCTTCAGCGCCTCGCCGGAAAGCGATGAAGGCCAGTCCAGCCTTGGCAGGTCTAAGTCGATCCTCTTCCATTTCGCGGGTATGGGCGCCGGCGAAAGATGCTGGTCAGGAATTGACCGGCCCTCTGTGACGAGCTTTCCAAGCTCGGGCGAAGCGGCAGTCTCTTCACCTTCTCCGGCATCGCCGTCGGTGGCCGTAGCGGACGGTGGCTCCTCCTTTCCGAAGCTTGCGATATCCGATTTCTTCAACTCAATGCCGTATTCGCCATACACGCTGCGCCGAAGTTCGTCCTGTATCTCCCGTCTGCGGCGGAAGAGTTCAGTCTTCTGTTCGGGGTCAAGCGTATCCAATTCGGCGGGCGCGAGGTTTTCCTTTTCGTATAGCGCCTTCCGTCGTTCTTTTATCTTGTCGTCGATTTCCTGCTTTTTATCCTTGGAGATCTTGAAGTCGATCTCAATTCCGTACCGACCGCTGGATATTTCCTCCCACGTCGGCAGGACGCGAACATAAACCGAGCAGCGCGGCATCGCCCTAATAGGGGACTGCGCGTCGTTGGCCACATTGAAGTCCATGCCGAAAGCGGCGATCTTGATGTCGGAAGTGTCGTCCACGTTGGCACGTGACATGCGTGGAAGGAGCTGTCCTGAGAAGACTGCGCGCCGCGGCGACTTACCGTATGCATAGCGGCCGATTTCATCGGTTCCGCTCGCGCGCTTCGTCACCATGTTCACGAGCGCGTCGCAGACGGCTTCCTTTAGCTCCACGTCGATGTTCGCAAGTTCAGCGGAAGTCTTTGGCTGGATCATGACTTGAACCTTCTGATGGAACGAACGGCCAAAACATGCTCTTCCGCGAGATGCTGGAGCCTCTTGATCTCGGAGGCACGCTTTGCGTCGCCCGCGAACGCCGCCGCCGCGTGTGGATCTGTAAGAATGTTGCGATAGGCATCGTGGAAAGCCATGCCTGCGCGCATCCGGTTATTTCTCTGGGCTTTCACCCCGAGGTGCCAGAAGCGGTTCGCCAGATTCGCTCCGATGCCCAGCGCGTTTGTGAACTTGATAAACGTGTCATGATCGCGTGGTGCCTGGGTCACCACTTCGTGGAGGGGGGCCTGCAACTGTTTGTCCAGGTGAACCCAGTAACGGACGCGCTGCAATTCGAGGTCCGGAACGCCGATTCGCTCGACCAGTGTCCGGAGCTTGTCTGTGTCATTGAAGCCGGAGATTTTCTGGAAACGGCTGACTACATCGACGTGGTATTCCCTGATCGCCTCTGTGGCGTTTGCAGGTACGCTCAGGAGCACTCGGGCACGGTCAATAAAGCCGGAACTGATGACGCAGAGTTCGTCGTGTTCCTTCACCTCCCGCGCGTCGACCTGTCTAAAGGATTCCAGCGATCTGGATCTGTCCAGCCGCACGAGACCGGTTCCCGGTCTGGCGATCATTCGCTGACCTCCCTCCATCGCAAACTCGATCAGTTCGACCCCCGAGCTTCCCAAAGCGCCGGAAAGATCAATGACACTTTCCGTTGGAAACTGGAGTTCTTGTGGTGGAGGCGGAGTCTCCGTCACTTTGATTTGGAAAGTGCCCAGTCCTCCGAGCTCCTCGGACGACCCGCTACCGTACTTTCTCAGGCGCGACGCAATCTCTTGCTCCTCAACCTGATCTGCGAGGCGTAACGCGTCTCTTGAGGAGAACCGTAAGGTGTCGCCGTCGGCCACCACGAAGACCTGACTGGGAAGCCATGATCTTGCGAAAAACGTCAGAACGCCATCCCGCGGCGGGGCCACCAGATAAATACGTTTGAACTTGTTCCTCTCGTTCACGGGCAATGCTGCGATCTCGGTGAGGCCGCCGGGACCTGAGAAGACGATCATTTCGTTGTCCAACCTGGTCTGCAGGCCCTGAATTCTGCAGACCAGATCTGCCATTGCGAACTCAGCGAGCGGCTGCGACCGGAACATGAAAAGAGCCTTGGAAGAGGCCCCAAGTATGCTCGTAACGATCGCCTCCAGGAGATGCGACATAGGAGTTGCGCGGACCAGTCTCGCGGCCGCTTCTTCCGCTTCGCGGAGCGCTGTCGCAAGTTCTGCTCCTCCAATCTGGTACGCTGGATTGGAAGGGTCTCTGAGGAACTGAACCGCTTGGGTGATCCTGTAGCTCGCCATCAGGTCCGCCGCATCGGCGTTACCCTGCTTCGCGACGGTGTAGTTGCTGAGGGAAGCTAGCGATCCGGGAAGCGACGCATTGCGGCGAAGCTTGAAAACGATGTCGTCAATAGCGGCGGCTGCGGCTACGTCGCCGGAACGAGATACCATGCGCGCTATGGCGCGAAGATCGTCCCCGACTTTCGCGCCGGGGCCGTTGAACCCCTTGACCTCGACCCGCTCGCACCCCGACCACGAGGGCGGAGCCGTCTCTGTCTGGAGGATAGAGGACGACATTGCGGTAATCGTCTTAGACTTCGCTGGACGCGGCTTCCCTTTGCCGAGCTCCGGCGCACTCCTGAATATTTCAAACCGTGCCTTGTCAAACGCCCAGGGATCTTCAGTTATTGCTATGATGCCCGCCTTGGGGAACGCTTTACGCATCGACTTGAAGGTGCGCGTCGCACGCTCGACCCATTCGTCTCCCAGGCGGCCGCGGCCAGTCCGGGTCAGATCGAAAACGATCAGGTCGAGCGGGCCATGGACTTTGTGCAGAGATGCCTCATCGCCCTTTCTGAGACCAAAGAGGAAATAACTCGCCTCGCGTCCGTTGTCCGCGTGACGACTGACCGTGTTGTGTTCTTTGAGGTCGGTCCGGGAACTCGTTCGCCAAAGCAGGGTTCCATTGGGATGTGCGATGCCTTCGCAGTTTCCGTGCGGCAGGATCTCATCCAAGGTCGGGTGTTCGAACTCGGGACGGCATGTCCCATCCCTTCCCCTGCCAGAGAGCGTTCCCACGCGGCTGAGAATTTGATGGTAATCCTTGAGCGCTCGGTCGCCGCCATGCCCGTTGGTATGTCTTGCAAGATGATCGACATGGGTCCGGCGCAGGTAGTCGCGGGCGATCTGCACCTCTCTCGCCAGCTCGTGGGTTGTCCTGGCGTATGGATAAATTAGGGCCTTGAATCCACTGGGACGCTCAAAGGTTCGAACCCGGCTATCATATTTCTCGATCGAAGTCTCCGGCGCAACCGCTACATCTGCCAGCGCCAATAGGGAAGTGATCGCTGAAAGACAGAGGTCGCGTGCGGGCCACGTGAGGAGGACGGTAGGTTCCCCGCTGTTCATCGTGCCGATCACGGCGCGCAAGATTTGCATGTAGACAGCCGAAATCGGCAGTTCGTCTTCGCCGATGAGTCTGAACGGGATCTTCTCCAAAGCGGAAATCCAGGCGCCTTCGTCTCGGGCGCCCTCGAGCTCCTCGGTCTGCCCGCTGTGCGACCCGGCGACAAGCTTGGCCGCGCGTGCAGCCACAAGCTCTCCCCTTCGCCTGAGCTGGTCGCTTTGCTGTTTCAGCCGGTCAGCAAGATCCGAGCCTGGGGCTCGGCCGTATCCCGGTCTTTCTCTTTGGCTCATGATGCCTCCGAAATTGCGCCCGCGCCCTGCTCATAAGCTATCAGTGCGGCCCGTTCGGGGTCAGAAACGCGCTTAAGTGCGGCCGCGAATGCAATCGGGCGCGGCAGATCGAGTTGCCTGAGCAGCTTGACCGATATCGTCGCAGTTCCAGAGACGGCGCGGTAACGGTCATCAACCGCCTTCGTGTTAAGAAGCATTAGTAGAAGATTGAGCTGTCGCTCATCCGTGCCCGACACCACGATCGTATGGTTTTCTGAGACGAAGCCTTTCCAAGGGTCGACCGACGCCTTGTCCACCGCCGCCGCGACGATGCGCCGGTTCTGGCTGCTGTTGGTAGTTCTCTGAACGACAAGCGCGTGGTCCTTGACAAGCGCCGCGCTGCCTTCGGGTACGCGGACGAAATCCACGCCGTTTCCTCTTCGGTTCGTTGGCACGCAGGGTTGTCCGGGACGTACGTTCTTCGCCCATATCAGCGGGACCGCACCGGGCTCGTCCGCACAACAGAATTTATCTCGCTCTCGGTTCCAAACGAAGTAACCCGCCTTCGCGGACGCTCCATACTCTGCGAGCGTGGCCCCTCCAATTTTATCAGCGAGATCCGAGGGCGCGAGCCATGGCTTCGACGGGTCGGCAGGCAGGCATCCGGTTGGTACCGGTTGAACGATGCCACTTTCCGTGAACGAAGGAAACTTCGCCGCAAGCACCGGGCGGTGTGGCTCCCCTTTCCGGACCAACAGCACGCTGACGTCCTGGGCAACGTCCACGAAAACGTCATCACGACTGATCAGCTTTCCGAGGGTCAGGATTTGCCCTTGGCTCGCGATGTGCGCCCGCATCTTGTCATAGAGAGGACCGCTTCTGAAACTTGAGGGAATGACCAGCGCAACAAGTCCTCCCGGTTTAGCTACGCGGAGACACCATTCCGTGAACACCGCATACTTGTTGACGTGACCCGGATGCGAAACCTTCCGCCAATCGTCTCCTCCCAGGACTTGTGGCGTGATCCGGCCGTAAGGAGGATTCGCGATCACCAACTTGTACGAGGCCAGCGGATCGGTGTGCAGGGCGTCGGCGACACGGACAATCTTCCGCTCGCCGAACCCGTCGGTATGGGTGCCGATCAAAGACTCGGATATCTGCGCCAAGCACGGGTCAATTTCGATACCATTGAGCCGGTAAGCGATATCTCGTGGTCGAGCGCCAGCGGCGCGCATCCTTTCCGCAATGAGGGAAAGGAAAGCGGCTCCTCCGGCGGCGGGATCGAGGACGTCGTCGCGCCTCAGGTCGAAGCCGTGTTCAACCGCCATATCTATGACGGCATCCGCTAGGTAGGGGGGGGTGAAGTAGGCCGCCTGCGCCTTGCGAGCCTCCGGGGAAATCATAAGGGTATAGAGAGTTCCGACCCAGTAGTTGCGATCGTTGCGCGAGAGAGCGTCCAACCGCTGGCTAAACTCCCTAACCGACTTACTCTCGTATGGCTGGAGGTCGAGGCATACCCCGGCTAAGTCGAGGTCTGCCGGAACGATCTCCCGTAACGTGCGCGCTGCTGCCTTGGCTAGTGTCAGCAGCGGTAACCGCCCATGCTCAACAATCAAAATTCTCCCCCCTTGCGACGCCATCAGCTCAACGAGCTGCCGACGGACACAACGCTGCCTATCCGCGATGCGCTGCTCAACTACAAATATAGCGCAGGCATCTCAAACAAGAGCTTAACGTGTGCACGCGAAGCGCCGCGAGGACCCAAGCGGGTCGCTCGTCGTCCACCTCGGAGCTTAGTGCCCACGCGGGTACAATCAAAAATTTCGGAATTTCTTCGCTTCCCCCAAAGCCCTCAACCTAGCGCTAATGCAGGCCCTGAACGTTTTCAACTAGACGTTGGTATAGGTTTCAATGGAAGCCCCGGGGTGCAACAAACTGCGCACTCAGCCATTTTCCCGCATTGAAGTCTCAATCTCAACTTTACGAAGCGGCAATGGCCGCTTGCCACAGCTGGAACCAGTACGCCTCCACTGCAGCGGGTTCGCAAGGCGAACTCGAACATTAGACATCGCGCACGATAACTCTTATGGTTGAAACATGCAGCGAATCGGCACCCAACTCATCCTTAGCGCGCATGACCTGATCGGCCATCTTAACTGCCGCCATCTAACAGAACTGGATTTGCAGGTCGCTGCGGGTACACTCGCAAAGCCTGCTCGATGGGACCCTTTGCTTGAGATCCTGCAGCAGCGCGGGTTGCAACATGAAGATGAGTTCCTTGAGCACCTGAAGCAGCAGGGACTGGAAGTAACCTCGATCCCCGGCATCGAAGTCAGCGACGATACCGTTGGTGCAACGTTGCAAGCGATGCGGTCCGGCCGATCGATCATTGTCCAGGCGGCGCTCCGGGACGGCCGTTGGATTGGACGCGCCGATGTTCTGCGGAGAGTGGAACAGCCGAGCGATCTCGGATCATGGTCGTATGAGGTCGTCGACACGAAGCTGGCCCGCGAAACCAAAGCCGGGACGGTGCTCCAGCTCAGTCTTTACGCCGAGTTACTTCGCGCCATGCAAGGTATCGCGCCGGAGAACGTATACGTCGTAGCGCCTTGGTCTGACTTCGTGCCTCAAACCTTCCGTGTTGCGGACTATGCCGCGTACTTCAGGAAGGCACGACAGGCGGCCGAGAAGGCTACCAGCGCAACTCCGGATAAACACGACCCTGAACCGAATGGGCACTGCGACGTATGTCGGTGGGCCGATGCGTGCGACGCTCGCTGGCGGAAGGACGATCACCTCTCGCTTGTCGCGAACATTTCCAAAACGCAAATTGCGGAGTTGCGCGCGCATGGCGTGTCTACGGCCGCGGCTTTTGCAGCCCTCCCCTCGCCATTTCCATGGAAGCCGGTCCGCGGTTCGGCCGCGAGCTTCGAGAAGGCCAGGGCACAGGCGCATATCCAAGTGAGCGCGCGTGAAGCGGGTGAACTGAGATGCGAAATTCTGGAGGTGGTGGCGGATACGGGTCTCTGTCGTCTCCCCGAACCGTCAGCCGGGGATATCTTCTTCGATATCGAAGGCGATCCGTTCGTTGGCGAGCATGGACTCGAATATCTGTTCGGATACCATTACCGCAACGAAGAGGGCGACATTGTCCGGATCGCCGACTGGGCGTTTGACCGAGGCACGGAAAAAGCAGTCTTCGAGCGGTTCATGGATTTCGTGACCGCGCGCCGCACGCTGTTTCCGGATTTGCACATCTACCACTATGCGCCCTACGAACCGGGGACATTGAAGCGATTGATGGGGCGATATGCTACGCGTGAAGGCGAAGTAGACAAACTGCTCCGAGGCAATATTCTGGTCGATCTCTATGCCGTCGTCCGCAACGCAGTGCGAGCAAGCGTTGAGAGTTACTCAATAAAGAGGCTCGAAGCTTTCTACGGTTTCGCCCGCAACATGCCTTTAAGGAAAGCGAACGTCGCGCTATCCGCGCTCCAGGTTGCGTTACAAGTCAATGACGTTGTCTCGGTATCCGACGAGATAAAGGCGGTCGTATCGGCCTACAACGATGACGATTGCCGATCAACCGAAGCGCTGCGCACCTGGCTTGAGCAGCTGCGCGCAGATGCCATCGCGTCGGGTGCGTTAATCAGTCGCCCCGCGCCTGAAGGAGAGGAACCGAGCGAGGACATCTCGGAGCGGCAGGCACGCGTCGAAGCTCTCATCGAAAAACTCACATACAATGTCCCGGTTGAGCCGGCGGAAAGGGACGCGGCCGAGCAAGCAAAATGGATACTTGCCCACAGTCTTGACTGGCACCGACGCGAAGCCAAGACGAGTTGGTGGGAGTATTTTCGGCTCTGCGATCTGCCGGCCGAAGAACTCCTCGACGAGAAGGCAGGCTTGGGCGGGCTGCGGTTCCTGGAGACGGTAGCACAGACAAAGACCGGCATTCCGACGGACCGATATGAATTCGACATTCAGGACACCGACATCCGCGAGGACGACGATCTCCGCGCTGCCGGTGGCGAAGCGTTCGGCAAGGTCGTGACGATCTCGCACGACGGCCAGCAGGTCGAGATCAAGAAGACCAGGAGGACGGCGGCCCTTCACCCGGAGGGCGTATTTTCCCACACGCACATCGCCACTCCAGAGCAAGAGAACTCCCTGTTCCGCCTTGGGGAATACGTAAACGAGAACGGCATCGCGGGAGACGGTCAATATCAGGCAGCCCGTGATCTCCTAATGCGGGTACCGCCACGCGTTGCAGAGCCACTTCGTTTGGGTGGCGAAAACACATTGGCCAGCGCAATCAGGATTGCTCCGCTGCTACAAAGCGGTGTCCTTCCCATCCAGGGGCCGCCCGGCACCTGATGAGAGCGGGAAAGAAGGTTGGAATCACGGCCAATAGCCACAAGGTCATCCGGAATTTGATCGACAAGACAATTGGGGTGGCTAAGGAGAGCGGCACCAAGATTTCCGCTGGCCAGAAGCTCTCCACGAAAGTGGAAGACACGGAAGATATCGAAATCTACCTCGACAACGCCGAGGCCGTGTCGGCGATCAAATGTGGACAAGTGCAGTTGCTCGGAGGAACGGCATTCTTCTGGGCCCGCGAGGACGTGGCGGATAGCGTCGACGTGCTAATCGTGGACGAGGCAGCGCAGATTTCGCTAGCCAATGTGTTGGCTGTCTCCCAAGCCGGGCCCGCCCTCGTCCTTCTCGGCGACCCACGGCAACTGGAGCAACCTGCCCAGGGCTCCCACCCGGACGGAACGGATGTTTCCGCACTCGACCACCTCTTGGGCGGGCAGAAGACGATCTTGCCGGAGCAAGGGTTGTTCCTTGAAGAGACGTGGCGGCTCCACCCAGACATTACCGCGTTCAACTCGGAACTGTTTTACGAGGACAAGCTTCAGTCCGAAGTCGGCTGCCGCGCCCAAGCAACGGCGTCGACTGGGCCTTTTACGGGGACGGGTTTGCATTACGTGCCGGTTCCTCATCTCGGTAACCAGTCGCGCTCCCTCGAAGAGGCCGCCGCGGTCGAGCGCATCGTGAAAGTGCTGCTGAATTCCGGGATGCGCTGGACCGACCGAAAGGGCGTATCCAGGCCGCTGGCCCTCGATGACATTATTATAATCGCGCCCTACAACGCTCACGTCTTCGAGATTCAGAAACGCATTCCCGATGCCCACGTCGGAACCGTCGACAAATTTCAAGGGCAAGAGGCGCCGATCGCCATCTACTCGATGGCCACATCCAGTCACGCGGACGCACCACGCGGTATGGAGTTCCTCTACAGCTCCAACCGACTCAACGTGGCCATCAGCCGCGCGAAGTGTATGGCCATCCTTGTCGCTTCACCGGAGTTGTTCGAAGCCGAATGCAAAACGCCCCGCCAAATGCAACTCGCGAATGCTTTCTGCAGATATTTGGAAATGGCGAAGACCGTGACGCTATAGCGAGGCCGGCGCTTCAAGGAGCGAAAAGAGGGTAGTCCTAGAAGCCTCCTCGGGGGCTATTCTTGGTCAAGCTTAAGCGCTTTAGCGTCGGCTTGACGTAAGGAAGGCAATCGGCAACTTTAACTAGAAGACAACCGTTGGGGACTGATGTCTACAATCGAAGAGAGTCTGCGCCATATCTGAGCGCGTCAAATCGCATTCCAGCACAATGGCGACTGAAGAGGCGGTGAAAACCGCTGTAGTCCTGCCCTTCCTTCGGTCGCTAGGCTATGAGGTTTTCGATCCAACCGAGGTCATCCCCGAATTCACCGCAGACGCTGTTGGCAAAAAGGGGGAAAAGGTCGACTACGCGATCAAGATCGACGGCGAAATCCGGATCTTGATCGAGTGCAAACCGATATCGGTTACGCTGGAGAAAAAACACCTGGATCAACTCTATCGGTACTTCAGCGTGACTAACGCGAGGTTCGCCATTCTGACGAACGGCCGAACCTTCAACTTCTATACCGACCTGGAGGCCCCCAACAAACTCGATGCCCGGCCGTTCTTTGTCTTCGATGTGTCTGACTTCAACTCCGGAATCGTCGCCGAACTTCGAAAGTTTGAAAAAGCGGCTATTCGGATTTTCGTGTGGAATCCCGATTCGTCGGCTCACGAAAACCAGACAGCGTGTTCGCGCCCTGATTGTTTAATTGATTTTCGCCGGCGTTTGACGGCGACCAAGTTTCCGCGGTCTCATAGAAGCATTGGCTCGATCATGTTTCCTTGCAGACCATCTCCATTCCATATCGCTGCTCAGACGAGGACCGCGCGTTTCTCGGCGACCTTCGTCGGGTGCAGTCGGCTGCGATCCGAACGGCCTATGCGAATGGTTTGCACGCCGATGGTTCAACGCCGAAGGAAATGGACTTGCGCAACCTGGTTAAGACGCGCTTCGCCCACGAAGGTCTGCTCGACAGCTGGGCGATCCACTGTGCGACGAAGCTTGGCATTTGGAAACGCAAGCTGACGCCTGGTGGTACGGCGGTCTTCGGCGGGCGAACCGAACTTGAGCGCCGACGCAAGGGTCTGATTTCGCCGGACGAATGGAAGCGCAAGAGACTGCACCCGTTCGTCAGCTTCGGCGATCGCCAGAAAGCGCGCGGAAACCAGAATATCCATCTGATCGACGAGACGGCGGTTGTCGTCAAAATCGGCCGCAAGGAGAGCGGCGGCCGCTCGGGAAAGACGGTGACGCGCACGGCCGCTCTTCATCTCGCACGCATGACCGGAAACCGCGGCATCATCATGCGGCAACTGACCGCGATATGTGCTCAGAAGGACGAAGCCGACCGCATCAACGTCACCTTCTCGATCTCCGACACGCATGTCAGCGTGACCTTCGATCCGACGGATCTGCCGAACCACCCGCAGCGGCGGCGTCCGGTGGTGCCGATCAAAGGCCGCTGCCTCGGCATCGACCTCAATCCCAACTGGATCGGCCTGGCCGCGGCATCGAACACCGAAGATCAGGGATCGGTGGGTAAAACCAGGCTGCTCGAGCATGCCCTGGTGAAGCTCGATATGCCGAAGAATGCTTCCGCCGAACTGGTGCGCGAGACGCTGGCGGCGGTCTGCGACCGCGCCATCTCGATGGCGCGCAAGCACCGCTGCGGCACGATCGTGCTGGAAAAAGGGCTCGGCACGTTGCGGTCGAGCGGCAAGAACCGCACCCTCAACAGGCTGTTGAATTGCTGGGCAAGAACGGTGTTCGTGCAGATGCTGCAGCGTCGCGCCCGGCTTGCCGGGATCGATGTCCTTGAGGTCTGGGCGGGGTATTCCTCGACCATCGGAAACCTCGCATACGAAGCCCCCGACGCCTGCGCGTCGGCAACAGAGATCGCCAGACGGGGCATTGTCCGTCTGGCTGGAATGAAGGACGTCCTGCCAGCGCTTGAGGAAGGGTGCGTTTCCCGTCTATGGAAGAATGGGAAGGTGCCCGCCGAACTCGGCTCATGGCAAGACGTTCATCGGACAATCAAAGCGGCGAAGATTGGCTACCGCCGCCCGCACCCCGACGTGCCGCTCGGCGCACGGGGTTCCGATGTCCACGGGACGCACATGTTCTGTGGGCATGCGGTCGTCCGCCTTGCCAGACGTCAGCGTCCGGGACTTCTGTTCCGGCTGACACCTGCCAGGCCGGACGCAGCAGTTCGGATTTTCGCTCAATGTGGACGTGTGCCCTCCCCGGCTCTCCACACGAAAATCCGAATAGCCGAAAAAGCTTCGTTTGACGTATCCGCCATCCTGGCGACCGCCGAGCGCCTGAAATACACCTCTGGCGTCAAACAAGTCATTTCAAAACTGATAGAAGAGCCTTCCGAGGACTTCGTACGCCTTGTTGCTGGTTCTGTCTACGAGGGCCGGATTACCGCGCAGGTTAAAAAGATGTTGACGGGAGTCGTGCGAACCGCATTCCGAGATGTGATCATGGTCCCGGTCAAGAACCGCCTTTCGAGCGCACTCGCGGACACGGAGGAAGTCATCGAAAAAATTGACGAGCCCGTTGAGGAGGAACCCGAAGTCGTGACGACAGAGGAGGAGCGCGAGGGATACATGATTGTGAAGGCGATCGTGCGCGATACGATCTCGTCGAAACGAGTGGTGATGCGCGACCAGAAATCCTATTGTGGCATTCTTATCGACAATAACAATCGAAAGCCGCTCGCGAGGCTACATTTCAACCGCTCGGTCAAATACATCGGGCTCTTTGACGGTGAGTCCGAGGAACGGTTGATTATCGACTCGCTTGACCAAATTTACGATCACAGCGACCGCTTGCGGGTTACGGCGAAAAAGTATTTCGCAGAATAGTCTGCCACCGCACGTGTCGACATAGGAGGCAGTCTGTCCGCCGCCTCTTTGCCCTTTGCCTTTTCGTAAGTCAGAATGAAGCCGACAATCCGGCGAAAGCAGTCAGACCGGGCGACGACTTGAAGCCATAGACTTCCCGGTAGTCTCGGTCGAACAGATTGTCGACGCGACCAAACATTTCCAAGGTGTCGTTGATTTTCAGGCTGCCGCCGACGTTCAAAAGCGAATAGCCAGCCATCGTCACCCGCGGGGGTACAGCGGTCGCAAAAACCGTGTCGACAGTCCTGCCATTGAATACTGCCTCGGCGAAGACCCTCGCGCGGTCGTCATAAAAAACGTAGTCCGCTTTGACCGAACCGATGTGGCGGGGGCGACGGGCTTCAGCGAGACGCGGCCCGGTGGCGGCTGTCTGTTCGGTCGCGTCGGTGTACGTATAAGATGCGGTCATCGTGACGCCGTTGAAGAAATCGAAGGTCGCCGAAACCTCCATGCCTTGGCGGAGGCTTTCGCCGTCGCGGTTGATCGGCCGCGCGATGAAATCCGCGTCGTAGACAGTGGCGATCTCGTTCTCCAGATTTTGGTTGAAGTAGGTAAGGTCTACTACGAGGCCCCCCTCATTGAAGCTTTTCTCAACCCCGATGTCGTATCCGAGGCTCCGTTCCGGCTGCAAATTTGGATTACCGATGAATCCTCCGGGAAAATAGCCGAACTGTTCATAGAACGTCGGGTTGGTAACGCCGGTTCCGACTGAGGCATGAAGCCGCATGTCGCTGCTCGGGATTTGCCACGCCGCGCTTGCAGTCCAGGTTCCCGTATCACTGAAACCGCTGTTCCAGTCCTGCCTCGCACCGAAGTTTAGGTGGACTTGATCAAAGAACTCTACCCGATACTCGCCAATAAGGGATTGCGCGTCCCGTCGAAAAGTCTCCTCCAAATGGGAGGGTGAAAACCTTTCGAATTGCCATGCGTAACCGCCGGTCACTTGTTGGATCACCTGGTCCGTATCGTCGAAACGATAGGACGCTTGATAGCTGCCCCTATAACGGTTTCCGTCGTCCGAACTGTTTCCGTATTCGTCGGAGTGCCTGGATTGATAGATATCGGTGCCCGAGAAAAGGATCTTCTGTGCCAGCGCGTCGTCCAGGGACGAATTGGTGATCCCAACCGACCCGAAGAGTTCCTGGTTCTTGGTGTAGTCGTCCGCGTCGTAGGTCATCGCGGTGTCCCAGTCTTGCGGGTCACTCTCGCTGCGACGATTTACGCCCCGAACCGTGCCCTCCATAGTCGTATCCGGCGAGAGATCGATTGTGAACTTGCCGTTTAACGTACCATTCCTGCCGCCGTCCTCTTCGTCACCCGCACCCGAAATGTTGAAGCCGTCCGTGTGCATAACGGTGCCGGATAGCCAATAGTCATAGGTGTCACGGCCCCCGCCGGCGGAGATTGTCGATGTGACCGAAGCGTTGCTGCCGATTTCCGTGCGCGCAGTAGACCGAACGGAATCGCGCTCGCCGCGCTTGGTGACGATGTTGATCACGCCTGACATGGCATTAGCCCCCCAGAACGCGCTTTGCGGCCCGCGCAGAATTTCGATGCGTTTTATGTCGTCGGTAACCAGGCCTCCGAAGTCGAATTCACCCTGCCCAACGTCGTTGGCGACCACGCCATCAATGATCACCAGCAGTTGATTGCCCTCCGCGCCGCGCACACGTACCTGCGTTAAGCCACCTGAGGAGCCCGTGCGAGATACTGCAAATCCCGGCACAAGGCGTAGCGCATCCGCGACATAGCGGACCTGATGCTTCTCCATCTCCTCCCCCGAGATCACGGTGACGGCACGCCCGGATTTCTCGAGCTCCACGGGAGTCAATCCGTCCGTAACGACAATCGCTTCGAGCTCTGTCGGCTCGTCCGCCTGGTTAGCATCCCGAGCAAAGCTCGGCTCCCATGCGGCGATGAGGAGCATCGCAGCTCCGGTCAGAAAAATCCTCATAATCTCCCTTCAGGCAGGGCCTGACCTGCACGGCTTTCCTCCGCAGAAAAGAAGTGACAATGGTAACAACCGTTCCCATCGACCGTCCTTCAACACGGCAACATCTTCGACAATGTCACCGCTACGGGCGGCCGCGCTCGGACACTCCCCGTATCCTTGCATGGGTGACCAACACAGGCAGGTCTCCTGACTTCCGCGTCCCCGCCAGTCTCGCCCTTCCCGCTTGACGCAGTGGGCTGATGAGACAAGCTCGGCGGTTACAGTTGCGGGGGCAGCCGTGGGATTGACATCGACTATGCCTCACCACGTTCCCTTTTCATCCGTCATGCGGAACCTGTGCCGTAGCCGACCAATAAAGTCGGCGACGAGTCGCGACAAGAGTGTATGGCTAGTTTTTCCATACGTGCACGCTCTTTAAGCATACATTCCTGCGCATACATCTTGCAATTTGCCGCGTCTTCGATATAGGATCGGCTGCGCCCGGAAAGTTTGTTGCTCCTTGCGAGAACGCGGACCAACACCCTCACGCGACGAGGCACGATATTCCTCTCCTGCGTAGGCTGGGCGCCGTCGTTAACCGTGTCGCTAGATACTGACCGGTTGGAAAACCAGAAACCGGCGAAATCTGCTTGGCCGACGGGCAACGGATCAACCACAATTGCGATCACACCATGAACCTCGACCTTCTCGATACCTTCCTGGACTTGCTTGAGACAGGCAATTTCCGGCGCACATCAGAGCGACTTGAAACAACGCAGCCGGCCGTAAGTGGCCGCATTAAGACACTAGAGCGAGCCGTGGGCGCCCAACTATTTCACCGCGGGCGAGCGGGTGCAGTTCCGACTTCGGCCGGTATCAGGTTCGAGAAACACGCTCGCGCCATCAAAGCGGGCTGGGCGCATGCGCAGCACGATATCGGAGGCCTGGAACACTATGATGGCCCTCTACGCATCTCAGGGCCGCTAAGCTCGATAGGGACGCTCGTTCTGGACTGGATCGAGGAGTTGCACATCATCAACGAACGACTGGAATTGGTACTGCATTCTGGCCACTCGTCCACCGTCATGGCGGATCTCTCCGGTGGCAGGATTGATATCGGCATTGTATTTTCGCCCAAATGCTTGCCGGACCTTAGCATCGAGGAGACCGGCGTCGAAAAATTTCAGATGGTGTCGACGGAGTTCGACAGGCTTTCCGATGTGACTTCGAGAAGTTATATCCGCGCTAGATACACGACATATTTCGAGCGGATGCACACCGAGCTGCTACCGGGGCTCACTCGATCTGCTATCGCCGTGGATCACGAGGACCATGCAATCGGCATTCTGAAACGGCGTGGTGGAACTACGTATCTCCCGCACCAGACCGTCGAAACCTTGTCCGGGTCCGGCATGTCAGTGCGTCTTGTAGAAGGCGCGCCGGAGATTAAGCAGCCGGTTTACGTCGTGACGCAGAGACACCGCAGACACGAGTCACTTATTGACACAGCTGTCGATGCGCTCAAAAGCGTTACGCCGAGAGAAGGCTTATGAGCCGGTCCTGCTGAAGGCCAACTCTCCCATCCGTCGCGTCATGGGATGGCCGGTTATACCATTCGACTGCGTTCCTGGCAGGAAGATCCGGGCGGAGTGGGGCTGGTCGACCGCATCGGTAAAAGCCAAAGCACCTACGATGAGAAGCTGAGCAATTATTATTACAACGACAAAACCCGCAGACGATCCGGCTTTATTTTCTTTTGGATATCTGCGCATTGTCATCACCTAGTCTTACTAAGACTAAATGATAACTCAGCTGCGAAGTTTCATAATCTATACATCAGTTTGCATCGACAGGAATTTACGGAAGATTGCGCACGCTGTTCTTACGCCTTTCGCAAAAGGGCCAGCAGGTGTAGCCGGGTACGCTGCGTAACACCGCGTCTTATTGACCCGAAAGCGCAGCTTGCAATTCAACGGCATCCAGCTCCCGCTCCCAACGGGCGATGACAATAGTCGCCACCGCATTGCCGATGAGATTTGTCAGCGCGCGGCATTCCGACATAAAACGGTCTACTCCCAGTATCAATGCCATGCCGGCCACGGGGACTGAGGGAACTACGGAGAGCGTTGCAGCCAGAGTGATGAACCCCGCACCGCTCACCCCGGCGGCACCTTTCGAACTCAACATGGCCACCAGGAAAAGCATGATCTGATCCCCCAGGCTCAGTGGAGTATCAGTCGCTTGCGCGATGAACAGCGCCGCAAGTGTCATGTAGATATTGGTCCCATCCAAGTTGAAGGAATAACCTGTGGGCACCACGAGACCGACGATCGGGCGCGCACAACCAGCCTTCTCCAACTTGGCCATCAAGCCGGGCAAGGCGGCTTCGGACGATGATGTTCCGAGAACGAGAAGCAACTCTTCTTTGAGATAAACAATAAGCTTGAAGATGGAGAATCGGTTGAAATGCGCGACGGCGCCAAGGACGAGAACAACGAAAAGCAATGCGGCTAAATAGAAGGTTCCCACCAGAAAGGCCAGATTCCCAAGGGCGGAGATCCCATACTTCCCAATGGTGAACGCCATAGCGCCGAAGGCACCGATTGGGGCGAGCCTCATCAACATTGACGTCATCCGAAAGATCGGCGCCGTCAGGGCGTGCAGCAGATCAAGAACAGCATGCCCCTTTTGTCCTACGGCTCCGAGCGCAAGTCCAAACAAGATGGAGATGAACAATACCTGGAGGATATCACCTTGAGCGAAAGCTGCGACAATCGTGTCAGGAACGATGTTCATCAAGAAACCAACGATTGTCATCTCGTGGGTTTTGACGGTGTAAGCCGCGATCGACCGCTCATCGAGCGAGCTTGGGTCGATGTGCATGCCACCTCCCGGCTGCAACACGTTCGCAATCAATAGCCCCATCACAAGAGCCAGGATGGAGAAAGTCAAAAAATAGACGAATGCTTTGACTGCCACACGGCCAAGCTTCTGCGTGTCCGACATGTCAGCGATGCCTGTGGTGACAGTCAAGAAAATGACCGGCGTGATAACCAGCTTGACGAGTTTGATAAAGAGGTCCCCAAGGAATTTCAAACTACTGCCGAGCTCGGCATCGAGGTACCCGAGCAATATACCCGCCACTATCGCGATTAAAACCTGTGTATAGAGGTGGCCAAAAACACGAGGCCGCTGGTCCGCGGCGATATCTACAGTAGGCATCATCATCAGTGTCAGCTCTCGGTATCATGGAGACCTTTAGCGATCTGCATGACTTTTAAGGGGCTTTCATCAAAGCGTGAAACCCCCGCCGATGATACCAATCTTTTGTATAGTCGACCGCCCGTTGACCTCCCGCTACGATCTTAAACCGGCTCGTTGCTCACATTTTTTGAACCCGTGCGGTTGGGCTAGTTGGCGCGTCTTCTGCGTCCTTCAGTGCCCATCTGATCGCCTTGACTGGTAACGCAAGTTACCGTAAGAGGCCTTGGTAACAAACATTACCGGAGGGCGTCGTGGCGCAACTCAAAAAGAGACAAGTGATCGGCCTCCTACTTTGCCTCGGCTCAGCGGCAGTCGGAGCTGGAGGGTGGGCCTGGGCTCGCTCGTCGGGCGCAACATCGACTGACAACGCTTATCTTCGCGGAGACCTCACCTCGCTTGCACCGAAGGTCTCGGGCTACATCACCGCGGTACAAGTCAAGGACAACGAAACCGTCCACGCTGGCGACGTTCTGTTTCGGATCGATGAGCGCGACTATCGCGCCCGTCTTGCCCAGGCGGTCGCCAACGTGGACGCAGCTCAGGCGCGCTTGACGAACGTCGATGCAGAGACCGAGCTCCAGCACGCTCTTATCAAACAGGCAGAAGCTCAGAAACGCTCGGCAGAGGCTGAGTTGGACCTTGCAACAAAAGCATACGAGCGTCGTCGCGAACTCATCCGAAGCAATACAATCAGTCAAGCCCACGTGGATGAGAGCGACGCAGCGCGGACGAGAGCTGAGGCGGGCGTTTCGGCGGCCTCAGCAACCATCGAGGCTCAGCAGCAACGGATCGCAGTACTCGCGGCCCAACGGGAAGCGGCCGTTGCGGCCGTTTCTCAGGCAGAGGCGGCTCGTGATCTTGCACAAATCGATCTTGAAAGCACTGTTGTACGTGCGCCGGTGGATGGCGTCATCGGCAACCGCCAGGTCCGCGTTGGCCGATTTGTGTCTCCCGGTACGCCTCTCCTGGATATCGTTCCTGTAAACGATGTCTGGGTGGTTGCAAATTTCAAGGAAACCCAATTGGAATACATCCAGCCCGGCCAGAAGGTACAAATTACGGTCGATGGTTATCCAAACGAACGCATTGAAGGCGTGGTAGACAGCTTCGCACCCGGCAGCGGATCCGCGTTTAGCCTGCTGCCCACCGACAACGCCACGGGCAACTTCGTCCGCGTGGTGCAGCGCGTTCCCGTCAAAATTCGGTTTACCAACAATCCGTTACCGGGTCGTTTGCTACCCGGACTGTCTGCCCGGGTCTTCGTTGACCAAGAAAGCGGTTCATGACAGCGGTCACACAAGCGCCCCCAGCTCTCGATAAAACGTCGTCTGGTGCGGCGCTAATAGCGGGCATAATGCTGGCTGCTTTGACGGAAGCGATCGCCAGCACTGTCCTGTCGCTCGGGCGCGGCGACATCATCGGTGACGTATACGCAACTCCCGACGAATTCGCGTGGCTGGATGTCGGATACACGGCTCTCAAGCTAATCGGGTTCCTTGCCGCACCCTTCCTTATGAACCGCCTCAATCCACGCGGTCTGGTCATTGGCGCCGCGTTGGCGATGGGCGTCGCATGCGGGATAGCGGCCCTTACCACTCGGCTAGATGTCTTGATCACGCTCCGCATAGTGCAGGGCTTCGCCGGAGGCACCCTGCTCGCCGGCGGACAAGCGTTGATTTTTCTAAGCTACTCGCGCTCTAACCAGCCGCTTCTTCAAGCGCTCTTCGCTGTCGGGTCCGTTGTCGCGCCAGCAACAATCGCGCCTGCCCTTCAGGGTTGGTTGCTCGACAGCGAGTCATGGACCTGGATATTTTTCAGCGTGGTACCAATAGCGCTCGCGTCGGCGGGTCTGATGCTGGTAGAAGAGACTCCGATGGCTGAAAGGCGCCCGCTGCGTCCATTCGATGGGGTCGGGTTTCTGCTGATCTCCCTGTCTGTTTGCTGCCTGACCTATGTGCTTAGCCAAGGAACCCGCTGGGACTGGTTCGAAGAACCCCGCATCCTTTGTCTGGCTGTCATCGGGATCGCCGCACTTTTGATGTTCTTGGGACAACAGGTGCTGGTAAAGGACAGGGGCTTGTTGGACTACACGGTATTTCGATCAGAGGACTTTTGCTTCGCGTTCATCGTGAGCTTTGTCGCAGGCGCCGCGTTGTTTGGAAGCGCCTATTTGATCCCGTCGTTTGCCGTTTCAATCCTTGCATTCACGCCTACTGACGCAGGACTACTGCTCTTGCCGAGTGGCGGACTTTTCGTCTGCGCGCTGCTTTTCGCCGCTTTCCTTATGCAAGTCCGCCGGGTTCCTCCTTTTGCGACGGTTCCCTTCGGCATCTTGTTGATCATGGGCTCAATGTGGATGCTATCCGGGTCCACCGCCGAAAGCGGTACGGATACGATGATGCCGGCGATCCTGCTTCGAGGTCTTGGTCTCGGGTTTCTATTCCTTTCGATCACGTTGATTGCGTTTGGCAAGCTCAACGAGAAAAACCTCGTGTCGGGCATCGGTTTGTTCAATACCGGAAGGCAGTTCGGCGGATTGATCGGAGTCGCTGCTCTTCAGACACTCATCGACCACAATGTGGCCTGGAACTTCTCGGTTCTCGCTGCAAACGTCACGGGGGGCGGGACAGCGGTCATTCAACGAATGACGACCACGACGGCGATGTTGATTTCTAAGGGGATGGATGCCGCACAGGCGGGCCGCGCCGCCGTAGGCCTCCTCGGCAGGTCCGTATCGGGGCAGTCGGCAGTGATCGCGTTCGACACCGCATTCAACGCGGTGGCTCTGTTATTTGTCGTCGCCGCCCCTTTCCTGATCGCCGCGAAGATCGGGCTCACACGCCTCGCCAAGGCACGCGCGGCAAAAAGCACCCCTTCGATACAGACAGAGCGCCCCACCCCGTAGCACCGTCAGACATGCCCCAGTCGCGGTTTCGACAATAGCCGGCCGGCCAACCTCCCCGCCACGAGAGCGGCGGAGCGTGGCGGAGAGACTGTCCGGCGATGCCGATCCAACTATCCGATGGACCACCACCTATCGGGAGGAACCGACCCACACCTTAGTACAGTGCCATGATGCACCTGTAGAATAGGCTCCCCGAACCAATAAGCGCATCCTGTTCCTTACAAAACGCAAGTATCCGTGGAGGAAAGAATGCGCAATGTCCTCGGAACCACGCCGCCCGCGACTTTCCTAGCCACGGTGTTTATCGCCTCGGTCCTAGCCCCCTGCCCGGCTCATCCCCATGACGCCGTTCCCACCAACGCTAAACCGCAGGGATGGAGCTATCCATACTCGTGCTGTTCCGGGATCGACTGCCGCCAAGTGAGCGAAGAGGCGATCAGCGAACGCCCTGAAGGCTACGTTATCAACGGTACCGGCGAGGTCGTCACTTACAAAGACCATCGGGTCAAGTATTCACCCGACGGCGTATACCACTGGTGTTCTGTCGCGGGCGCGGAGCACAGCAAGACGATTTGCCTGTTCGTTCCGTCGAAGAGTTTTTAGGAAATCTCGGACGCGGGCCGATGTCGAATACATTGGAGCGCCTTTTTCGCGTCGCTCCTTTCTAAACTAGCGCTTAGATCAGTCGTGAAGACTCCATCTCCTGGAGCGTTATACGCCTCAGGCGGCAATCTTCGGCTGGAGATTCACTATGAAGACCGTCCCGGCAATCATACACATCTTCGCACTGTGCACCTGCTTTGTGATGCAGGTCGCCGCCCCACAATCTGCGAGAATGCCCGGCGTTCGTCGCGCCATCCAGACGATCGAAAACACCTGCGCAACAAACACAGTCAAACGAGCGCGAGAAGGTTGCCAGCCAGCCCAGTATAGTGGCCTGAAAGATCGCTGTTCGCGCGATGAATTGGGCTCGTACATCAATCAATGCAGCCACATTCAGAGGTAACGCACATGAGCGGCTTACTGACTGCTATAACGACCGGCAACAATCACGCTTCATTTAACCTGCGGCGCACCAGCGATTTCCAAGCCACCCTTCTGGCGATGGCCGGTCACGACCTGCGACAACCACTGCAGGTCATTCAGAGTGCCTACGAATGGCTCGGCGACCGTATCGCAAGTAATTCGGACAAAGCGCAATGGGAACGCGGAGAACGTGCGATCGGTAGATTAGCCGAGCAGCTTGACCGCTTGGTCGGTGCTTTACGGCTCGTCGAACAAATCGATACCATAGAAATTTCCCGCGTGCCGCTCTGCCCCTTGTTTCAACGAATAGCCGCGGAAAACGAGCTATTCGCGCGTGAAAAAGGCGTCGATATCCGAGTCTGCGCCACGCATTGCAACGTGATGAGCAATCCGGTGCTGCTGGAAGGCATCATGCGAAATCTCGTTCGCAATGCCGTCAAATACACGGGCCGAGGGGGATCTGTTTTGATCGGATGTAGGTCTGCCGGACATGAGATGCGGCTCGACGTTTACGATACTGGGATCGGTATAGCGCCCCATCAGCTACCAAAGATCTTCGATGCGTTCGAAAGGCTCGATACGACGCACGTGGACGGCCTCGGAATAGGATTGTTTGTCGTGCGTCGCGCCGTCGACCTGCTGGGCCACCGGGTCGAGGTTCGTTCCGAGGTCGGCCGTGGGTCTCGTTTTTCAGTCTTTGCGCAAACCAGCTGACCCTCATAGATCTCAATCGCATTTGCCGAGCTTTTCAGGCGCTGGTTCCCCTGACATTTCCTCGCCGTCCGACTTCTGCTCGCTTTGGTAACGATGGACTGTTCGGGGGCGTTCGCAAAGCTAACTCATGGTATGGGCGGTGGACCGTCGGAGGCTTTGCCGCAGACAAACTTCACACAACACGCCCAATAGGGCGCGCCGGAGCTTTCCAGGCAATTCAGGCGTCCCTCGCCAGGTCTTGGGACCGGCCGTCGGGGCCGGTGCGGACGCGCTGTTGGAAAATGAAGAGAGAAATGACGACAAGAGAGAAGGCAAGAATATAAGGCGCGCCTGAGAGGGAATATCCGACCGGCGGTCGCGTGAAGTAGCCAAACACGTGCGTGAAGATGAATGGTCCAAGGATGGTCGTCAGGCTTGAAACGCTGGCAAGCGCGCCCTGTAGTTCCCCTTGAACAGACGGGGGAACCTGCGCAGAGGCAATACTGCGCAATGGAGGGTCCGCGAGCCCTTCGAGCGCCGTACTTATGATCACCGCGTAAACCATCCATCCCTGCCACGCAGCGGCGTATCCTGCCATGCCCAACGCGGCGAACGCCATTCCGGCCACCGCCGTGCGCCGTTCTCCAAATCGCGCCACGGCGCGCGGGAGTATGAAAATCATAACGAACGCGCCCCCTATTCCGTATATTCCGAGAGACAATCCGATTTGTCCTTCAGTCCAATCGTGACGATATGCCAACACAAAAGACCAGACCGAAGAGTAAACGGTGTGCGCCAGCCAGTAGAGAAAGAACACGAGACCAAGCCAACGTATGCCTGGATATCTTTGCATATGGCGAAGAGTGCCGATAGGGTTGGCGCGTTTCCACTCAAAGTGGCGCCTATTTTCGGAACGCAACGTTTCTGGCAGGAAGAACAAGCCTATCACAAAGTTGAGGAACGAGAGTATCGCCGCGCCATAGAAAGGCACCCTGGGGCCAAACTCCCCCAGAACGCCACCTATCACAGGCCCCAACGCAAAACCCATTCCTGCCGCGATGCCGATCAGTCCGAAGTTCTTGGACCGATCGCTATCGTTGCTGACATCGGCGATATACGCAGACGCTGTCGCGTAGCTCGCTCCGCTGATTCCCGCGAGAACGCGGCCCACAAAGAGCATCCAATAGCTCGTCGCGAGCGCGCAGATGGCGTTGTCGACTGCGAAAGTGAAAACGGTTAACAGTAGAATGGGCCGTCGACCAAAGCGGTCGCTTAAATTCCCAACCAGCGGTGCAAAGAGGAATTGCATTCCCGAATACACGAACACGAGCCAGCCCCCTTGGATCGCTGCTTCGCCGATCTCGGCACCCGTTAAATCTTCGAGGTAGGCCGGTAGCACCGGCATGATGATGGCGACGCCCGCCACGTTGAGGAAGAGGGTAACGAAAACCAGAAACAGGCCGCGCCGCACGCGCTTTTCGTCAAGCATGACGCCCCCGATGGGTTCGCGGTACGAAAAACTAAAACAACCTCACCATTAGATGTATCCCATTGTCAAAAATCAGACAATGCGGGGGCGCCGGGAACAGCAACCCTTTCAAGGTGCTTGAAAGGGTTTCCCAGGCGGTCGTCTAACGACCGCCTGGAAGGTTTGGCGGTTATCGAGCGTGCTGGGCTTCGATGGCTGCGAGCGCTGTCATGTTGACGACGCCGCGCGACGTCACTGACGTGCTCAGGATATGCGCGGTTCGGGCCGCGCCAAGCAAGAGCGGCCCGACATGTAGAGCGTCGGTAAGTTCCTTCACGACGTTGAGAGTGATATTGGCAGCGTCCAAGTTCGGGAACACCAGAAGGTTAGCCTCCCCCGTTAGCGCCGAACCGGGAAACACACGATCCCGGAACGTTTGAGAGAGTGCGGCGTCCCCGTGCATCTCGCCGTCGTACTGGAGATGCGGAACCTTCTTGCCAACAATCGCTGCTGCATCCCTCATTTTTCGGGCATTCGCCGAATCTCTGGATCCGAAATTCGAATGCGATAGTAGCGCCACCTTCGGCTCCAAGCCGAAACGCGCCACCATCTCTGCTGCCATCTTGGTCATATCGGCTATCTCACCCGCAGTCGGGTCATAATTGACATAAGTGTCGGTAAGGAAGAGCGCGCCTCTCTGCGAGATCAATAAGCTCAGGGCCGAGAAGTCATGGATTCCGGGCACCTTTCCAATGATTTGACGGACGACATCAAGGTGATGCTCGTACCTTCCCACGAGACCGCAAATCAAAGCGTCGGCTTGATTCAGCATGACCGCCAGCGCTGCGATCACAGTGGTGTCGGTGCGTACGATCGTACGCGCGCTTTCCGGAGTTACGCCGGCTCGACCCGCGAGGGAAAGATAAAGGTCGACATACTCGCGATAGCGAGGATCGTCTTCTGGATTAATCAATTCGAAATCGACCCCAGGACGAACTTTCAGACCAAAGCGCCTCAATCGCGCATCCACGACCTGTGGTCGTCCGACCAGTATCGGTCGGGCAAGGCCTTCTTCTATTATCACCTGCGTGGCACGTAGAACGCGCTCGTCTTCGCCATCGGAATAAATCACACGCTTGGGTTCGCTCAGCGCGCGCGCTGCGGCGAATACCGGCTTCATTATCATGCCTGAGCGGAAAACGAACCGGTTAAGGCGGTCAACATAGCCCTCCATATCATCGATCGGGCGGCGGGCTACCCCTGATTCCATCGCCGCCTTTGCCACGGCGGGCGCAATCCATAGTATCAACCGCGGATCGAAGGGCGAGGGTATGATATGATCCGGACCGAAGGTCGGCGTGTCGCCGGAATACGCCCTGGCAACGGTTTCTGAAGGCTCTTCCCGCGCGAGCGCGGCAATAGCCCGCACCGCGGCCATCTTCATCTCTTCGTTGATGGTGGTTGCACCCACATCTAAAGCCCCACGGAAGATGTGGGGAAAGCACAACACGTTGTTGACTTGGTTGATTTGGTCAGAGCGTCCAGTGCAAATGATTGCGTCCGGCCGAACGGCTCTCGCTTCATCTGGCATGATCTCTGGCGTAGGGTTGGCTAATGCTAGGATCAACGGTGACACGGCCATCGATGCAACATGCTCGGGTTTCAATACGCCGCCTGCGGAGACCCCAAGGAAAACATCGGCACCTTTGATGACGTCCGTCAGCGTGCGCGCCTCGGTAGCCTGCGCATACACTTGCTTCCAGCGATCCATAAGGGTGTTTCGCCCTTCGTAGACGACGCCGTCTTTGTCGCTAACCCATATGTTCTCGACTTTAGCACCGAGCGTGACGAGCAAGTTGAGACAGGCGATCGCGGCGGCACCCGCCCCCGAGGTGACGATCTTGGCGCTCTCTATTGACTTGCCCGTAAGCTCCAGGCCGTTGAGAACCGCTGCCGCGACAATTATTGCAGTCCCGTGCTGGTCGTCATGGAAGACCGGAATTCTCATCCGCTCACGCAGTTTCTCTTCTATTTCGAAACATTCAGGTGCCTTGATGTCTTCGAGATTGATTCCGCCGAACGTTGGTTCAAGCGCAGCCACGACGTCGACCATGCGCTCTACTTCGCTCGCGTCCACCTCGATATCGAAGGCGTCTATGTCCGCGAATTTTTTGAAGAGGACAGCTTTTCCTTCCATAACCGGTTTGGAGGCGAGCGGGCCAATACTGCCAAGGCCAAGGACTGCTGTGCCATTGGAGACTACCGCGACAAGATTGCCGCGCGCGGTGTATTCCGTCGCTGCCGCAGGGTCTTGATGAATGGCGATGCAGGGGGCCGCAACCCCTGGCGAGTAGGCGAGAGCCAGATCGAGTTGGTTACCCAGTGGCTTAGTTGGTCGTATCTCGAGTTTTCCCGGCTTTGGATGCCGGTGAAAGGTGAGGGCCGCTTCCTCGTATCCTGAAAACGGGGATTGGGAGGCATTCTTTTCGCTCATCTGCATTCCTCTGGATGCCACCGCTTTCCGCGGTGCGCCCCTTTGTTTTGGTCTCGCCCGTTGGGGAAAGATCCTGCTGTGTTGGAGTATTCTTTAGGCGGTCATCCCGGCCGCGCTCATCAAAAGCCGAAAGAACCCTGCCGCCACCGCCAAAGCAGCAACGCTCGAGCTCCAAATGATAGCGAGCCAACCGATGCGGCGGAGCCACAGGCGTTGAGTGGGAGCAGTCGACATCAGTGATATCCTTCCCCGGCCCTCACCTTTCCGCGGAAGACGTAGTAGGACCAGGCCGTGTAGGCGAGAATAAAGGGGATGATGAACAACGCGCCGACCAGCGTAAACGCCATGCTTTGGACAGGCGCGGCGGACTCCCAGATAGAGACAGCGGGCGGGATTATGTTAGGCCAGAGGCTGATTGCCAGACCTGTGTAGCCAAGGAAGAGGAGCAAAAGGGATAGGAGAAATGGCGCGGCATCGCTTTGTCCCCTGAGCGTCCGTAGCAAAGTCCATGTCGCCACGGTTACGAGAACCGGCACTGGCGCGAAGAAGAGCAAATTCGGCAACGAGAACCACCTCTGCGCGATATTCGGGTGGGCGAGCGGCGTCCAAAGACTGACGATCGCGATGACGCCCAACAGCCCGATCGTGATCGGGCGACCAAGTTCGCGCATCCGCCGTTGAAGCTCGCCTTCGGTTTTCATTACGAGCCAAGTCGCGCCTAGAAGCGCATAGGCAAACAGAAGGCCGATGCCCGCGAAAAGCGCGAAAGGCGAGAGCCAGTCAAGAGGTCCACCCGCATACGCGCCGTCCCTCACCTTAAAGCCGTTTATAAAGGCGCCGAGCGCGACACCTTGCGAAACGGTTGCGACGTAAGAGCCCCAAGCGAAGGCCTTGTCCCAAAAAGCCTTGTGAGCCTCGTCAGCCTTGAAGCGAAATTCGAAAGCCACACCGCGCCAGATCAGCCCCGCCAGCATGAGTACCAAAGGCAGGTACAACGCGCTCAGGATCACCGAGTACGCCAAGGGGAACACAGCCAGAAGGGACGCCCCGCCTAGTACCAGCCATGTCTCGTTACCATCCCAGACCGGTGCGACACTGTTGACCATCACGTCCCTATCATCCCGATCATGAACAAATGGAAACAAGATTCCGATTCCTAGATCGAAGCCGTCCATGATCACGTACATCATCAAGCCGAACGCGATGATGATTGCCCAAAGGAGAGGTAGATCGATACCCAAGATTTTTCTCCTCAATCCAGAGAAGGATCGACATCGTCGGGTGCCGCAGACAGCGGCCTCGCCGGTCGATGAGATCTGCTCCCGTCATCCTTTGAGGGCTGTTCCGCGGATGCTATCGGGCCTTTTGCCATGAGTTTCAGCATATAGCTGACCCCCGTGCCGAAGACGGAGAAATACATGACGATGAAGACGAGCAAAGTCGAGGAGAGCGCTACGGCAGAATGGTTCGATACCGCTTCTTCGGTCCGCATCACGCCGTAAACGATCCAAGGCTGACGGCCAATTTCCGTCGTGTACCAGCCGGCGAGAATTGCAATGAGACCGGAAGGTCCCATCAACATCGCAAAGCGGAGCAGTAGAGGCGACGTATAGAGCTGGCCTCGCCAACGGCACCAGGCACCCCAGAGACCAAGAACCATCATAAACATGCCGAGGCCGGCCATAATACGAAAAGACCAAAACACGATCGCGGAGTTGGGCCGGTCGCGTGGCGCATATTCAGTGAGGCCGGGAACCTGGCCATCCAAGGTATGCGTAAGTACGACGCTGCCAAGCCGCGGAACTTCAATTGCGTACCGAGTTTCCTCAGCTGCCATGTCTGGCAATCCGAACAGAACAAGCGGCATGCCTGCGCCTGGCTCGTTTCGCCAATGGCCTTCAATCGCGGCGATCTTTGCAGGCTGGTGTTTTAAAGTATTAAGCCCGTGCAGGTCGCCAATCGCGATCTGTAAGGGGGCAACGAGCAGAACCATCCACATCGCCATGGAAAACATCGTTTGCACGGCGAGATGATCGTTTCCTCGCAAAAGATGCCAGGCTCCAGACGCCCCCACGAAAAGCGCGGTCGCGAGGAAAGCTGCCACCGTCATATGCGCAAGACGGAAGGGGAAGGAGGGATTGAAAATCACCTTTAGCCAGTCGACGGGCACAACCACGTTATCGACGATTTCGTATCCCTGCGGGGTTTGCATCCAGCTGTTTGAAGCAAGAATCCAAGTTGCGGAAATTAAGGTGCCGATGGCAACCATGATAGTCGCAAAGAAGTGGAGTCCAGGCCCGACCTTGTTCCACCCGAACAACATGACGCCGAGAAACCCGGCTTCGAGGAAAAATGCGGTCAGGACTTCATAAGCAAGCAGCGGCCCGGTGATCGAGCCGGCGAAGGCAGAGTAATAGCTCCAATTGGTGCCGAACTCGTATGCCATCACCAATCCAGAGACCACACCCATGGCAAAATTCACCGCGAATATCGCCGACCAAAAATGGTACAGATCTCGATAGACGATCTCCTTCTTCCATAACCACATGCCTTCGAGAACGGCGAGATAGCTCGCCAGACCTATGGTGATTGCAGGAAAGACTATGTGGAAGGAGATGGTGAAGCCGAATTGCATCCGCGCCAGTTCGAGAGCGGTCAATCCAAACATTGACTTCCCTCCCGCGCTCCAGGTTCGCTCGTAGGATTCCACAAGTTCGATGGCGAGGATCCGAACGCACTGAATCCGCGCGATTGGTCGGTCCGTTTTTCAACCATTGCCAAGAATGCGTCGATCATGTGCTCACCGTACTTATGGGGGACTCGTCCTTGATCGAAGAACGACCAAGGCCGAGCTTGCCATGTTCAGCCTAAACCGAGCGTCCCCAGATTAGGAGCTAGACATAGATATACGTGTCTCAGAAGAGATGACGTCCATACACTGGAGCGAATACAGCCATACATAGCCCGAAGCAAGAGAAACCTCCAGTCAGCGACTGGCGACAATTTTTATCAGAAAACAAGCTCGCATGAGCAAATTATGTCAATTTCGGCCAAAATATAAAAGACACTAGCTTCATATTGTATGTTTTATTGCCGTACTTTCAAGTGCCGCACAGAAGTGCGGGAAACGGACGTGCCGTTGGGAATTAACAGTATGTCAAGCGGAGAGCGGGGATGTCGCACAGTGTAATTACCGGAAACCGGCTGGACGACGGCGTGGTTGTTTGGATGGATAAAGCAGAAGCTTGGGTCGACCGGATTGAGGGAGCTGCTGTGCTCGGTACGGAAGATACCGCGGCCGTTGTCGAGAAATTGCAGATGCGCGACAGTAACGTGGCGATCGATATCCGGGCCATTTCTGTCGAGACCTCCCAAGGTACTCCGGTCCCGGTCGCTCGCCGTGAGCGACTACGAAGTGTTGGCCCCAGCGTCAGACCCGATCTCAGCGTAACGTCACCTGGAAACCGTTGGACGACACAGAGACCCCCGGCTCCGCCATCAGCAATTTCGACGTCACCCTTTGCGGGGATCTACCGGTACGACGAGTACGATCGGCAGTTCCTGCGGGATCGCGCCGAGCAATTTCGTGGCCAAGTACTGCGCCGCATCGAAGGCGAATTGAGCGAAGAGGAATTCAAACCGCTCCGACTAATGAACGGGCTCTATCTTCAATTGCATGGCTACATGCTTAGAGTGGCACTCCCATATGGGGTCCTGAGTTCTTTCCAGATGCGCCAACTTGCCCATGTTGCCCGCTACTACGATCGCGGGTATGGACATTTTACAACCCGCCAAAATATCCAATTCAACTGGCCCAGGCTTTCCGACGCGCCGGACATTCTTGCCGTCCTCGCGGAAGCGGATTTGCATGCCATCCAAACCAGTGGGAACTGCGTCCGCAACGTGACGACGGACCATTTTGCAGGAGCGGCGGCCGAAGAAATCGTTGACCCTCGGCTCTATGCGGAGATATTGCGGCAATGGTCCACCGACCATCCCGAATTCACCTACCTACCTCGCAAATTTAAGATTGCGATCACCGGTAGCCCCCGAGATCGGGCGGCTGTCCGCGTCCACGACATCGGCATTTTGGCCCATCTGAACGAGGATGGTCTACCCGGTTTTCAGGTATTCGCCGGAGGTGGTCTTGGGCGGACGCCTATAGTGGGCACGAAGGTGCGTGAATGGCTTCCGGTCCGCGACTTGCTACGCTACGTCGAGGCAATCTTGCGGGTGTACAATTCGCTCGGACGTCGAGACAACATCTACAAGGCGCGGATCAAGATACTGCTTCGCGACATGAAACCGGAACATTTCATCGAGATGATCGAGGACGAATTCGCCGCAATGCCCCCGGATGCCAACGCCCTTGATGAACGCCTGATCGCGGCGATGGCCGCACGGTTTGTCGATCCTCCCTTCGAAGATCTGCCGGCAGTCACCATCGCGCTTGAAAAAGCCAAACGAAGCGAGCCGGCTTTCTTGGCGTGGTTTAATAGTAATACCCATCGTCATCGGCGGTCAGGATACGTCTCGGCGGTCATCTCCTTGAAGCCGGTTGGTGGAATTCCCGGCGATGTCAGTGCGGACGAAATGGATCTGATCGCCCGAGCGTCCGACGTCTTCTCCTTTGGGGAGATCCGGGTGTCCCACGAACAGAACGTCGTGCTGCCGCACGTGCGCGAGGACCGTCTATACGAACTCTGGCATATGCTGAAAGAAGGTGGATTGGCCTCTTCAAACATCGGCTTGCTCACGAACATCATCTCCTGCCCCGGGATGGACTATTGCAGTTTGGCGACTGCGCGCTCGATCCCCGTCGCGCAGCGTATCGCGGAACGTTTCGCAGATGGGGAGAAGGAGAGAAACATCGGTCCGCTTGATCTCAATATCTCAGGCTGCATCAATGCGTGCGGGCATCATCATGTGGCCGGGATCGGGTTGCTGGGCGTCGACAAAAATGGCGATGAAGTTTACCAGATCACTCTTGGTGGATCTGCAGATGAAAAAGCAACCATCGGCAGCATCCTGGGTCCCGCGGTTGACGCCGACCATGTGCCCGACGCGATAGAGGCGATTACGGAAACTTATGTCGCGAACCGGTCGGAGAGCGAGAGTTTCCTTGAGACTTACAGGCGTATTGGAGCGTCACCCTTCAAGGAGGCCGTTTATGGCCGTCATTAATGGCGATGCTGAGGTGATTGTCGACTACTGGACCTATCCGGAGACAGATGCCGTTCCCCACAGCCAAGGGCCGTACGCCGTACCCTGCGAAGTCTTGGAACAAATGCGCGGCGACGGAATTTTCAAGCGCCCGCTGGGGGTCTACGTCTCGGCCGGCATGACGGCAGAAAGGATCGTACCGTTTTTGAAGGACCTTGAGCTAATCGTTGTCGAGTTCCCGAAATTCCGTGACGGACGTGGCTTTACGGTCGCCCGCACCCTGCGGGAGAGACACCAGTTCAAAGGGGACATCCGCGCGATCGGGCATGTACTGCCCGACCAGCTAAACGCCCTGAGGATGTGCGGCTTCTCGAGTATAGTGACCCCTCAAGAACACCCTCCATCCCAGTGGCAGCATCGCGTTGGCCCGCACTCCGCCACAGACAGTAGCAGCCCGCTGTTACGACGGTTGCTCGTGCGATCTCCCGGAGCGTGATGTTTGGTTACCGAAGATTGACGGCCGCCAACCATGGCACGGAGGTGTCCCGTGGGCATGCGGCCGTCCGCCTTGGCAGGCGTTTGCTTCCGCGGCCTCTTTCCGGATGCCGACCGCCAAGACGGACGCAGCAGTTCTGGCCGTTGTTCAACGTGGACGTGTTTCTGGGGGACTCAAATTCCCGAACAGCCGAATAGCCTATGATGCGCTGATCACGCGGAACTATATCGCCACGCTATCGCTCAGACCACCGCCCGTGCTGCGATCGAGGGTTGGGATATGAGCGTCGCAAGCGAAGTCAAACCATCTTCGAGATCGCCCCGGTCCGGAGCGACGCCCAAGGATATACGGACCGCTTCCATCGGATGGGCCGCTGTTGCGAAGGCCGAACTCGGGACAATGGAAACTCCTGCCCGGTCCGCGTGTTCCGCAAAGTCGACGGCACGCCAGTGATCCGGCAAGCGCAACCAAAGATGATGCCCCTGTGGGTCGGCCGCAAACGAGAGATGCCCCAGGATCGAAGACGCGATTTTTTGTCGTTCCGCATTTTCGCAACGGATCGAGTCCGTAAGATCTTGCAGTACCCCCTCCGAAATCCACCGGCTAGCCAACGCCGACATTAAAGGGGGCGCCATCAGGAGCGTTGCGCGCAGGACGCCAGCCAGGCGCAGCGCCTTCGTGGCACTCGGCGCAACGACGTAAGCAACCCGGAGAGCTGGCGTCGCGCACTTCGATAGCGTTGCGATGTGCCAGGTTATGTCGGGCGCGAGTTCTGCCAATGAAACGGTTCGCTCGGTCCTCAGCGGCGAGTAAGGGTCATCCTCCACGATCAGTACGCCATGCTTCCTTGCGATAGCCGCCAGTTCTCGGCGACGATCTTCCGGGAGTGTCGCTGTCGTGGGATTGTCAATACTTGGGACCACGTAGAGCATCTTCAGGTTGCGCTGGCGGCAAGCTTTTTCGAACGCTTCCGGCACAATGCCGCGCTCATCCATTTCGAGCGACTCAATGTATAGGCCCTTCTGAATGGCCACGGCCTTGAGACCTGGGTATGTCATCGAACCCGCCGCAACGAGGTCGCCTCGGTTGAGGAGCAATTCGCAAAGTGCAAACAGCGCGCTTTGCGCTCCACCGGTCACGACAATCCGCTCGGAGGTCACTCCTTCGATCCTGCTCCCGAGCCACCTCGCCGCGGCCACCCGATCAGGCTCCGAGCCGGTGCTTTCCTGATAGTGAAGGTGCAGCAGACCCTTCGGGCTTCCTAGAATACCCGCAACGCCGCTCGATACTAATTTCCTGAGATCGAGTTCCGAAGGCTGAGAAGGAATGTTCATGCTGAGATCGATCAAGGACGGGCTCTGTTCGCCTGCTTCGCCATCAAGCGTTTCGCTGATGAACGTCCCGCGACCAGCCTGCGCCGACACGAGCCCCCGACGGCGCGCTTCGTTGAATGCGCGCGTCACGGTGGTGAGGTCGACGCCGAGAGCCTCAGCTATAGCTCTTTGAGCAGGAAGTCGATCTCCCCGCGCTACGCGGCCCGAACGGACGTCCGCTTCCAATGCTTCGACGATACCGAGGTACTTCATCCGCGCGGTCTCGACTAATCTCGGCTTCCACATATCTGCCCTCAATCCGTATGCCCTGTTGACATACAATTCGACTAGCATGTATGGCTTTGAGAAGGAAGTCACGAACGCGTATGTTGGAATGTGTGTCCTCTAGCCACTTCCGACCTCATATCAGGTTTGGCGGCAATTCACCAACGCCATACAGGACGAGTCTGGCGACGAGGGCAAATCCCGCTGGGTTGAGGATTCGGTTGAGCGCAATTGCCGCTTCGGCGGTTGCTTGTGAATCTCCCTGCGCTCCCCATGGCCAGCCTTTGCTTCACACGGGGCCGGTTGGCGTGCGGCAGGAACCATCCGTTCGTCCCACGCCGGTTGTCGGGCAGTGAACACGAGGTTGGATATGCGGAACGAAAATGCCCCATTCGATATAAAAATCCACGCAGATGGTCCGTCCTTTGCACTCGAAGTTACCGGAAAGGACATCGGGCAGATAGAAGCTGCCAAGAGCAGCATTGCTTCGGGAACGCCCATCAACATCGCTTTCTTGGGCAATGAGGATCATTCCCAGCGTGTTAACGCGGCTCGCGTGATCAGGGTCTGCGGTTTCGAGCCGGTTCCTATAATTTCTTCACGTCGTCTTCACTCTGAGGCGGATCGGGACACCCTGATAGGGGGGCTAATCCGCGAAGCTGCTCCTGAACGCTTTATCTTCGTGGGCGGCGATCCTGCTTACCCGGCGGGCCCATTCGAAGACTCGCTGGCGCTGTTGCGGAGCGACGTGATTAGACGGCATTCCATCCGTCATGCGGGCATCGTCGCATACCCAGAGGGGCACCCTAAAATCGCCGCGGAAAAACTCTGGGAGTCGCTTAAATGGAAGGTCGGGTTCCTCGCTGACGCCGGGTGTTCGGTCGAAATCACCACTCAATTCGGATTCGACGCCGACGCGATCGTACAGTGGCTGGAGCGCCTGCGTAAGGAAGGTATCAATTCGCCGGTCCGGATCGGAGTGCCCGGACCGGCGGCTGTCGGGAAGCTTCTAAGGTACGCGAAGCAGTTCGGGGTAATCACGTCCGCTTCGATCGCTCGCAGGTATGGCCTTTCTTTGGCCAACAACTTCCATCGAGTGGGACCGGAGCGCTTTTGGAGACGCCTTGGCGCCGGTCTGATCGGGCGCGATCTTGGCCCTGTACATTATCACCTCTACCCCTTCGGAGGGATCGAAGATGGGGTAAAGTGGCTGAGTCACGCTCTGGAGCAGCCCTCAACCACAGATTAAAAGCGACGCGGGTTTCCGCCCCTTGATGGTACGTCGTTGTTACAAAAGGCGCCCCTCGAACGCGGCTGCTGCCGCCGGCTTTTAACCTAGCGTAACAGCCTCGCTCTGTCGCCAAATTACGGCCTCTCTCTCAGCGATCTGGCGACGCTTTGCAGCCGTTCCAGCCCCTCTTCTATTTCCTCGTCCGCCAGGTTAAGCGGCGGCAACAGCCGCATTACGTTGTCACCGGCGGCAACGCAGAGCAGGCCGCGCGCACGTGCGGTAGAGACCGCGAGTTCCATAGGTACAACACACCGCAATCCCAAGAGCAACCCTTCACCACGAACCTCGGTGAATACATCGGAGTATTCCTCTGCGAGCCTCGAAAGCGCTGAATATAGCCGCCTCCCTTTGCGCCGCACTTCGTGAAGAAATGCCTCATCGGCAATTATTTCGACGACCCTTTTCGCTACAGCCATCGCCAACGGGTTGCCACCGAAGGTACTGCCGTGCGTCCCGGGCTTCATACTCGCCGCTACTTGTTCGGTAGCAAGACACGCTGCGACCGGAAAACCATTACCCAGACCCTTTGCCGCAGCGAGTATATCCGGCGTCACTGGCGAGTTCTCATAAGCGAACAGGTGGCCGGTCCGACCGACACCCGTTTGTACTTCGTCGAAGATGAGTAAGGCACCTTGGCGATCGCATAGAGTCCGGATCCGCTCGAGATCGCTAGGATCCAACGCTCGCACGCCACTCTCTCCCTGTATGGGTTCGACGAGAACTGCCGCTGTGTCGGCTCCGCACGCGGCCTCAAGAGCGCACAGATCACCAAACGGAACGGCCTCGAATCCCGGAACAGCGGGGCCGAATCCCTCAAGGTACTTCTCACGCCCGCCTGCGGCGATCGTGGCCAAAGTGCGGCCGTGGAAAGCTCCCTCGAAAGTCACAATTCTTTGGCGTTCGGGATGGCCGTTCGCAAAGTGGTGTCGGCGTGCGGCCTTAATGCATGCCTCGATCGCTTCCGCACCCGAATTGCAGAAGAAGACCCTGTCTGCGAACGTCTTCTGACAAAGCAACCCCGCTAGCGCCTCTTGCTCTGGGATGCGCACTGCGTTCGAAACGTGCCATACCTTCGCCGCCTGCCGGACGAGGACGTTGAGTAGCTCCGGGTGGGAATGCCCAAGACCGGTTACGGCGATACCCGTTGCATAGTCTAGGTACCGGTCACCATCGGCGTTGAACAGCCACGAACCTTCACCATGCGTGAACGAGATATCCGCGCGACTGAAGCACGGAAAGAGGTGCACAAGGCCATCGGTATCGTCGATGCTCATCTCCTTCATGCGATCACCGAGTCCCTCGTCTGATAGTATGCCCAATTCAGCCATTCCAGCGCCAACTCGAGGTCCGACGTCTCAACCGTTGCTCCGCACCAGAATCGAAACCCCGGTGGAGCGACGCGGTAGGCACCGACATCAAAAGCCACGTTTTCCTCCTGAAGCAGCCGGACGACTCCCGTAGCGATTTTCGCTTGCAGCTCTGCATCGCCCGCGAATCGGGGATCTACAATTTTTAGGCAGATCGACGTTTGCGAACGAATTTCCTCACGGCTTGCTAAGAAGTCGCACCAATTGGTTCGTTGCACCCATTCGTTCGCACGAGCGAAATTCGCCTGGCACCGGGCCTCGAGAGCAGGCAGCCCACCGATATCACGCGCCCAAAGCAACCCGTCGATTGCATCCTCAACTGCCAGGAGCGATGGAGTATTTATGGTCTCACCGGCGAAAAGACCCTCTGTGACCAATCCGCGGGCAACCATGCGAAAGACCTTGGGCACCGGCCAAGTCGGCACGTGATCGATCAGTCGCTCAATTGCCCGCGGGCTGAGCACAATCATGCCATGGGCGCCCTCTCCACCGAGAACCTTCTGCCATGACCAAGTTGTGACATCGAGTTTGGACCAAGGAAGATCCATGGCGAAAGCGGCCGATGTTGCATCGCAGATCGTTAACCCCGTTCGCTGGGCCGCTATCCAGTCCCCGTTTGGCACGCGCACCCCGGACGTTGTCCCATTCCAGGCAAAAACGACGTCACGATCTGGTGACGCCTGCGAGAGGTCAGGAAGTTCACCATAGGAAGCCTCGAAAATCCTTCGGTCCTCGATCTCGAGCTCCTTCGCGACGTCTGTCACCCAATCCGAGCCGAAGCTCTCCCACGCGAACACGTCCACACCACGTGGGCCGAGAAGGCCCCACAGCGCCATCTCAATTGCTCCAGTGTCGGACGCAGGGACGACGGCGATACGATAGTCTTCAGGTATCTTCAGCACGCCACGCGTGAGATCGATCACCTCACGCAGTTTGGCTTTACCCGGTTCGGACCGATGGGAGCGGCCCAAGACCGCTCCTTCAAGGGCGGACAGTGACCAACCCGGACGCTTCTTGCAGGGACCGGACGAAAAGTTCGGGCTCTGCGGCTTTTCAAGCGGCTTCTCAGGCGAAAACGGCATCGGTTCAACCCACCTATGACTTTAGCACCAGCGGTCCGACGCTTGTTCCGATGCGGTTTGCACCGGCATTGAGCATCTGTAACGCGTCAGCGCGGGTCCGGATTCCGCCCGACGCCTTGACGCCGATTTCCGTACCGACCGTCTTCCGGATGAGTGCGATGTCATGCACCGTAGCGCCGCCCGTCGAGAAGCCCGTCGATGTTTTCACGAAGTCGGCTCCGGCGGTGGCTGAGATGCTGGAAGTCGTGATTTTTCCCTCGTCAGAAAGCAATGCGGTTTCGATAATCACTTTCAGAATCTTTCCCGTGGAAGCTCTTCTGATCGCAGCCAGTTCGGTTTCGATGTCGCGGTAGCGACCGTCGACAAAAGCGCCGAGGTCAATCACAACATCAATCTCGTCCGCGCCTTGTTGGATTGCCATCTCTGTCTGTTTGAGTTTTACAAGGGTCAATTCCGCGCCGAGTGGAAATCCCACGACGCATGTCGTTTTGACACCCGAGCCTTTCAGGGTTTGAGAGACGCGACTGACATGGATGGGATTCACCACAACCGAGCAGAAACCGAATTCGATGCCCTCGGCGCAAAAGCGCCCGATTTCCTCAACACTGGCGTTTGGCTTTAGGATCGTGTGATCGATCAGGGAGGCGATTTTCCGGCTATTGTCATTTTGCATGACGTTTCTTTCTGTGATGTTGATTTGCGTTCGCGGTGGACTATGCCGACTGCCTTCCCAGGCTACCTGAGGACGCCTGGTTTGTGAGTTGGAGGTGACATCTACTCCTGGACTTTGGCCGGCGGAGCTACTGGGACCTGCTCCGCTTCCAAGTCAGGTTCCATCACTGCGAGGATCAACGTCAGAACCACGATAGGAACACCAACTAGAGCTCCATAAAACGCAACGTCCATGCCGAATTGCATACAGCCAATCATGATCGCGAGAACAAGATTGACCATAGTCCAGGGCAACTGGTCTGCGGCAAAAAAGCTGCGGTACGCGAATCCCAAAAGACGTGTCCCCGTCGTCCGAGGCAAAACGACGAACACAATCCAAGCAGTGCAGGCCCAGAAAGCCCCAGCAGGGCCGGCATAAAGGCCCCCAAAAACCGGTGCCAGCCCGGAGGTCAGAACCAAGGCGAACGCCTTTCGTCTTTTGGTGGATTTAATGAATTCTTCATGCGTCATGGAATGTCTCCACTTTGTCGTCGTCGAGGAATATTCGCTCAGCAGCACCGTCGAGATCGTCGTACTGACCATTGCGCAGGGACCACAGGAAGGCGATTACTCCGAATGATCCAAGCGTGAGAGCTAGAGGTATGAGGAATAGCAGCGGGCTCATTTCAAGGCGCCTCCGCCCCCGGGGGCTGTGCGCGAAGCGCGTTTAATGTGACGATTATCGAGCTTGCCGACATCGCCGCTGCCGCGATCAAAGGAGACGCCCACCCCATAACGGCAATTGGGATTAGGGCGACGTTGTAGACAGCTGCAAACGTAAGGTTCTGCCGGACGATCCCGGCCGACTTTAGCGCGGTCCGGTGGGCAACGGTTATCGATGAAAGCGTTTCCGAGGGGAGGACGAAGTCCGCGGCCACCTGCGCAGCCGGAACACCGTGTCCGAAGCTCGCCGACACAAAGGCGGCGGCTAGAGCGGGAGCATCGTTCAGTCCATCCCCGATCATCAGCGGTTTCTTCCCGCTCGCGCCCCATTGCCGTAGGAAATCGGCTTTCTCCGTTGGCTTCAGCCCCCCATGGCACTCTTCGATCGCGAGGTCATCCGCACATCGGTCGACCGTAGCGCGACGGTCGCCGGAGAGGAGGGCCACTTTCGCCCCTCGCCTTCGGAAGTAAGCAACTGCCTCTGGCGCATCCTTGCGCACATTTTCACTGACGAGGAACCTCACCGGCCCCACCGAATGCGACACCATCCAAAGTTCACCGGCTACATCGATCGTCTCTTGACGCACGTCGCAGAAGACCGCGCTTCCGAGGCGCGCCCGTTCGCCGTTTACGAGACCCGAAATTCCCGCACCGGGTGTCTCGAATAGCTCTTCGACAGGGTCCTCACCTCCGAGGCGGCGCGCCATTGCACGTGCATAGGGATGCCGGCTGACCCTTGCTAGCGCTGCCGCGATTCGGAGGGCAGCGGGATCCGACGGCATCGAGACCAGTTCCGGTCGGCCGTCGGTCAACGTCCCCGTCTTGTCGAACGCTACGCTGTCGATCGCCGCCAATCTGTCCAAAGCATCACCGGAACGTACGAGTATACCTCTCCGGAGCAGACCGCCGATTGCCGCCACCTGAACTGCTGGAATGGCGAGACCGATCGCGCAGGGGCATGCGATGATTAGGACAGTGATGGCATGCAAAAGCGCGGTGGGAATGTCGGAACCGACTATGAGCCACCATCCGACGAATGTGAGAAGCCCGACGGCGTGTATGAGAGGCGTCCAAATGGCAGCTAGCCGATCGGCCATTGTGGCCGCCCGGCCCTTATTGAGTTGAGCCTGTTCAACCAGTCGAAGTATTTCTGATAGGTGGCTTTCGGCTACGGGTTTACTAGCCCTTATGCGTAACTCGATCGGCCCATTGACACAGCCCGCCAGGACTTCGTCGCCAGGGCGTACCAAGTCGGGAAGGGTCTCTCCGGTAACCGCCGAGCGGTCGAGAGTAGATTCCCCGCTCACCACATGACCATCGACCGGCAGCGTCTCGCCGCCAGCGACCAAGACGAGCATCCCCGGCAGCACCGCCGAGGCTGGGATGACTGTCGTCTCAAGATCATCGCTGACAATCGTTGCGTGCTCGGTTCGCATCATCGCCAGGCGCTCTATAGCCTCACGGGATTTGGCGCGAACCCGGAAGTCGAGATAGCGACCAACGAGGAGAACGAAGAGCAGTGTCGACACACTATCGAAATACACGTGCCCGTTGCTGCGAAAGAGTTCCATGAAGCTGATTGCGGCAGCCAGCACGAGAGCGGCGACGATAGGTACGTCGATGTTTGTGCGGCCGGCTTTAAGCGCGGTGAACGCTGACCGGAAGAAGGGTCGGCCAGCGATAGCGAGGGCCGGCACCGTGACCAACGCCGACAACCAATTGAAAAACGCCTGCGTCCCAGCCGACATGCCCTGCGCCTCGCCCGCCCAGACGGCCCATGCCAGCATCATGACGTTGGAAGAAGCGAATGCTGCGATCGCCAGGCAACGGAGCAACTCGCGGCCAGTTCGACGGTACGAAACACTCAGTGAGCCCGCGTCATAGGGTGCGATCGCGTAGCCGAGGTCGCGGACAGTCGCACCAATAGCTTCAGCATGGTCAGCGCTTCCGGTCCATTCGACCGACAACCGGCGAAGGGTGAGATTCACTCGGGCCTTCGTGATCGAAGGATCGCCGGCAAGACCAGCCTCGATCTTGCGGATACAATTTACGCAATGTACCCCTTCAACCAAGAGATCGATTTGCTGTGCTCCGTGATCATTAGCCGAAGCAAAGGCTGCAAGAAGCGTAACCGGCGGAGCTGGGGAACGAGTTGATCCGCTCTTCATGGCAGTACCTCGATCTCGTCGATGATATGAACAACCTGCTCGGCGCGTTGTATCCGCGCTCGGATGAACCACCGGCCAGCGAGTGGCACTGAAAAATGAGCAAGATAGCTCCCGTCTGACTGTCGCTCGTAGTTCACCGCCTGTATCTGAGGGAAACGGCTCATGCGCTCCGCGGTCGCGCGCAGTTTGTCCGCGACGACCGGCTGTCCATTGCCATCGTGAATGCGAAGCGACAGCCGGCCTTCAAGCTTTTCACCTTGCTCGAAGGAGACATCCGTCCTCCAGCCTACCTTCTTTTCCACCTGGCGCTGTGCGAGAACCTCGTTGTAGTTCAGGCCAACGGAATAGGCGTTGTCTGTGACGAGTCCGGGAAAGCTCTGGCTAGCCAGAGCGATGAACGCCGCCTCGAGAATGAAGAGAAGGGCGAAGAACGCAACAAAGCAACCAGGAATCCAGAGGTCTTTTGAAATTGCGGGCGGATGGTCGGGTGTCATCGCGCCGGCCCCCAGAAATAGGTCTCCACCTCTCCAAGTGTCTCCCCGCTCTCGGAATCACTGACGACAAGACGTACGCTCTCCCGCCCAGCCGGCGCTTTCCCGGGTACTGCTGTGACAAACAGCCGGTCTGTTACCCTACGGCTTTCAGGCATCGCGATCGCCACCGTTTCCGCAGATTTTGTGGACTCGGCAAATCTCAGCGTTGCTCCGGGTAGACCTTCTACATGGATCGAAACACCGTGGAGCGAGCCTAACCGATGGGCAAGGCGGAAGCTGAAGTCGTTGCGAACCGAACCATCGGACAACTGAACAAAAGGTTGACCACGTTGCGGTTCGATGTCCACCAACACGCTTTTCATATTCAGCGTCCCGAAGACAATCGCCGCAAATGCGCCAAGACAAAGCACGGCATAAGCAACGATTTTGGGTCGAACAACCCTGATCTTTGGACCGTGGAATGAGCCGGCCGTCTCCGATCCTTCGACATCGAAGCGGATGAGACCGGTCGGACGTTCTATCTTGGTCATGACTTCATCGCATGCGTCAATGCAAAGACCACATCCGATGCAGCCCATCTGCAGTCCTTCCCGGATATCGACTCCCGTCGGACAAACATTTACGCACCGCAGGCAATCGATGCAGTCTCCGCGAGTGGATTCAAATTCACTTGCCTGGCGTGCGAGCGCGGTAAGATCGGTCAATCCAGATCGTAGCGGGACCTTTTTCTTGCCGCGCGGCTCTCCACGCCACTGCTGATAGGTGACAACCAGACTGTCCTTGTCCAGAAGAGCGGCCTGGAAACGGGGCCACGGGCACATATGCAGGCATACGCGTTCCTTCGCGTAGGCCGCGAACAACCAAGTGGTAAGTGTCAGCACGCCGATCGAAATGTACGCGCCCGCAGGCGCGGTCCCTCCGGCCAGCTCCAAAGGCAGGCTCGGTGCGTCGTTGAAGAAGGCTGCAAATCCGAACGCGGTCAGAACTGCAAGCGCAATCTGAACGACCGGCTTGGCGATCTGCGAAGAGACGCTGCCCTTGCCGAACACCCTTTCAGAGTAGCGTTCGACCGTAAAGAACAAGTCAGTCCAAACGGTCTGCGGGCATGCGAACCCACACCAAACGCGCCCCGCGAGGGTCGTGGCACCGAACAATCCGAATGCGGCCAATATCAGCGCGCCGACCGCTATTGGCAAGTCTTGCGGCCAGAACTCGAGACCGAAGATGAACAATCTCCTGCCTGGAAGGTCGAAGAGCACTGCCTGATCGGGCAGCAGCGGTCCGCGGTCCCAGCGGAGCCACGGAACTGCGAAGTAGAAGGTCAGAAGCGCAACGGCCAGACCCGTCTTGATGGTGCGATAGCGCCCGCGTACAGTTTGGGGAATCGGCAGACGCGTTGGATTGCGACGCGAAACAGCGTCGTGGATCGTGGTGGTCGCCATCACATTTCCCCGCCACCGAGCGTATGGACGTAAACAGCAAGCATTCGGATGGTCACCTCGTCCAGACGTCCTTCCCAAGTCGGCATCTGGCCCATTTTCGGCTGCGTGATTTGTCGGACGATTGCGTCCACTGTCCCGCCATAAAGCCAAATCGCGTCGTTCAGTCGGGGCGCACCAAATTCGCGGCCGCCCTCCCCGTTGGGGCCGTGGCAGCTGGAGCAGTTATCCGCGAAGATCGTAGCTCCAGGCATGGAGGCCCTGGTGGTGTCGCGTCCACGATCAGAAAGGCTGAGTACGTAGTTCGCAGCGGCTGTGATTTCGTCGGGACTAAGAACACCACCGAAAGCCGGCATTTCACTCACCCGCGTATCGTCCCCGGAGCCTCGGATACCGTGACGGATCGTGGTATGGATATCGGAGATCTTGCCCCCCCAGAGCCAGTCGTCATCGGTCAGCGAAGGGAACTGACCGATCTGCCCACCGGCGCCGACCCCATGACATGCCGCGCAGTTTTCGTTGAAGGCCGCCTGGCCGCCAGCGATAGCAAACCTTCGCAGGTCATCGTTACCCTCAATTTCCTCAAGGGCGGTCGCGACTATCTGCTTTCTCCAGGAGGCCTGCAACTCACGCGCCTGTTGGGTGGCGTCGGCCAATTCCTTTTTGCTCGACCAATCCAAAACACCCCGCGCGTAGCTCTTCGTAGTCGCGAAGGACGGATAGAGGACCAGGTAGCCGATCGCGAATATCCAAGTGATGATGAAGGTAATCAGCCACCAGTTAGGGATCGGCGTCCTTAGTTCTCGAATGCCGTCCCATTCATGCCCGGTGGTAACCTGACCGGTCAGTTGGTTGCGCTCGTGAATGCTCATCGGTTGCGTCTTTCTTCCTCGAATGGGATCAGCGCGTGAAGCTCCATGACTCTACGTGCCGACGGGCGGAACACGTGCCAGAGGATCCCGCCAAACAACGTGACGGCGATGACGAGCCAAACGTTTAGGAATGAACTGATGATGGATTGCAGCATGGCTCAGTCTTTCGGCTCGTCCAGCCGGACGTTTGAAAAGTCGACCATGGTGCCGAGCACCTGCAGATAGGCGATCAACGCATCCATTTCTGTGATGAGGTGAGGCTGGCCGTCGAAATCGCCGATCTTCGCCCCGGGGTAACGGGCGAGCAACGCGTCCGTATCGTCGCCCGAGGCTTGGGCGCGGACGTCTGCCGCTGCCTTCAGAACCGCCTCACCCGTGTACGGAACGCCAACGCCTCGCAACGCGCGCAGGTGATCCGATATATCGGAGTACTGCAACTCGCGGCTTTGAAGGAAGGGGTAGCCAGGCATCACGGACACCGGGACCACATCGCGTGGATTGATCATGTGCGCGATGTGCCAGGCATTCGAGTATTTTCCGCCTACTCGTGCAAGGTCTGGCCCTGTGCGCTTTGAGCCCCACAAGAACGGATGATCGAACATACTCTCCGCAGCGATAGAATAATGCCCATATCGCTCGACTTCATCGCGGAATGGTCGGACTTGCTGGCTATGGCAAGTGTAACATCCCTCACGCGTATAGATGTTTCGCCCGAGTTGCTCGAGCGGGGTGTAGGGTCTGACCCCCTGCACCGGTTTGATAGTTTCATCAAGACGAAACAGCGGAACGACCTCGACGAGGCCTCCTATCGCAACAACAAGGAAACTCAGGACGAATAGCAGGGTCGTCGAGCGCTCGATGGTTTCGTGCGAGACTTTCTTTTCAGGTGCTTTTGCCATGCGAAGCAACGTCTTTCAGCTTGAGCTGGAGGGACTGGTCAGTCTTCGAGTGAGAAGGCGACCTAGCGTACCGGGTGCAAATCGAGAGGGTCTCGGATTAACGTGGCATCCTCCGTCGAAATCTCGAGCCGTGGATGGTCATGCAGGTGTTGATCACCATCAGCAGCGCGCCAAGTAGGTACATTGAACCGCCCAGCGCCCGAATGACGTAATACGGATGCAGCATCGCTACGCTGTCGGCGAAGGAGTACTGAAGGAAGCCGAACTGGTCGTAGGCTCGCCACATAAGCCCCTGGGCGATACCGGCAACCCACATCGCGGAGATGTAGAGGACGATTCCGATTGTCGCGAGCCAGAAATGCCACTCGATCAATCGGTGAGACCAAAGTTGGGATCGCCAAAGTCGCGGAACGAGATAGTAAATCGAACCGAACGTCATAAAGGCCACCCAGCCGAGCGCCCCGGAGTGAACATGGCCAACAGTCCAGTCGGTGTAGTGGCTGAGGGCGTTGACCGCTTTGATGGACATCAACGGACCTTCGAACGTCGCCATGCCGTAAAAAGCCACTGCGACCACCAAGAAGCGCAGTATCGGGTCGGTACGCAGCTTCCCCCACGCGCCAGACAAGGTCATGATGCCATTGATCATCCCACCCCACGAGGGGATCCAAAGCATGATGGAAAAGGCCACACCCAGCGTTTGCGCCCAGTCAGGAAGCGCGCTGTAGTGGAGGTGATGAGGACCGGCCCAGATGTAGAGGAAGATTAGCGCCCAAAAGTGGACGATGGAAAGCCGATAGGAATAGATAGGCCGCTCGGCTTGCTTCGGAACGAAGTAATACATCATTCCGATGAAGCCAGCCGTCAAGAAGAAGCCGATCATGTTGTGACCATACCACCACTGAACCAGAGCATCCTGCACGCCGGCAAAGCGCGAGTAACTCTTCGTACCAACGAACGAAACTGGACTCGCCAGATTGTTGACGATGTGAAGCACCGCGACGGTGATGATGAAGGCGAGGTAGAACCAGTTCGCCACATATATGTGCGGCTCGCGACGCCGCGCGAGCGTACCGACGAAGATCGCGAGATACGCAAGCCAAGTCACAAGCAGCAGTAGATCGGCATACCACTCGGGCTCTGCGTACTCTTTGCTTTGCGTGATGCCTAACGGATAACCCGTCAGCGCCAATATCAAGAACAGTTGGTAACCAAAGAACACCATGATAGCCATGGAACGGCCGCCCCATAGCCCGACCTGACAAGTCCTCTGCACGACGTACAAAGAAGTTCCGAGGAGCGCGTTACCCGCGAACGCAAGAACGACTCCGGAGACATGAACTGAGCGAAGTCGGCCAAAAGTCGCGTATTCGGAAAAATTCAACGAGGGAAAGGTCAGCTGCAGCGCAACGAACAGACCGGCTGAAAGACCGACGATTGCCCATATAATGGTTGTGAGCGTGAACCAGCGGACGATCTGCTCATTGTAACCAGGTATCGCAATCGTTCGGCGGTCGTCCCACGTTATCGCCTTTTCCATACTCGAACTCGCTTCCCTTAATCCCTAGACAAAGACATAATCGTCTCTTAATGTATGGTTTGTAGCCATACACAATTCGATTTTGGGAATCCAGTCGAAATAGACGGCATCCTTGGCTCTCGACAGAACTGCGACAATGTGCGCCGCATTTACCGAGCCCAACTCGCCGAACCGAACACCACGTGTATGGCTGTTGTCAGTGGAGCCATACATGAAAAACGACCAGATCTCATCGAGCGCGCCAATTGCAGTGGGCGCGACCCTTAAAACTTGCCCGCTCATCGCCGTGCTGCGTTGGATTTCGCCCGACGAGGTGGAAGGCGTGACAGAAGTCTTGGTGGAAAGCGGTTTCCGTCTAATCGAGGTACCGCTCAATTCACCCGATCCATTTAAAAGCATCGAACTCATCGCGCGGCGATTTGGAACGCATGCCGTCATTGGCGCAGGCACCGTGATGAAGCCTGCTGATGTCGCACGAGTGGGCGATGTCGGAGGGCGCCTGATCGTAATGCCGCACGCAGATACGGGAGTAGTACGCGCCGCAAAGGAACAAGGCATGGCTTGCTTCCCCGGGGTGGCGACACCGACAGAAGGATTTGCGGCGCTCGAGGCGGGCGCGGTGGGATTAAAGGTATTCCCTGCGGAATCGATCTCGCCCTCAGTTTTGAAAGCTTGGCGCGCAGTTTTCGCGAGCGAGATTCCGCTTTTGCCGACTGGAGCCATCACACCTGAGTCTATGGCCGGCTGGGTCGAAGCGGGTGCAAGCGGGTTCGGTATAGGGGGAAACCTCTACAAACCCGGACGAACACTTGACGAGATCCGGCGCAGTGCGAACGCCTTCGTCCGCGCCTGGAACTCACTCTCAACAAGCCACTGAAGGAGAACTGGCGTATTGGCGGAGCGAGTAGATCGCTCGAGGGCCGCTACGACCAGATGGTGTCGAGAACGCCGCGATAGACGAGGTGCGCATAAGCTCAACACTTGGCGCCCTCCATCGTGTTCCGTATTTTCTTACAATATTCGGTGACAGTCATGATTCATCCCCCTCAAAAGAGACACCAGCAAGAAAGGGGCCTTCCCGTCGGCAGTATTCCGGCGTTGGTTACGCCGATGCTCGAGGACGGCGAAATCGATTGGGAGAGTTTTCGCAACCTGATTGATTGGCATATCCTCGCAGGAAGCGGCGGCATCGTCGTTATGGGTTCGACCGGCGAGAGTGCGACGGTGTCCTTGCAAGAGCACTGTGACGTGATACTTGAAGCAGTTCGGCACTCTGATGGCAGAATTCCGGTTATTGCCGGCACCGGTGCAAACGCCACAAGTGAAGCGATCGAACTCGCTGCCTTCGCCCGAACCGCTGGCGCCACGGCCGCGCTTTCGGTGGTGCCTTACTATAACAAGCCGACCCAGAACGGAATTTTCCAGCACTTCAAAGCCGTTGCCGACGCCGTCGAACTTCCGTTGATACTCTACAACGTGCCCGGACGAACTGTCGCCGACATGAGCAACGAGACGGTACTGCGCTTGGCAGAGATACCCAATATCAAAGGGTTGAAGGACGCGACAGGCGACATTGCCCGCGGCGTTATGCTAATGCGCGTACTACCGACAGACTTTATCGTCTACAGCGGGGACGATCCGACCGCGGCGGCTCTTCTTCTTCTGGGCGCCCAGGGGACGATATCGGTCTCGGCCAATGTTATCCCGGTCGCGATGTCGTGCTTGTGCGCAGCGGCACGATCGGGCGACGTTGATACAGTCAGGCGCATCAGCAATAGGATAGCCCCACTGCATGAGGCGATGTTCGTAGAATCGAACCCGATCCCCGTGAAATGGATGCTCGCGAAACGGGGGATGATTCAAGCGCATTGCCGGTCCCCGCTCACGCCTCTTGATGCAAGCTGGCACGACTTTCTCTGGGAGACATTCCTGCAGGCGACTGAGATTGTGGCGGATCCCGACCCACAGGCGGCAAATCTCCGAGCAAGCACCTAGAAAGATTGCGCGTCATCGAAAAGTTCTGGTCGAACGCTTTCACGGCCTTTTCGGCTAGCACGCGCAGGAGCTTTCGGGCGTTTTCGGTTCAGGTGCTTCTGACGGGGTTCTACTGAGATCCCGTCTGCGTCGTAGTAGCGCAAGGGAAAGTCCACTCCTTGAAATGTACGGCTATAACGCGTACACTTTTTGAAAGTTGTGTATGGCTACTTCGTTAAATGGACGCAATCGCGGTTCCACGAACAGGACAGGTGTATCATGGACTATAATAAGCGGTTCCAAGCCCTCCTCTCGGAAATGAAGCTTGACGGGCGCTATCGTACCTTCGCCGAACTCGAGCGCATTGCGGGCGAATTCCCGACTGCGCTGTGGCATAGGCCGGAAGGCGGCACCAGGCGCGTTACCGTTTGGTGCAGCAATGACTATTTAGGAATGGGCCAGCACCCCGATGTGCTCGACGCGATGCACAAGTCGATTGATCGATCCGGTGCCGGCACGGGCGGTACGCGAAACATCTCTGGGACCAATCGGCACCATGTCGCCCTGGAAACCGAACTTGCCGATTTGCATGGCAAGGAAGCCGCACTGATTTTTACATCCGGCTGGATCTCGAACTTGGCAGCCCTCGGTACGCTTGGGCGCGTCCTTCCGGACTGCGCCATATTTTCGGACGCTTTAAACCACAACTCCATGATCGAGGGCATCCGGAGGTCCGGTGCCGAGCGATTTATCTTCCGTCACAATGATGCCGCGCATCTTGACGAACTCATGAGCGCTGTCGATCCCACGCGACCGAAGATCGTTGCCTTCGAAAGCGTTTACAGCATGGACGGCGACATAGCTCCGATCGCGGCTATCTGCGATGTGGCCGAGAAGCACGGTGCGATAACCTATTTGGACGAAGTGCATGCGGTTGGATTGTACGGACCTCGGGGTGGAGGCATTGCTGAACGCGACGGCCTCGCGGAGCGCCTCACAGTGATCGAAGGCACTCTTGCGAAGGCCTTTGGTGTTATTGGCGGCTATGTCGCGGGACCGGCAGCACTGATCGACGTCATCCGCAGTATGGCGGATAGTTTCATCTTCACCACCTCTCTCTGCCCGCACTTGGCAGCCGGCGCTCTGGCCGCCGTCCAACATGTCAGGCAGCATCCGGAGGAACGAGGCCGCCAGGCAGCCAACGCCGCGAGGTTGAAAGCCATGCTTGCCGACGCTGGACTGCCGGTTCTCGATACCCCGAGCCACATTCTACCCGTCATCGTCGGCAATGCGCATCTATGCCGCACGATCAGCCAACAGCTGCTGGAAGAGTATAGCATCTACGTTCAACCCATCAATTATCCGACCGTGGCACGAGGCCAGGAACGATTGCGCATCACTCCTACTCCATTTCACACGGAAGAGGACATGCGCGCACTGGTGAGCGCCCTCGTCGAGATCGGCCGGAATATTGGCTGGGTCACCGCGCAGCAGGTCGCCTGACCAGGCCCACTGCCTCTCGTCGCGCGATGAGATTGCAGGTGGGTTCGAACGCTTTTGGAGTGATCGGGATCGTCGCACCCGGTCAGAGAGCCCACGTAAGGAAAATTAATGACGAAGAAGATCATAATCGGTGGTTGCGGTTTTGCCGGATTGTGGGCGGCCATATCCGCTGCGCGCGCCGTTTCGCTCACCGGCGACGAAGATAACGTAGACATCAGCATTGTCTCGCCAACCCCCCACCTAACCATTCGTCCGCGGCTCTACGAAGCTGGGATCGATAACATGAACCCCGCAGTTGGCGATCTGCTGGAGGTCGTCGGGGTCCGCCACGTAGGCGGTGTAGTGGAGACCATCAACGCCAAAGCAAAGACCCTCATCGTTGCGAGAAACGATGGTAGCCGAGAGACGCTGGCTTACAACCGGTTCGTACTCGCGACGGGAAGCGAGGTGTTTAAGCCGGCCGTCCCGGGTCTTGAGGAATACGCGTTTGACATTGACCAGCTTGAGGCAGCGGAGAGGCTTGACGGGCATCTGAAAGGGCTTCGCCAACGACCAGCTGGCATAGCGCGAGATACGGTCGTGATCGCTGGAGGCGGGTTGACCGGTCTGGAGACCGCGACTGAAATGCCTCTTCGGCTGCGTTCCGCGCTCGGCGAAAACGCTGACTTTCGCATCGTCCTCGTGGATGCTGCCGACGCGGTGGGTTTATCAATGGGCGAAGAGGCCCTGCCCTTCATTCAAGAGGCATTGGCTCTAGGCGGAATAGAAACCCGGCCCGGAGTCCATGTCACAGCGATCGAAGCCAATCTAGTCACCTTGTCCTCGGGCGAATGTATCGGCACGAACACTGTGATCTGGACGGCCGGAATGCGTGCCAGTCCGATCACGGCGCAGATACCTGGAAAGCACGACCGGCTAGGTCGAGTAATTTGCGACGCATTTCTCCGCGCACCCGCCGGAAAGGGAATTTTCGTGACCGGAGACGCTGCCAATGCCGCCACGGACGACCGTGGAAATTCCAGCGTGATGTCGTGTCAGCACGCACTGAGCCTGGGCCGGGTGGCGGGGTATAACGCCGCCGCCGAATTGATTGGTCTGAACCTTCATCCGTATCGCCAGCCGAGATATGTGACCTGTCTCGATCTGGGCGATTGGGGAGCGCTTTACACCGAAGGGCGGGAGCGCGAAGTCCAAGTCACACACCAAGATGCCAAGAAGCTGAAAAAGCACATCAACAAGCTGTGCATATATCCTCCTGCGGCCGATCGGGACGCAGCGTTCGCCATCGCAAATCCAGACTTCGTTATCGTCCCTTGAACAGCCAAGTTCCAGGTTCAGAATAGATGGAAGCGACGTCGGCGCGGTCGTTTTTTACCGCTGTTTAAAGGCTCCGGCCCCGCTCCCGCGGCATTGCGGTGAGCGGGTCCTTTTTGTCATCGAAGTCGTTGCCCGAATCCTTGGCATAAATGATCAGCTATTCGTTTTCGGGACGCGCCGTTTAGACAGGGACTGCTCCAGGGATCGCTCCAGATTTGACTTGGCGGGGTTCGAGCCGGCCCAGAGCGTTCTAGCTCGAGCACCGTTTTGAGTCCCTCCGGTGATCTTCTTTGAGCGAAGTTCTTGTGAAACGAACGTATAACTAGCCTGGGGATGAGCGACGGATAGCATCCAATTTGCAAAGCTTTTTCTTAAGGAGACACTTGATGTTGAAGTCAATCGTCGCGGCATTTTCGGTTGCATTGATTGTTGGGACGCCCGTTTACGCGGGGGGAAAGCCCCATAACGCAAAAATCACTGTGATATTCGATCACAAGCTACCAAACGTTCCTGGCAAGAGCATGCGCGGGGTTTTAGTGGAGTATGGACCCGGCGGATCTAACCCATCGCATACCCATGCGAAGAGCGCGTTCATCTCGGCGACGGTGATACAGGGACGCATTAAAAGTCAGGTCAACGATGGCAAGTTGAAGATTTACGAGACTGGGGAAAACTGGATTGAAGTCCCCGGGGATCACCACCTGGTGAGCGCGAATGCCAGTGATACAGAGGATGCCAAAATTCTCGCAGTGTTCGTTGTTGACACAAACGATGCCGAACTCACGACTCCTGACCACTAAGGCCTGACTTGCCGTCTGCAGGATCACTCCGCGGGTGATGGACGCGGAGTTCAGCCAGTTTAGCGCGCCATTGCTTCGCGTGGCGCGCGTCCCTCCAACGACGACGGAAATTACTGGATGCATCATAATGAAAATCGTTGGCACCGGCGTTTTTGTTTGGTTTCCAGCCAGTCACTGACGCAGCTAATTTACTGTATGTAGGAAGCTGCCACAATTGGTGATGGGAACTACACCATCGTATAGTTCTGAATTGCCGCCCCTCCTGAGACAATTCGTAGCGCAGCCATCGTTCGTGGTGTGGAGGAGTGCTGGATGTCCACCGAACTAAAGCAACAAGCCCCATCGACTGAAGAACAAGTCGTTGTTGTAATTGACGACGACCTTGATATCCGTCTTTCGATGGTTGAGCTCCTTGAATCTTCCGGGATCAGGTCGACTGCCTTCGGCGACGCTTTGGATTTCGTTGAGAATGGCTGCCTCGAAGCTCCCGGCTGTATCGTTTTGGATGTGAACCTTCCTCGTATCAGTGGAATGGAATTCCAATGCCGCCTGGCAGAGCTCGGCTGCGATCTGCCCATAGTCTTTGTGACAGGGCATGCGGATGTGCCTATGAGCGTCACGGCAATGAAAGCTGGTGCGATTGACTTTCTCTTGAAGCCTTTCAGCAACAGGCAATTGCTTGAGGCCGTGATGAAAGCCTTCGAGACAAATAGGTGCAGCCGGCAATCTGCCCTCCAGAGAAATGCCATCAAGGAGAACGCATCCACCCTGACTCCGAGGGAAAAACAGGTAATGCATCATGTTACAAACGGCCTGATGAACAAGCAGATAGCATATGCACTTGGCATAAGTGAGATCATGGTGAAAATACACCGGGCGAATGTGATGCACAAAATGGAGGCGAGTTCGCTCGCGGACCTGGTGAAAAAGTCCGAACTACTGTGTTGATCAGGTTTGCTTTTCGCTGTTTCGGCAAAAAGAGGCTGGGATCACCTCTGCACGCAAGTCCCCGTCAGAGGCGCGAATGTCGCGTCTGACGCGGTTTACGAGTTCTTCTTCAGAACAAGATCGCACCTTTAACATGACGAGCATCGATGTCTTTGCGGCGTGGCATCGGAGCACGCGCGTCGGAGTGCCAGATTGCTGCGGCCATCAACTGTCTGCTCTGCTTCAGGCCACGCATTCCGCTCTGCCTCCCATGAGCGACCAAGTTTCTGGCGGGTTCGATGGAAGCAGCCCCGATACAAACACATGTATAGTTCCCCGGTCGGACGCTTGCATATATCGTAGCAAATACGGCTCGCATCTACCTCCCAAGGACGGTTCTCCTCCCCGTCCCAGGCGGCCCCCCCACCACCGCCGCAGCGCAGCCATGGCCGTCCTTTGCAAAACAAAGGGCGGCCTCTCGAATCCCAACTCCGGCGAGAACGTCGATACCCAGTATCTGGCGGCTGATTATCTGGCTACTCGGATTTTCGTGGTGGTGCTTTCCCGTTTATGGAAAGAATGTGAAGGCGCCCATCGAACTCGGTGCGCACCAGGAGGTCCATCGGACAATTAAAGCGGCGAAGATTGGCTGCCGCCGCCCGCATCCCAACGTGTCGATCGACACTCAGGATTCCGGACATCCACGGAAAGCGAATGTGCTGCGGGCATGCTGTCGTCCGCCTTGGCAGACGTCATCGGCGGGGACGGTTGTTCCACCTGGCATCTGTCAAGCCGGACGCAATACTTTGGACTTCAGCAAAATGTGGGCGTGTTTCTCAAGGTCACGCTTCCACACTGAAATTCGGTCGGCCGATTATCTACTCGGTCGGTCGACGGGATGAAATCGGAAGCAAGAAGCAAATTGCAGCACCATTTGAACTCAAGTTTTCAGCCCATATACTTCCACCGTGCGCCTCTAATATCGTGCGACAAATCGACAACCCCATTCCAATACCTTCATTCTTCGTCGTGAAGAAGGGATCGAAGATGCGTTCCACATCATCAATGCCCGTTCCTTGATCCCGGAATTCGATCCTCAGCATGCCATTTTCCGCCTGCCCCGAGACTATAGTCAGCGTGCCGGATCGCGCACCGGCCTTCTGAATCGACTCGATCGCGTTGCGCAGGAGATTGAGGATTACCTGTTCGATTTGCACTCGGTCCGCAGTCGCTTCAGGCAGGTTCGGCTCGAGATGGAGTTGGAGCTTTATGTGGTTCCCCATCAGTTTGTCGCCCGCGAGTTCACAAACTTCCTCAATGAGGGTGTTCAAATCGACGGGTTGACGACGCGATCCAGTTTGTTTGAAAAGCGCTCGGATACGAGCCACGACCTGCGCCGCTGCATCGGCGTTCCTAATGACAGACGACGCACTGCGATTAGCACGCTCAAAGTTCGGAGGATCAGCGGTAAGCCAACGCTGAAAGGCATTGGCATTGGAAACCATCGCCTGGAGTGGCTGGTTGAGCTCGTGTGCAATTGATACTGAAAGCTCGCTCAAGCTGGCAGCTCGGGAGGCGCGCGCCAGTCTCTCATCTGCTAATCTCAGCGCTTCCTGCGCGCGGACCTCGTCGTCCACATCTAGGTTCACGCCGTACCACTGAATTATCACACCATTTTCGTCGCGAAATGGTTCACTTCTTCCTTCAACCCACCGATACACGCCATCCCCTCGCTGCTGTCGGTAGCGCATGGCGAATGACTGACCCGCCTTGTGACAATACGCCAATCGGCTTGCTACCGCCTCTCGGTCGTCTGGATGTACAAGGTCTCGCACTGCTTTCGTCCTCTGATTACGGCGCTCGGCCAGCCCGAGCCCCTGATACTCCATCAGGCGCTTGTTCACATAGATCGGTTCGCCCTTCGGATCGGACAAGAAAATGCCGACCGGCACGGTATCGATGAGATGCTGCAGGTAGCGCTCGCTCTCCCGGAGTGCCATTTGCGCCCGTACTTCTTTCTCTATGATGAAAGAAACTCCGTACCATCTAATGATTTGACCCGCTTGGTCGCGAAGTGGTTCCACGCGAGAATCGACCCATCGATATTCGCCGTCGTTCCTCCGAAACCGCGCCTTAACGTGTAGCGGTTCCCCAGCGGCGAACGATTGTTCGAATGCACCGGCAACTTTCTGCCGATCCTCGGGATGAATTAACTCGAGGTGCGTGATCGGCCTGTTGAAAGCAGTCTGGCCCTCAAGAGAAACGCCGCTCCATTCGACAAATCGTTCGTTGAAGTATTGTGGTTCCCCCGTCGGGGTGATCAACCAGATCATGGCTGGGACCGTATCGATGAGAACACGGAGTTCCTGCTCTCGTTCTTGAACCGCCAGGTGCGCTTCGACTTCCTCGGTTATATCCAGACAAACTCCGTACCACTGTAGGATCGAACCATCGGCGTCGCGCAGCGGCTCTGCCTTTCCGTCGATCCACCTGTACGCCCCGTCCGCACGACGCTGCCGGTATTTGCTGGCAAATGGCTGGCCCGTCGAAAACGAATGTATCAACGCCTCGGCAACCTGGCTTGTATCATCAGGATGTGCCGTATCGACAATGATCGACGCCGGGTCGTTGCCAGTATTTATGTCGGCGAGAGAGAGGCCCGACCAGCTGACAAGAGTCTTGTTTACGTAGGAGGGCCTTCCCACGGGATCCGCACACCAGATGAGCGCGGGCACCGTATCAATCAGTCTGCGCAATTGAAGTTCGCTCGTACGCAGTGCCGCCTCTGCTCGCTTTTGATCGTCAATATCGACGGTCGTCCCGAACCAACCCGTGATATTCCCGCGCTCGTCGCGTGAGGCTACCGCTGAGTCGCGGAACCACCGATAGGTTCCGTCATGACGACGAACTCGCTGTTCGTCCACAAGTGGTTCCCCCGTTTTCAGGCTATATTCCCAACGCGCCATGTTTCGCTCGGCATCATCTGGATGCACGAAAAGCTTCCACCAGGCATGCGGGTCCTCATCCATGATCCGACGCATTTCTTCTGCACTTATGCCGATGAAATCCAACCCGGCGGGATTCACGAAGCGCATGCGCCCGTCAGGATAGGCTGACCAACCTAGCCCTGGAATGTCCTCAGCGGTTGGCTGACCCAGCCGGTGGACCTCCTCAAAAAAGCTGACCGTTCGAAATGTCTGCAGAAGTAGCCAAAGTCCGAGGGCCGAAATCGCAAAGGCTCCCAAGCGCAGGTACCAGTCTCCGACGGCAAATAATGCAGGGAATGGCAAGAGCCCAGGATAGAAGAGAATTAGCGAGAAAAACAGGGTTGCAATGGGAACAGCCAACAGCGCGGCCCTCCAACCGAGACAAATCCAAGAGGCTGAGATAGCGATCATCAACCCAGCAGGCTCGTGCGAAATGCCGGCGAGCACCGCCCCGGCGACGCTCGTAGCGATCGCAAGCAGATTGCGGCTGCGTCTTGAAATCGCCTCCATCGCGGCCTCCGTATATTGAAGCGTCAGCCTAATGGCGCCGCGCGCGACAGGTAGGAAGGTATTCAGCCATCACGCGTCTTCAACTCATCGGGTAGCGCTTGCCAGGCACCGACCAGATGAGGAACCGAGCTAACCTGCATTTTCTTCATCATGCTACTGCGATGGAGCTTAACGGTGACTTCGCTTATCCCGAGGTCGAAGGCGATCTGTTTGTTAAGCGCCCCTTCCACCACTAGCTTCATCACCTGTCGCTCGCGAGCGGTCAGCGCCCTATAACGGTCGATATGAAGGCGTGACATAGCAGCCTGCTCCCGCCGCACAACGTCGGTGGATATTGCTTTAACGACCGCGTCCAAGAACGTTTGATCTCGAACCGGCTTTGTAAGGAAGTCGAGCGCTCCGGCCTTCATCGCTTCCACACTCATAGCGATGTCGCCGTGAGCGGTGAGGAACAGGATGGGTGTATTTATCCCTTTGTTCGCCAGATGATGCTGGAGATCTAGGCCACTCAGCCCCGGCATCCGAACGTCCAGCACGAAACAACCGGGTCGGTCCGGCAACTTCGCGGCGAGAAATTCTTGCGCAGACGCGAATGACAAAGACTCTATCCCGACCGAGTCCAGCAAGTTGCCCATTGCCTCGCGGACATCGCAATCGTCGTCCACGAGCGTCACGATAGGAGCTTTTTTACTTTCTGCTACTGACGCCTTCATCTGAGCCTCCCAGTCTGACTGCGTGTCGCCTTGTGGCTGCGAGTAGGGCGACAGTGCGTCAAGCAGATACTAGATCACACTCTGTTCGCGGTGAAGGCCTTGTATCGCAGATGCTTCTGTTCTCCAATCACGACTCAGGCCATGTCCAGAGGACGAGATCGAACGCCAGGCTGGATTTTTCCTTTTTCTACAGTGACTTAATTTCATAACGCCGTAGCTCATCTCTCTCTTTCATCATAGCTCGGTCAAGGGCCACTACAAATTTCTGGCGAGGAATCTTCAAGATTTATGGTCTTTGAGGATTAGTTTCTTTGGAAGTGGCTATGCAGACAGAGGTTGCAACGCAGCAAACATCCGCCCCAGCAAGAAACCCGACAGGACAACCACATGCGGAGCAGGCCTAAGCGTCTCATTTCTTTTCTCGTTGCGTGTGCATCAGCGGTGTTTATTGTTTTTTTGGGGCTCGCGACGCACGCGCAGCAACGAGAGGTCCTACGGGTGCCACTCTCTTCCGATATCGGGACTTTCGACCCGGATAACGGCTTTGAAATCGCAGCGATAAGTGCGGTCAACGATGTCTACGAAGGCTTGGTCAAGTACGAGTCCGGCTCCACCAAAGTAACAGGGTCGCTTGCCAAAGCGTGGGATATTTCGGAAGACGGAATGACTTACACCTTTCATCTTGTGGGAGGGGTACGGTTCCATGATGGAGCCCCAATGAACGCAGACGCAGTCGTAAAGTCTCTCAAGCGCCGCCGAGATCGGGGTCTCGTCCTTAGCTATTTTCTCAAGAACGTGAAGGAGATCAGCGCACAGAACGAAGATACCGTTGTGCTCAGGCTTCATTCGCCTCAACCTTCCTTGCTGGATTCGCTGGCCAGCCCATGGGGCCCGAAAGTGATCAGTCCGCAGGCGCTAGACAAACACGACGTCGGCGACTCCTCCACAAAATGGCTTAACGAGCATGCTGCTGGTACAGGTCCGTACACGCTCGTGGAGTTCAAGCGAGCGGAACGGTATTCTTTGGAGCGGTCCAAAGACTATTGGGGTAAGCGTCCATTCTTCGACAGAATTGAGCTGCCGGTTATACCGGATCTAGCTCAGCAGATTTTGAAGCTGCAGGCGGGCGAGATCGATGTTGTCCCCAAAAACTATCCGATCGCACAGCTCGATAGATTGCCTCCCAATCTCGAGATAACGGCAAAGCCAAGTATGACGCAATTCAGCCTATTCATTAAGCCTGGTACCGCGCTAGAGAATCCAGAGGTCCGTCGAGCGGTATTAACTGCGATCAACCCCAATCTATGGGTGAGAGAAGCATTTGGCAAATACGCCAGCGTTTCCCAGTCACCCTACCAGAATATGATGCTCACACCGGAACAACCGATCGTATTCCCTACCGATTTGGAGGCCGCAAAAAGAACAATCGCCAAACATGCGCCCGTCAACCTCACATTTGGCCTGTACAGTGCTGCTCCCAGCTATGGCCGTATATCCGATTTGATGATGGCTCAACTCGCGTTGATTGGAGTGAACGCGAACGCCCACATTCTGCCGCCGGGAGCAGCTTACGCCATGAAGGGAAAGCCGGATGCGCCCGATTTGCTGCTGACGATTTCGTCTCCTGACGCCGCTGATCCGGAAAACCAAGCCACAGCTTTCTTCACGAAAGACGCGCCGGGTAATTTCTACGGTCGCCAGATTCGGGAAGCCGACGCATTAGTTAACCGAGCCAGCGTCCTGGCAGACCCGAAGGCTCGTAACTCCCTGTATGAGCAATCCGGGCACATGTACTTCGATGCCGGATTCGTCATTCCGCTCATCGACGCCTACGACATTGTTGTCCATATAAAAGGATTGCGCGATCTGGGCCTCCGGCCCGTGTTTCCGCCTGGCAATATTGACTTTGCAAGTGTCCGAAAATGAACCGAAGCTCAATTTGAGAAGCACCGCGATGTCCGAGGAAGTTCTGGCAATCAGACATCTCTCAGTGACCCTCCACCGAGACGGCATTGCGAAGTTGGTGCTGGAGAACGTTAGCTTGACGGTAGGTGCCGGAGAGATCGTGGGGATCGTCGGCGAGAGCGGCTCTGGCAAGTCCACTATTGGCCACGCCGTCCAAGGGCTGATGCCCCAGGGCTCCCAGCCGGGCCTGAGCGGATCGATCCTTCTGGCGGGGGAGGAGATTGCGGGCGCGTCGCCTGTTCGGCTGCGTGGAGTCCGCCGAACTATCGTGCGAGCGATCCCCCAAGATCCCCTGAGCGCACTCAATCCCACGATGACCATCGGCGACCAGTTGCGCGAATCGACAAAGGAACCCGATATCCTGGACTGGTTGCAACGGACTGGACTTCCGGACGCGAAAGGGATTGCCGCCTCCTTCCCCCATCGCCTGTCTGGAGGACAGCGACAAAGGGTCCTCATCGCGATGGCTATGATGGCTGGACCGAAATTGCTGATTGCCGACGAACCAACGACGGCACTCGACGCCTCCATTCAAGCCGAAATCCTCGACCTTCTTCGACGAGCAGCGAGAGAACAGAATGTCGCAATATTGTTCATAACCCATGACCTCGGGGTGGCGGCCGGCTTAGCGGACCGTCTCGTCGTTCTTCATGGGGGGCGGGTTGTCGAAGTCGGGCCGATCCGCGATGTGATCAAAGATCCCGGTCATCCTTACACCGCGGGACTTCTCGCAGCTCGGTTCGATCTTAGGACGGAGCGGCGTCATCCCCTGCCAACTCTGCCTGCCCCGAACGGCAGCTCTGCTGAGTTCTCCCAGGGGTGTAATTACGTACCACGCTGCCCGATCGCCAAGCTCGAATGCGCGAGTTGCGTCCCTGCCCTTCGGGGACACCCACATCACCCAGGTCTGGTCGCATGTCTTTTTCCGGGGCGGGCGAACAATCTTGCGAAACCACAGCCGCTCGAACCGTGGCCAGCCAGATACATCGACCGGGACGACGTCGCCCTGAAATTCTTCAAAATCGCGAAATCGTTCCCCGTCGGCGGACGGAGTTTCTGGTCTTCACAGTTTCGGCTCGTCTTAAAATCCGTCGATCTGTCGATCAGTCGCGGCGAATGCGTTGCTCTGCTCGGAAATAGCGGGGCTGGGAAATCAACGCTTCTAAAAATCGCCGCCGGTTTGCTGCAACCCGATGGTGGTTATGTCTTCCGTACCGACGATCGGCCTCAGGTTGTATTTCAGGATGCCGTGTCGTCCCTGACACCTTGGCTAACCGTTGGAGAGCAAATCGGCGAGCGACTGCGTCGCTCCGGGATGCGGCCGCGCGAGCTTACTCGTCGCGTTGAAGAGGCTATGGAGATGGTGGAGCTGGAGCCGGCGCTGCTGAATGTCCTCCCTGCAGACTTATCAGTCGGTCAATGTCAGCGCGCCGTTGTTGCGCGAGCTGTGGTCGTTCCGCCCAAGCTCTTGCTATGCGACGAACCTATCAGCGCCATGGACGCATCGCTTTCCGCAGCAATGCTGAACCTTTTCGGTCGCCTTCGACGTCGACTTGATATGGCCACGCTCTTCGTGACCCACGATTTGGCTGCAGCAAGAATCGTAGCTGACCGAATAGCCGTCTTAAGAGAGGGTGAAATAGTCATCGACGTAGAGCCCGACACGCGCTCCCTAGCAACTCTGGTTTCCTCGCCGGGGTTAGCAACCAATCTCGTCGGAGGTGCTAAACGGTGATCGAAGACAAGAGACCGGGGCCGAGGTGGATTGGCGCGGACTGGCGCACCACCCTTCGACGCATAGGCCGCCTCGAAAAGGTCAGCATATTCGGCATGGTGCTCATAACGTTTGTTGCCGTTTTCGCCGATTGGCTCGCTCCATACGATCCGCAGCTGCGAGTTGCAAACGGATATCTACCGCCCTCGTCGGAATACTGGTTTGGAACAGACGAAATCGGGCGCGACCTGTTTTCTAGGGTCTTGCTGGGAGTGCAATTCACCTGGCTCCCCGGCTTGACCGTCATTCTCTTCAGCGCGGTTCTGGGCTCGGCGATCGGCGTCCTTTCTGGATTTCTTGGCGGAAAGGCGGACATATTCCTTCAACGAATGGTCGACTTCTTCCTGATTTTTCCGTCGACGCTCGTCGCGCTCGCCACAATTGCGGTGCTTGGCCCCGGTCTCACGAACACGATGATTGCGATCGCCATCATTTGGTGGCCATGGTACGCTCGCCTCTGCCGTGATGAAGTCCGGCGACTAATAGTTCGACCGCATTTCGAGGCGGCTCGCACGGTCGGGGTCAGCAGCATGCGTCTGGTCTTCCGGTACCTTTTGCCCGGGGTCACGCCGGCCTTGATTGTGGGAGCAACCCTCGACGTTGCTAACATCGTGATTACGATTTCGCTATTGTCATTCCTCGGACTTGGTCAAGCCGCCCCGGCGCCGGAGCTTGGCGCCATGACAGCGCGCTCGCTCGACAGCCTTACCGTTTTTTGGTGGCTGCCCCTGCTTCCTGGGTCAGTCATCTTCGTTCTGTGTTTGTGCGCAAACCTTGCGGGCGATGGCCTCCGAGCCGCTCTGCGGGGGCGCTAAGTCATGGGCGGTTCTTTGCTTGCTTCTTCCTGCAGGCACCTATGCGGACTCTTAGCCGTTTTGCTGGTAATGAGCTTTTTCGCGTTCTGCTTGCAGAGCGTTATTCCCGCGGATCCGGCCAGAGCCGTCGCCGGGCCGTCCGCCCCGAAAGAAACCGTGGAATTGGTTCGGAAGCAACTGGGTCTGGACGAACCTATCATGGTTCAATACGGGCGCTTCCTGCTTCGTCTGGCAAGAGGAGATTTGGGAACATCGTTCCGAACCCGCCAACCGATCACCGCCGACATCTCGAGGCACTTACCCGCAACGCTTGAACTGATGGCCATGTCGATCTTCCTGGGGATTGTGCTTGCAGTTGGATTAGCCTCGCTCCAGCTCGTCTTTCCTCGCTCGGGCGCGGTACGGGTGGCCCTTATCGCGATCGGTTCCTTCCCGATTTTTTTGTCCGCCCTGCTACTAACTTTCATTTTTTGGTTCAAGTTGCAGATGTTTCCGGGAAGCGGGCGCCTCACTCAATCGGAGTTCTCGGGCCCGACCGGGCTGCATATCGTCGACGGTTTGCTGACAGGCCATCCATTCATTACCCTCGATGCGCTTTGCCATATCCTCCTACCTTCGCTCGCGTTGGCTTTCCCGATAGCCGTTGCAGTTGGGCGGACCTTGGGGGGAGCGCTTCATGATGTCATGCAACAACCCTACATCCGGACCGCACGCGGGAAAGGAATTAGCGAAACTCGGCTGGTACTCTTGCATGGCCTCAGGAATTCAGCGTCAGCGCCCCTCGGCATGCTCGGCCTCCAGATCCGCCTTCTTTTTGGGAACCTGTTAATAGTTGAGCGGATATTCGCGTGGCCCGGAGCCGGACACTATATGGTGGAGTCGCTGACAAGCTCAGATCTACCGGCCGTACTCGGCGTTTCGATGGTCTTCGGCGCTCTCTACATCGTCGTCAATATCGCCATAGAGGTCGCCCAGTCCATAGCAGACCCCCGCATCACCTGATGGCACCATTCTGCCACTCCAAACCTCCCCGCTGGAATAGACAATCTACGCCCTTAGGATAGGTAATAGATACTACAGTCCGATAGAAGGGATTGTTGCTTGCAGCTTTACTGGATGGGTTGGCGGCAAGGTGGGAGGACGTGATGCAACCGGCGACCGGCTCGATCCAAGGGGGGGTAAGTTCCCCGGCCCCATCAAACCCGAGGGCATCCTATCAGGACAGGACCGGCCTTTGCGATTGGCAGATGAAGCGTGTTGTGAGCTTTCTGGCAATGCGAATAGACTCGTCCGTGCGCGTAAGCGACCTTGCGGCAGAAGTGAACCTCAGTCCTAGCCATTTCGCCCGCGCATTCACCATTCGTCTTGGGCTTTCACCGTATACCTTCATCATGAAACTGCGGATAGAGCGGGCTAGCGAGCTTCTCCTTGCGTCCGACAAATCGTTGGCCGAAATTGCCTTCAACTGCGGCCTCGCCGACCAGGCACATTTTAGCCGCCTCTTTCGGCGGTTTTTCGGAACAACCCCTAGCCGATGGCGGCGGGAACAGTTGGCGGGTGGCGCGAGAAAAGATGGGCCTCATCTTTGGTGATAAGGCGTTGCATCTGTTTGTGATCGCGTCGCCTATTCTGTCGTATTTCGTGGGCGTACACCGTTCAAAAACACAGTCACCGCAGACTTGACTGCTTCGCGCGTTTCCTTGGCCGAGGGCGGGGGGCGAAGTCCCAGTACAACCTGTAAGTGAAGGTTATCACGAATCATGCCGACAAAGTGGCCCGCAATCCTGAGGCAGTCATCGGCGTGAATCTCGCCTCGTTCGCGTGCGTCCTGCAAGACCTCGGCCAGCCGCAATGTTGCCCGGCCGGGCCCTTGGTCGTAGAATGACGACACAAGGTCGGGGAATCGGCTGAACTCGGTAACAGCTATTCGGTAGATTCCTATCAACGCAGGAGACATGTAAGCGCTCATGAGGCGCTGCCCAAAGGCATTAAGGGTCTCATGAAGGTCTTGGCTTTCTCGTTGCTCGATCACCAGGCTGGACAAAAGCGTATTTGCATTTTCAGTGACAATCGCCAGGAACAATCCCTCCTTGTTCCCGAACTCATTGTAAATGTTGCGCTTTGACCCGCCCGCCCGTTCGATAATCGCGTCTATGCTCGTGGCGGCATAACCTTGCTCGAAGAAGACCTCGGCGGCTGCTCGAAGAATGGCTTCACGGCGCTGTTTCAGACGGGCCGACATTGCTGGAACCAAGTTTTTTCCTCTGCAGGATTCAGAAAGGCCACATTTGGTAATTCACATTACCGTAATTGTCAACCGCAGCGGACCGAGCGCGATATTGGCTCGCTGAGCGTTGGTAGCCCAATTTATGACGGAGCGGTGTGGATTAGAAGCGAGCGTGGCAAGCCGACGTCTCGCTAGTAGCCTTACTCTCGTTCAATCGGTAGGGTAAACTGAAATACGGCGCCGCGGGGGATATTTGCGGTCGCCCACAGCCGTCCGCCATGTGCCTCCACAAGCGAGCGGCTAATCGCCAACCCCATGCCCAATCCCTGGGTCTTTGTGGTGAAGAAGGCGTCAAACAAATAGTCCAGCGTTCCTTGATCAAACCCTGGCCCGGTGTCCTGGATCTCTACAAGTATATGAGTCGTGCCACTCAGGGCCGACCGGACCTGAAGTTCGCGCGCATTCTTTTCTACGCCAGCGAGAGCCTCGATCGCATTCATCAGGAGATTCAATATGACCTGCTGCAGCTGAATACGATCTGCTAGGATGATCGGCAAAGTCTTAGATAGATGGGTCTCAAGCGCTATCCCGCTTCTTTGCAGTTCTCCACGGGCCAACGCGATAACTTGCTGGATAGACTCGTTGACGTCGACCCATTCTCGTTTCGGCGGTTCTTTTTTGGCCAACGCTCGTATCTGGCCGATGATGTCGCTTGCACGGTGGCCTCCCTCAATTACACGTGTGGCGGATCGGCTCGCCTCCTTATATTTTCCCGCTTCGAGCCAGCGCAAACACGCGCCGGCATTAGTGACTATAGCGTCAAGTGGTTGCGCCACCTCGTGAGCAATAGACGCGCTCATTTCCCCGAGCGTTGCTATCCGGGTAACGTGTGCCAGTTCGTCCTGCGCCTTCCTCAGCCGGTCTTCGGTGCGCTTGCGAGCAGTTACGTCGCGCAAAATACCGCTGAAGAAGAGGTCGTTACCCTCCCCGACTTCCGCGAACGAAACGTCCAGATCAATTTCGCTCCCGTCCTTGCGAAGTCCTGGCAATGACACGGCATTCCACGATATTCGTTTCTCGCGTGTCTTTAGATAGCGACCAATGGCTTCCGCATGGCGGTGCCGCATGCGCTCAGGCATGAGCAACGTGATTTTCTTGCCGATTATCTCTTCTCGGGTGTAGCCGAACGCCTTCTCCACGGCGCTGTTGACAAAGAGCACCGTGCTGTGTTGGTCGATCGCCAGTATAACGTCCGTCGCGGTTTCGGTTAGGGTCCGGTACCGCTCCTCGCTTTGACGCAAGGCGTACTCCTGTATCTTTTGCTCGCTGATGTCCTTAATATAAGTGCAAAGATGGACCGCCGCGCCATTCGCATCCAAGACAACGGATGCATTTAGGTAGGCCCAGACGGTAGACCCGCCCTTCGCTAAGTACCGTTTCTCGAGATCGAATGACTTTATCTCGCCCCGGATTAGGCGCTCGCATTGAGACCACTCGAAATCAACGTCGTCCGGGTGAGTGAAATCGTGGAAACGGCGTCCTAGTAATTCGGCTTCCGAATAACCAAGCAACTCGCACAGAGTGGGCGGGACCTTTAGCCAACGCCCTTCGAGATCCGTGTGCGTCGCCATCACGAGCGAAAATTGCTCGGTGCGCGCTAAATTTTCCTGGCTCTCAATCAGAGCAACTTCAGCAGTTTTGCGATCGGTTAAGTCCAGAATGAACGCAACCCCTTCAGTCGACTCCTTCTCGAACAACGCGGCACCCAGAAGCACCGGAATGCGGCTACCGTCCATGCGATAGAACTCTTTTTCATAAGGTTGCACCGAGCCCTTCTCTCGGATTTCAGCAAGGGCACGTTCGTCACCCTCTCGCCATTCGGAAGGCGTCAAGTCTCTCCAGCGCACGCGCCCCGAAAGGAGATCGTCGCGACTGCATCTCAACATGTGAAGAAAGGCGTCGTTAGCTTCGGTGATCTCGCCATCAAGAGTCCAGATGCAAACACCCATGATATTTGCGTCCACCAAGCGCCGGATCCTCGCCTCTCGTTCCTGAAGTTCACTGTAGAGGCGCGTATTTTCCAAAGATATCGCCGCCTGGAGCACCAGGAGTTTCAAGACCGACATTCGGGCGGGAGTAAACACGTGGGGAAGGAGGTTGTTCTCAAGATAAAGTAGCCCCGTTAACTTTCCCCCGTTGAGGAGCGGCAGACAGAGGGCGGAGCGAATTTTCTGCCGGCGAACGTAGTCATCCGAGAAAAGCGAGCTTTCCGCCGAAGCGTCCCCCAGGATCAAACTTTCATGAGTACGCATAACATACTGGACAATTGCATTCGGTAGGGAAACATTCAGGAGTTTCTCGACCCGAGTTTCCACGAGGACAACGTCCTCGCTTCCACACGCCTCTGCTGCTATTCGCAGTTCGTCACCCAACGGCAGGATCAACAGCGCTCTTTCAGCGCCGGCATGCTCGAGAGCGGCTCGCATGAGCGTCTCGATCAATTTCTCCAGGTCGTTTTCACCTCCTACGGTTTGGGAGACTTTTAATATAGTGGCGAGATCCAATTGCTCGACCGGGGCGGCGATGGTGGAAACTCCTACCGACTGGCCAGTCTCCAGTCGCAGGTGCGCATATTGATGATCCAGTTGCCGGACCTTGGCTATTGCACCCCAACGGAGGTAGCAGGACCGCGCGTTGCGGAGATAGGTGTCGGCGATCGTGGCGAAGTCGCGTGATTGGTAATATCTTGACGCAAGTTCGTGCGCCAGTCCCTCGTTTTGGATGAATCGGTTGTCGTGTGCCGATCGGATTGCGGTCTCGTAAAATCGCATAGCGTCGAGATCTCGTCCTTGTAAACGCGAGATCTCGGCATTAAGCAACGCGGCCCGGTTGTCGAAGCTCTCCGCACAATTTTCTGCCCACTCCAATATTTGCCTCCGGTGATCGAGGAGGGAGGCCAGGTGCTGACCTCGCTCCTCGCCCGTCGTGAGGTCGCAAGCCGACGCGTGCACAAGTGCGGCGTAGAAATGAAAATCGGCGGCTTCCAGGAAGGCCCTGGTCGACCACAACAACGGGGTGGCATTGGCTATTGCATCTATGCCAGCCGCGATGTCTCGGGACAGCACACAGGCCTGCAGCTTATGAAGCCAGTAGGTGCAGGCGCAAAGTGCAAGAGGAGGCTGGTCTCTTAAATGACGCTCGTATGTTTTGTCACCATAACCTTCGTTGTCCAACGAATTGAGATCCAATGACGCGCCACGGAGCGCCCGTAGCAACATGAGCTGCCCCGAAAACCAATCGACTGCAAAACCAAACCGCGCTTTGCGAGCATATTCGAGCCCTCGTTCCGCTTCACGTTGCACCTCGTCCAACGGCAATCCCGAGACCAGCAAGTTCGTGATCAGATTTTTGAATCCAAAGACTGCGTACGTCAAATCGCCCGCGGCATCTGCGAGATCGAAACCGCGCTTTATGAACTCGCGGCTGACGAGCAGATCTCCGGCCCAGGGAAGAGCGAAAGCACCAACGGAAGCATAGACGCGCGCCTCGAAACGACGCAGGCCGCGTTTCTCGATGAGGTCACAGGCCAGCTTTCCAAAACGGAAAGCAGACTGGTATTCTCCGAAACGGAAGCCCAAGACTCGATTGATGTGTGCGTAGGAATAGCAAGAGGCATCACAGTTCCCGTGCTCCAGACTGAGTGTCGTCATTCGAAGCACGATGAGATCGTAAAGATTGCTTTGAGTGAGCAGGGTTGGCGCAAACATACCCGAAAGCACGTCCATTGTCGCCCGCCAACTGGGATCGACCATTGGCGGAAGATCGATAAGCTGTTCAATAGGACGGAGGTCGAGAAGTCCCCAAATTCTCTCGAGCTCAGCACTTACCAATCCGTCGGCTGGGTCAGCCGACCAATCGATATCGACGTGTCGGAGGTACGCGAGCCCCACGTCGATTGCGCGATCCGGTCGGTCAAGGGTCAGGTAGAGTGCGGTCTGCAGATGGGTTACACCAGCTTTGTCTACTATGGTTTTTGCGTAAGGAAGGAGCTCGGTCAGCCGCCGTTCGGCTGTAGGTAGGTCGCCTGTCAGAAATTCGCATTCGGCCAGGTGTAACTCCAGCTCGAACGCAAGCGAGTACTGACTGTTCCAGCAGTCGTCCCGCAAGAGGGAGCGGCCGGCCGCGAAATACTTTAAGGCGGACGCATAGGCAGTCGATGTCCTCGCTCGCTTGCCTGCGCGCAGATTAAGCTCCGCCACCTGCTCCCGCTCTTCGGCAGCTTGAATGTGCTCCAGACCGCGATCGAGGTGATTGACCATTTCGAAGATTTTAGCGTTGCACTCCTCAGGCGGGGTGCGGGATACGAGTGTTCTCCCGATTCGCACGTGAAGCGAAACTCTTTCGTTCAGGGGAATTAGAGTGTAGGCCGCCTCGTGAACACGGTCGTGGATAAAGGTGTAGGTCCCCTCCACACGCGAGACCATGCCTGCGCGCACCCCGCCCCAGAGCATGCTGTCGACCTCGGCCTCAGAAATTTCCAAGACGGTGCTCAGTGTACCGATCTGCGCGCTGTTGCCTACGCATGCGAGCTTCCCTAAGGCGTCACGTGTCCTTTCGGGTAGGCGGCGCAGCTTTGCAGCCATGAAATCGACGACGTTCTCGGTATAGGCTTTAGCTCCAATGCTCGCCAAATCCCAGGTCCAGGCTGCCTTGTCGTTGTCAAACGCGACTAACCCTTCTTCGACGAGGCCAGTTAAGAACTGGATCGCGAAAAATGGATTCCCGCCCGTTTTCTCGTGAAGGAGTTGAACGAGCGGCTTAGCCGTCGCAGGGGTGCAGTGCAGCGCGTCAACGATCAGATGCCCGATATCGGCCCTAGTAAGAGGTGTAAGCATGATCTCCTGAATTCTGCCCCCGGCGTGTCGGATTGCATCCAGGGTTCGAGCCAGGTGATGCGACGGATCAATTTCGTTGTCTCGATATGCCCCAATCAGCAAGAGATGACGCACCTCCGAATGACTGCCGAGATGCTCGAATAGATCGAGAGTTGCCCTGTCCAACCACTGCAGATCGTCGAGGAATAATGTCAACGGGTGCTCGTCGCTCGCGAACACCGCTAGAAAGCGCCGAAATACCTGTTGGAACCGCGTCTTAGCTTCGAGTGGAGGCAGCTCAACGACAGACGGTTGATTACCCACAATGAGAGCGAGCTCCGGAATGAGGGTGACCATCAGTGATCCGCTCGCCCCCAACGCCTCCCGCAGCTCGAAACGCCACCGCGAGAGTTCGGCGTCGTCCTTGCTCAACAGTTGACGTACGAGACCTTGGAGCGCCTGCGACAAGGTCGCGTAAGGAATGTCGCGCTTATACTGATCGAATTTCCCGGAGGCAAAGAGAGCGCGCTGCGGAACCAGGACTTTTTGGAGCTCATTAACAACGGAGGATTTGCCTATCCCGGAGTAGCCGGACACTAGCACGATTTCCGATGAGCCCTCTCTTACCACTCTGTCGAACGCTGAGACCAGCATCCCAACTTCAGCTTCGCGCCCATAAAGCTTTTCGGGGACCAGCAACTGGTCTGGAATATCGCGAGAACCCAGCCGGAAAGGCTCGATCCGGTGATCCGTCTCCCAACACTTTAGGCAGTGTTCCAGATCGCTGGCCGCGCCTGCCGCGGTCTGGTAACGCTCCTCAGCAGTCTTCGCGAGCAGCTTCATTATGATGTCCGCCACCGGCTTGGGGATACCTGCGACGCGCTCATCTGGGCGCGTGGGCTGACGCGCAATGTGGCAATGAACCCACTCCATGGGATCGCTAGCCGTGAACGGCAGCGCTCCGGTAAGCATTTCGTACAGAGTGATTCCAAGGGAGTATAGATCGCTTCGAGCATCGATCGACCGGTTCATCCGGCCCGTTTGCTCAGGTGCCATGTAGGCCAGCGTGCCCGCAATTATCTCGGGCGGCTCAGGTGACCTTCTTTCGCGCGGTACACGAGAGGTTATTTCAAAGCCCATCAACCAAAGCCCGCCCCGGTCGACGTCGACCAAAACGTTTGATGGTTTAATATCCTTGTGTATGAGGCCGCGGCGGTGCAGGCGGGTTAGCGCCCCGGCCAAGTCGATGGCAACCCGAAGAAATGGCTGGAGTTCCCACGGTTCCCCGATCAAGCGCGCAAGAACTTCGCCGCCCGGGTCCTCCATCAAAAGCTCGGACCTTCCGCCACGCCGCTCAAGCGCGACGGGCCGAGCAGCCCACAATGGCTCCAACTCGGCCCGAAGAGCGTAAGCGTGATCTAGCCGCGCTATAGTTGTCGCCCTCGGTCGCGCCGATGCCGTCGCTCGTACTAACAACAAGCGGCGATCCTGTGACCTTCGGCGGGTCAGGACGAATTCCTCATCTTCCCAAAGTGTCGCCAGTTCTTCCACTCGGAACTCCAGCCGGCGCGTTTACCGCCCCACGCTGCCCTCACCTCATGACAACTTTCTAATGGAAGCTACTCCTCGTTAATCGTCTCGTACAGTCCATTCCGGACGACGCCCGCCCCGGGGATCGGCTTAAAACTGGACCCAGGCTCGGATAAGAGCGCCATACCCAAACTAAGGTTTACTTGTGTCCGAGCGGTACGGTCCGTACATTGAAAACATAGGCAAGAATTGATACGCAGCACTTGTGTAGAATTCGGATAATTCTGCATAGCGTTACTGTTGCTTGCTTAGTAACCCTAGATGGAGGCAGTTACGTGTTTAGCCCGAAAACCAAATCACTCAGGAAATTTGCCGCAGCCGTCCTCGCTGGCGCAGCTCTTCTTGGAGCCAGCGCGGCCGCCAACGCGCAAACTGCCAACGATCCGTATAAAGATCCCGAGAAACCTGCTCTGACGAAGGGCAACATGAAACTCGACGTATCAAAAGCGGCTCTCGTGGTGATCGATCCCCAGAACGACTTCATGAGCCCTAAAGGCCTCGCATGGCCAGTCGTTGGCGAAAGTGTCACCGAGCACAAGGTCGTTCCCCATCTTGACCAGCTCTTCGCCGCCGCCAAACAGGCCGGAATGGTTGTCGCGATTTCGCCCCACCACTATTACCACTGGGATCATACCTGGAAGGTGCAGGGGCCCCTCGAAATCTTCCAGCATGACGCTGGTGTCTTCGACCGCAAGGGACCTTACACGCTGGACGGCTTCGAAGGATCCGGCGCCGACTTCCTGTCAGATTTCAAGAAGTACATCGAGGACGACAAGACCATCATCGCCTCTCCCCACAAGTTGTACGGCCCACAGGTGAATGACCTCACGTTCCAGCTCCGCAAGCAAGGGGTGACACAGATTATCCTCGCAGGAATGCTCGCGAACATGTGCGTCGAATCCCATCTTCGCGAATTCCTCGAGGAAGGGTTCGAAGTAGCCGTCGTGCGAGATGCAGTCGCCTCGACTAAACTGCCTGAGGGTGACGGCTACGGGGCCGCCCTCGTCAACTTCCGATACATGGCGAACGGACTTTGGACTACCGATGAAGTCGTCCAAATGATGACGACGCATTAAGTCATCAATAAAGGAAACGGGGCAGGCATTCAGTCTGCCCCGTTTCGTTTCCATCGCACGTTTAGTCGGCAGCTGCCGAGATCGGATTCCCCTCCTCTCCCACGACATCCACCGTTGTCGTTGACCCACGTGAGTGCGCCGCTCGCGAAGATGCGGCTCGTTACGCCCCCTCCGAACAGAAAGCCCGCCACCGCAATGAGGCGTCGTCCCCCGGTTTCAAACACGTGGATGCGGCAGAGCGCCACAGCTACACTCATGTATAGTGTTGCAGATGCGCTATACAGCGTAGGGTTCTAAAGTCATCACTGTCTCATTTCCTCTGTAGTGGTGATCATGCTGCCACGGCTCCTTTTCCCCGCGGCATCAACCTTCAAGACAAACTTCACGGGCCGTTTGTTCACAGCAGCGGCCCTCTTTTTTCAGCTAGTCCGATTTCATTTGGAGCCGTCGCGCCGCGCACCGCTCAGCATTGAACCGGAAAATAGGTATCCAGCTACCTTCAGGTCATCCCGAGCGAAGTGAGGGAATAGGGCTTGGTCGCGACGGGAAGGTACTTCGCCCCCTCCTTGGCTAAGAAGCGGTTGAAAGCCGCCATCGTCGGGGTGAAAATCCGGTCGTTTCTCCATACTGAGTACCACTCGCGTCGGATGGGCAGTCCGACAACGTCAAGAATGAATAGTCGCCCTGCCGCGACCTCGAGTTCGATAGTATGCGCGGAAATGAAGGCGATGCCGAGACCGGCGATCGCTGCTTGCTTGATGGTCTCATTCGATGCCATTTCGGAACCGGCGTGCTCGAAACGGCCGGGCACGCCCGAGAAGAATATTTCGAGCGAGATCCGTGTTCCCGATCCGGGTTCCCGGATTAGAAAATGCTCTGCCGCAAGCTCTTCCTTGGTGATATCCCGTCGCCCGACAAGGCGATGACTCTCATTCGCGACTATTACCAGAGGGTGGTCTCCGAAGACTTGAGCATCAACTGGTAAACCTCGGGGCGGCCGCCCCATCAGTGCGATGTCGACATTACGCTCCTGCAGAGAACGTATGGTCTCGCCTCGATTGCCGACTATGAGATCCATGCTGATGTCAGGGTTTTGCGTCTGAAACGCCGCCATAAGGCGTGGCGCGAAATACTTCGCGGTCGAAACAACGCCTAATTTGAGTGCCCCCTTTCGACCCTTGGCAATCATTGAGATCTCTTCACCGAGAATTCGCAATCTCTCCTCGATCGAGCCTGCCGCATCAATCACTGCTTGACCTGCGGCGGTTGGACGCATCCCTTCCGAAAGGCGCTCGAATAAAGCGACGCCGAGCTCTTGCTCCATTTGCTGAAGCTGCAAGGTCACTGCCGGCCCTGTTAGCCCTAAGCTATTGGCCGCCCGCGATATTTTCCCGGTTTCATGCACGGCCAGAACTGACCGGAGATGGCGAAGCGTGATGTTTCTCATGCGTCCATATTAGAAAAATTTACTCCGGTTGTAACAATAATAAAATTTCCTAAGCTGCGGTTTCACGGAATTGTTCTCGCCGAGGTTGAAGACACGGGGAGGTGATTTCGTGAAACCAGCAGCCACGCTCGACGCGTATCTGGCATCTTTAGAAAATGGGCGCACAGCGCACGCTCCGCACATCGCGGGAACGGTTCGCTGCCTGGCTATCGCCGCCGTCTTTCTTCGGCATGCCATTTCCGATGGTCTCTACCAGTCGGAAAACGCGGGCATTCCCCACACTGAAAACAGTGACGGCGACATTCAGCACGAACTCGATCTTTACGCCGATGATCTCTTTCTAAACGCCGCGAGGAAGGCGGGCCTGGCATACTACGCAAGCGAAGAGCAGACCGCCGAGATAGTCATCGACCCCTCGTCTCCGTTGGCGATTGCGATCGATCCGCTAGACGGATCGAGCAACATAAAGGCAAATCTGTCGATCGGCACCATCTTCTCGATCCTGCCGAACCTCGGCGATCCCGTCGCCACATTTCGCCAGCAGGGATCCCGCCAATTCGCCGCCGGCTTCTTCATCTATGGGCCGCAGCTTTCGCTAGTTCTGACTACGGGGCGGGGCACCTCTATTTTCACATTCAGCCAAAAGATGGGGACCTTCGTCGAAAGCGTCCCATCAGCGGTCATTCCGCAGGAAACGGCGGTCTTTTCCATAAATGCCTCCAACTACCGTCACTGGGACACAGCAGTCCGAAGCTACGTCGACGATTGCCTGCAGGGCCAGAGTGGAGTTCGAAGCAAGAATTTCAACATGCGCTGGAACGCGTCGCTCGTCGCCGAAGCGTATCGGATCCTGATTCATGGCGGCGTCTTTCTCTATCCCCGAGATGAGCGTCGGGGATACAAGAACGGCCGGCTGCGGATTTCATACGAAGCGAACCCTATTTCCATGCTGATCGAACAGGCTGGAGGTGCATCGACTGATGGAACATCGCGCATACTCGACATTACCCCGTCCGACTTGCACGAGCGCGTTCCCTTGATTTTCGGCTCCCGAGAAGAAGTCGCGATAGTCGCCAGATACCACATCGAGCCGAGTGCCATCGGCGCACGACATCCCCTCTTTGGCCATCGTGGCCTGTTTCGAGCTTGAGGCGCAGCTATGTCAAAACGGTTTCCCGTCATCGCAATCACTGGGTCGTCGGGCGCGGGTACGACGACTGTTAAAACCACATTTGAGAAGATCTTCGCACGAGAGAAAATATCAGCAGCTTTCATCGAAGGTGACGCGTTCCACCGCTACAATCGCACCGAGATGAAGGAAAAGGTCGCCGAGGAAGATGCTCGCGGTAACCGACACTTTTCCCATTTCAGTCCCGAAGCCAATGAACTCGAGCGTCTGGAAGCGCTGTTCGAGGAATACGGACGACGCGGCACGGGCAAGCGACGTCACTATGTCCACGACGATGCGGAAGCCAGATTCCATGGCGCGCCTCCCGGCACCTTCACTGATTGGGTTGACCTACCCTCGAGTGATCTCCTGTTTTACGAGGGTCTCCACGGTTGCGCCGTGACGGAGAAAGTAAACCTCCCGCGTCATGTCGACCTGAAGATCGGTGTCGTGCCAGTGATCAACCTGGAATGGATTCAGAAGATCCACCGGGACAAGTCCGCCCGTGGTTATACGACCGAGGCGGTAACGGACACCATCCTTCGGCGCATGCCGGACTACATGCGATACATCTGCCCACAGTTCTCGCAGACAAATATCAATTTCCAGCGCGTGCCGACCGTCGATACGTCGAATCCCTTTATCGCGCGGTGGATTCCGACACCCGCCGAATCCATGTTGGTTATTCGTTTTGCCAACCCCCGCGGCATCGACTTCCCTTACCTGCTCTCAATGCTGGGCGACAGTTTCATGTCGCGCGCCAATTCGATCGTCGTTTCCGGCGAAAAGCTGGACCTCGCGATGCAGCTCATCTTCACCCCCCTCATACACAAGCTTCTCGACGAGAAGCATCGGTCGTCCTGATCAGGAGGAAGACATGAACGTCCACCACACCTCGGTAGATATCCAGGCTTCTGAACACGAGATGGCAAACGCCATCCGCGCTCTGACGATGGACGCCGTCCAGCGAGCCAATTCCGGTCATCCAGGTATGCCGTTGGGCATGGCCGACGTTGCCACGGTGCTTTTCAACAGGTTCATTCGGATCGATCCCACGACACCAAACTGGCCGGACCGCGACCGCTTCATCCTTTCGGCCGGGCATGGTTCTATGTTGCAGTACGCGATCCATCATTTGGTTGGCTACGCGGACATGCCCATTGCGGCGTTGGCCCAGTTCCGCCAGCTCGGCTCCGTCACCGCGGGCCACCCCGAGTATGGGCACACTTTCGGCGTCGAAACGACAACTGGCCCGCTTGGCCAGGGACTTGCAACGGCCGTGGGCATGGCGCTGGCTGAGCGCATGCTGACGTCGCGTTACGGCAAGCGGCTAGTCAATCACAAGACCTATGTCATCGCCGGAGACGGCTGCCTGCAGGAGGGAATCAGCCACGAAGCGATCGACCTTGCCGGCCATCTCAAGCTTTCGCAGCTCATTGTGTTGTGGGACGACAACCGGATCTCGATCGATGGAGACCTAAGCCTGTCGACATCCATGCGGCAGCGTATGCGTTTCGCGGCGGCGGGATGGGCGACGGATCAGGTTGATGGCCATGATCACGGAGCTATTGCCGCGGCGCTAACCCGCGCTCAAAAGAACCGCCGACCGACAATGATCGCCTGTCGAACAGTCATCGGCAAAGGTGCGCCGAACCTACAGGGCTCAGAGAAGGTCCATGGCGCGCCATTGGGTGACGCGGAAATCGCCGCCGCACGCGTCTGTCTCTCTTGGCCCTTCGAAGCGTTCCATGTGCCGGAATCCGTCTATCTCGCGTGGCAAGGCGTGGCACAGCGAGGCAGACAAGCGCGGGAAGACTGGGAGCGCCGGCTGGAGCTGTCTTCCCGAAAAGATCGCTTCCTGGCGGACATGAAGGGCAACGTGCCACCCGGCGTGACAAGAGCGCTGTCTGCTTTTCGCAGGGAACAGGTCGAAAAAAAAGTGAAGCTCGCGTCGCGCAAGGCCTCCGAAAATACTCTGGCTATCATCAACGCCAAAACAACTCTTACTGTCGGTGGATCGGCCGATCTTACACACTCCAATCTGACACTTACACCGGGTCTGCTCCCCATCCGGCCGGGTGATTTCCAGGGCCGCTACATTCATTTTGGCATTCGCGAGCACGCCATGGCCGCTGCGATGAACGGAATGGCGCTGCATGGCGGTTTCATCCCTTACGGAGGAACATTCCTCTGCTTCGCGGACTACGCGCGGGGTGCAATCCGTCTGTCGGCCCTGATGCGCCAGCGCGTCATATACGTGATGACCCACGACTCGATAGGACTTGGGGAGGACGGCCCGACGCACCAACCGGTTGAACATCTCGCGATGCTTCGTGCAACACCGGATTTGCAGGTATTTCGACCGGCAGACGCCGTCGAGACCGTGGAAGCCTGGGAGCTGGCGCTGACTTCGAGGGATCGGCCGACCGTCCTTGTGCTGTCGCGCCAGGCCCTTCCCATGCTGCGGAATCTTCACACACGCCAAAACCAATCCGCCAGAGGCGCCTACGTATTGCGGGACACTGTGGAGCCCCGGCAGCTGACGCTTCTGGCCACCGGTTCCGAACTACAGATCGCTGTCGCCGCTGCTGAACGCTTATCCGCGGAACGAGCGCTCAACGTTGCCGTCATCTCCATGCCATCCTGGGATCGTTTCGAGGCACAAGACGACGCATACAAGCGTTCCGTACTCGGCACCGCCCCCCGCATTGCGATTGAGGCCGCAGCACGCCTCGGCTGGGACCGCTGGCTCGGGGAGACCGGCCGGTTCATCGGCATGACCGGTTTCGGCGCGAGCGCGCCGGCTGAAGCCCTCTACGAACATTTCGGGATCACCGTCGAAGCCGTCGTCAAGGCCGCGGACGCTCTCCTTTCGAACGGAGCATGCCATGTTGGCGACGCGTGAAAATTTCGTGCCTGACGTGGCGCATGCCGATGTTGCCGACCGGATCGTATTGGTGCGGGCTGATCTCAATGTACCAATGCAGAGTGGGAGCATCACCGACGCCACGCGTATCAGCCGTTTCGCGCCGGCCGTCGCTGCACTTTTATCGCGTGGAGCCCGTGTCGTCGTGATGACACATCTCGGCCGTCCAGCAGCCGAGTACAATCCAGTGTTTTCGACACGGCCCTTGGCCGAAGCCCTGTCCTCGCTGGTGCAGCGCGACGTGCGGTTCGTACCGGACTGCGTGGGGAATTCTGCAGAACGGGCTGTCGGAAGTCTACCTGCCGGCGGGGTCGCGCTCCTCGAGAACCTTCGTTTTCACAAAGGCGAGGAAGACAACAGTCTCGCTTTCGCCCGCAGGCTCTCGGTCCTGGGAGATCTATATGTCAACGACGCATTTTCCTGCTCGCATCGTGCGCATGCCTCGGTACATGCCATTGCCGGCTTGATGCCGGCCTATGCCGGACCTTCGCTTCTGGCTGAAATCGAAGCGCTGGAGAAGGCCTTGGATACCGCCCGTCGCCCCGTCACAGCGATCGTCGGCGGCTCGAAGGTGTCGACGAAAATCGAAGTCCTCAAAAACCTCGTAGACAAAGTTGACACGCTTGTGATCGGGGGCGGCATGGCGAACACCTTTCTCTATGCACGCGGGATATCAGTAGGCATCTCGCTTTGCGAAAGGGATGCGGTGGGGACCGTACGCGAAATAGAGGCGGCCGCTCGCAAATCCGGGTGTCGCATCCTTCTGCCGCGAGACGTGGTCGTCAGCCGACGATTTGTTGCAAACGACACTTGCGAGATGGTGCAAGTCGACGCGATTAGTGACGACGTCATGGCTCTGGATATCGGCGAAGCCTCGCGGCACGAGATCGGTGAGGCATTGCGCCAATCCGGTACCGTCCTTTGGAACGGTCCCCTCGGTGCGTTCGAACTCACACCGTACGGCATTGGAACCTTTTTCATCGCACGGATAATCGCCGAACTCACTCGTCGTGGCGCACTTCGCTCGGTCGCTGGAGGCGGAGATACCGTGGCCGCGCTCACCGCGGCGGGCGTCGACCAAGACCTCACCTATGTCTCGACCGCCGGCGGGGCTTTCCTGGACTGGTTAGAAGGGCGCCCCCTCCCCGGTATCGAGGCACTCAAATCCACCCGACACGAACCGAAAGGAGTCCTGACATGGCTAGGATAACTCTGCGCCAGTTGCTCGATCACGCCGCTGAGGCGGACTACGGCGTACCCGCCTTTAACATCAACAACATGGAACAGGGCCTTGCGATCATGGAGGCGGCTGTGCGCTGCGACGCGCCGGTTATCCTCCAGGCCTCTCGCGGTGCGCGTAGCTATGCGGGCGACATTATGCTCTCGAAGATGATGGAAGCGCTCGAGCAGATGTTTCCCGGGATTCCGCTCTGCATTCATCAGGACCATGGAAATAATCTCGCAACGTGCCTCTCGGCTATTCAAGCCGGTTTCACGTCCGTGATGATGGACGGATCGCTTTTGGCGGATGCCAAGACACCGGCTGACTATGACTACAATGTGCGCGTGACACGCGAGGCTAGCCAGTTGGCGCACATGGTCGGCGCATCGGTTGAAGGTGAGCTCGGCTGCCTGGGCTCGCTAGAGTCCGGCCATGGCGAAGCAGAAGACGGGCACGGCTTCGAGGGCGCCCTCGATCGCTCTATGCTGCTGACCGACCCCGATCAAGCCGCCGCGTTCGTCGCGGAAACGGGGGTGGATGCGCTCGCCGTTGCGATCGGCACATCGCACGGTGCTTACAAATTCACGCGGAAACCCACCCAAGAGGTTCTGGCAATGGACGTGATCGAGCGCATCCACGCCCGGCTTCCGAACACGCACATCGTCATGCACGGGTCATCCTGTGTGCCTGTGGAGCTGCAGGCGGTCTTCAACGCTCATGGGGGTGAGATGCGCGAGACATACGGCGTACCTCTCGACGAGATCGTCCGCGGGATCCGCCACGGTGTTCGCAAGATCAATATCGACACGGACCTGCGTTTGGCGGCTACGTCGGAGTTCCGGCGAACCGCGACCTCCGCGCCCTCACAGTTCGATCCCCGAATGTTCCTGAGGCCCGCGATGGATGCGATGCGAAAGGTCTGCATCGAGCGCTTCGAAGCATTCGGCACTGCAGGAAATGCTTCGAAGATCAAACCTCTTCCAATGAAAGAAATGGCTCGCCGCTACCAAAGTGGCGAGCTCGGCGACACCTCGAGCGCGGCCTGGGCAGCCTGACATAACGTTGAAAGGAACAAACATGAACACCGATGCAAAGACAGAAATCCGCGGCAAAGAACGGTACCGCGCAGGCGTGCTAAAATACGCGCAGATGGGGTATTGGGACGGCGATTATGTTCCGAAGGACACCGATATCATCGCGCTCTTTCGCATCACGCCGCAGGTTGGTGTCGATCCTATAGAGGCCGCGGCCGCCGTTGCCGGAGAAAGCTCCACGGCGACCTGGACCGTTGTCTGGACCGACCGGCTTACAGCGGCTGACCAGTATCGAGCCAAGGCGTACCGCGTCGACCCTGTCCCAGGTCAGGATGGCCAGTACTTCTGCTACGTCGCTTACGACCTTATTCTGTTCGAACCCGGGTCGATTGCAAATCTTACGGCATCGATTATTGGCAATGTCTTTTCTTTCAAGCCTCTCAAAGCCGCCCGGCTTGAGGACATCCGCTTCCCAGTCGCCTATGTGAAAACCTACAAAGGACCACCGACCGGCATCGTTGTCGAACGCGAGCGTTTGGACAAATTTGGCAGGCCCCTGCTTGGTGCGACCACCAAGCCAAAGCTCGGGCTGTCCGGCAAGAACTACGGTCGGGTCGTCTATGAAGGGCTGAAGGGCGGCCTGGACTTCATGAAAGACGATGAGAACATCAACTCGCAGCCCTTTATGAACTGGCGCGACCGCTTCCTCTACTGCATGGAGGCGGTCAACAAAGCCTCAGCAGAAACTGGCGAAATCAAGGGGCATTACCTCAATATCACCGCCGGAACGATGGAGGAAATGTATCGCCGCGCAGAGTTCGCCAAGCAACTCGGCTCAGTGATCGTGATGATCGACTTGATTATCGGCTACACCGCGATCCAATCGATTTCGGAATGGTGCCGAGCCAACGACATGATCCTCCACCTCCACCGGGCCGGACACGGCACCTACACCCGGCAGAAGAATCACGGCATCTCATTTCGAGTCATTGCCAAGTGGATGCGCCTTGCTGGCGTCGACCATATCCACGCGGGTACGGCCGTCGGTAAACTGGAGGGCGATCCGCTAACCGTTCAAGGGTATTACAATGTCTGTCGCGAACTGAAGAACGAGGTCGATCTGCAGCGTGGCATCTTCTTCGAACAGGATTGGGCCGACACGCTAAAGGTCATGCCGGTGGCTTCTGGCGGCATTCATGCCGGGCAAATGCATCAACTGCTTGAGTTGTTCGGTGACGATGTCGTGCTCCAGTTCGGCGGCGGGACGATCGGTCACCCGATGGGAATACAAGCAGGCGCAACGGCGAACCGTGTTGCTCTCGAGGCAATGGTACTCGCCCGCAACGAAGGCCGGGACATCACAGCAGAAGGTCCCGAGGTTCTGCGCGCAGCCGCCAAATGGTGCAAGCCACTCGAAGCGGCGCTCGATGTCTGGGGCGACGTCAGCTTCAACTACACTTCAACCGACACCTCGGATTTTGTTCCGACCCCATCCGTTGGCCTGTAAACCGAAGGAAACGCAATGCGTATCACCCAAGGATGTTTTTCGTTCCTGCCGGACCTCACGGACGAGCAGATCACTTCCCAAGTTGAATATTGTCTGCGCAACGAGTGGGCAATCGGCATCGAGTTCACCGATGACCCGCATCCCCGCAACACCTACTGGGGTATGTGGGGTAATCCGATGTTTGATTTGCGTGACGCCAAGGGGGTCATGTTGGAGCTTGCCGATTGCCGCAAGGCTCATCCGAACGCCTACATTCGAATAAACGCGTTCGACAACACACGCGGATGGGAGACGGTGCGGATGTCTTTCCTCGTGAACCGCCCGCCTGTCGAAACGAAACTTGTCATGGCGAGAACCGATGCTCACAGCCGCTCGCAGGTCTATGGCCTGCAAACAGCCCGCTAGCCAATCTCAAGAAGGTGAGGAAGAGAAGGATGTTGTCACAACAGAATGGGCCCGCCGCCTTCGGCGGGCCGACTGTCGATCCGTCGTCTCGCCGGATCGACCTGACGGAAGAGTTCAGATCCTCGGGCGTCGGAGAGGTCCTTGACGAACTTGACCGGGAACTGGTCGGGCTTAAACCCGTGAAGCAACGCATCCGTGAAATCGCTGCCCTTCTCGTCGTCGATCGTGCACGTCGATCGCTCGGACTGTCGCATACTACGCCGACGCTGCATATGAGCTTCACGGGCAACCCGGGCACGGGAAAGACGACGGTGGCGATGCGGATGGCAAACATCCTTCATCGGCTCGGCTACGTGCGCAAAGGCCATCTTGTCTCCGTCACCCGGGACGACCTTGTCGGACAGTATATCGGCCACACCGCGCCCAAGACGAAAGAGGTACTAAAGCGCGCCATGGGAGGCGTCCTCTTCATCGATGAGGCGTATTATCTCTATCGCCCAGACAATGAGCGAGACTACGGTCAGGAGGCAATAGAGATCTTGCTGCAGGTCATGGAGAACAACAGAGAGGATCTCGTCGTAATCCTTGCCGGCTACGCCGACCGAATGGACCTGTTTTACCAGAGTAACCCCGGATTTAGATCGCGCATCGCTCACCATATCGATTTCCCCGATTACGGGGATGAAGAGCTCCTTCAGATCGCTGACACTCTACTGGCGGACCAGAACTACCGGTTTGACGAGGAAGCCCGTACCCAAATGGCGAATTACATCGTACGGCGACGGAGCCAGCCGCATTTTGCAAACGCCCGATCCATCCGCAATGCCCTTGATCGAGCACGGCTTCGCCAAGCCAATCGGCTTTTCACAAATTCGGTTGGTCCGGTTTCCGGTGAAACGCTGTCAACTATATCGGCTGAGGACATCCTCGCCAGCCGCGTTTTCCAGGACATTGTCACACCATGAGCAGCACTATTATCGCGCCCTCGATCCTTGCCGCTGATTTCTCCCGTCTCGGAGACGAAGTCGAGTCTGTCGTACGCGCCGGCGCAGACTGGATCCATTTGGATGTAATGGATGGACACTTCGTGCCCAACATCACATTTGGCCCAGCAATTGTGAAGGCATTGCGACCACGCACGAACCGGGTCTTCGACTGCCATCTGATGATCGCGCCTGCGGACGCCTATGTCACCGCCTTCGCCGATGCGGGCTGTGACATCATCACCGTTCATGTCGAGGCGGGACCCCATCTCGATCGCTCGCTCCAGATGATCCGAAATCTTGGACTGAAGGCAGGGGTTTCGCTCAATCCGTCAACGCCGGAACAAGCGATCGAGTACGTAATGGACCGCGTGGATCTTGTCCTGATAATGACGGTCAATCCCGGGTTTGGCGGGCAGTCCTTCCTCCCAGCAGTAATCGAGAAGATAAAACGGGTGCGACAGATGATCGGTAATCGGCAGATCGACCTTCAGGTCGACGGCGGCGTCACGCCGGAAACGGCCCCGCTCGTACGCGCCGCCGGCGCCAACGTCCTCGTGGCTGGTTCGGCTGTCTTTAAGGGCAACTCCGAGGCGGAGTACGAGGCCAACATACTTGCAATCCGCCGGGCGGCCGACCTAGCCGATCCTGCGGACCTGCGCGAAGCGAGGTGACGCGATGGCAGTTGGTCCGTTCCCGTCCTCACTTGTGATCGTTCGAGGCATGCCGAAGGCGGTGCTTTTCGACCTTGACGGAACTTTGGTGGATTCCGCGGCAGACCTTGCCGTCTCGATCAACGAGGTTCTCGCAATCCGATCGCTGGGTCCACTGCCTATTCCTTCTGTTCGGCGGATGGTCGGGCATGGAATCCGCGCACTCGTCGAACGTGCGCATCACGCGTGCAATATGCCGCTTACGGAAGACCAGTTGGACCAGGCGACATCGTCCATGCAGGAGGCATACGCAAGCCGGCTCGTCCAGCAGACGTCGTTAATGCCAGGTGCTACAACATCGATCGATGCAGCAGAATCCCTTGGCATTCCCTTGGCGCTTGTCACGAACAAACCTGAGCACTTTGCGCGGCAGATACTCGAGCACTTTCGTTTGCTCGCGCGCTTTGAGGTCGTTATCGGTGGCGACACGGGCCTGCCCCGCAAGCCCGAACCCGATATGTTGCTACTTGCGGCTCGAAAGCTAGGCGTGACACGTGATGTTTCCTTGATGGTCGGGGATGGAGAGGCTGACATTGCCGCCGCGTGCTCGGCGGGAATGCCATCCCTGCTGGTTGGGACTGGCTACAACGTATCAGGGAGGGGTCCGGCTCCATCCTACCGCATGAATAGCCTTGAACATTTCCCCATTTGGCTCCGCGAAAGAGATGCGATCAATGAAGCCCGCAGCGCTAATTTTTGATGTTGACGGTACTCTCGCAGAGACCGAGGAACTGCACCGGAAGGCTTTCAATGCCGCGTTTAAAGAAGCCGGTCTCAATTGGATTTGGGATTGTAGCGTGTACGGGGAACTCCTGAGAACCACCGGTGGAAAAGAGAGGATTACAGTTTACGCCAACCTGATCGGAGAGAAAGCAATCGACGTTCCTACGCTTCACCGGCGGAAAACGGAAATCTATCGGAAGATGGTCACTTCCACCTCGCTCGAGTTGCGCCCGGGGGTGAAACGCCTGATAGACATCGCCTACAAGCAGTCGATTCCGATGGCCATCGCCACGACCACGACCCGAAGCAATGTCGACGCATTAATTGCCGCTACACTTGGCGGACGCGTCGAAAACTGGTTTATGTCGGTCCGATGCGGTGAAGACGTCGTTCATAAGAAGCCTCATCCCGAAGTCTACGAACGCGTCCTTCACGACTTGAGGGTCTCGGCTCACCAATGCTGGGCGTTCGAGGATTCGCGAGTAGGCCTTGAAGCGGCGCTCGCAGCGGGAATGCCGACCGTCGTGACGCCTAGCTTGTACACGCAAACAGACGATTTTTCAGGAGCGACACTGATGCTGAGCGATCTAGCGACTCCCTACTCGGCTTTGATTTACCGTGGGCATGCGCAGCTGCATGCCGTGCCTTCCGCTTTGATCCCTCTCTTCGGGCACTGACAGCCCCTCGTGCAACATCCAAGTTCAGGACGCCCGCACAGGACGGCGCTACGCGCGGTAATACGTTCCGCGGTATTACCAGCCCGCCTACAACGTCCACCCTTTCGCTTGTATTGCATACTCTGCTCGGAAGGCGTGGCGACAGCGACGGAAAATGTGCGCGTCCATAGCCTTCGCGTCATTCGCACTTGCATACATTAGCGCGATACAGTATGGCTTCGATCCATACATTCCCGAACCTATCCAGTGGAAAACGCGAGCGGACCACCAGTCGGGCAGGCAATCCGTATACCGCTCTCAATTTTCACCGGATGCGCGCACCAACGTAAGCATAGCAGATTCTGCATACACAAAATGAGCAGCGAACTACTTCCAACCCCAAGAACCACCCGCTTCCCTTTAGATGCCGTTGCCGCCAAGCCTTGGGAAAGACTGCGCAATTTCGGCGAATTCGCGACCCTTCAAGTGTAGCACGCGCGTGACCGATCACGATGACAACCACTCAGTATGGTGCCGAATTCTCGCGGAAGCGGAAGAGGCAATCGAAAGTGAGCCTTTCCTTGCGGCGGTGATTGGTGAGAGCGTCACTGAGCGACCCAACCTAACAGAAGCGATCTGCTATCGAGTGGCGAGCTTATTGGTCCCCCGGAAAGAAGAGCAACTGCTTTTGACCGCGATCACTCCACTCACGGACGGAAATTCCTCTATTCTAGCTCGCGCCCACACTGACATCATGGCGGTTCTGGATCGAGACCCGGCGACGACCAAAGCCTTGCACGTTTTCCTACACCTCAAAGGCTTTTTAGCGCTGCAGGCACACCGCATCTCACACGCCTTGTGGCTTGCAGGTCGTCGCGATTTGGCACTCTATCTGCAAGGTTGCACTTCCCGAGCGCTTCAGGTTGACGTGCATCCGGCGGCTCGCCTCGGCGCCGGGATATTTCTCGACCACGCGGCCGGCATCGTCATTGGCGAAACCTGCGTCGTTGAAGATGACGTTTCCATACTCCAGAACGTCACACTCGGCGGAACAGGAAAGGAAACCGGCGACCGCCACCCAAAGGTCCGCCGTGGCGTGCTCATTGGTGCTGGAGCAACAATCCTCGGCAACATCGAGATCGCGGCCAATGCACGTATTGGAGCAGGTTCAGTGGTCGTTAAACCCGTCCGCGAAGGTGAGACAGTTGCTGGAATCCCGGCACGCGCCCTGGGTTCTAATCTCAACCCGCCCGCACAATCTCTGGAACACGTCTTTGAGAGTGGCCCCCCCTTCTACGATTTCGGAGTATAGATCGCTATTCGGATTTTCGCGTGGAATCCTGTCTCTGAGAGACACCTCCACGTTGAACAAAAGCCCGAACTGTTGCGTCCCGCTTGGCAGCAGACACCCGGGACAGAAGTCCCGGTCGGTGACGCCCGCCAAGGCGGACGACCGCATGCCCACAGAACATCTCCGTCGCGTGGACATCGGAACCCCGCGCGCCAACCGGCACGTCGGGGTGCGGGCGGCGGTAGCCAATCTTCGCCGCTTTGATACCTCCTGCCATGAACCGAGTTCGGCGGGCACCGTCCCATTCTTCCATAGACGGGAAACGCACCCTTCCTCGAGAGCCAGCAGGACGCCCTTTATTCCGGCCAGACGGGCAATGGTCCGTCTGGCGATCTCGGTTGCCGACGCGCAGGCATCGGGCGCATCGAAGGCGAGGTTGCCGATGGCCGAGCTATAGCCCGCCGAGACCTCGAGCACGTCTATGCCGGCAAGACGGGCGCGACGTGTCAGCATCTGCACGAACACCGTCCTTGCCCAGTAGTTCAGGAGCCGGTTGAGGGAGCGGCCCCTGCCGCACGACTGCAACTTGCCCAGTCCCTTTTTCAAGACGATGGTGCCGCAGCGATGTTTGCGCGCCATCGAGATCGCCCGGCCGCAGACGGCCGCCAGCGTCTCGCGCACCAGCTCCGCCGATGCATCCTTGTCCAGGTCGAGCTTCACCAACGCGTGGTCCAGCAGCTTTGTGCTTTTCACGGAGCCTGGACCTTTGGTGTTTGCCGCCGCGGCGATGCCGATCCCAGTTCGGATTGAGATCGATGCCGAGGCAGCGTCCCTTGATCGGCACCACGGGACGACGCCGTTGCGGATGGTGCGGCAGATCGGTCGGGTCGAAGGTGACGCTGACATGGGTGTCGCTGATGGAAAAGCTGACGTTGATGCGGTCCCGCTCCGCCGCGTTGGCGCGGATGTCGGCCAGCTGCCGCATGATGATCCCGCGGTTTCCGGTCATGCGCGCCAGATGGAGCACCGCGGTGCGTCACCGTCTTTCCCGATCGGCCGCCGATTTCTTTGCGGCCGATCTTGACGACGATCGTCGTCTCGTCGAGCAAGTGGACGTTCTGGTTGCCGCGGGTGGCGATCACCGAAACTGACGAACGGATGCAGCCGCTTGCGCTTCCATTCTTCCGGCGAGACCAGCCCATTCCGCCAGCGTTCGAGCTCGCTTCTTCCGCCGAAGATGGCCGTTCCGTTCGGCGTCAGCTTGCGTTTCCAGATGCCGAGCTTCGTGGCTCAGTGGATCCCCCAGCTGTCGAGAAGACCCGCGCGTGCCGTCGGCCCTCACCGCATTGGCATAGGCCGTTCTGATCGCCGCCGATTGCACTCGGCGGAGGCAATCGAGGAACAAATCCTCGTCGGAACAACGGTATGGGATGGAGTTGGTGTGCACGGAAACATAATCGAGCCACCAACGCTTCTATGAGACCGCGAGAGCTTCCACGCCGTCAAACGCCGGTGAAATTATTCCAGCAGAATCAGGCCGCGAACACTATTCAGACTTGGGCGAGCCGCAAGAATGGGATTCCATACGAAAATCCGAATGGCCATAGATCATAATGGAGGTTCGGGCGGGTCGGAAACACACGTTTCATCAAGTGCCACGAGGAGGCACGGTCCTCCAAGGCCGGGTGTGTTCACTCAATCGGGGGACCGCCCGGAAACCGAAGACGTAGTCCATCTGTCTCCCTTGTGATGGCACGCCGCGCGCCCTCCAGACCGGTCGGAGGACTTATGTCGTAGCCGAGGGCGCTGATATCACACCCGGCCGCCATAATCTCTGCTACGAAATTTGCAAAATCCCTCGATGTCAAAGGGCGCTCGTCGTACCGTGGCATCTCGGTTCCCCTTTTACCTTGCGAACTCCAGGATGGTGAGATCGGGCTGTGAGATCGTCGGGAAAGGCAAAGGCGAGCCATTTATACGTAGCCACGCGACGGCCGCCAAGCGAAGACCGGTCAACATCGCTCCCCCCGAGGAGCTCCCGATGGATCGAACGACTGACGTAAGTCGCTCGAAATCAGCGCGGCTTGATCCTGCGGGCGTATTAGCACTTGAAAGGCCGGCGGCGCATTCAACGAGTGCATGGATCGGCTTAATGCTCTGCCCCCGGGCCGCCCAGGACAGAAAGCTGCGGCTCAGGTCGCATGTATCGGCTATTGCCGCCACCTGCGCAGGCATTTCGCTGCGAGGGTCTGCCCAGTGCCAGAAGAGCAGAATTCCGGCCAGTACGTCGTCGCCTGATGGTGTAAGTCCCGCTCCAAGGCCTTGCAGCAGTATTCTTGCTTTATGAAGGTTCGAGGAAATAACCGCTTCGACCACGTCGTGCCAGATATGAGTAAGATCGTGCGGGGGAACATCCAGGCTATCGGCTTCGGCGAGTGTCCGGGCCATCGCGACAAAATCCGATCTCGTGTACCGGGTGGGCCGGTATGCTTCGGCGTCTGACAATCGGAAGGCGGATGTTGCGGTCACGATGAGATCGCGTGAGAAATGCACGCTAGACCGCTCCGGGGGCGCCGGTGGAGCCTCCTCAACAACTACATGGATGGGCCCCGGGGGTAGCTGCGGTCCTCCAAATGCGAGGAAAAGTTTTCCGAGGCGGACATAGAAGCCGCAAGAGAAATTTCCTGCGACTATTCCCTTGCGGCTCTCCCCCCAAGCAACTGTAAAAACCTCGGTTAGCCCTTCACCAATGCTTATAGCGGACAAGACCGGTCGTTGGGTCACACGATCCTCGCGTCGAGTTCGAGCAAGGCGTCGGTAAAGCATTTCAAGGGTGCCCAGGCGACGCCCGCTCCGATCTGTCCAACGCCGTCAGTCGCATGAATGATGCCGGTACTGACGCCAGGCGTGATCGAGAATTCGACGACCCGGCGGACATCGACACCAACCGGGGTTCCCGCATTTTCGAGAAATGGCATCCGGAATCGTGTGCTTTCGCCAGCGCAGATGCGGCGCATGCGTTCCGTTGCGCTTCTTGCGTCAGCCATTCGCCCACCGAGAATGGCTGCGACCGCCGGAGAGTTCGCCGCGGCTGCGCCACCTAGCCCAACAAGCTCGAGAACCGCGCTGTCGCCTATGTCTCGAGCACTGACTTCCGGACCGAAGCCCGGATAGTAGAGGGCATCTTGGACCGACGGCGCACTGGCGAGAAACCACCGATCGCTTACACCTGCCAAGCGGATGCCGTACGATGTGCCGTTCCTTGCCATTGTCGTCACGATACTAGCGTTTTGCACCGTGGCCGCAGCATCGACGAGCGACTTCGCGGCCGCCATCGCGACGTTAAGAAACATCATATGGTTTCGGCTTAAAAACTCCGCGACGTCTGCTAGCCGGCCATGCTGACTCTGCACAAGAAACGGCAGAAGCTCCTTGAGAAGCAAATTGGTCGTGGCTTGCACCCGCAGATGGACGTCGTCTCCCATCAACACCCCTTGCGCAACGAGCGAGAGAATGTCGATGGGTCCGCTTCGCCGCAGTGTCTCCGCAAGTATTGGACCGATCGTGTCACGAATGAACGCAAGGCGCTCGACCGCCGCTGCGCTGTTGACTCCGAACCATTGGACCGCCCCAGCGCCCTGGTTGATGCTCGAGTAGGCTCGGGTGCTGCCGATATCATTTTCAACCACGTAGACGGGCGTGGAGGGACCGATCACGGTCGCCATCGGCAAAACAACGGAATGCTCGTTTGCTGGTTTCAATTCCACTGAGTCGGCTGCCAGCAGGCAAGCCGCGTCTTCGGCATTTTGCGCCCACCCCTCAACCACCACAGCCGCCGTCAAAGACCGGCGAAGAGGATCGCACATCTCCGACCACCTAATCGCCGGACCGCAGTGAAGGAGCGTCCGTTCGCTCATCTCAGGAATCACCGCGCCGGCTCGCTCTATAGCCCGAAGCATCGGTCGGCCACGGTTGAGCCTCGATAAAACCTCCGCGTTCGCGGTTTCGATCAGTTTGGACTTAGGCCCCCACAACCGTGCGAGTGCCGCAACGACGGACTCTTTCCCGCGGCCCGGGATCCGCCATTCAGTTCCTACGACAGCTACCGACTGGGCTTTTAGGGAGTCTTCGAACAGGGGTAGGCCCACATTGATGACGTCCGCGCGCTTAGGAAGCTGAACGAATACACCAGCTCCAACGGGCGTCATTGTTCCGATCTCCTATGTGCCAAGCTGCACCCTTTACTACTTGTCCCACGTGCCCGTCGAACCATCTAGCAGCTACCCCGAGGGAGCGACACACGAGACTTCATCACGAGCATCGTCTGAATATTCCCGCCAAACAGAAATGCAGCAACCTATCAAGAATTGCTGCATTTCTCCGAAAGGGCAGGTTCAGTCCAATTCTTATATTGTCCAAGTCGTCATGACGAGCGCACGATCCCGCCATGCTTGGATCGTCAGATCCAGGATATCGAGCGGATTCACTGGAATGACTCCCGGAATAAGGTCATCCTCACGCATGCCGTAGAGCGCCCCCATGGCGAAACGGCACGAGTAAATCTTAGCACCCTCGTCCATGAGCGTTTTGAGCTGTCGATTGTACGCGAGATTCCCTGGGAACCCCTCTGCGCCGACCGCCGGGTAACCGCGCGCCGCAGACGCCATGAGAACGCCAGGACCATAGAGAACGAAGGACAGATCAAAGCCCTTTCGCTGCAGTCGAGTTGCAGTCAGCATGTTCACGAGGCCAACAGACCCTTCGAACGGCACGGTGTGCATAAAAATGTATGCCTTGTCTCCCGGATTCGCCTTGTGATCCGGGAACACCTTCTCTTCCGTGTTGAAAAGGATGTCACCGGCCTGAGGCGCGGGAATCGTTACTGTTTTTGGCATTACTTCTCCTCCGTTATATGTCTTGCATCCAGCGCAATGATCGCATCACGCTCGGAAGGCTGGGATTACGAGTTGGAAATAGGGAAGTCGTGGGCTCGACGTGGGCGGTCGGCCTGTTTCGGCCAAACGCGACGATGGCTTCCGGGCAGAGCGCGGAAAACGGCACGCCGGAGACCGTCGGGCATGACGAAGTAAATCGGCACGAAAACATAGCGCCAAAAATAATCTTTGAGGCCTCGCGGCTTTACGCGCAGCTTCATACCCTGTTTTTTTGCCACTCTCTCCTGCGCAGCGGCGAGGAGATAACGTTCCGAGTTGGAACGGAGCCATTGCACGAAGGACATGTCAGTACCTCCGGAAATTCTGCTGAACTGCCTGGGCAGCCATCGCAATAGGTTCGTTCAAGGCGCCGATCGCAGGCGAATACACGTTCTCCATCGAGGCGAGATCATCGATCGAGATCCCCGAGCGGATAGCCACGCCGAGGAAATCTGCACGCTCTTTCACACCCTCTCCTCCGACGATTTGCGCCCCAATGAGGCAACGAGAGGTCGGGTCAGCGAGTAGCTTGACTGTGATTGGTCTTACGCCGGGGTAGTAGCGCGCTCGTGTGATACCCTTTGACGTGCCGCTCACGAACTTTACCCCGAGGGCTGTCGCAGTCGTTTCACCAAAGGAAATGCCTCCAATCATCCAGTCTCCCGCGAGCATCGCCCATGGTACGTACACGGGGTGATACTCGCGATGACCTCCGGCCGCATTGATGCCTGCGGTCTTGCCCTGTGCGTACGCATGACTTCCCGAAAGGCCCTGCAGTGGAACCTGCGTCACGCCGTGTGGTATCTCGATGCAGTCTCCGGCGGCGAAAACGTCCGGAACCGAGGTGCGCATGCGCGCGTCGACCGCGATGCCGCCGGTAGCGCCAAGCGCCAAACCTGCAGCCTTAGCGAGAGAAGTGTTCGGCACCTTCCTCGTGCCGATAATGGCGAGCTGCGCCTCGATCCTACCCGCGGTAGTTTCGACATGCGTAAGCGTTCCGTTGCCGCCGAACGAGGTTACGCGGTCGCCCCACATCGTCGTGACGCCGCTATCCTCCCACGATTTCCGAACGGGCTCGATAATGTCAGGGTCGACAACGTTCGCCATTGGCCACGGCGCCGGATCGACGACGGTCACCTTAATGCCGCGATGCGTGAGGGCGGACACCATCTCTACGGCTATTGGTCCGCACTCCACGACGACAGCGGATTTGACGCCGTCGATATACTTGTCCCACTCGGCGGCCTCGCGAATATTCTTAACGCGGTAGATGCCGCGGAGGTCGCCGCCAGGTAGACCGGGATCCTCATAGTTCCAGCCAGTCGCAAAAATCAGGCGATCGTATTTGACCTCACCTTCGCCCGCCACCTTGAGGATACGGCGCTTTACGTCAACACTGTCCACCGTAGTTGTGTAGTGGATATCGATGCCTTGGTCCGCGTATTGCTGCTTTGTCGCAAGGAACAGTCGGTCGAAGGACTCGATTTCCTTTCCGTGAACGAATGGAATTCCGCAGGGGCTGTAAGCGACATCTTCGAATTTCGTATAGCTGACGATTTTCGCCAAGGGATCCACGCCCTGCGCGGCACCGGCTGCTCCTAAGCCAGCTGCGCCTCCTCCAATGACAACAATTTTCACACCGTCACCCTCCCTGTTGCATATCGTATAGGAAATGAATTTATCGGAAAGTAGATGGCTTTCTTCATCCCGTCAAGGCGTGTGAAGCTGTGTTTCTGCGACCATCGCGGGAAGTAGGCGTGGCTCCGAAGTCGAGTGAATCCTGGACGCATTCCGCTTATTTGCAGCGCAAGCCAAGAAGGGCTGCGACCGGCGGCGGTGCGGCACTAATGGGATGGGAATGAGCTTTCGCACCGCGCCGCAGCGCCGTGCGAATTACGGCATCGCCATTTCGCGGGCGGGGAAGAGTGGGCATCCAGCAGAGGAGCGAACCCACAATTCCCCGTCGTCGCGGTGTGGCGAATTACACGCGGATAACTTCGTTGTAGATACGGATATGCTCGTCGGCAGTAGCCTTCCAGCTGAAATCGGCCACCAGGTGGTGTCCGTTCTGCGCAAGACGGATCGCGGTCTCCGGTTCATCCAGCAGGCGAGCCATTCCCGAGGCAAGCGAGTCTACGTTTCCGGTCGATGTCAGAATGGCGTGCTGGTCGGCAACCAGGAACTCGCGAAAGACGTCGATGTCCGACGCTACGACCGGCAAGCCGGCCGCGGCAGCCTCCATAATCACCAAGCCCCAGCCTTCCTTCGTTGATGGAAAGACAAAGCCGTCGGCAGCCGCAAGCCAGTCAACCAATTCCGTTTGCGAAACAGTGTTTAGAAGGACGACATCCTTACCCAACTCCAGTCCCATCTCGGGGAGCGACCCCAAAACCCGATCACGATAATCGCGATAATCTTGGAAGGAGTGCCCGCCGATTACCGCAAGGAGGGGCGGCTTCGGTCTTTCGGCTTTGAGTTTGGCCATGGCCTTCATCAGATATTCGCTGCCTTTGCGTGGCTCGATACCGCCGATAGTGAGATACAGAAAGCGGTTTTCCGAGCCAATGCTGCGGCGCAACTCGGCACGGCGCTCAGCTGTCAGCGTCGTCCTGAAGCGCTCGGGCTTGACCCCGTTGTAGACGATCGACGCCGTAACGCCGTACTCGTCGAGCAGGCGGTCCTGCCAAGACTTGCTAACTACGAGTGCACGATCCGGTTCCAAAATCGCGTTTCGCTGACAATCTATCAGCGCTTGGGTGGTAAAATCGTCCACATGGTGGACGGTCCGTACGAGTTTAAAGGGCGCTCCCGCGTCCCTGACTCGGGCCGCGGCACGAGCCGAAATGCAATCTTGGCTGTGAACGATGTCAAATTCATCTCGCATTTCATGCAGACCGGAGGTCATCGCGTCGATCCAATTGAATACCCGCTCTTCCAATGTCTCGAACTGACCCGGCGGAGCAATCATCCTCACGGGAACGCTGACTTCTCTGAACAGCGCCCCTGGTTCACCCATAGCTATCACCGTCACCGCCATGCCTGCGGATTGCAGTGCCTCCGCCAACTCCAGCGTATGAACCACCCCACCCCGGGGTTTGGTGGAGTAGGTCGTGAGCGCGATACGAGGCGAACGGCCGGATAAGGAAGGATTTGACATCATGGTATTCAACCGAGTTAGAGGGAGGGAAGTAATGTGGCGCCGGTCTGCTGCGAAACGATGTCGGAAGGTAGACGCATTTGAGGTAGGACAACCGTCGGGTCCCGCAGCACGATGGCCGCTCCGGCAAGCGCTGCGTGCGCGGCGCTTACCGCGACGATGCAGCCGACATCTTGAAAGCGCTGGCGTTGCGTCAGGAGATCCTGGGGATCCCTCGCAGTCCCAACCAGATGGACGACAATTGCAGCGCCGGAGCGCACTACCCGATCGGCGGCAGGCGCTAGCACCCCCGCGGGATCGGGGTGCGCGCCATCGCCCAGTATGACATCAAGCAATATTACTGCGACAGTAGGATCGCTGGCCTGACGCTCAAGAAGATCCAACCGAGCTGCTGCATCTATCACCGGATGAGGACTCCCCTTCGTATATTCCTCTTCGCCGAGATCGATGCAGACATGTGAGCCGAGACCTGCTTCTTTCAAGGACCAGCGCGTATCGATTGGGATATTCGAATGGATGGGACCGAGGAGCCGGGAGGCTACGATCATGGCCTCGTAGCACAGAGTACCGCCGCTGAAGAGCCCGACAAGCCGGGTTCGGGTTGCCGTGAGTTTCGCGACTGCCGCGACAAGGGCGTCAAGAAACGACGCTTCAGCATCCGGGCGCGCTTTACCCAGGATGCGCAACATTTCCACCGCGCCCGCTTCCAAGGTATCACATATGGTGACACCCTGCCTGTGCGGCGCTACTGGGCGCTCCGAGCCTATCAAGGCGGCTACCATCGGCTTTCCCGGTATCTGCAAAAGCCGCTGGGCGACTTCCCTGGCACCAGGTTTCGACACAAGCAGAATCGCCCGAGTGCCATCATCGGCGTCAAGAGCGCGAAGAGCAGCCTCTGTTCCCAGCCCACCAACTTCGGTGGACATATCTCGTCCCCCAACGCCGATGATGTGAGAGATGCCGACGCCGCACCGATCAAGGAGGGTCGCCACCTCTTGAGCGCCCGTACCGGATGCCGCGACAATCCCGACAGGCCCTTGTGATAGGCGATTGGCAAATCCGAGGCCGGCTCCCGCAAGCAGCGCGGTACCCGCTCCTGGTCCCATCATAAGGCGCCCCACTTCTGCCGCACGGCGCTTTAATGCGATCTCATCGGCGACAGGAACGTTGTCGCTAAACAGGAATACATGAAGGCCTGCGCTCAAGGCCTTCTCGGCCTCAAGCGTCGCGTACTCCCCGGGCACAGAGATCACCGCAAGGTTGGCTGTGGGGCGCGCTGCTCGCGCTGAAAGAATATCGGTCGGCAGCTCGGAATTTACGCAGTCCTGTTGGTCGCTTGCGCTGAACAGGAGAGCTGTGGCCTTTTCCAAAGCTTCGTCCGCGGCCGCCTCGCTATGCGCGCAAACCGCGAGGATGAGGTCGTTTGCAGTCGAACGAGAGACTTCAATGAGAAACCCGCGGGTGGTTAATGACGCCGTGTTGGCCGCCGTCGCCATGATCGCGGTGGCCCAAGAAACCCCCTCATGTTCCCGCATCGCTCGGGCTGCCTCAAGGAGGCGGACGCTATCCTTGTATACATCACTACGAAGGACGTGGCGGCGGATCATCCCAGATCCTGACCTGTGCGCAGCGTTACTGGTGCGTCAGCGTGGCTTGTGCGCTGAAAATACCGAACTTCTGTCGCAAAGGACCTGCAGGGAGACCTTTCCCAACACGCTCCCCCAGAAATGACAATCAAGTTCACGTGCATCGGCTCACCCTAAGCTGTGATCTGCTTCGATCACTGATACCTGCAGCGGCATTCCCGAGTTCGGCCGAGATTCATCTGTGGGCCGTCGCCGCCAGATCGAATGAACCAGGCCGTAGCTTGCCCCCGCACATCCCTTGACCCGCCGAAATGCCGTGTCGTATAGTGATTGTAAATTTCTTATGCGGCAAATGATCCGCTTGTCAATCAATGGAAAGCGCGCAAATGCAAACATCGACAGATGGAATTAAAAACTCGGCTGTCGAACGGCAAAAGCCCCTGGTCCCATTGTGCGCCCGGTGGGCGGAACTGGAACGCCAACTCTACGAAGGAGCGCTTTCGGATGCTGCTCGCTACGAACACCTTTTGACGACGGTTCGTGGCTTCGCGGCTAACTTGGGGAAGATAGAATCGCTTGAAGGACTTGCGGCTGCATGGCCCGAAGCACTCCGCGACGGAGTCGGTATGCCCACGGCAAATCAGGACCCCTCCTACCGTGAGGAGAAAGTGCTTGGCGCTGCTTTTTCCATCCGCGCCCGCGAGATCAATCGTCTCGAAGCCGGCCGCTTGGTACGCCAACGAGTCCTGCAAGCACGAAAAACTCAGTGCACGTGGGTCATACTTGATGAGGCTGGCGATCCAACTTCGGGCCTTAATTCGCCATATCGAAGCACCGAAATGCACCTTGTTAGTGGATGGGCGGTTGTTTCGATGACTCAGCCCGACGGGCTGAACGGGACACCGATTTACGTCGTTACTATCGTGAAAGTCGATGCCACAACAGGCGAGATAGAGGACCTGCCCGAAGTTGACGAGTGGAAGGAATTTCACTCACAAGAAGAATTTCTTGCTTGTAAGCTGGAGATGCGCAAGCGCATTGAGGCGTTGTCAGACTCGGCTAGTTCTTAACTTAGCCACGCGGTCGAAAGAATTTCATGCAGTTCTCGCGTCTAATGCTCTGCAGCCGTTCCAATTTTTCGCTCGTCTTTCTTTGCGTGTCCTTTTCACGTAAATCAGTTCGCAAAGAGCCACCATTCGAAGTGTTCTTGAATGGACAATCGACGTCACGCAGGGGAGTAAGGGTTGGCTAAGCAGACGAAGAAGGCACCGGAGCTGAAACCAGACATGGTTGCTTCAACCGGCAGGGGCGCTCCGCAGCGTGTAGAGGCGATCGTCAGCTTGGTCGGCGAGAAAGTTGCAAACCTCCGGCGGGCGAGAGGGATGTCTCTACAGCAACTGGCAGAGATCAGCGATGTCTCTGCGGGAGCCATCCATAAAATTGAGCGTAGCGGCATGGCGCCCACGATCACGACGTTGCTCAAGCTTGCAACGGCGTTTGGCGTGTCCGTTGGGTACTTCGTCGAGGAGGACGAGGGCGCACCCGAACCAGTCCATTACACTGCCGCGGAGAAGGGGCGCCCCGTATACACACCTCATAAGGGGCTCAGCCTGTCGGCTATCACCGGCTCATATAAGCAGTTTCGCACAGCAGCGGCGGTCGCCCGCATGGCGCCGGGAGCCACGAGTGGAGAAAAAGTTCTAAAACACACGGGCGAAGAACTGGTATACGTCACGGTCGGCGAAGTTCTATTCCGCGTGAACGGCCGGGAATACATATTGGCGGCCGGCGATACTCTGCAGTTTAGCGGCACACTGCCCCACCATTGGGAAAATCGGACCGACACTGCCGCCGAACTCATTTGGGTAGCGTTCCGCGACAGCGATTAAGGAACGTGGCAGAGTTCGACCACGCTCCTGGATGGCGTCCCACACGCTAGGATGTTTTTAACGTCGCTTAGCCGCGCGTACCCCTTCCGCTCTCTCCCACAGTTTGTGTTCGGCGTCATCGAAGCGCGCCAATTCACGAGCGGCATGAGAGGCCAAAATTGTGGCTTCTTCGCCGTAACGTTCGGCCATCGCGGTCACGACGGAGGGTGCGGCCCCCCCTGCGGACGAGCGGCTCGCCACAATGTTCCTGGGATTAAGCGCGTCAGCAAGTTTGTTCGCGTCAAGTGAAAGGTTCAATCCCGCTACTCTCTGGGCGGACGTTGAAATCGCGGCAGGATCTATGTCGACACCTCGTTGGCCATTCTTACTCGCAGTTTTCACCACGTCGCCGACGATCCTGTAGGCGGTCCGATAATCGATACCGCATTCCAGCATAATGTGTTCCGCTAGGTCGGTCGCCTGGCTGAATCCGCTTTCCAGCATCGTCCACAAGCGGCCTTCGTTGACCGCGAGCGTTTCTACGACGCCAGCGGCAAGATCGCTGAGCTTTCGAGCATAGCTCAAAGCACGGGGGACTTCTCCGTACGCGAATATCAGATTGTCGCTCCGCGCCGACGGAGTTTTCACGACCGCCAAAAGTCCAGTCAGTCTACCCACGAGAACCCCATTGCCACCGCGTAGGATGGTCAAGGCATAGGGATTCCGTTTCTGCGGCATAAGTACCGATGATCGCGTAAACGGGCCCGCGAGGTCAACGTAGTTGAACTCCTGGCTCGACCAAATCTCGAGGTCTTCAGCGAGTTTGGACTGATTGGAGATCAGGCTCACGCCTGTCGATAGCGCATCAACGAACGTATCGACCTGCCACATCGCGTCGCGTGTGTGCTCTATGACTCCTTCGAAACCTAACAAGTCAGAAATGTAATTGCGATCCTGTAGGAGACGGCTCCCGTTAACGCAACCGGCGCCGCCTGGACTCTGGTTCACCTGGGCGAGAGCTACTTTCAGTCGCTCGGCATCACGCAACGCCGACGGGACGAAACCGAGGAGGTAGTGACCTAGTGTTGAAGGTTGAGCTTGTTGAAGATAGGTCTGGTCGGCCATGAACGTTTCGCGGTGTTTAACGGCCATATTACATGTTTTGCTGGCGAAACCCGCCGCCGATGCAAGCAATTCGGCGATCAACCGCCTCAAAACTATGCGAAACGCGACTCTTGCAGCCTCCCGGCGCGGCCGCCCGGCATGAAGCCAGCCAGCAGCGTCGCCGATCCGCGCGGCGAAATACCGCTCTCTCGAATTGTATGCTTCTCCGAACTCCGGATCGTAGGGAAAGTCGGCCGGGTCGGTCCAATGCATATCGGCGAGCACACCAAGCAGCTGGCCAGCGACATCGTCGGATATAATCTTGCGATAATGGAGATCGAGAACATGACCCACGTCGGCCAAGTTCAAGCCATGGTGAAGGATATCGGCGTCGGCGATTTCCCAACCAAAGCCGGCATCGATCAATTCCCGCGCCGGACTGTCGGCCGAAGGGCCCTCGTGGCGACGGTGAAGGTCGGAACGGTGCAATGTCAAAGTCACTTCCTTTTCAAGGCTGCAGACGCCGTTGTTTGGCCGCAGCTTTTCGCAGTTGATCGGCTACGCCCAAGGCTCCGCCTGTGTGCCAGTAAACAACCGGACCATCCGGCTTTACGGGCGACCGCCGGAGCCAAAGCATGGCTTTGCCGTTATAGGTCGGGTCTACAAGAAGTCCGGTGCGCAGCATCAGAGCATCCATCTGGGTTGCCTCGTGCTCGTCGTGGCAGGCGAACCCCACTCCCCGGCCATCAGTTAAACTCCAGCGGCATGATACGGACCGCAGTTTAGGCAGCCCTGCGCCGCACGCCTCGGCTTTCGCAGCTATTGAATCTCGGAGATTCTCTGGCGACCGTGATACGCTAACGCCGACTACCTCGACATCGATCGCGCGAGTGAGATGAATTGGCGCGAACTGATAAGTCAATCCAGCCAACAACCCCGCGATGCTACCTCCCGAACCGACTGGAATTACGATCGTAACGGCGTCGCAACCGACCTGATCGAGTTGGCAGAGAAATTCCCCGGCCGCGTGCGCGTAGCCAAGGGCACCTACAGTCGTAGCTCCCCCGCGAGGCACAAGGTACGGCCTACGCCGCGCCCCTCTAAGCGCTTGGGCGTGCTTTTCTGCGACTTCCTCCATGCTGGCGCGCTCCAGCGAACCAGTAAAGTGGAGTGTGGCACCGGCGGCTCGTCCAACGGCCAAAGCTGTCGGATCTGTTTCCGGCGGCGTACCGTAGCTCACCTGGTGCATCTGGATATCATGCTTCGCGCAGGCGACAGCCATAAGCGCGGCAAAATTGGAGGTGGGTCCGCCAGATACTATAACCGTATCCGCAGCCTGGACGATGGCATCTCCAAGGAGATATTCTATGGTACGGACCTTGTTCCCGCTCCACGAGAAGCCTGTGAGGTCGTCCCGCTTGATCCACAAGTCCGCCACCCCGAGCTGCGAACCCAAAACAGGGCACGGCGTAAATGGCGTTGGGAATGTCCCAAGCTCGAGTCGAGCAGCTCCAATCATTGCCAAGTCTCCGGCTCGAATGATCTTCTACGCCGGGCACACTCAACGACCGTATCAACCATTTTTGCTGACGATCCGAGTTTTACGCTGGAAAGCAGAGCGAGCTCTTCTTTGCTCGCTTTCTCCGCAAGCACGGAGTGAAGCGAGACGCCATTTTCTTTTGCTGCGAGAAAAGCCCGCTGCAACAACTCCTGGGCCTGATGCTTTCCTATGCGGGTTGCCATCACGCTGAGCAGATGTTCAGAGGCCGAAACCATCGCGAGATTCCGCGCCATGGCGGCAGCATCCACTTCAAGACCGGACAGCAGGGCCTTGGACAACGAGGCCGCCGACAACACATAGTGACCGAGTGCCGGAAATGCAGCCCACTCCACTTTCCATGTTCGCCCGTCGCGCTCGTGTTCGTGGACCATGGCGTCAGCAAGGACACCCGCCTGCGCGCGGGCGGCCTGCGCGAGAGTCACGATCTGCTCGCTACGTTCAGGATTTCGTTTATGCGGCATTGTGATGCTGCCGACGGTAGACGGAGATGCACGCTCGCGTAACTCGCCGATCTCTTGACGCTGCAATGTGTAAACCTCGTTCCCGATCCGCGCGAGGCTCGTCGCCGCGGTCGCAATGACATGCGCGAACTCCACGATGCGATCGCGGGCCGAGAGCCAGGAAATTGCAGGCTCGCCCAATGATAGTCGCTGGAAAAAGGCCGATCTCAACGCCAGCCCCAACTCATCGAAGAAGCCGAGCGTCCCCACAGCGCCCGCGAGTTGACCAACAAGCCAGCGGTCGCGCCCCTCGCTAAGGCGTTCAATATGGCGTCCGATCTCGTCCGCCCACGAAGCAGCTTTGAAGCCAAAGGAGATCGGAGATCCAATCTGGCCATGCGTCCGCCCGGCCATCGGAGTTTCCCGATGCTCACTGGCCAGCGCGAGCAGCATCTCCTCGATATGACGTAGATCTCGCCACAACAATGAGCCTACGGAACGGACTTCCAATGACTGGGAAGTGTCTGTGATGTCCTGTACGGTCGCACCGTAGTAGACATATTCCGCGGCAGTCGGTGGCAGGAGTTCACGCAAGGTCAGAATTAAGCCGAGGGTCGAATGACCGGTGCTGCGGGTTCGCTCTGCAATCTTTTCGATCGGCAGTTCCGTGCCGCGAAGCGCGGAGATATCCGCGGCTGCCGCCCGCGGGATGATTCCGCATTCCGCCTGGGCCTCCGCGAGGGCAATGATGACATCAAGCCAACGTTCGACGCGAGCTTGTTCGCCGAAAATTGCCTGGCTCTCGGGAGTCGACCAGAGGTGCCCAAAAATTCTCGAACTGATCATGTGCGCGTCCATGGTACGCCAACGCTCTCCACCACCCTTTCGATACCCTGGCGAACCTCTGCAAGTGAGGCACCCCACGGGACGTAAATCCCTTGTGGGCGCGTCTCCACGCCCTCCTGAATAAGACAGCAGCGTGTAATGGTCTGGGAGCCGTCACGCGACGTGCTCAGGAAATTTGTCGGGCAGATGTCCACCACGTTAGCTCGAGAGCCGTAGAACCAGCGGTGAATTTGCTGCGAGCGTTCACAGCCTAGTAATATCCAATCGGCCTCCGGCGGCCTTTCGTCCAGATAGGAGACCTTCGTGTCGGCGAACTCGATTCCCGAACCTCGGCACGGAACAAGCACATCCGACGGCAAGGAAGCGCACGCGCGTTCAAGCTCCCCTCGACTGTCGACGAAGGTTGGCACCGGCACGATGGGAGGGAGGTCTTCAGCCACAGCAAGCACACGCTGCACCTGGTCCAGCAACTTCGAGGGAAATGGAGGCACGATATCGAAGACGTGAAGCTGAAGCGGTTGCGGATTCAAAAGGAAGCTGACATGCGAGTAGGCCCCCTCGACGATTGTGCAGGGCGTCTCGGGCTGTTCCATGGCCACTAGCGCCATCTGGGAGGGCACTGCCGTATCGACCTCTGGAGCGACTACGTATCGGCACATGTCAGGTGTAGCTAGGACACGAACCCGTTCAACGTCAGAAAACAACGCTGAGCTATCCGGACGGGCGACCTCCACCAGTGCGGTATCTTGCCCGCGTCGTGCAACGATAAATCGGGTCCGCATATATGCTTCGCGGCCCGCAAAGTGCTGTTCGAGCCAGGAGGTATCCAGGCTTTCAACATCCGTGCTGATCGCCACCTGCCGGTAGCGGGTCGGCATGATATTGGCAGCGGACGGATCAAATTTGAAAATTGAAGCCGAGTTCGCCATTGGTGGCGATTGTTTCTGGGAGGATTGCGATGGTGTCGGCACGGAGCCCCCTCCGGAGGGTTTCGAGGCTCATAACCTCGTCGATCAAGATGTTGCCAAGACTAACTTCGGCACCGAATAGGCGTATGAGGAAGGCCTGTTGAGCCCGCTGTGGCGTTTCGTAAATCAACCGATCGGCATGCGGACTTCGCGTTAGTACGCTCAGCAAGTGGTGGCGGACTTTCCCGTCATCGTCATAGAGGCCGACGGTTCCACTTTCTCTTCCCTCGACGACGATCCATTCTGCCCCGGCAGCCACATCGGCGTCGATTTGCGATATCCATTCGGTGGGAAGCATTAGCTTGTCAGGATCCTTGCTTCCGACTTCTGACATCACTTCAAACCCAAAGCGACGGGCACGCGAAATCAGATCCTGCTTGGCTGAGGGAAGCATGTCCGTGACGCCATCCGAAACTTCCACACAGTCGAAACCCATGTCTCGTGCAAAGTGAAAGAATTCCTCAGTGCGTTGCTGCAGCCACGCGACCTCCAGCAATGTGCCACCGGTGCAGCATTTCACCCGTGCGGCCTGAAGAGCAGCAATTTTCGCACGCGCCGAGGGATCCACATAGGACGTTCCAAAACCGAACTTCCATACATCGATAATATCGGCGGCGGACGACAGAACGCCCTCCGTCATTTGAAGCGTGCAGCCCTTGTCGAGAACATGGGTAATCCCGCTCTTTCGCGGTTTCGCCGTGCGATGGGGCAGGTCCAGAAAGGTTGGTAATTCGCCGCTTGACATGAGTTGGACTCTCGTACCTCCGCAACTCGATTTCCCACTATAGTGTGAAACGTAATTACTATACGACACGCTGTCAACGACAAAGCGGCGAAGGTTGGCTTGCATTGGCAGCCCCGCGCCGCCGACGCAACAGCGCGACTCGGACGACCGTGTGCTGCAGCGTCGCGCCCGTCTTGCCGGGATCGACGTGCTTGAGGTCTGGGCGGGGTATTCCTCGACCATCGGAACCTCGCATACGAAGCCCCCGACGCCTGCGCGTCGGCCGCAGAGATAGCCAGACGTGGCATTGCTCGTCTGGCTGGAATAAAGGACGTCCTGCCGGCTCTCGAGGAAGGGTGCGTTTCCCGTCTATGGAAGAATGGGAAGGTGCCCGCCGAACTCGGTTCATGGCAGGAGGTTCATCGGACAATCAAAGCGGCGAAGATTGGCTACCGCCGCCCGCACCCCGACGTGCCGCTCGGCGCTCGGGGTTCCGATGTCCACGGGACGCACATGTTCTGTGGGCATGCGGTCGTCCGCCTTGGCAGGCGTCAGCGTCCGGGACTTCTGTTCCGGTTGGCGACGGCCAGGCCGGACGCAGCGGTTCGGACTTTCGCTCAATGTGGACGTGTGCCCTCCCGGCTCTCCACACGAAAATCCGAATAGCCAAGCATGATGCCACAGAGGCGAGCAGGAGCTCGTGGGCATGGGGCCCGTTCCGGTGCCCCTACATCTACCGGCTCATCAACCGCGAACACGAAATCGCCAGATTTGACCTCGCAACGGAAGCCCCCTTGCCAGACACTCTCGACAGACCGTGATTTTCTTTCGGACGACATCCGCGACCCATCCCTATTTGCTTGTATTGCTCAACGAACCTTCAGTTTCCCGTACCGAAATTCTTAGAGGAATGACGATGCCGATGCCGGGAGACCCTCAAGGGCATGCGCCGCGTACTCGAGGGCACGGCGAACGGTAGGTCGAGAGGCTGGACCTCCGAGGCAGATCCGGACCGCCTCGGGAGCCGTTCCTGCCACGATGAATGCGTCACTGGCGACGACACCAATTCCGGACGAGCGCATATGAGCGGCGAACGCCGATCGGGTCCAGCCTTCTGGCATCGACAGCCAGATATTGAAACCGGCCGGATCTGCATTAACCGAGTATGGCGCCAGGATTGTAGATGCGATCTTTTGTCGTTCGCGGGACTCCTCGCGAACGAATCCGAGAATCGCATCCGCCGTTCCGTCCGCGATCCAGCGGTTCGCAAGCGCCACAGTCACTGGCGATGCCATTACGGAAGTTGAACGCACCACGGACGCGAAGGCCCATGAAGACCTACTCTGCGGGGCGATTACAAACGCCACGCGGAGACCCGCCCCCAGGCTTTTTGAAAGCGACGCAACATACCAAGTAAGATCCGGCGCCATCGAAGCAATTGGGGGGGGCGACTCTATGGGAATGAAGCCATAGGCATCGTCCTCAATGATTGCGACCTCCCACCGCCGCGCGATGGCGACTATCTCCTCGCGGCGGCGGCGCGAAATCGTCAAGCCCGTCGGGTTTTGCAGCGTCGGATTTAGGTAAAGCGCCGGAGGAGACAATTTCGAGCAGACCTCGGAGAGGGCTTCTGGATCAATCCCTTCAGCGTCCATAGGAAGGCCCTGCAGACAGACACCGAGTTGCGCGGCGATCGATCGGAGGCCGGGAAAAGTCAATGCCTCACACAAGACGGTCTGACCTGGCTTCGCCAAGGCGCTCAGAATCCCGTGGAGCGCCGAATGGGCACCAGGCGTGATGTACAGGTCTTCCGACGCGGGGGATAGCCCACGTCGGCCGAGCCATAATGTGGCGGCTTCTTTGTCAGTAACGCTACCGCCGAATGACCGGTAGCGTAAAGACGGCACCATGTCCGAGGCGGCGGCCTCCCATCCGGCTCGCATTCGCGCGATCAGTTCAGGCTCGTCAGGCTCCGGTGGAAGGTTCATTGAGAGATCGATATCATCCACGCGGAAGACCGAAACCTGCGTCACGCTTGAGTGCCCTCGTGAAGCCGGCGCAACAAACGTACCCTGGCCCGTTCGCGATTCGATGAGTCCGCGCCGCTGAGCTTCGGCATAGCCACGCGCCACCGTCGTGAAGTCTATGCCCATTCGTTCGGCCAGCTTGCGCTGAGGAGGAAGGCGATCGCCAGCAGCGAGCGTACCCGTTTTGATGTCTGCCGCGACACAGTCTGCGATCGCGAGATAGCGGGGCTTTCCAGAAGTCGAGAGGTCAGGGATCCAGTCTTGCATCACATTGCGCTTCAGCCGTTGATTGTAAATTGACCGTACAATGCTGCAGCCTCAGCGGCTAGTCATCCGCAAAGAAAAGTGGCCTCCGCCTTTACGCGGCTCATACAGAAGAAAGGGGCGCGCTTCCTGCTTGGCGTAATTTCGCAGCGCTATACTTTGCGTGCGCGGGTGCAAGCGACGCTAGACAGTACACCCCTCAATATTGAATGGATTAATGACTGCAGTCATATCCGCTGATTGAGTCTTTCAAAAAACATATTGACGGTATCTTGAATGCATGCTTTCCTGCGCGAAAAAGGGGAATGGATGCATCGAGACAACTTCGGCGCTCACAATCTGAAGGGGTAGTGTCCTTTCCCTTTGCCGAAACAACATCAGCTCGCTTGCCGAAACGACGATCTTAAACGCCGGGATTGCGGACCTTACGCACTCACTGGCGCTCAATCGGCGTGCCGGGAGCAAAACGGTTCACGTGCGGCACCGGCTTTTCGGGCGGTGTCATCGATGAACTGTGCAATGCAGACAGCAACTCGGTGCGTCAATAGCCCCGGGCCATACCCTACGCCGCCAGAGCCCTCATCGGGTTCCCTGGTGGGGCGCTGTGAGTTTAACGAGGCATCCGTTCTCAGCCAACAAGGAGGCTGCAGAGATGGAAGCGCAATCTATTGGGAGGAAAATATATGGCTGAAAAACGCATCGTCCGAGTGGCAGCGGTTCAAATTGCGCCGGATCTGGAAACGCCGCTCGGAACCCTCGATAGGGTCCTAGCCGCAATCGATGAGGCCGGAGGAAAAGGCGTCAAGTTCGCTGTATTTCCGGAGACCTTTCTTCCTTGGTATCCCTACTTCTCCTTCATTCGCCCGCCGATGACGAGCGGTGCAGAGCATATGCGTCTTTACGAAGACGCCGTTGTTGTGCCGGGCCCAGTGACGGAAGCCATCGCGCAGGCCGCGCGACGGCACGGCATGGTGATCGCACTTGGTATCAATGAGCGCGATCACGGCTCTCTCTATAACGCTCAGCTCATCTTCGACGCAGACGGACGTATTCTGCTCAAACGACGCAAGCTTACGCCGACTTTCCACGAAAGGATGATTTGGGGTCAGGGGGATGGCGCTGGGCTGAAGGTCGTCGATACCGCCGTTGGTCGCGTCGGCGCGCTGGCCTGTTGGGAGCATTACAACCCTCTCGCGCGATACGCTTTGATGGCGCAGCATGAGGAAATCCATGCAGCACAATTCCCGGGTTCCCTCGTAGGCCAATTGTTCGCCGATCAGATCGAGGTCACGATCCGTCATCACGCCCTCGAGAGCGGTTGCTTTGTCGTCAACGCAACGGGTTGGCTAACTGAAGAACAAATCGCCTCTATTTCGCCGGAAGAGAACCTGCGTCGTGGGCTCCGCGGCGGCTGCATGACTGCCATTGTTTCGCCTGAGGGAAATCACGTGGTGCCTCCTCTGACTACCGGCGAGGGGCTGCTTGTCGCGGACCTCGATATGTCCGTTATCGTCAAGCGGAAGCGCATGATGGACTCTGTCGGTCATTACGCGCGACCCGAATTGCTGTCGCTCCTGATCGATGATCGGGCGACCACTCCAATGCAAAGCATCAATTCCGGCCGTGGACCCATGCTTCGCGATGTCCCGGGGGAGACCACTGACTCCGTTCGTGGAGAGGTCGAGAATGCCGACTGAGCAGTTAATCAACGAGTTGCAATCGTTCGGCATTAGGCTTACCGACCCCAAGAGCGCCGGCGTTAGCCGGCGCGGCGGGGCCGGCCCGTCGGATCATATGCCTGTGACCGTCGATGGCGTCACAGTGATGGTGCCCGTGCACAATGCACCTGCGTTTGAAAGTCCGTACCAAGCCGACAAGCCAGACAGCGAAGGAAAGAGCCGTCTCAGCCGCGACGGTGTTGAACTCGCGAAGCTGTCCTTCCAGCTGCGCCCAAAGTTCTATGATCGTCAAACGGCCGAAGGCGTTCCCTACTCCCACATCGCGACTCTGCACGGTCGCGATGTGCTGGCAACCACGGTGCTTCAGACATGTATCCGCTACCAGAGCCGTACGAAGACATGCCAGTTCTGCGCAATCGGCCAGTCTTTGGCGGCTGGCCGAACAATCGAACGGAAGACACCTGCTCAACTGGCCGAAGTTGCCAAAGCCGCCGTTGAACTTGATGGCGTGAAGCATATGGTGATGACCACGGGCACGCCACCCGGGACTGACCGTGGTGCCGCAATCCTGGCCGAAAGCGCCCGGGCGGTGAAGGCGGCCGTAAATCTCCCAATTCAGGCGCAGTGCGAACCGCCAGACGATGATATGTGGTTCACGCGTCTGAAAGAGGCGGGCGTCGATTCCCTCGGCATGCACCTGGAGGCGGTCACGCCGGAAGTGCGCGCGCGCATCATGCCGGGGAAGGCACAAGTGTCTGTCGAGCGCTACTTTTCGGCCTTTGAAGCGGCGCTAGCGGTGTTCGGTCACGGTCAGATCTCGACCTATATTCTCGCCGGGCTGGGCGACACCGCGGATGACATCCTGGACATCTGTCGACGGCTGATTTCCATTGGGGTCTATCCGTTCGTAGTGCCGTTTGTACCAATCGCCGGCACTCCTTTGGAAAGTCATCGCGCACCACCTCCGGCCTTCATGCATTCGGTTCTTCAACCCCTTGGGGCGATGCTCCGAGAAGGGGGGCTTAAATCGAGCGATATCAAGGCCGGGTGCGGAAAATGCGGCGCGTGTTCCGCCCTGTCGGTGTACGAACGGAGTTCAGGATTATGAGACAGGTCCCCAATACCGCGTCACTCCAGATAAAATGGGCGACCGACGATTGGGAAAATCTGGCGGCCTTCGCACTGCGCCGTCGCGTCTTCTGCGACGAGCAGCAATTGTTTGAGGCAGACGATCGTGACGACTTAGACGAGAACGCGATCCCGCTTGTCGCCGTCACTTTGAGTGACGGCGTGCCGAACGAGGTTGTCGGCACGGTCCGCATCAACGAGGACAGGACCGAGCGCGGAACCTGGTGGGGGTCGCGTCTCGCAGTTGAGCAGCGTTATCGCAGCGTCGGAGGCGTCGGAATCGGGAAGGGTTTGATCAGACTAGCGGTGTCTTCTGCCCACGCCCGCGGATGTACACGTTTCCTAGCAAACGTTCAGAAGCAAAACCTTCTATTGTTTCGACGCTTGCACTGGCACTCAATCAACGAGTTCGAGTGGCATGGCGTAGCGCATCATCGCATGGAAGCTGACCTCGCATTCTATCCACCCTGCGCGGACCCTAATGTTGGCTTCTTCTCTTCATTCAAAGGTGCGGCCTGAAAATGTCAGTCATCGGTGACGAAATCGCTCGTATCCTTCGTGAAAGCAAAGGTATCGCAGCAAAGGCTGATATCGCTACGGTCGTCAATTCGCTCGGTATTGCGACAGAGGAGGCAATCGCGGTTGGAGACGATTGTGCCGCGATCGCCGACGGAGATGGGTACCTGCTTTTTGCGATCGAAGGCTTCATCAACGAGTTCGTAGCAAGGGACCCCTGGTTCGCGGGTTGGTGTGGCGTGATGGTCAATATCTCTGACATCGCTGCCATGGGTGGGCGACCGATGGCAATCGTGAACGCCTTGTGGTCCGACGGGCCCGACGGCGCAAACCCTGTACTCGAAGGTATTCGCGATGCATCGCGTAGGTTCTCTGTGCCGGTGGTTGGAGGCCACACAAATCTCCGGACAGACCGGAGCCAGCTAGCCGTCGCCATCCTCGGCCGAGCCAAGGCACTACTTACAAGTTTCGATGCCAAGCCCGGCGAGCGGCTTATGGCCGCGATCGACTTGCGTGGGCGTTATCGCGAACCGTTTTCGAACTGGGAGGCGGCGACGGATGCTCCCTCTGAGCGTCTCCGCGGCGACCTGGAATTGCTTCCATCGATCGCGGAGGCAAGGTTGTCAAAGGCTGCTAAGGATATCAGTCAGGCGGGAATTGTCGGCACCGCGGCCATGCTCGCGGAGTGTTCGAATGTAGCGATCAACATAGACTTGGGGTCAATTCCAAAACCAGAGGGCGTTTCGCTGGAGCGCTGGCTGATGACCTTCCCTAGCTACGGCTACATCTTCAGCGCTACGCCAGACAGAACCGAGAAGATCTCGGCCTTGTTTGCAGAACGCGGCATCGCGTGCGCGGTGGTCGGCGACATCGCGCACGGAAGCACTGTCTGCATCGAAGAATACGGAAAACGAGACACGATCTGGGACTTCGCACGCCAACCGCTTATCGGCTGCGGCACAGGTCGGCGGTAGAAACGCTCCAGACAAAAGCCAAGTCGCCCGCATAAACGTAGGTTTTCATGCCCCATTCTACGCTCTCCGTCATGCCGGTCACGGAACAGGCCGATAATTACACGTCAGCCGTCCCTCTCTGGGAGGACGCACAGGATGACGTGCCGTGGCTTTCCAGCGAGACCAACACTTACCTACTCGGAATGCCTCAGTTGTGCCTTAGAGGCCTATCTGAATCTTGGCTCCTCAAAGAACTCGGCCATCGCCATTGGATGACGCTTGCGAGACTTGCTGGTCAAAGCGGCCCGAGTTTTGCGGATGAGCAAGGCGCCCCTGTCTACGCTGCATTCTGCGCGCTATCGGTCCGCGAGGCGGACTTCGGCGATGCGCGCGAAAACGAAAACCTCCGGATCACGACAAAGCTACGCCGTATATCGCGTACCCAAATGATGAGCCAGCACCGACTGCATTTGTCTGATCGAGCAGTAGGTACTGTCGAAATGATCTCCACATTCGTGCGGCGTACTGCTGGTGGCGGCAATCATTCCGTATCACGCTTTGGCGTGCCCGGATTCCCGCCAGCTTTTGACAAATCCTCAACGGCAGAACTCGCGAGTTATGCCGCTGCCATTCGTTCCGGTCGGGCAGCTAAGCACATGGGGTTTCCGATCGATGATCGGCCCGCCCATTGGACTTTGAAATTTGATCCCTGTCCTAGCCAAGATTTCAACGGTGCGGGTTTTCTCTACTTCAGCAGCTTTGTCTCGTTCGTCGACCGCGCGGAATGGCAATTCGCACGACAGCTTTCGGCTAACGCCACAACTTTTCGGCGGGATGTGTTCTTTTCAGGGAATATCGACCCCGGAGAAACGTTGTGCGCGGAATTGATGGATCTACGGCGCTGCCCGGGTGGCTTCTCTCACCACACCAAATTGGTACGAGAACACGACGGCAACACTCTTGCGCATGTGTTCACCGTACGTCATGCGCGGTGAAACTCAGAGCGCATCGACCGCCGCTCTCGAAAGCTTTGAACTAAACCCATGTATACTGACGCATCATCACCAGAAGCATTAGTCTTGTTTACATCATCACTCATTATCGTTTCCTCATGATGTGATGATCGCGGTGCCAAGGTTCCCCTCCCCCAAGGCACCAATGCCTTGATCGGCAACTGAGGGCCGTTGTTCACTCCACAACGGCCCTTTTTTTGTATTCGCGATCGCTACTCGGCGATGCGCCTTTTTAGCCACGGCAGCGTTACCAGGCTCAGCATGCAAATTGCGATCAAGTAATATGCAGGTGCGCTGTTGTCCCCGGTCATCACAACCAGCGTGGTGACGACGAATTGTGCTGTACCGCCAAGGAGCGCAACTACCAGCGCGTAAGGTGTTCCTAACCCGGCGCTCCGACCGTCACGGGGTAAAGCCCCAATCATAGCTGCAAAACTCGCGCCTCCGCTCACCATTGCCAAGAACGGCAGCGCTATGCTCAGGCACATGAGCGCCCGCAGGTCTCGGCTCTCGGCCACTATTGAAAACATTGGAATCGCCGTGAAAATTATGATCCATCTGGGGATGGCTATCACTAGATGCGGAGAGACCTTGTCCGACGCCCAGCCTCCTAACAGACAACCGACGAAAACCGAGCCTCCAGCGGCGATCGCACTATAAAACGCCACGGTCGGTGCAAGGCCGAGCGACTGCATTGAAAACGTCGCCAAGTAGCTACTGAGGTAGATCGCGATCGTACCAAAACCGATCTGGGCAAAAATCGAGACTTGTAGCTTTAATCCAAGCCGCAAACTCCCGGCATCGCCAGGCAACGCACGATTTTCACCCTTGGAGCGGACCAAAGTCTCCGGCAGGTTGTGCCGTAAATAGAGACCTATCGGAACGATCGCCAAGCCAAGGAAAAAAGGTACTCTCCAGCCCCAATCCATCAATTGCTGGTTTGACAACGAACGGGCTAGAATTACTCCGAGGGTTCCCGCGAGCACTGTCGCCAAACCTTGGCTGGCGGGTTGCCAGCTGGTCCAGAGCCCGCGTTTTCCCTCGGTCGCCACCTCGAAGAGGTACACCGTCGCAGGGCCGAATTCTCCGCCTAGCGCCGCGCCCTGAAGAAGGCGAGCGGTGATGATGACCAAAGGCGCAACCACTCCGATCGTCTGGTAGGTCGGCGTAACCGCGATCATCAGTGTTCCAGCGGCCATCAGGACAATGGTTAGCAAAAGCGCCGGACGGCGGCCGGCCCGGTCGGCGTATCTTCCAATCAGCACGCTTCCGAGCGGGCGCGTGATGAACCCTACGCCAAAGACCGCGAGCGAAAGCAATAGGGAGCCATGAGGACTTTCAGACGGAAAAAAAGCCCTACCGATCATAACTGCGAAAAACGCGTAGCTGGTGAAATCGAAAAACTCACAGACGTTCCCAAGTACCGCAGCCGCTAGCAATCTGGTTTTGGGCCCGCGTGATCGCAAGCGTTCGCAACTGTCCAAGTGGCAATCCCTTAACTGAATTGATTTCATTGCGCGCAATGTGCGACGACCGCTCGTGCAGCGCGAAGATCATCCGTGTCCTCGATGACGCTAAACCCCGTGAGTTTTTCTGCGATTTCGCTCACTAGCTCCTTCGAGCATGCGGATTCGTTGTTCAGCATCCTTGTCGCCCTTAACGCAATACGGAGTTCCAGCGCCAATGCGCCGACTTCTCTGGCTCGCGCCATCGCGTTCTTTATTTCGGCAATTGGCGCATCGTTGCGGCAGTTTTCCGCAAGAGCGATTGATGCTTTCAGGCCCAACATCTCCGTCGTGTGAAACATTTCGCCGCTCTCTTCCGCCCTAGCTATAGCCCGGGTTAGGATGAGTGAAGCTTCAGGATATTGCTTCGTCTTGGCCAAACCTTCGGCGAGAGCAGCGCTAAAGCTAACGACCATATGCTGATGGTTTTGATCCGTCATGACCGCTAAGGCGTCCCGAAGACGCTGGATGCCCAGCAAAGGTGCACCATTGATGATTTCCAGCTCGCCCTTCAAGCCTTCACTGACTGCGTGAAATGCGGTCAATGAATGTTGTAGGGATACGAGTCCGAGTTCATCGGCCAGACAGGCCGCATCAGACCAGTCACCTTTCCAAATGTACGCGGAAGCTGCATAAGCCAAGGCGATGCAGCGAGGGATGGGATGACCATAGATGTTCGCATCCGTGACGGCCCGCGCCGCGATCTTTTTTGCTTGCGATGCAGAACCCTGCATCAGCTCACATCTGGCGTACTGTACCAGCGCACGTATCCGCTGGGTGAAAGCGACCAGGTTCAGATCGAGCCCACGCGGCGCATCTTCGGCTAGACTGCGCTCAAACCACGGAATGGCTGCGCGGCAATCACCTGCATAGCTGAGCGAGATTCCCCGCAGCCAATCCACAAGTGCTTTGGATGTACCTTCATTGATCCCGCTTACGGCTAGTTCTGCCACGGAAGTTATCTCCGCTCCGGCATAACATTCTCCCACCCTCATGTAGAAAATGTGCATGCCAGCGAGTATGTCGAGTTCCAAGTGGGCTTGCCCGTGTGCACGAGCAATCTCCAAAGCTCTGGCGAACGCCTGTTTTACCTTCGGATAGGCGTCCCGTACAATGATGCCGGAAATCGCAAGCGCTTGGTTTATCAGTGCGTCACTAAGTGATCCGCGGAGCTCTGACGGCATGACGTCGAGGGCACGCGATGCCCACGTATGACATTCGACCAGGAGCGAGCGCTCCAGGAAAAGCGCGGTGGAGCTAGCGACCAGCCGAACACCTACATTTGTGTTGCCGGACGCGAACGATGACTCAAGTGCCTGCCGAACATTCCCGAGCAAATCCGGCGTGACCGTGCTTAGGCCCGAGACGCGGAAGTAGTCGCGCTCGGCAATGAGTGTTTCCAAGAGCTGGGTGTAGTAGGCGGCATGCGACATTGAGAGTTGGGCCCGCTCTTCGCTGGAGGCGCGCAGCTTTGCGGCGCAATAGGCCCTCGTGGTTTCTGCAAGGCGACACGCTACTCTTCCATCCGGCGCAAACGTCTGTGCAACTAGAGACTTCTGTGTTAGCGCGTCGATTATTTCATGAACCGGCAACTGATCGCCCACAACCGCGAGGGCGGCTTCGATCGTGAACGGCCCGGCAAAACAGCCTAGTGTGCGAAGGACCAGCTTTTCATCGGCGTTGAGCAAATTGTAGCTCCAATCGTGGAGCGCGGTCAGTGTTTGATGGCGCGGCAGAGCTGTTCGTCGTCCCTGCCAATGGAGGCCAAATCTCCGATCCAACAAGTCTCTCAGCCCGGCGACGCCGTGCATCGCGGCTCTGCCAGCCGCCAGCTCGATCGCCAGCGCAACTCCGTCCAAGCGACGGCATATCTCTGCGGCGATCTCCAGTTCGTCGGGCCCCAGATCCCGTCGTCCGCCGCTCGCAAACGCCCGGTCCAGGAACAATTGGATCGATGGGTACTCCGCGATGTCGCGTCCGTCGCGAGCGGCCCGAGCAGGCGGTATTTCGAGCCCATCGAGGTTATAAACATGCTCCCCTTCCACGCGCAAAGCTTCGCGCGTGGTAGTGAGGATATGAACACCGTCGCAATCGGCGAATATCGTTTCCGCTAGGGCAGCCACATCAGCGATGAGGTGCTCCGCATTGTCCAGGACGAGCAGCACTCGCTTGTCCCGAAGAAACGCTAGGAGCCCTGGGACTTCATTGTTGACGGGAAGTGTCACTCCGACGAGCGAGGCGATGGTTGAAGGCACAAGGCCTCCATCTTGCACCGGCGCAAGGTCGGCAAAGAAAGCGCCATCGACGAAACGTGCGCTCAGGTCCTGAGCAGCAGCGATTGCGACCGTGGTCTTTCCAATTCCCCCGACTCCCACGATACTGACGAAGCGTGTCTCCAGAAGCAAATCTGCGACCGCGCGCAAACATCGGTCACGCCCAACCATGCGCGTCAGGCGCGGGGGCAAGTGGACCGTCGACTGTGCCGTGCCTAAAGCGACGGGCTCAGTGACAGCATCATCACAGTCGGTCGGGCCGGCGAGCATGTAACCGCGGCCGGATATGTTTGTTATGTAGGGGGTGCCATTGGGTCTGTTCCCAAGCAGCTTTCTCAGGCCCGAAATGTGGACGCGCAGACTCACTTCATCGACGCTGATCCCCGGCCACGCGCGAGAAGTAAGTTGCTGTTTGCTGACGACTTCGCCGGCGTTTTCGGCCAGCGCAAGCAACAGATCGAATGCACGGCTTCCGATTTGAATGCGTCCGCCATCTTTTTCGAGGATTCGTTCCGCGGGAATGATGCGAAACGATCCGAAAGTAACAGGCATCTGCGACTCCGATGTCCGTGTTCGTCATGCCGCCGACCAAGGCGGCAATGGGAACTCGCTCCGCCCCTTTGGGCGCACCGGCCGGACATTAGTGCCTAATGATTTCATAGACGATCAAACGATGGTCTAGGTAGTATGGCGCGGCGATTCCCACTATGGGCAGGGTTTGCTCAGGCGGATCGATCGATCGCAGGCAGTGGCTTCAGGAGTCCGCCAAAGAGGACAGCACCTTCGACGCTCGAACCAGATCTGCCAACGAACGCGCTTCCATTTTTCGCATTACCTTACCGCGATGTATCTTCACCATTATTTCGCTGATGCCCAATTCGAAGGCGATCTGCTTGTTCATCAGCCCTGCCGTGACAAGTTCGAACACCTCGCGTTCGCGCTTTGTGAGCGTGTCAGCACATTTCAGAACCTTTCGACGCACTTCAGCCCGGCCGTTGCGTGAGCCGGCCTTCGCGAGCGCCGCTTCCATCGCGCTGCTAAGTGCGCGCCTGTCGAGTGGTTTCAGCAAGAAGTCTATCGCGCCAGCTTTCATGGCCTGCACACAGGTTTGGACATCGTGGTCTTGACTGACGAAGATGATCGGCATGTCTCGGTCACGGGAGCGGAGGTACTGCTGCACTTCTAGTCCCGCGCCATCCGGCAACTGACTGTTCAAAATAACGATCTCCGGCTCGTGGCGCTCCAGTCTTTCCAGCATGTCCCTAGCACCTGAACACGACAGCACTCCCAGACCTTTGTCCAAGACAAGGTCCGACAGTGAACGAACAGTCAGGTCGTCATCGTCGACAAGGAGCACTGTGGGATTGGTCGCCGCTAACGACCGCCCCTCTCTTTCAACACTTCGTGCATTCATCAAAACGTCCTTCGAGTTCGGATGGCTTAATGTTTCGAGGAGACATGACCTAAAATCCTGCTGTCTGGTGTTCTAAAACGTTTGCAAACGATAAATGTCGTTCCGAGCTTTGATTTGATCGGGATGAGTCAGACGATCATCGCTATGCTGCGACTGTGGAGGGTCTAAAGGGCTGTCCGAAGTATAACCAATTGGTCGATACTCCCGTTGGCTATTGAGAAGTACCAGGAAAGAACGAGCGGTTCCGGCAGACCCAAACCGGCGAAATCTCCGGTCATTTCAACCATCGACACCACACCGGTGGCACGGACCGTGTGCTGAACAGCGACAATCGATGCGTGCTGGTCGAAAAGATCCCTCCGAAGCCAAGCTGCGATGGCGTCATACCCCTCATATTCTGTAAGCTGATCGTTGACGACGGCGCCACAGAGGAAGGCCTTGAGCACATCGTGAATGCGCCTGTCATTTATCGCAGCGAAAAACTGTTCAACCACGGCGACCATTCCTGTGTGATCCAATCCGTCAGTCAAATGTGAAGTATTCATCGTGCTTAACCGTCAAAAACAAGTCTGGCGCAGTTCTAACCGATTTCGGCTAGGAACTCGCGTTAAGACAAGTTCAGTTTTGTTGGCACCGCATGTGAGCGAATTCACCAAAAGAGGGCAACGACGCAGTGATTCACAACGGGTGTACACAAGTTTAATGGGATCCCCGTCGCCCCGACGGTATGTTGCGCCATCATATTTTGATGGAGACACTTATGGTCGGTTCCCCAGAGAGGAAACAACCCGTTCGACGATTAAGCCGGCAGCGCCTTCGGCGACGCCCGCATAGCAAAGCGGCGCTCCGCGTCCTCAAAAAGTCCTTCTCGATGCCAAGCAAGGCAACACGGCGCAGCGCTTCCTTCGGTCAAGAAATGACCCTTGCCGACGTGAAGCATGACGACCTGATCGCGCTGCTGAACCGCGCCGACGGCGTCAAGCAGCATGTCTTCGCACAGTTGCTCGATGACGTTGCGCGGCGTTCAACATGTGGGCGGAAACGCAACGCCCACACCGCCAAGCGCGTTCAGAATTCCTAATAGGACCCGCAAAAAGGGACACCCCGAGCCACCTTTCGTCGGGGTTTCCCGCCCCTAAGCGGAGGGAGGACTCTTCGCAAATCGCCGCAGTGCATTTTGGATGCGTTTTCGCGAACTGAGTTTTCAGTTTGCTCCACAGATTGCTCTTCTTCAAGCGTGGGGACGTTTTCGCTAGCCGTCGGAGTGAGCTTATCGGTGTGCTGGACGCGAGAGATTGCGCGTTTTTGTACTTGCAGCGCAAGAAAATAGAGATAGTCCGCTGCTCGATGACGCCGTCGGAAGCAGCTCGCGGCAGAAAAGGCAGTTCGGGCGAAGATTTTATCGGCTGAAGCAACGGCTCGGGCGCGCTTGGCGCAGCACTGGTCGCAGGGCATCGTTTAGCGACATTCCTTTAGAGCAGCTCGTTGCCGTGTAATGCCGCCCTATCGGTTCCAAAAATGAGAGATGGCGGCGCGATCCACCGCCATCGTCGCTCTTTTGGGGCCTATTCGAGGCCGGCCTTATCAAGGCCAAAGGCCTTGTCTGCAGACCCTGGTACTGCCTTCACAGCGACGCTTATGCGGTTCCAAGCATTAATCGCCATGATTTGGAAGGTAAGGTCCGAAAGCTCTTTCTCTGACAAGTGGCCACGCACTCTTTCGTAGAGTTCGTCGGAAACACCGCCCTCAGAAAGCTTCGTTACTGCTTCGGTCCACGCGAGTGCTGCTCTCTCCCGCGGCGAAAAGAGCGTCGATTCGCGCCACGCGGCGATATGGTAAAGCCGCAGCGGGCGTTCCCCATGGATAGTCGCCTCCTTGGAGTGCATGTCCAAGCAAAAAGTGCAGCCGTTGATCTGCGATGCTCGGATGTCGACCAGGTCCAGAATAGATTGCTCGATGGACCCTTTTTTGATTTCGTTGCTGAAGCCCATAAGGGCTTTGAAGAGTTCCGGCGAGAGCTGCGCGTAGTTCAGTCGCTGCGTCATTGTGTTGATCCACTACTGAGAATTGACGTTAACACGCAAAACGCGTTGCGCTTAGCGTGCACATCATGGTGTCCGAGGAACGCTGAGACAACTAGATATACTTCGGTTTGGACTTGGATGGGACTTACCCAGCGCACGGCGTCGCATCTAGGCTTCGCTGCGATAAGTTCCACACAGAAATGACTCGAAAGGGATGCGTAGATACGCGTGCGGGAGAAACCCACAGGTGCGGCGGCAGGCAATAGGGCTCGACGGACATTGGATCATCGTCACAGCCCGGAGCCAGTTCAAAAAAAAAGAGGGTGCATTGAGGCACCCTCCATTACGATCATTCAGAAATGAATGTTAAAAGATCTTGATTGATCGTGTCAGCGTGCGTGGTCGCCATCCCGTGCGGGAGGCCCTTGTAAATCTTCAACGTTGCATTCTTCAAAAGCTTCGCCGAAAGAACCGCGGAATCTGCGACCGGGACCACCTGGTCGTCATCTCCGTGGAGGACAAGAGCCGGAACGTCGATTGACTTGAGGTCGTCAGTAAAGTCGGTTTCAGAGAACGCCTTGATGCCCAGATAGTGGGCGTTCGCGGCCCCAGTCATGCCTTGTCGCCACCAATTAAGAACTACTGCATCGGACCGCTTTGCTCCGTCCCGATTGTAGCCATAGAAGGGACCGCCGGCCACGTCCATATAGAACTGCGACCTATTCGCCGCGAGGGCTGAGCGGAAGCCATCGAAGACCTCAACCGGGAGGCCGCCTGGGTTCGCCGATGTCTTGACCATAATCGGCGGGACGGCTCCGATGAGAACCAGCTTGGCGACGCGCCCCTTGCCGTGACGAGCGACGTACCGTGTTGCTTCGCCACCACCGGTCGAATGTCCGATATGGATCGCATTCTTCAGATCAAGTTGCTCCACGACAGCTGCGACATCGGCAGCGTAATGGTCCATGTCATGCCCGTCGCTCACTTGGGCGGAACGCCCGTGACCGCGGCGATCATGTGCAATTACGCGAAAGCCCTTACCGAGGAAAAAGAGCATCTGAGCGTCCCAGTCGTCCGAGCTCAAAGGCCAACCATGATGGAAAACTATCGGCTGTGCATCTTTCGGACCCCAGTCCTTGTAGAAAATGGTGGTGCCGTCCTTCGAGGTGGCGAATGCACCCGTGTTCTTTGCGGCTGCATCCTTGGTGTGCTGCTTGGCCTGTGCGGACGTCGCTGCGGCGGTCGTCGCCGCAGCCGCAGCCAGCGCCAATGTTCCCGACATCATGTCTCGCCGCGTTGGCTTCATGGAACTCAGGGTCATACTCGTCTCCTAGTCGAAGAAATATAAGAACTAAACTGCCCGGTCCCAGCATCGAAGATATCGCTTTTTAAATCCGGACGGTCCTAAGGTACCAATCGACTGGATTGTTTATAGCTATACATTCGTTTCGATCGGCGGCATCAGCTCTCCGTGGATGACGGGAAGGAAGGTCGCTAGTTTAGGCACATGCAGATACTATCGACGCCATCGCGGACGCGTTTTTCTCGGCGTCGCCGAGAGCGAGAACAAGGGTGATGGGAGAGGCGCGGACGACACACGGAGTCCGCACATGGGAGAGCGGCGAAGTAAAATGCGCCCGGCAACTGGGCTGGGCACCGGAGAGATCGGGCCGCGGCATCGACCGTCCGGTATCACTAACACCCTTCCCGGTCTCAGAAGGGTGGTTGGCGAATTGATAGGAGGATCTGCCTCTGCTCGCTGAGCTGCGGGTTTTCCGCGGAATCAAACCGGCGTTAGAACCAGAGCTTGGGTAGCGCTGTTCCGATTATGATGCGAACCTACATCTCACTGTCGCGCAGTTGCTCAACCTTGCGAACGAGTTCCACGAGGGAACGACACTCCATTTTACGCATCAAACTCATCCGATGTAGCTTCACAGTCATTTCGCTGATGCCCAATTGATACGCCACCTGCTTGTTCATTAGACCTGTGACAACCGCATCCATCACTTGGGTTTCACGCGGTGTCAGGCTGTCCGCAAGCGCTTTAATTCGGTCTCGCTCCGCGTCTGCCACTCGGCGTTCAGAATCCAACTTGATCGCCCTCTCGACCGCCTCAAGGAGATCCTCGCTTACGAATGGCTTCGTGATGAAGTCGGTGGCCCCCGCCTTGATAGCCCTTACACTAGTCGGGATGTCTGCGTGACCGGTTAGGAAAATTACGGGCAACCGACTTCCCGCCAACGTGAGCTGCTCTTGCAGATCAAGACCAGTCTCCCCCGGCATTCTGAGGTCAAGGACGAGACACCCTGGTGCCAAGATATCGGCAGCTTGCAAGAAATCCTGGCAGCTTGAAAATGCAGCCGCCTTCTTTTGCGACGCGCAAAACAGTTCTAGCAAGGCCTCCCGAATTCCCTCGTCGTCGTCTACGACGTACACTACCGCGTCCGCGGAATTTTTCGCTATTTGAGTATGTTGCGCCAATTCAGCCTCGAATTCCGCTAGCTACGTATTGCCGGGCAAGCTCCAGCGAGCGCTGCGCAGCGCATCGGTTCAACAACGCTGACCCTATGGTGCCCTATTAGCGGGGACTAACTAACACAACGTGCGAAGATCTTGACGGTACACATGGGTCTATGTGGACCTATACTCTCGGGTATGCGGCTTAAGGCTGGTTGACGCCTGGCACCCCGACGACATCCGACATCCCCCACGGTAACAGCGCAAATACAGACGAACCGCCCAAACGGGGACCGGTGGGAATACCCCGGTCCCCGTCTCCCCTCGGAGTTTGGGCCGCTTTAGGCCGTGTGTGGTACCATTCTTATGTCGCAGAGATAGGCCAGGAAAAACCCTGCGCTCATTCGGTCCATCGCATCCGGTCAAGCCATCCCACGCGTTTTCATACGTGGGAGTCCAAGTGCGTGCACCCCATACCAAAGGCTAGACAGACTAAATGTCGCACGGCCATCCGGCAGCGCCCAACGCCGTTTCAACGCGACCTGCGTTGCCGGATAGGTACTGACAGGCCGACGACGGCATCAGTGGCTTCGCACGCCGGTCGGTAACAGAGACAACGATCGAAGGTAGACAAGTCGCCGCCTCGAGCGGGCGTGCTCATCAGATTGACGCGCGCTCCAATGAGACCCGGCGGGAGCCGCGGCTGCAGGCCCACGCAGTCGCGGATATTCCAAACAGTGCGGGTAAACTGACGGCCGGGAAGTCGCGCAGGATCACAGAAGCCGAACATATACCCACGGCCACTTCCCACAAGTGAAACACGGCATGCGCCACCAACCAAAGAGTTGCTGCTCCCCAGAGTTCGACGCGCCTGTCTAGCTTAAATGTACCTATCGCGAATGCCAGGGCAATAAAGCCCTGGATGATTCCAATGTCACGAACGAAATGCTGATTGTAGAAACCCGTATCGGTGACACCCGGCACAAAATAGTACCATCCCTCGGGGTCGTAGAGCATGTGGATGGACAACCAAGCGCCAAGGATGACGTTAAACCAAACCATGGCAAAGATCGGGTATCGGACGTTTTGCATTGCTGCCTCCTGTTCTCTGTCAGAGCAAGATAGCATCGACGCAGTGAAGCGACTTCCCAAACGAAAGTTTACGCTCCGCACGCTCCGAAAGTCAGGGCCTAATTTTGGCGACCGCGGAACGTCCACGCCGTCAAACGCCGGCGGAATTTCTTGAGCACAATCAAGCGGCGAACACTACTCAGACTTGGGCGAGCCGCAACAATGGAATTCCACACGAAAATCCGAATGGCCGGAAATTCAAGTAGGCAGTCTTCCCCGTGAAGCTTGGATCGCAGTTCTACGGAGATCTGCTTTCTCCTGAACTAGAGTCGTAAAATCCCAGGAGCGTACCTAGCGCGGCCCGTCTGTCAACGAGATCTGCGAGCGAGTATTTGTCGAAGACGGCGACGAACGCAGCAGTTGCCTCTGAAAGAACGACCGGGAGAGTGCAGGCAGACGCTATTCGGCAACCTTCGCAGTTTATGAGATCCGTAAGCTCTTCGGTGTGCCTAAGCAGGGCTCCAAGGTTGATCTCGCTTGGCGGTCTTGCGAGACGTATACCTCCATTGCGCCCGCGGACTGACTCTAAAAAACCTCCGTTCGAAAGGTCCTGAACAACCTTCATCATATGGTTTTGCGAGACCGAAAACGTATTCGATATTTCGCGGATCGAGCTGAGCCCAGACTGTTGCGAGCCTAAATAGATCATCAGGCGCATCGCGTAGTCCGTATATTTCGTAAGCCTCATTGGCAACTCTGCGTCAAAACGTCCACTCCCAAAATCATGCATTTGACTAGCATCAATTTTCGCCTAGAGATAGATGCATCTTATATACATCTTTAAAGGCTTCCGGGGATGAGCGCAGCACCGATTACCGAAACGCAGATCAGGCTGGTTGTGGACCGCTTCTATGGAGAAGTTCGTAAGGATCCGCTTCTCAGCGAAGGGTTCGCCCCTATTGTCGATTGGGACGATCACCTTCAGCGAATGAGAGATTTCTGGAGTTCAATGTTGCTCGCCTCCGGACGCTACAAGGGAAATCCGATAGCTCTCCATTTGATCCATGCCCCACGCATCCAACCCGAGATGTTCAAGCGCTGGTTGGCGCTCTGGCAAAGGGTGACCATGGACAGTCTCCCGGCCGATGTCGCCGCCGAACTCCAGCTGAAAGCAACAAGGGTTGCGGCCCGTTTATCGGGTGCGTTGTTCGGATCGGAGGGGGCCAATCTTTTCAGTATCCGCTCGAGCAAACCTGCACTGCCTTACAAAAGCACCCCAATTTTTGACGAGAGCTCCATACCTGAGCCCCTGCTTCGGTCGTACGAACTCAGCCCGGGCACTTGGGTAAAGCTTACGGTGCTCGCAGGGAGCTTGAGATACCACCAACATACTCGCCCGCGCTCAAGCGTCGAGATTCACTCCAGCGTCATCGTGCCGCCGGAGGTACCCCATCACCTGGAAATTATAAGCCCGGTGAAATGCCAGCTGCACTTCTACGATCACAAACCCATCCTAGACGGCAGCATCGTAATCGAAAGGAAAGAAAATGCCTAAATCGCTTTCACCGGAAACCATCCAACTCGTCAAGGCGAGTGTACCCGCCATCACAGCGCACGGCACAGCGATTACCCTGAGCATGTATGACGTCCTCTTTCGCGACGACCATATTCGTGACCTCTTCAACCATGCGAACCAAGGCGATGGCGGTTCCCAAGTCAACGCACTCGCGGCGGCCATTCTGGCGTACGCCCGGAACATCGAAAATCTCGGGGTAATGGGCCCCTCGGTGGAACGCATTGCCCACAAACACATCGGCTTTCATATCGTCCCGGAGCACTACCCTTACGTCGGTCGCGCGCTCCTCGCTGCAATTGAGAATGTACTCGGAAGTGCCGCAACGCCTGAACTTTTGAAAGCTTGGGATGAGGCCTACTGGTTCTTGGCCGATATCCTGAAGGGACGCGAAGCGGAATTGAGGGACGATCTTGAAAGGCGATCTGGCGGCTGGAACGGATGGAGGGATTTCACGATCGCCGACAAAATCCAGGAAAGTGAAGTCGTCACATCATTCATTTTGAAACCAAAGGACGGCGGCCTCGTACTGCGTCACAAACCCGGCCAGTATCTCACTTTCCGCCTCCCCATCGAGAAAGATATCGAGATCAAACGCAATTACTCGATCTCCAGCGGACCAAACGACGAATTCTACCGAATCTCCGTAAAGCGAGAAGCGCAGGGTCAGGGCGGGTCGCGTTACCTACACGACACTGCTGTAATTGGAACGGTCCTCAAAGTGACGCCCCCGGCCGGCGATTTCTATCTACCCGCAGCCCCTGCTGCTCCTGTCGTATTGCTCTCAGGAGGCGTTGGCCTGACCCCGATGGTCAGCATGTTGGAGACGATCGCCGAGGAACATCCGAACCTCGAAGCGCACTTCGTTCATGGAGCGTTGAACAGCTCGACCCATGCGATGGATCGGCATGTTCGCAAGCTCGCCAGCACGCATGGCAAAACGAAGATCAGCAGCTTCTACAGCGCGCCGGGAAGCAAGGACGCCGTAGGCCTGTCTCACGACTTCGACGGGTACATCACCGGAGAATGGCTCCGCAAGAATACGCCCATCGGCCAAGCCGAATTTTATCTTTGCGGCCCCAAACCGTTCCTTCGCTCCCTAGTTCCGGCATTGGCCAAGGAGGGTGTTTCGAGCGACCGCGTCCACTATGAATTCTTCGGGCCCTCAGACGAACTCCTGGCCGCATAAACGAAGCGTTCCCACAGCGATCACGGTTGGCGAAAACCGATCGTGATCGTCTGCTATCTGAGCCGAAAATCCGCGATACCTAAACGGATACTCGGCACAGTTAGTCCGACGAAAAGGGATGGAAGGCCGTCCCCAAGGGCGGATGGGACGGCCTTCTGCCGGACGAAGTCCGCGCGCAGCGGGAGAGAGCTAAACCGCCGCATGCCTTCCTCCGAAAACGCTCGACTGTTTTCCGGAGAGTGCACGATGGACTATGCAAATCCCTCCGCAACAAGGGAAGCTATACACAGGTTTTGGATATTCGATCGTGTGCAGCGCGGCTTGGCTTGGCTCTGTTGGCCAGACAGAGCCTCATCATCAGCGTAGGTCCAAATGATCCGTGCAATGCCTGAGCCACCTGATCGCAGCGCGGATCAGCCCCCCTAGTCCTTGGTATAGATTGATCACCAAAACGTTTTGGGAGAAATCCCCAAAACGTTTTGGAATCCTAGATGTCAAACCTGAAACAACTGGCTAAGTCTCTCGGCCTCTCTATAACGACGGTGTCGCGCGCGCTGGACGGCTATTCGGACGTCTCGGAAGCAACCAAAGAGCGCGTCAGGCGCGCTGCGGAGAAGACCGGCTACCGACCAAACGCGGCGGCCCGACGTTTGCGTAGGCAACGTGCCGAACTCGTCGCCGTGCCTGTCCCGAGTGCCCCTGGCCAAATCGGTCCAGCGCATTTCATCGATATGCTTTCCGACTGCGCCGAGCATCTGGCGAAGGCCAATATCAATCTCGTAATAGCTCCGGTGCCGCGCGGACAGAGCGAAATTGAGATGTGCCGCCGCTTCGTAGACGGAGAACGCGTCGACGCAATGGTGCTGGTGCGCACAAAGCGACAGGATGAACGGGTTTCTTTCCTTCAATCTCGGGGGATACCTTTTGTAAGCCATGGGCGCACGGAATCCGAAATTCCCCATGCATTTATCGACGGCGACGGGTTCACGGCATTTCGCGACGCCGTACTCAGATTTACAGGAGACGGCCACGTACGCATCGGCCACGTGGCTGCTCCGCAAAACTACACCTTCGCGCATCTTCGGCGAATGGGTTGGGAAGCGGGCCTCCTCGCACAGGGACTCAGCACTGAATTGATCGAGGTGGGTGACCCAACGGAACACGGCGGGTACGTGGCCGCGCAAGCTCTGATGTCTGGCCATTTAAAGCCCACGGCGATTCTTTGTGCAACCGACGAAATGGCAATAGGTGCGTTGCGAGCACTGCGCGAGGTTGGAGGCGAAGGGCGCGTCAGCGTCATCGGCCACGACAACCTGCCTATGGGAGCCTATAGCGTACCGCCGCTATCCACCATGCAGATGACAGGGGCCGACTTCGGTGAACGGCTCGCCTCATTGTTGCTTCGCGCCATTGGCGGAGAGCCGCCTGAGAACCTGCAGGAAGTATATCCAGTGGCTTTCGTCCAAAGGTCGAGCCATCGCAGGGCTTAGCAACGCAGGTCGCCGACCGACTGCCAACACTCCTGAACGTATGAAAAGGTTTTGAACTATGAAGTCATCAATTTTGTCGGGATTGCTTGCTGCGACCGGTCTCCTAGTTGCCACGTCAGCCAGTGCCGACACAATATTTTTGTCGACGCAGCTGAGGCCGATCGAGGAAGCGACCATAGTTCGCGAACGCATCCTAGACGGAGCGCAGGCCTCGGTCGATTATGTCGTCGAAGAACCACCGCAGTTTGCAGTTAGGCTCGAAGCCGAACGGCAGGCGGGTACGCATACCATTAGCCTGGTCGGCGCACTACATGGCGAGCTTTCACCGATTGCCGCCAAGGATGGTTTGGTCGAACTTGACGAGTTGGCGGCCAGGCTGTCGTCCGCCGGCATGTCCAAAACTATCCTCGATCTTGGCAAGCTCGGAACAGCCCACCAGCAGTACATTCCTTGGATGCAGGCAACATACGCGATGGCCGCGAACAAGGAAGCGCTTGCCTATCTCCCGGAAGGTGCCGAAATCAACGCGCTCACTTACGATCAGCTGATCGAGTGGGGCAAGAAGATGCAAAAGGAGACCGGACAGGCGCGGATCGGGTTTCCCGCCGGACCCAAAGGACTGATGCCGCGCTTCTTCCAGGGCTACTTCTATCCATCGTTCACGGCCGGCGTTGTGCGCCCTTTCAAGTCGCCCGATGCAGCGAAAGGCTGGGAACGCTTCAAGGAGCTCTGGTCCGTCGTGAACCCGAACTCCACAAATTACAACTTCATGCAAGAGCCCCTGCTCGCCGACGAGGTTTGGGTTGCGTGGGATCACATCGCTCGCTTGAAGGAAGCAGTTTCACTCCAGCCCGACCAATACGTCATCTTCCCGGCCCCGGCTGGGCCGAAGGGTCGCGGCTACATGCCAGTGGTGGCAGGACTTGCCGTGCCTAAAGGGGCTCCCGATCAAGCCGGCGCCATAGCTGTCATTGAACATCTGGCTAAACCGGAGACGCAAATCCTGACTGCCCAGAACGTCGGTTTCTTCCCGGTAGTGCAGGCGGCCTTGCCGGAAGACACCGATCCGGGCATCAAGCTGCTTGCTCAAGTGGTGGAGACCACACAGACGGCAAAAGACGCGTTGATTTCGCTCCTCCCGGTCGGACTCGGCGACAGGGGCGGCGAGTTCAACAAAGTCTACATGGATACGTTCCAAAGAATCGTTTTGCGCGACGAACCTATCGAGGCCGTCCTCAACGAGAGCGCAACCTCTCTTTCGAAACTCATGAAAGATACCGGCGCGCCGTGCTGGGCACCCGACAAGGCGAGCGCGGGCGCCTGCCCAGTCGAATAGGCTTTCCGTCACCTCCGCCCCCGGCACGCCGCCGGGGGCAATCATCAAGATAGTTGAGAGCCCTTTTCCATGTCGAACAATCGCCCGTGGGTACCCTACCTATTGGTGGCGCCGTCCGTCATCTTCCTGGCCGCGCTTTTCCTCGTGCCGCTTGCCCAGACGTTGTGGCTTGCAATGTCCGCAGATGGTGTTCCGTCACTGTCCAACTTCAGTACCATGGCTGGAGACCTCAACTTCTCCGCCTCGCTCCGCAACACATTCCTTCTTTCCCTCGCGGTGGTTCCCGTGCAGGTAGCCTTGGCGCTCGCGATGGGTTCGATGGTCGGCAAAGTCAATTCAGGCCGGGAGACAATTCTTTGGATTTGGACGATTCCCCTTGGCATCTCGGACTTGGCCGCAGGGCTTGTATGGCTTTCGATCCTGCAAAACAGCGGCTACCTGAACAGCGTCCTGTTCTCGCTTGGGGCAATCAACAAGCAGGCGAATTGGCTTTCCTACCAGACCCCGCTCACGCTCTTCTTCGCCATCGCCGTAGCGGAAATCTGGCGAGGCACCGCGATCGTAATGATGATAATCGTGGCCGGTCTCAACCAAGTACCAAAAGAGTTTCGTGAAGCCGCGGAAATCTTTGGCGCCGGGCGGTGGACCCGCTTCTTCCGCATTACGCTGCCGCTCATTAAGCCAGCGCTGCAGTCCGCATTGATACTGCGCACCGTGCTGGCCTTTGAAGTTTTCGCCGTGGTCTACTCCCTTGGTGGAAACAACCTCCGCGTCCTCGTCGGCGAGGCGTACACGTGGCAGAACCAAAACCAGAACTATGGCGTCGCGGCTGCCTTCGCTGTTTTGATCATGGTGATCTCGCTGACCGCTACCCTCGCCTACCTCAAAATCATCAAAGTCGATCCGGAGCGGTTGCCATGAGTACTGCCCAGCCTGCCAATTTCGCCTCGGCCCGCAAAATCCTGCTGTGGAGCGGCATCTCGGTCCTGTGCGCATGGGTGATCGTCCCGATTTATCTGGTCGCCCTTGGCGCCTTCGGTGGCCGGAGCGGTGTCTATAGATGGCCCAAGTCACTCCTGCCGACTGACGTTTCCGTCGAACCCTTCATCCTCTTTCTTAAGACGGAAGGGGTCGCAGCAGCTTTTTTGAATTCACTCGGCGCGGCTCTGATTACGGTGATTTTATCGCTGTGCCTCGGCGCACCAGCCGGGTACGCGCTCGCGCGCTATACCTTCTACGGCAAGGACACCTACCGTCTGCTTGTCTTGCTTACGCGCGCCTTTCCGCTGGCGATCCTTGCTTTGCCGCTCACCGTTTCGTTCATTCGGGTGGGTCTCTACGATACCGTTCTCGGTGTGGGCCTCGTCCACACGGTTCTGGCGTTGCCTTTCGCGGCGCTGGTAACGCAGGGAGTATTCCTGGGCGTGCCGCGCGAACTCGAGGAGGCCGCTTGGGTATTCGGTTGCTCCCGGGTCGAGGCCTTCTTCCGGATTGTGGCACCGCTCGCACTGCCTGGAGTTGTCGCAACCGCCGTCTTCGCGTTCGTGATCTCCTGGAACGAGGTTTTCGCCGCCTCAGTACTAACGGTCAACAACCGCACGCTGACGGCGTACTTGCTCACCGTTCTTTCGGAGAGCCCCCTGCACTACCGCTTCGCCGGGGGGCTTATGCTCATCCTCCCATCCGTCGTCTTCATATTCGCGGTCCGGCGCTACCTGTTCGCGATATGGGGCATTTCGAGCAAATAACGGAGATTTCAATGGCGACCATCGTCATCGACCGCATCAAGAAAAGCTTCGGCGCCGTCGACGCCCTCAAAGAGGTGTCACTCACCATACGAGATGGTGAGTTCGTATCGCTCCTCGGGCCCTCCGGCTGTGGCAAAACGACACTTTTGCGCATCATCGCCGGGCTTGAGACAGCCACTTCGGGTGACGTCCGCATCGGAGGAAAGTCCGTAATTGGGCTTCCGCCAAAGGACCGCGGCCTGGCGATGGTTTTCCAAAACTACGCAGTGTTTCCTCACATGACCGTTTACGAGAACGTAGCCTTCGGCCTGAGAATGCAGAAAGCCGACGCGAGCCGGGTAAAGAAACAGGTCGAGAAAGCCGCGGCGCTTCTGCATATCGAGCCATACCTCGACCGTTACCCGAACAAGCTCTCAGGCGGCCAGCGTCAACGCGTCGCCGTCGCCCGTGCGCTCGCGGTTGAGCCGCAGGTTCTTCTCATGGACGAACCACTGTCGAACCTCGATGCTCTTCTGCGGCTCGAGATGCGCACAGAACTCAAAGCTGTGCTGCAAGCTTCGGGCACGACGACTGTCTACGTTACCCACGATCAGACTGAAGCGATGGGTCTCTCCGACCGGATCGCCTTGATGTACAACGGCCGCATCGAACAGGCAGGCTCACCGGTGGAAATCTACAGCCGACCGGCTACACGCTTCGTCGGTGGTTTCATGGGTAACCCGCCAATGAACTTCATCGAACTACCGGTGCGAGACGGTTCGGTGGCGCTTGGCGCACTGAAACAGGCGGTCCCTCATGTGACCGGCGGCAAAATTGTGCTCGGCATTCGCGGAGAAGACGTCACGCTCACCTCGACCGATGGAGGTCTATGTATCGATGTTCGGGTCGCCGAGCCTATGGGTTCGCATCTGCTCTTGACTGGCACCGCCGAAGGCCAATCGGTCCGTTTCATTCTCCCGTCCAATGAGACGGTGAAATCCGGCGACCGGATCTGGCTCAAACCCGACCTCGAAAGACTGAATTGGCTCTCTGCGGAGACCGGACGGGCGCTGCCCCGCCGAGCCGCCTGAACTCAAGATTATCGACAGGACCGACTATGACCGACCTCATTAACAAAGCGCGGCGCATCTTGCAGGCAAACGATCGCGGCGGCTACACCGTTCCGACGGACCGGCTCTATCCTTTTCAGTGGAATTGGGACTCAGCATTTGTTTCGATGGGTTTTGCCCACTACGACCTATCCAGGGCCTATCACGAATTAGAGCGGCTCGCCGAAGGACAATGGGCGGACGGGATGATCCCTCACATCATCTTTCATGAGCCAAGCGACACCTATTTTCCCGGGCCAGATGTATGGCGGACAAACCATACGATCCCCACATCGGGCATCACTCAGCCACCGATCTTCGGGATGGCGTTGAAGCGGCTCCACGACGTCGCGACGTCCGAGGAAGTGAACTACGCATCGGACCGGACACTGCCGCTTTACGAAGCGGCGCTCCGCTGGCACCGCTGGTGGTATGCTGCGCGCGACCCCGACAACACTGGGCTGGTTGCTCTGCTGCATCCATGGGAAAGCGGAAGCGACAACTCTCCCGCGTGGGACGTAGCATTAGCCAGAGTCCCGACCACGACGGATACTGCGGTGGTCCGCAAGGACCTCGGACACGTCGACGCTGGCATGCGTCCGCGCGAAGAAGACTACAGGCGGTTTATCCATCTGGTGGACGCTTACGCCGCATGCGCCTGGGACCCGGAAAAACAGTGGGAAGCCGCTCCATTCAAGATCGCGGATGTGCAAACGACCGCAATTCTTCTCCGGTCCGGTGAGGCGATAGAAGCACTGGCAAGGCTATTCGGAAGAGAGCGCGAGGCTGACGAAGTCGGTTCGATGAACGCACGTTCTCGCGCGGCTCTCCTGGCGCAATGGCGACCGGATTTGCGGCGCTTTGTCTCTCGCGACCTTGTTTCGGGTGAGGATGTCCAAGCTCCAACGCAAGCCGGCTTTATGCCACTATTGGCGCTGGATCTCGAAAGGGGTGTGTTGGATGCGTCCTGCAACGAGATGCAGCGCTGGTCTGAGGGCCTTGCGGTCGCCTTTCCATCCGCCCCCACCGACTTTCCCGGCTTTGAAGCCAAGCGCTATTGGCGAGGTCCGGTCTGGGCTGTAATCAACTGGCTATTGATAGACGGACTTGAGCGGAATGGTCGACGCGAAATGGCGGAAGGGCTTCGCAAGTCGACGATCAATGCTATCGAGAGCAACGGCTTTGCCGAGTATTTTGACCCCTTGACCGGCGAAGGTTGCGGCGGAAGCGAATTTTCCTGGACTGCCGCCGCCTACATGGAACTTCTTAGCAGGGGCGCGTAATGTCGGCATTCGATGTTCAACCGCGGCGCTTTCTGACTTCCTTGTTCGAGGCAGCGGTAACCGCGGCCGAACCGAGTGCCGCGATCCGCGCTCATTTGCCGGAAAGGCCAAGCGGACGGACAATCGTGGTCGGTGCAGGAAAGGGTGCAGCGCAGCTTGCGCAAGCGCTCGAACGGGCCTGGGACGGTCCGCTCGAAGGGATAGTTGTCACCCGCTATGGATTCGGCGTTTCTTGCGAGCGGATCGAGGTGCTGGAAGCGGGACATCCAGTGCCTGACCGCCCGGGGCTTTTGGCGTCTAACAGATTGCTGAGCGCTGTCGGGAAGCTGAGCCCCGATGATTTGGTGATCGCCTTGTTCACAGGCGGGGGGTCTGCCCTACTGCCTGCTCCGCCTGCAGGCCTCGAACTTGCCGATGAGATCGCCTTAAACGAGGTTTTGCTCGCCTCCGGAGCGCCGATTTCAGCGATGAACACCATCCGAAAACAGCTCTCTCGGATAAAGGGCGGGCGCCTCGCCCGTGCAGCTTGGCCCGCGCGGGTCGCGACATTGGTTGTTTCTGATGTGCCGGGAGATAATCCCGCCTTGGTGGCATCCGGCCCGACGATCCCGGACACGGCCGGGCGGATTGAAGCGCTCGATGCGGTCCGGCAATATCAAATCGCTCTGCCAGAATCTATCATCCAGCATTTCCGCAGCAGTTCGGAAAGAGCGCCGCATCCCTCCGACCCTCGATTTTCCCGGAACACGCACCGCGTGATTGCTTCCGCGTCCGTCTCCCTCAAGGCGGCCGCTCAGGCTGCCCATGCTGCGGGTGTCGAAGCTGTGATTTTGTCTGATAACATGGAAGGAGAAGCACGCGAGGTGGGCAGCTTGCATGCCGCGATCGCGAGGGCCATAGCCGAGACGAAGCGCCCACTCCCGAGGCCCGTGGTCGTTCTGTCCGGCGGGGAAACGACCGTGACGCTGAAAGGAAACGGTAAGGGTGGTCGCAACAGCGAGTTCTTGCTTGCACTCGCGCGCGATATCGACGGTTTCCCTAATGTATTCGCGCTGGCAGCCGACACTGATGGCGTTGACGGTAGCGAAACCAATGCTGGCGCATTTGCGGGTGGCGATACTATATCACGATTGAACGCCGCCGGGTTGGACGCCACAAAGCTCCTTGACGACAACGATTCATGGACGGCTTTCAATGCGACGGGAGATCTGTTCGAACCCGGTCCCACCGGAACCAACATCAACGACTTCCGAGCGATCCTTTTGTGGTGAGCGTCATGCTTCGGGTGAAATTCCGGTGACACCGCTAGTCAGCCGGCGGAGCGATCCCATCGAACACAGGTCAGACGAAGACTGTAAATAATTTGTGAGCCGGGAATTCGCGCGAGCATCCCACGGAGTTCAGCCTAAGCTTCGTATCGCTGAGGGCGCCGCTCCGTTCAGCTGAAAGGAATTGAACAATGAAACAACAATCTGTCACACCTTGGCGGTTGAGTTCGGGTCACCGTGCATGGCTGCAGCAGCAGGCAGAAGAGCTTTTTGCTTTCTTCCAGGCCCATGCAATCAATGCGAAGGGCGGGTTCTACGAGCTTGACTTGGATGGGCATCCACTCCGGGCGAACACCACGCGGGGCCTTCATTCCACAGCCCGCATGGTACACTGCTTCTCGATCGGTAGCCTTCTTGGAAGGGAGCAAGCCGACGAGCTGGTGGACCACGGTATGCGCTATCTATGGGAGCGACACCGCGACGGCAACCACGGAGGCTATTATTGGGCTCTCGACGATGAAGGCGTACGCGACGCGAGCAAACAAGGTTATGGACACGCCTTTGTCCTTCTAGCGGCTTCCAGCGCCAAGGTCGCAGGTCATCCCGATGCCGACCGCCTGATAGCTGACGTCTCGGAAGTGATCGAGGCCCGTTTTTGGGAGGAAAAGTGGGGCGCGATCGCGGAGGAGTTCGAGACGGACTGGACGCCAAAGCCCGGCTATCATGGCCAGAACTCCAACATGCACATGACGGAAGCGCTTATGGCGGCTTACGAGGCCACGCGTGATAACTCTTACCTACACAAAGCGGAGAGGATCGCGGATCTGATCGTCCGTCGCCGGGCCGGCGAGCACGAGTTTCGGGTAGCAGAACATTTCGACCACCGATGGGGCGTCGACAAAAGCTACAGCGGACATGAGATGTTTCGTCCCTCGGGGATCACACCGGGACACTGGGCAGAATGGTCACGTTTGCTTCTCCAGCTGTATGTGCTTGGCGGCCGAACCCACGGATGGATGCCAGAGGCAGCTCGACGACTTTTCTCGCAGACGGTCGATCTAGGTTGGGACGAAGTGAACGGTGCACTTTACTATACCCTCGACTGGGATAACAAACCCACCAGGCGCAACAAACTGTGGTGGCCAATGTGCGAAGCGGCGGGCGCCGCGGCGTTTCTCTGCTCTCATTTAGGCAGCGACTATCATGAGGCCTGGTACCGTCGAATCTGGGACGTAATCGACGTGAATTTCATCGATCGCCAGCGCGGAGGCTGGCACGAGGAGTTAACTGAGGACCTACGGCCAAGTCAGACTCTATTTGCGGGCAAGGGCGACATTTATCACGCGCTCCAAGCCTGTTTGATCCCTCTCCACCCGGCTAACGGAAGTCTTACGCAGGTCATTGCTAGCGGAGAGAAATCCTGACCCGGCCGCGCCAAGATAACGAGAGTTAAACCTGTGGGTTTCCGCCGGTGACCAGACGGGGTCGCAATGCCCACGGTAGGCCCGGGTTCCATGCCTCTCCAGCGCCGTGCCCGGCTCTGTGGATCCAGCAAAGCAGAGGCGGCGGCAGTAGAACATAACGTCGCCGGAAACGTCTTTAAAAAAGAAGAATGCCTTGCACGTGCCAGCCGTGAGCACCTTCCCCCCCCCCGCATTTAAGCAGGACGCGAACGGCCTCCCCATAATTGCGGACCGATCGCTTCCCCAGGATTACAGATGCTGTCGCCGCGAGGGGGGCTGGCGCAAGCCACGTTCATTTGGATTCCTGGCGAGCGGCGGTTGGAAGTCTGTCGCAAATTCTCACGAGTTCACTGACGGATCCGACCTCCATTTTCTTCATCACATTGCCGCGGTGAAGCTTTACGGTGACCTCCCGAATGCCGAGCTCAAACGCTATCTGTTTGTTGAGCTTCCCATCGGTCACACCTTGGAGAACTTCACGTTCCCGAGGGGTGAGCGTCTCATGCCTCTGAACAATTCCTTTGATTACGGCCGCATCTTCCCGCCTCATTGCATCCAGGGAGAGAGCCTTTGTAACGGCATCTAAGAGCGTCTGATCTCGCACAGGCTTCGTCAGAAAGTCGACAGCCCCAGCTTTCATCGCCTGAACGCTCATCGGGATGTCGCCGTGTCCCGTCAAGAAAATAATGGGCTTAGTGTTTCCAGTCTGCGCGAGATACTGCTGCAGATCCAGGCCACTGGAGCCCGGCATTCGAACGTCTAAAATCAAACAACCGGGACTGTGCAAAGTCTCGGAATCGAGCAATTGCTTGGTTGATTCGAAAGTAGCGCATCGAAGACCAGCAAGTTCAATTAACTCGGCGAGCGCGTCTCGCACGGAAGCTTCATCGTCGACGATGACGACGATCGGGTCCGGGCTTCGGGTGTTCGTCGAAGGTGGGGTCTGCGTTGGCTGCTCATTCTTCATAGCGAACCTCCACTACTCCGACGTTGAGCGCCCGGTCGATCGCGGCCAACAACGCCTTGGCGTCAAAAGGTTTGCGGAAACAGTTAGGTATACCTTGCGCACTGTATTCATGGCGGCCGCTCATGAGAAATACCGGAAGCTCTGGACGCAGCTTGTACACGACGTCGCGGAGAGTGACGCCATCCATCTGCGGCATGCTGATGTCCGTTATCAAAAGGTCCAGCGCGAATACGCCATTTGCAAGAAGACGCTCTGCTGATGGAAATGTACGTACCGCGTATCCTTCTGACTCGAGGAGGTCCTGCAGCGATTCAAGCAACCGTTGATCATTGTCAACAACAGCCACAACCCCCTTTTGGAGAGGTCCACTGGCGTGCAGTCCCGGTCTGCGGGAGTGAGCATAAGGAATCTCGAGACGCTCTGCGGTTTGTATCAGGTTGGCGATTGATGACGCTTCCATTTTTTGCATTACTTTTCGCATGTGGTTAGCGAACGTGACCTCGCTATTTCCCAGCAGCTGGGCCCCCTGCTTGCTCGAAAGGCCACTAATTAGGATGTCAAACACCTCGCGCTCACGCTGCGTGAGCCGCAGATAGCGTCGCTTCAACGCCTCCACCTCCGGACATCCCACCCGCTTTTTTCGGTGTTCTGAGATGCCAGCGCGTATAGCGTTCATCAAGTCGCGGTCATTGAAAGGCTTCGTAAGGAAATGGACCGCACCGTACGGCGTTGCCCGCGATGACAAACTGACATTTGCACGGCCGGACAGAAAGACGATGGGGGGATGAAGTCCATCCATCGTTTCACACTGTAGCCCCAGCGCTTTTGCGTCCGACAATTCAATGTCGAGTACCATGCAAGCCGGGGCGTCAGGCTTGTCGGAATTGATATACTCTCGCAGAGACGCAAACGCCATCGCCCGCATACCGTGAGCGGCAAGGAGCTCGCAAAGCGCTTCTCGAATTCGCGTATCGTCGTCGACGACGTAGACTATCGGCTGCTCGCTTATCATCCCGCCGATTCCGTTTTGAGAGGAAGAGTGAAGACGAATGTCGCGCCTGTAGGCTCGTTATTCTGCGCCCATAGTCGTCCACCGTGGGCATCGATAATGGAACGGCAGATAGCAAGGCCCATTCCCATCCCGTTTGTCTTCGTCGTGAAAAAAGATTCGAAGATCCTGTCTGGGTATTTTACTCCAGTCCCTCGGTCACTGATTTCAGTCCGAACGGTATCGCTCACCCGGCTAGCCCTCACTGCGACGACACGCTCACCGGCGACTGTTTCCATAGCATCCATACCGTTTCGGATGAGGTTGACGAGGACCTGCTGTATGTGAATCGGGTCAACTTCGACGTTTGGAAGCTCGCGATCGATGTGGACGTCGATACGAACCCGGCGGCGAAGCGCCTCTTCTGCGATGAGATTCCGCGCTTCGGCGATGAGAGCCGAAAAATCGGTGTCGGTTCTCACCTCGACGGGCTGCTTGAAAAGGGCGCGGATTCGGCTGACGACTTCAGCCGCTGAGTTTGCGTCGCGAATAATCCGTTCCGCAGTGATCTTCGCTCGTTCAAGGTTCGGCGGGACGACGGACAGCCATCTGTGACAGGCGTTCGAGTTTGCGACTATCGCAGCAAGAGGTTGGTTTACCTCGTGAGCGATCGACGCGGAGAGCTCTGCTAAGCTTGCTGCCTGGGTTGCACGGGCCAGTTTTTCTTGCGATAGCCGCAGTTCCTCTTGCATCCGTACCTCTCCGTCGATGTCGAGGCATATCATGTTCCATTGAACGATCTGACCGTCCGAATTTCGCATTGCGGTGGCACGGGTTTCGACCCATCGGTATTCACCGTCAGCGCGACGGAGACGGTGCTTGCGCGCGAAGGGCTCGCCCGTTTTCAGAGAGTTAGCATATCTCTCTCTAACATCCACGAGATCATCGGGATGAACCCCGGCTTCGAGCGTCGCATCGAGACGAGACTTGCCAGCCCCACCCAACTCTTCCGGGTTGTAACCCAAAAACTCGCGAAGCTGTTCGCTTCGGTATACTGGTTCACCGTCCGGGGCGGCGCAGTCGATCATCGCCGGCAGCGTCTCGACGAGTTGCCGGAGAGAACGTTCACGTTCGCGTAGCGCTTCCTCTACTCGTAGCTGGTCGTCGATGTCGTGGGTCAGGCCATACCACTGCAGTATCTGACCGTCATCATCGCGCAGCGGCTCTGCGGTGCCTTCGACCCAGCGATAAGCGCCATCGGCACGGCGCAGTCGGAACCTCTTGGAGAAACGCTCACCGCTTGCGACTGAGTAGCGGAGCGCCGCCGCGAGACTGGAAGCGTCTTCGGGGTGAACCGCCGCATTTAGACTCTCAGTCAGCCGAGCCGTATCCAGTTCGCCCGCACCAGGTTCATCCAAACCGAGGAAGCTGACCAGACGTTTGTTGAAGAACGTCGGTACGCCGTGTTGGTCGAGGCGCCAAAGCAAACTAGGTACCATGTCAACGAGTTGCGACAGCTCGCGCTCCCTTTCACGAAGAGCTTCCTGGGTCCGCATCTCGTCGTCAATGTCGATGGAGATCACGTACCAATGCGCGATGTCCCCGTCTTCTCCGATCAGCGGTTCTCCACGGCCATCAACCCAGCGGAAATCACCGTCCGCGCGACGGATACGGTACTTCATGAAGTATGGTGACCCCGTCACCATCGCATGACGAACAGTGTCGAGGAGATGTCCGGCATCCGCGGGATGGATGAGTTTCTGCATTGCCGCCTCCAATCGGCTGACTCCGGCCTCATCGAGCTGGCGGATATCGCTCATCCCAAAGAAGTCGAGGAGACGCTTATTAAAGAAGGTCGGCTGTCCGTCGGGCGTCAGGCGCCTGATCTGGACTGGCACCATATCGATAAGCTGTGAGAGCTCGCGCTCTCGCCCGCGCAATGCCTCCACGGTCTTTTTGTACACGTCGATATCGAGCGCGATACCAAACCATCCGGTAATTTGGTGATTGCTGTCGCGCGCCGCCCGCGCAGCAGTTCTGGCCCAGACATAAGCTCCGCTCGCGCGACGGAACCGGAACTCGACGTTGAAATCGTCCCCGCTATTCAAGCAAAGTTGCCAGGTCGCGGCGACACGTTCGTAGTCGTCAGGATGGAGTAACCGTTTCCAGGCGCAGTATCCTTCGTCCACGGAAGTGTTGAGCATCTCGGGCGTTACGCCAAGGGAACTTTGGGCGAAGGAATGCAAATATATCCATCTCCCGCTCGCGTCGAACGCCCAACCGTTGCCAAATATGCTCTCAACCGCTTTCAACCCAAGAACCAGTTCGGCTCCGTAGCTGCGAAGGAGATCGTCGGCTGACCTTGCGTGCGGCTTATTGTCAATCACCAGATCGTCAATCGGGACGCTAACGCTATAGCCAGGTTCCGAGCGGGTCTCTGCCCATCTGTAGCTACCATCGCCCTGCAACTGCCGATGTCGTGTGACTTGGGGAACTCCGGTCCAGAATGCGCGGGCGGCAGCGTGGGTGGCGGCCGAAAGATCGTCTGGATGTATGCTGCGTAGCGCATTCGACGGCTCGTTCCTGCCAACCTCCTCGGTGCTGACAACGGAGTCTCCCGAATAAAGCGTTGCGGCCGTCGTGTCGCAGTCGATCACCGCACCATACCAACCCAGGGTACGCCCCCTGTTGTCCTGGATAGGTTCCGCCGAACTCCGACTCCATCCATAGGCTCCGCTTGCCCTCAACATGCGGTATTCACCTTCGAAATGCCGCCCGTGCTCGACGCACTGGCACCACTCGGCGATGAACCGATCATAATCGTCCGGATGGATGATCTGCTTCCATCCTAGCGGTCCGCTCTTGGCCTCCGGATCAAATCCCTCAAGAGCACTTGCGAGTCGCGACAGCAATGCACCTTTTACGCATAGGAAGTCGCCGTTGGCATTGGTGGCCCAAGCGTTCCCGACAATGCGCTCAATGATACGCACCGCATGCAACAGTTCGGGCTCTATTTTTCCCGGTAATTTGAACGCCTTCGTCATTGCCTTCTCCTGCGGGATGAGGAAAGCCTTGTCAGCGCTCTAGCCCTGTCATCGGTTTTGGACGCCTAAGCGTTTCCAACTGCTTGCCCGCCACATCCGACGGCTATCTATGCCAACGAGAGGCGAACTCTAACCTATACCTCGGGATAGTGTTCGCATCCAGGAAGCGGATGCCTGGTATTAACCCGCTGCCAAGAAGACGGTTGTTGATAGCACCTTGCATGCGCTCAGACTGCCCCACCTAAAGTATACGTGAACTTCTGTTTAGATGCCGGCCCTTCGCCGAGAGGACATAATGTCCACGTGAGCGTCGGTTCGCGAACGAGATTCCCCTTGAGGACGGCCCGACGCAATCTAACGGCGATCAAGTTGCTCGCCTATGCGTGAAACTAGGAAAAAGACGGACTTAAAATATGGAACACATTCTTTCCACCGGCGGCGGTACGGCTCTTTTGAATAAATCCGACGCGGCGTTGCTGCTGCTTGATCATCAAACCGGTCTCTTTCAGACCGTGAAGGACATTTCCGTCGATGAACTTCGCGCTAAGGTAGTTGCCCTGGCAAGGATCGCTACCCTCTTGGATATACCGATTATTACAACCGCATCTGTTCCCGATGGCCCCAATGGCCCCCTGATGTCGGAACTAGCAGAAGCCGCGCCGAGCGCGATCTACGTGCCTCGTCAGGGCGAGGTGAATGCCTGGGACAATGAGCAGTTCGTGGAGACCGTCAGGCAAACCGGTAAGAAGACGCTCATCATGGCTGGCGTCTGGACAAGCGTATGCGTGATGTTTCCCGCACTCGATGCGCATGCTGCCGGCTTCAAAGTCTACGCCGTCATGGACGCCTCTGGCGATCCCAGCGAAATGGTCTCGCGAACAACCCTCGCGCGGTTTGCCCAAGCAGGTGTGGTGCCGACAAGCACGAATGCGGTGGTTTCAGAGCTTCACCGCACGTGGAAGCGACCCGACGCTGTGAAAATCGCTGAGATATACGGTCTCGTAGCACCAAACTACAAAGCAGTTATGGAGAGCTTTCAACGAGCTCAGGACGCCGCTCGGCAGGATTAGGGGCGCGTGAAAACCTGCGTCCCCTAGAGCTTCGGGGAATAACCCGAAACCAAACTCAAAGACCTGTGGCAGACCAATTCATGCCGCGGGTCCTCAATCGTACAACGATACGACGACGGAGACAGTTATGGACAAGGTCAGCACGAAATTCTCCAACGAATTGATCTTAGTTGCCCGCATTGTGTTCGTATTTCTGTTTTTGATTTCAGGCGGCAGCAAGGCCTTCAGTTTCTCCGCAACAGTGGCTTACATGACGCAAGTCGGCGTGCCGGTGCCCACTGTCGCAGCGATCGTGGCGATTTGCATCGAATACTTGTCAGTAGGGTTGATCCTCGGTGTCGCTACGCGACCGGTGGCCCTTACACTAGCCCTCTTCAGCTTGATGGCCGCGCTCATCGGCCACCCATATTGGCGGTTTGAGGGGACAGAGGCTGCAACTAACTTCATCCATTTTTACAAAGACGTTGGTCTCATCGGAGGTCTGTTGCTTCTCTGCGCTACGGGGCCAGGCAAATATTCCTTAGACGCAATGTTCGGCCTGACCGAAGCTTCCGCCCTTTCCAAAGCAAGGCGCTGTCCCGCAATTGATGCGTTGGACGCCCTGACGTATGCGGCCCGATTTGAACAGAGGCGTGTTGGGCACACTAGCCAGCTTCGTCGCCTAACATCCAACGACAACTAAATCCCTTTTGGGTTCGCTGCCGAGGAATGACGTTCTGCCTCACGCAACGAGGACAGACCGGCTGACACGCAACCGAAACGCCATTTAGGCTCCTACACCTATGTATATCTCGTCCTCAGGCGTCGCGGTCGCTATCGGTAAGATCTGGGCTCGCAACACTGTTCCAAACAACCGGGCCCAAGCTCGCTTCGGCGGTTCCCCTCGCCGAGGTCTGGATCAAGGTCGATTGAGGCCGCCCGCCAGGGCGGCCTCAACAAGGGGGATCCAAAGCTCTTTGGAGCGTTGGGATGGCCGCTCCCCAGCGACTGGCGACCCTCCCGCGGCATCTCTGTCCAGTCCTACACCTCCCCCCCCCGCTATTCCCCGATGGAAGCCTTGGGCCTCCTCACACTGAAAGAAAGGGGAGCCAACTGTTGTCTTCCTACGAAGCAAACACTCCAGCCCAAGTCCATCAGTTCCCCGATATCTTGGCGCTGGGCATCGTACAGCTGCTCGACGAGGCGGATAAGCATATCGGCGACCCCGACGCAGTCCGCAGCTGCCTTGATCGTGCGCGCGCAATGCTTCGCGCCCCTGACGTAAGCCACCGAAAATTGGCGGATAGCCGGATGGCCCGTTGGCAAGTCAAACGGGTGGTTGACCATGTAAGAGAGAATATTGACACGACTATTCGCTGCGAAGATCTCGCCAACCTGTGTCGTCTAAGCGTCAGTCACTTTTCGAAGGTCTTCCGCCAAACTTTCGACACCTCCCCCCATGCTTACGTACTGGAGATGCGGATCGAGCACGCCAAACGCCTGCTGATGGAAACGGACGAGCCTCTCGCACTGATTGCCCTCGCTTGCGGTCTATCCGACCAGTCCCATTTTTCGCGCAGCTTCCGCCACCAAACTGGTGAAACACCGCGCGCTTGGCGCCGCAAATGCTCTCGCTTCGGCTGTTAACTTCGGCTGGTAGCCATGTTGAGCGACTGTGGCCACATAGAGCCAAACCGAACTGGTTGCATCCTACCGTAGGAAGATAAGCGCCCTAATCGGCCCGTGGCCGTGAGCGGGAATCTCCGAGCCAAACGTGCGTATAGCTAATATACGCAGCTGGAAAAGCTATCATATCCCGACGAGCATCCTGCGAAACATACGGCCAACGGTGCTCGCTCGCCACACAACCTTGATCGGGCAAGTCCCATGACGATAACTCCCTACACCCACTATGTCAGAAATCTCAAGACGACCATTGACCAGGTTCGAGACAAACCTGCACTGTTCGAGCGCGCAACCATAAAGGTTGCGATCTGCCGTAACGGATATGCGTACCGGAGCACGGATCGACTTCAGCAGCGTTCCTTGGTAAGTGAATACCGCATTGGCCCGGTTCACAGCGAGGCGCTCAACCCCGATGACGGCACTGTCGGCCGGGAGGAGATAGAGAACTTCTTCCGGTTGCCGGAGATCTACGCATACTCCGACCTCGTCCTCACATTCGACCGCAGTCCACTCATGAACGCGCATTGGGACGCGACCATCGGCCTTGTGGATGCGGACATAATATCGATCGGCGGCGCTCCCGTGCGACAGAGAATGCTTTTCATCGGCTTTACCGATCCAGTCCACGCTGAATTCGCACTCCAAGTCGATCAGGCCTTGCTTGTCCATGACCACCGAACTGGTTCCCAGTTCTTCGAATGGACGGACAACAATGGTCAATCATCGACCGTGGCAGCTGCAGATGCGAATCTGAATACGGCGACTGCAAAGTCCGAACGCCGCTGGTCCCCATTGTGGAGCAAATGGTGGAGAGCTGGTTTCGGGGCCAGACAGCAGCGGGGCAGCCTATAGGATGGTGGCACAGGAGCCGCTTTCGCCCCCCTCACCCGATGATGGGGGCAAACCAACGAATAGGTATCCACTCGTTGCGAAAGCGCACAATCATCCGGGTGCCCGCCTCGTTTTGTTCTTAGCTTCATGCGCCGGCGACCGGGCGCGAAACACTGATCCTAAAATCGATTGTCATGGATTGAATGCTCATGGATGAGAAGAGAAAGCTTACCACGGCTACCGGAGCTCCGGTGCCGGACAATTTCAACATCGAGACGGCGGGGCCTCGCGGACCTGCACTGTTGCAGGATATCTGGTTGATTGAAAAGCTGGCGCATTTCGATCGCGAAGTTATCCCGGAGCGGCGGATGCATGCTAAGGGGGCGGGGGCCTATGGCACCTTTACGACCACCCACGATATTACCCGCTTCACCAAGGCAAGTCTTTTTTCTGAAGTCGGAAAGAAGACCCCAATGTTCGTCCGCTTCTCCAGCGTCGCTGGCGAGCGCGGAGCCGCAGACGCAGAGCGCGACCATCCGTGGATTTGCACTGAAGTTCTATACCGAGCAGGGAAACTGGGACCTCGTCGGCAACAATACCCCGGTCTTCTTCTTTCGCGATCCGCTGCGGTTCCCCGATCTCAACCATGCTGTCAAGCGAGACCCTCGGACGGGCCTGCGAAGTGCGGAGAGCAATTGGGACTTTTGGACTTTGCTACCGGAGGCGCTGCACCAGGTCACGATTGTGATGAGTGAACGCGGTATCCCAGCTACTTTCCGCCATATGCATGGCTTCGGCAGTCACACCTACAGCATGATCAACGCCGACAATGAACGCCATTGGGTCAAGTTCACGTTCAAGACGCAGCAGGGGATCAGAAACCTTACGGACTCGGATGCCTCGTCCCTGATTGGCCGCGATCGTGAGAGCCACCACCGCGATCTGTACGAAAGTATCGAGCGCGAAGACTACCCGCGATGGACAATGTTGATCCAAGTGATGACAGAGGAGCAGGCACTCTCCCACAGGGTCAATCCTTTCGATTTGACCAAGGTCTGGCCCCATGGCGAGTTTCCCCTGATCGAGGTCGGCGTGATGGAGCTTAACCGCAATCCGGACAACGTGTTTGCGGAAGTTGAGCAATCATCCTTCGCGCCCTCGACAATCGTCCCAGGCATCGGTTTCTCACCGGATCGCATGCTTCAAGCTCGCCTATTCTCTTATGGCGACGCCGCGCGTTATCGATTGGGGGTCAACCATCATCAGATCCCGGTCAACACTCCGCGCTGCCCAGTCCATAGCTTCCATCGCGACGGTGCGATGCGGATCGACGGCAACCACGGAGGCACTCTTTCGTACGTTCCAAACGGTAAAGGCGAATGGGACGAACAGCCTGATTTCCATGAGCCACCCTTGCGGCTCGATGGTGCCGGCGCGCATTGGGATCATCGTGTCGACGACGATCACTATGAGCAGCCCGGCAACCTGTTCCGCATGATGTCTACTGAACAGCAACAGACCCTGTTCGACAATACGGCACGTGCAATGGCGGGCGTTTCCCTTCACATCAAAGAGCGTCACGTCGCACACTGCACGAAGGCGGATCCGGCATATGGGGCGGGCGTCGCGTCCGCTCTGGGTCTGCAGTGCTGATCGACCTCGAGTATCGGGAGCGCGAGGCGGAGATCAGTGCGTCAATCTGTTGGCGGCCACCGCTGCTTGACCGCTCCAGTTAGTTAGCTCCATACCGCTCGAAAAAGGGCACGGGCGCCGTCGGCGCCCGTCTTCTAATCGAAGAGGCAAGCTTGTTGTGAGGGTTTACACTTGAGCTGAACGAGAATGCGCCGTAGCGGATCATTTATGTGCTGCCCGGATTTACCATCCAACCGAAAGTGCCGTATCTGAGAACGAGTATACACATTGCGACCGACATCGTCGCATGCAGCGCATTGCGGGGCGTCCAGGACTTGAGGGATGACGCGCAGCGCCCCTGCGGAGTAAATGCAGACACGAAGGACGGTACACTGGTTTGACGCCGGTGCCGCTCGAGGCACAGGACGTGCTCGGAAAACAAGCGATCGAAGGGGCTTTGCACCGAGAAGAGTGGAAAGGCTCGGCTTCCCAGAGTTTGATCCGCCGGTCTGGCTGAAGCACTCGAAATTTTGAATCGATCTCCGTGAAGACTAAATTCAGATGTAAACGAGGTCCGCGGTAGCGCGACGTTCACGCTGTACGCAAAGGCCCGCGTCGCTTTCGATCTTGGAAGTGCCCGCTGACCAGTTTCTGCGACACTCTTGCCATCAGTCGGACCACGCCCAATCGGCTCCACATGCCCCAAGAACCTTGGCTAGACATCCTTTTGTTTGGGTCGACTACCTGCGCACCTCAATCTATCGTCCGGGCATTCTCGTATGCGACGCCTATCGCGCACGCAATCAAGGTGCACGGGCTCGTAGATAGCATCAATCCCCCCTATAGCTGGTAAACAGGACACAAAGATGAGCTTGGAAAACACAAAACAGGATAAACCCGAAGAGATGGTTCCGTCGCGCTATGCTGTCCGGATCGGCGAGATCGACGTGATCGTCATCAGCGATGGGGTATTACCGCTTCCCACCAAAATGTTGGGGCACAATGCAGCCCCCTCCGATCGGACCGCCTGGCTGAACGATATGTTTCTGCCGCAAGAAGCCTTCGACTGGTCACTGAATGTGGTCTTGGTTCGCAGCGGCGAGCAGACCATCCTCATCGACGCCGGGCTGGGATTGGACCCGGACCTGAACTTGCCGAGAGCCGGGCAGTTGGTCAGGCGGCTCGAGGCGGCCGGCATCGATCTTTCCTCCGTGACGGATGTTGTGCTTACCCATATGCACATGGATCACATCGGTGGGCTGCTCGTCGAAGGGGTGAAGGAACGGCTGCGCCCCGATCTTCGAATCCACGTGGCGGCCTCCGAAGTTAAATTCTGGGAATCACCCGATTTCTCCCAGGTCGCCATGCCAGCGGGGTTCCCTGACGCGCTTCGGGCGACCGCCAAGAGGTTCGCAAAAGAGTACCGCGATTACCTTCATCTATTCGATGATGAACATGAAGTCGCCCCGGGGGTCGTGGTACAGCGCACCGGCGGCCATACGCCCGGCCACAGCGTCGTTCGCGTAGCATCGAACGGCGACCGTCTGACGTTTGCGGGTGACGCCGTATTTGCGGTCGGCTTCGACCACCCCGACTGGTATAACGGCTTTGAACATGACCCGGAGGAGGCTGCCCGCGTTCGCGTTCGCCTTTTGACCGAGTTGGCGGCAACGGGCGAACAACTTGTGGCCACCCATCTACCATTTCCGTCTGTAGGCCGGGTGGCGGTTGACGGCGACGCTTTCCGTTGGGTGCCGGTCTTCTGGGATTACTAGGCTTGATGGCTTAGGGCGCCCTACGGCAATTCTGCGGAAAGTCGGCCCACGGCTTTCCGCCCACTGAATTTCCTGCCTCGAACACCACGGCAAGGACGAAATCTCCAATGTCTTCGGACCCAAGGCGGCGGAACAACCGCAATGCGGCGGGGAATCGCTGATTAGGTGAACGATCTTAGAACAAGTCGCTTTCACACTCTCCACGAAGCATTTGGTGAGCACGAAATAGTAGAGCAGGCGGCTTAAAGCAGCCTGCTCACATTTCCGAGCGGACGAAGTTGCAGGGATGTTCGCTCAGAAATTCTGCTAACCGTCCGCGGCGGGTGCCGCTTCGAGGGGTGTTCGTTGGCCGCCGCGCAGGCCGCAGCCGGTTGCGTGCAACCGGGTCGGCTGCGCGCTATCGTCGAGGTATCGAGCCGCACTGCTTCCATGCTGGGCACGAAGAGCGTATCGCGATTGCGGGTCAGGTCGCCTTGGTCAGCGATCGCGACGATCAAGAGATCGAGACTTCAGGCGGCCAGATATTCTGACCGTGGCATAGACGATATGGTCGAAGCGAGCACTTCGGACTGAATCGACGGCAGATCGAGGAGGCGCTCGAGATATGCATCAACCGTCGGCAGATCGCTCCAAAGTTTCGCAAGTCCCAAATACTTCAAACGGACCAGGCTAACCGCCCAGAACAGGTCCGCGAGCGTCAATTCAGGTGCGCAAAGCCAATCGTAGTGGTTTTGACGTAGATCAGCGTCTAAGCGGAGCAGGATGTTGCGGGTGGTGTCCCGAAGCATCAACTGAAAGCGACGATCGCGGCGGAGATGACTCCCGCCGGCTTCCTTCGCGATCTTCGCCCGATAAGCAGCCGCGAGCTCCCAGTCTTCTTCATTTGCGATGATCAACGAGTTCAATGCCTCGATCTTTTCTTCGTAGACAGATGACATTGCCTGTTTGATAGGTTCGGGCCGTCTGTCATCTTCGGGATGGAAGCCGTAGAGGAGACCAGGATGCGGGGTTAGGTCGACTGCGTTGAGCTGCTTCTGCATATTTTGTAGCTGGGCGGGATCGACCGGAGTAAGCCGATCCGATCCTGGTAGAACGGAGTCTATGTGGAAGCATATGCGCAAAGAGTCGACGATAACTTCTCCCGTATCCAGGTCGACAAGCGTGGGGACCGCGCACGGGTCCAATCCTGCGGCGGTGACCGAGGAAATGCCGGAATAGGCTTTGACCAACGGGACCTTCATGGCTTCCCTCCCCTGCAGCCTCAGGCGTACATAATCAGGGGAGTAGTTCTCCGCGGGAACTAAAACGCCATCGGGCAACCTGTGACCGAGGATGAGCATTTCGTTCGACTTGTAAGCTGTCCCTCGTTGGGTCAGAGTCGCCCGCACCTTCTGTGAGCAGAACGACATCGCAGCATGAAACAGGACGAACCTGCCTTTGTGGTCACAGTCCGGATTCCGAATGATTCCGACCCGTGATTTCTCCACGATGCCTCTCTGAGCCAGTTCGATCATTACTTCCAATTTGCGTCTGTCCATTCTCACGCTCTCCGAGTTCCAACCGGACAGGCTAAGAGGCTGAGTCCTGCCGGTCATAGCGATATCGACCAGTCTCCGTCGGCGGCCTCAGCCCAGTCAGACAACCATCCCGCGCGCCGTCCAAACTTCCGGGAACGGGATCTCTTCCATGGTCGGAAGCAGCCACTGGATCGCGTCGACGCCATGGTAGGCCGGACGCGAACCGAAGCTGCGCCGAGTAGCCATCAGATGCAGATATTTCCAGTTGGTGAACTCGACCGCGATGTCCGCCAGCAACTCGGCAAGTGTCCGCCAAGCGTCCGCCGGATCGTCCTTGCGATAGATGTCAGCCCATATTTCCTCAATGTCTTTGCTGGGAACGTAAGCCGCTGCGTAGTTCGGTGTCAGATATTGGGAAGGGACCGGTTTGCCGTCACGGGCCAATGCTGCGAGAATGTCGTCGTAGAGGCTAGGCGAATTAAGACGCTCGGTGAGTTGCTTGTGGCGATGCGGCTGGGGCTCGAAGTGTTCGAGCGAGGGCCTGTCCTTCACCCCCAACAGGAAGACCATTTCGCGGAACGTCCAACCCTGGAGAGCCGTATCCTTCCCATGTTTCGCGCTGAGGCCCTTGAGAATCGGCATCAACTCGGCGGGGGTCAACCAGGAAAGCGAGCGCCAGTTGGCATTGAAGGCCTCCATGTGGCTAACGATGCGGCGAAGTACGCGATTGGTCGCCGGAACGTTGTCTCTGCGCAGTTCGGCCTGGGCCGTGAGAAGCTCACGGGTGATCAACGCCCAATAGATCTCGCTGATCTGGACGTTCGCCAGAAACGCCGGCTCAGCCGGACTATCGCTTACGAGATCTTGGAGCGTGTGGAGTACCTCCGTCTGAACGTATCTGCTGTAAGGAGTGTGGCCATCGCCGACCGCCTGGTGGTTCATAACGTTCTCATTCATCGTTCCATCCTCGTTATTGGCGCCGGTCTTTTGATCCGGTCGGCAGGGAGCGTAAGAGCAATCCTGGTACTCGGACAGGCGGGTGTTCTTCGACTCTGCGTCCAAAAGGTTGGACGATGTATGCACTTCGGCTATTCGGACTTTCGTGTGGAATCGCGTCTCCGAGTGACACGTCTACATTGAACAAAAGTCCGAACTCCTGCGTGCGGCCAGCAGGGGACATCCGGAACAGCAGTCCCGGTCGGTGACGCCTGCCATGGCATGTGACCGGGCAAAGCTGGAGCACCGGGCTCTCTGGGCGAGCTTCATTGAAAGAGCTTTGGGCCGGCGCCGTTGCGCTCGAAACGCTTGCTTGGAAACGTGCTCGGGGACGGAAACCGAACACATGTCCCGGGTGAGTGACCGGCAGCCGGCCTATTCGGTTCTCGGAGTGAAGGCGGTCACCTTGGGGATCTCTGCGGCCAGAAAGTCTACGAGCGACCGTACTGCGGGGAGCAGCCCGTTTCGGTAAGGGATCAAGGCGCTCATGCGCGCGTCGGCAGCCATCCAGCCGGGCAATATCTGGCGCAGCCTGCCCGCCGCAATCTCTTCACGACACATGTATCCCGGAAGCGCTGCCACGCCCAGATTCGCACAAGCCGCCTCTTTCAGCGCGATCATGTTGTTGCTGAGAAATCTCGGATCGATCGGTACCTCGGCCTCCTGACCGCTCGGCCCCTTCAGTTTCCACGTCTCTGCACCGTGGCGATCCATCGCCAGTGTCGAGTGCTCGCTCAAGCAAGACGGATCAGTGATTTCGCCTGCGGTCCTAAGGTACCGCGGACTGGCGAAGAGGTACCACGGCACGCTCGCAATGCCGCGCTGAACCAGCGTTGAGTTCTGGAGTGACGCAACATGCCCGCGCAACGCCAAGTCAAAACCCTCCGCCACCATGTCGACAAGTCGGTCGGTGGCGATCTCGACAATTTTTACCTTCGGATATTTGTTCAGGAATATAGGAATAAGGTCCCGTAGCGCAAACTGCGCAATCTCTACGGCTGTCGTGATCCTGATCGTCCCACTGGGTTCGTTAAGCCGTTGCCGGACGAACTCCTCCGCCAAGTCTGCACTATGCAACATCTGCAGTGCATACTGATAAAATTCGGCACCTACGTCAGTCATGCCAAACTGTCTTGACGTCCGATTTATGAGACGTACGCCCAGCGAGCGTTCCAATTCGCGCACTCTGTGGCTCAGCGTCGATTTCGGAACTCTCAAGCTCTCGCCTGCCGACGTGAAACCACCCCGGTCGACGACCTGAACGAAGAAATAAACGTCTTTGAGTTCGAGCACCGACACCTACCATCCAGAGCCGAGAGAGCGGAAGCGCATGAAAGCCATCACGGGAGCGTGATGGCTTTCACTATCCACGTCCTATACGAGAGCGGTCAAGATCCCAGGGCTCAACTCACGAAGGTAACGAACTCTTCGATGCCGAGCTTGTGATTGGTCATGTTGTTCTCGGCCAAGCTGTTGTCCGCGTAGCCCAGGGAGAGGCCTGCGACCACCATATCGCTATCTGCGAAACCCAGTTCCTCGCGCAACATGTTGTGCTGTAGGGACCAGATCTGCTGCGCGCAGGTATCCAGCCCGCGAGCCCTCGCGGCAAGCATCAGATTCTGCAAAAAGCAGCCATAGCAAATGAAACTAGCCCACTCGAGCTTGCGATCCATCGTAAAGATCATGCCGACCGGCGCCTCGAAGAAGCGGAATTGCCGTTCCACATCCTTCAGCCTTCCGTACTTGTCGCTTCTCAGGACGCCGACTGCATCGCCGAGCTGCCCGCGAAAAAGATTGAAGCGAGAGATGAACGGGTCAGGAAGCGGCTGCGGAAAGAAGGGGTATTCAGGGGCGAGCTTGTCGGGACCAGCGCGGAAGATATCCACCGCCTTGGTGGTGATGCGGTCGCGGGCATCCCCAGTGAGAACATGGCACTTCCAAGGCTGGGTGTTACTTGAACTGGGCGCGTAACGCGCCGCATTGAGGATGTCGCAGACGGTGTCGAGAGAAACGGGGTCCTTCAGAAAGCCTCTCTTGGCCCTTCTTTCAGTCATGACCTGGTCGACGACCGCCGACCTGACGACAGCACTTTCTTCCCATTTCGCGTTAGCATGCATGACAGCTCCCCTTTCGTTTTTCTGAGCTGAAAGAAGACTATTCCGTCTCCTCGTTTTTAGAAGTTTGTCCGCTTGTACGCATGGTCCGAAAGAATCGAACGATCTCGATCGTTCTTCATAGCAGTGCTGGAGGCTTTGTTTCTGCCCGACCTCTCCATGGAAAAAATCGACATTTCGTACAGGCTCTGTAGACGGGACACGCGTCATGGCTCCCAGCAATCATGGTGCTGACGTCGACAAACGCCGGCTCGATGCGCTCCCGAATTTTCGTTGGGGCCGAGCCGATTCGTAGTCGCGATCTTCCGGTCGAATGCAGCCGCCTCGCTAAGAAACGACCTCGTGGGGCGAATTTCTTCAGCCACCGACCCGGCCAGAAGGGAGTGAAGTGACCGACAGGCAGGTATTCGCCGTGCTCGCCCTGGTCCTGCTCGGGTGCGAAACAGGTGGGTCTGCCGTGTACTCGCGTCGAGACCTCGCGTGGTGCTAAGCGACTTGGTACTGACTTTTTTCGAAAATCCCCAAGAAGCCGGGTTGGGATCTCACTTGATCGAGCCACAAATGGATGTGGGGAAAACGACCCATGTCGAATTTCCCCTCGTGCGCTAGTGAGACGTACGGGAAGAGGGCAAGATCGGCGACTGTGTATTCGTCACCAACCAGCCAATCATTCCTGGCGAGCCAGCGATCCAGCTTCTCGAGCCCGATATACCCGTCGGCATGAAGCCGTTCGATCTGCTGGGACATTTTGTCGGCGATGCCGCGGATATGATACACGCGCGCCAATGGTATCGAACGCTGCAGGTCTCCCTGCTCAAAGAACATCCATCCGACGATCTGGGATCGTGTATATGGATCTGGGGGCAAGAGTGCCGTTCCTTCCGCCAGGTACAACAGAATTGCAGCGGACTCGACGATCGTACGTCCATCATCTAGCTGAAGAACGGGGATCCGACTGAAGCGATTGAGCTTGTAGAACTCGTCGGTTTTGGTTTCTCCCGATTCCAGATCGAGAGTGTGTCGTTCGAACGGCTTCCGCAATTGGTTCAGCAAAATCCTTATCTTCCATGAATTGCCTGAAAAGCGGCTATCATAGAGTTTAAGCATAGGCTGGCCCCTCACCGATTTTGATGAACGACTCCCACCTTAGACTCGCGCTTTGCGGTTTGGCAATCAGAACAACGCTTTATCCCAGCTACGTTCATCAACCTGCGATGTACGAGCGAATGTACTCCGCTTCGTATTCGATCGCTCTGATGTGATGACGCAAAACGTCTCCGATCGAGACGATGCCAGCAAGGCGACCGTTGTCCTGCACCGGCAGGTGACGCGCCTTGTGGCGATTCATCGTCTCCATCAAGCCGTTGATGCTCGTCTCCATGGTGCAGCAGTAGACGTTTTTCCACATCACCTGCTGGAGATCCGCGGTCAACGCCTGCGAGCCGTTCCTTGCGATGACAGACACGACGTCCCGTTCCGTGAAAATGCCTTTGATGGTATTCCGTTCGTCGACCACGACGATTGCCCCAATGTGATTATCGTGAAGGACACGGCAGGCGTCCGCCACCGTAGCCTTAGGCGGCGCGGTGACGACCACGCATCCCTTCTCTTTCAGAATTCCTTGTACTGACATATCCTTTTTCCTCTACGAACCTACCTTTGAGCCGCTCCCCGGCGACAGTCGCAGGGCCGACGTTACAAGGCCTTCAATCTCGGTCGCGGCTACCAGAAGGTCCTCGTCGCAGCCACGCTTCGCTACGATCTGCAGGCCGACCGGCAGACCGTCATTCCCGCAAACCTGTATGGGAAGCGAAATGGCCGGAAGCCCCGCGAGGTTGAAGGGCGCTGTGTAAGTCATGAGAGCCTCTCGGATTGACCCCTTCCATTGACCGATGATGACTTCTTCCGCTCCAATGCGGGGAGCGACGCAGGGGCATGTGGGCGTGATCAAGACATCAAAGTCCGCGATGACCCGTTCGATATCCCCTGTGAACCGACGCCGGCTCTCCTGGCAGTTCGCGTATTGGGACAGCTCCACCGAGGCGGCGAGCTTGAGGCGGGACGCGGTTTCCTGTTCGTAATTCTTTGTGATGAATGCGAGATCATGTCGGCGAAAATGCTCGGCGCCGCCCTCGGAAAGCACTATTCCCGCGAATGATGCGAAGCATTCGTCGAAGAGGCCTGCTCCGTCCAATTCAACCGCGTCATGCTTCGATCGCAAGTTCGCGCATGCCGCGTCAAAGGATTCAGCCACTCGAGAGGCGAGCGGAACCTTGCCGATCTGCCGAAACACTCCGATGCGCTTCCTTCGCGGTGAAGCGCCGGCCTCGCTGTCGATCCCAAGCGGCCTGCAAACGCGGGCTACATCGTCAACGGCCTGGCCCAAGACCCCGACGTGGTCGAGCGAGATCGCCAGGGGGAACACCCCCGCCAGCGGCAAACGTCCGTAGGTTGGCTTGAACCCGACCACGCCACATAGAGCGGCCGGAATTCTTACCGATCCTCCGGTATCGGTTCCCAACCCCGCGCGGACCGCGCCGTAGGCCACAGCGGCCGCCATACCGCCACTCGATCCGCCTGGTATTCGATTATGGTCATGGGGGTTGAGCGTGTCGCCGAAAGCCCTGCTCGACGTCGTAACACCCCAGGCGAACTCATGAGTCGTCGTTTTTCCGACGACGATAGCACCATTTTCTTTTAGTACTCGAACTACCTCGGCGTCGTTTCTGGGCACATGGTCCACATGGACGATGGAGCCATATCTTGTCGAAAGGCCACCGGTATCGATCATATCCTTGACGGCGATGGCGATCCCCTCAAGCGGACGAGCTCGGCGCTCACGGTAGCGGCGTTCGGCGTCGGACGCCGCAAGGCGCGCGCCGCCCTCGTCTATCTCCGCAAACGCATTGACTTCCGCTTGGCAATTGCGGGCATAGCATATCGCGTCGTCGATGACGTCCAAGGGAGATATGCCGCCGCCGGCGAGTTCAGTCAGCAGTCTCCCGATCGACGATCTGCCTCGGTCTGCTTGTGTGCGCGTGAGCATTTACCAGAGCCTTTCCAGCAAGTCCGTAAGCCTCTGCGCGGCCCCCTCCCCGAGATCCGCGACCTCCCGCGGATAGTTCTCGGCCAGGAGCGAGGCCACCGACAACAGCTTGTTACGATCGAAATTTAGATCTCGTAGACGGGCGGGAAGGCCGAGGCGCGTGACAACGTCTTCGATGTCTGCCGAAAGCTTCGAAGCAGCGTCTATCCCGGAGACCGCATCATTGAATATGCAGAGCTTCTCGCCGTAAAATGCCGAGCACGCACGTATCACCGGCGCAAGGGTGACGCACGACGTCACGCTGTGGGGAACTCCGTAGGTGCCACCCAATATGTGACCTATGCGGTGGCTCAGGCCATATATCACCGAAGCGGGGAAGAAGTAGCACTGCCAGGCCGCGAGCTGGAGCTGGAGGAGGTCGTTCAGATCGACTTGGTGTCGCTGGAGCGCCTCTTCCGTTTCGACGTTCGCTGGCCATCGACTCAGAACGCCAAGAAACCGGCGGACGCCGCTGGCCGCCAATATTGCGTGCGGATGATCTGACCCAATCAGCCGCATCCCTTCCACGGCATGGTCAATGCCCTTTATTGCGGATGAAAGCAGAAGCGCCCTCGGCGTCCCTCTGATCAGTTCGGGGTCCACTATCACGACTCTAGGCACCGTGGCCTTGACAGCATAGCTACGCTTGAACTTTGTCTCGCTGGCTGTCTCGGTGATCCCGAAATAGTGCGAAAACTCGGAGCCCGACAACGTAGTAGGCAACGCCGCAATGGGGAGATACGTCCCATGCTTGGTATGGTGGAAATGTGAAACAGCCTTGGCAGCGTCGAGAACCGAGCCACCACCTACTGCGACAATCGACTTCGCACCGCTGGCTTCGCAGGCGCCTAGTCCCTGGCTCACCGCGAAATCGGGAACATGGGGAGGAAGATCCAAAAAGGTCCCCACGTTATCTGGCAGGTTGGGGACCACGAAGGACCTTCTAAGCGCGTCAAGCGGATCGACTGTGAAGACGATGGGCTTCTCGATGCCGGATTGGCCGAGCCGAGCTAAAGCATCAGCGAGAATCCCACGGCCCCAGATGACATTGTCTTGCGGAAGAAATTCAATCTTTTCCATCTCTGAAATTGCTCCAGCTTGGTGGGGCCGTGAGGCCAATCTCAACGAAGCACGGGCACAGGGGCCGGCCGATACGCCAAATTGCGCTCGATGGTTCGGCGGTCCTTTTCCAAGGTTTCCGGGAGGCAGAGCTTCTGGCCGAGGCTGGCGGGGTCCTCATCGACCGTGAAGCGATTCGGCGTTGAGAGTGCGCAGATGTGACCGTCCGGGTCGCGGAAATGGAACTGCTTCGCGTAAACGGTATCCTGGATCGTGGACACCTCAATGCCCAGCCGGCGGAATCTCGCATGCTCCTCGCCTAATGCGGCATCATTCTCTACTTCGAGCGAGAAGTGATGGGAGAGACCCGTGCCAAGCCGCCCCGGCTTGTATTCTGGCAGGCCGAAGAACGTCAGAACCGAACCGGGCGAGAGATCCTCGTCGCATGCGTAGTAGAAGTGCGTTCCGCCGCGCTCGTCGAGATAATCGGTCTTCTTGATCAGCCGCAACCCCACCTTTTCGACGAAAAAATTCTCTGTTCGCTCGGCGTTGCTGGAAATCGACGTAATGTGGTGAAATCCCCGAAGCGCGAAGTCCGCGGTCACGTCAGGGACCGGTTGAGGCCAGGTTTCCGCTGCGACTTGAAGTTCGTCGCGTCCGCCGATGAGGTTCTCCTTCGGCTGCGGACGGTATCCGGAGCCGAGCACTGCTTCGTCATGCCCAAATCCGGGCTCGGTGGTCGCAATCTCGATGATCGCCCCGTCGGGATCGCGCAGATAGATGGCGTGGAAGTAGTGCCGATTGTAAGGGCCGGTCACCATCACGCCGTGGTCGGCAAGACGGCGCTTCCATTTCAACAACCCGTCGCGGTTCGGGACATGAAGTGCTAGATGATGATTGGTTCCTGCGCCCCAGCGCCCTTTCGGGTCGCCAACGCGCGGGTTAGCGACGCCGTCCTGGGTCGCGTCCTGCTCGATGAAACCCGTCTCCGGCATCATGTAGAAGATGGGATTCCATTCGATATAGGTGATGGTCTCGGTCCTCCGGTGCTCGTCTCCGTACTGATGGAAACCAAAGGTAACGACCGGCAGTCTGGCATCGTGGTGATGAACGGTTCTCTTCACCACGGGAAGTCCCAAGACCCTTCCGTAGAATTCCTCGATGCGCTTCATGTTCGAAGCGACGAAGGTTTGGCTGCTGACGCCTCTTATTACCATCTGGTTCATGTTCCACCTTTGCGATTTATCATTCTGCATCGGCCGCGTGAGCTCGATCGACAGAAGGCTAGTTCGTGGCACAGACTGATGAGAAGCTGCTGCTCGAGAGACGGAGCGTCCAAATCCATGGACGGTTTGTCGTCACACGGTCGAGCCCTGCGGTTCCGTCGCACCTGCAGGCTATTGAAGGTCAGCGTCCAAAATCTTGGACACACGTTCCATCATTCACCCGCTTTTGAGCTGGCCGCGCTTCGGCCATTTCTGCGCAAACGCTGCGGCGATTGCTTCAGCGCTAACACTTGCTGGAGACAGGAAATGACGAAACCGAAAGTGCTGATCGCGTTTTATTCACGCAATGGCTCGACCGACATACTCGCGAACGCGATCGCCGAGGGTGCGGTCCAGGAAGGAGCCGAAGTGCGTCTGCGGCGTGCCAGGGAGCTCATCAGCGAGGACGTGATGTCCCAGGTCCCAGGCTGGCGCGAAAACGCGCGTGCCATGAATGAGAAATACGAGGCTCCGACCGAGGCGGACGCCGAATGGGCGGATGCTATCATATTCGGCACGCCGACCAGGTTCGGTTCAATCTCATCCGAGCTCAAGGCATACATTGATAGTCTGGGTGGGATTTGGTTCCAGGGCAAGCTTAATGGAAAGGTCGGATCCGTATTCGGTTCGACATCGTCAAAGCACGGCGGAAACGAATCGACCCTGCTGTCCATTTACACGCCGATGGCCCACCTCGGCTTGATCATCGTGCCCCTCGGCTACGCCGATCCTGCTATGTTCAAGGCGGGAACTCCGTACGGAGCAACGCACGTCTCGGCTCTCGACAGCCTCAAGCCCGACGAGGATCACCTGGCTGTTGGCCGGTTCCAGGGACGTCGTGTCACCTCCGTAGCCCGCGGCCTCCTCAACGCCGGCGCTGCGAACTGAGAAGTGACGGCACGCTGGTACTGCCCAGCGTGCCGTCACAGGTGACTGTATGACGAGGAGAACTGACGTTTCGCCTTGTGCAAACTTTCAATGTTCCCAAAACGCGGGTACCCACCGGTAGCCTTCGCCTGCGATCGCAACCCGGCACACTGATGGGAAAGATAGATGAGTAGCCAACAGCGGCTCCCCGGTTGCCGCTAGCTCACGAAGGAGGCGGGTACGGACGCGGACCGCCTCCTCGGGATCGTGCTCGAAGCCGTTGTGCCATTCAAGGTGATCAAAACCGTGCGGGAATACCGCATCTCCCGCAAAGGTGAGTCTGTCGTCGCCGGAAGCCAGGCGGACTATACTGTGCCCAGGGGTGTGCCCACCTGTTCGAGTAACGACCATTCCCGGGACGACCTCGCAATCGTTTTCGAAGGTCTGAAGCTTGCTGCCGTACTGCGCCAGGAAGCGCTTGGCGGCTGACCTGATCAAGTCGGGCAGTGGACCCGGCATGGTAGTCCGCGAGAAGTCGGGCGACTCCCAGAACTCGGCCTCCGCAGCCGCGACGTGGATGCGCAGGTCCGGACGGAGTTGGTCCTTAACGCCGTCTACCAACAACCCACCGATGTGGTCGAAATGCATGTGCGTGAGAACGACGTCCGTAACCGATGCCAGATCGATTCCGGCGGACTCAAGTCGATAGCCCCACCGGCCTGTTCTGGGAAAACCAGGAAATTCCATCCCGAGGCCGGAGTCGATGAGAATAGTCCTATCGCCGCTGCGAACGACAACTTCATTCAAGGCCCAATCCATCACCTCGGGCTGAAGCCGGTCATGCAGCCAGGCCGTCCGGACTGCGGGATCGGCGTTGGTCGCCATGACTTCCGCCGGTATCGATATGACGCCATCACTTAAAACGAGCACGTCGATATCGCCGACCTGCAGCGCGTAGCGCGAGGGAACCAGTTCGTCTGATCGTCCGGTGGATGAAGTTTTGTCCAAGCCCATATCTGCCTCCTGCTGACCGATCGTCCGCGGACGTGTTTCTGCCTGTGATTAACGCTAGTTGGTGCCCAAGAATATCGTTCTCAGCCACGATCCAGAGTCTACGGCGAGGCTTGGCAGCGGTCGATTGATCCGGCGCACAGGGGAGCCTACACATAAGCATAGGCAAGCCTGTCCTTCTAGCCGACCGCGCTTTCGATTTTCGTGTGAAGACAGACGTACGTGAAGTTCCCCCGAAGCCTTTCCACAAATTTGCAGAAAGCTTTGCTGCGCGAATATGTGCTCAGCAATCCACGACAAGTCGACCACTCCTCGGAAGCCACCTTCGATCCACTCTCAGCCGGCACAGGCCGGCATAGCAGGCGTCAATGCGACCGGCGCCCTCCTTTATTTCGCCGCGGGCGTCAGAACGAAGTCCCAGTTGACGAAGAAATAAGGACACGATTGGTCAACGTCTTTCAATCCTAGCCGTTCGGCCTCGTCCGCAGTGTGAACTTCTTTGAAATGAGCAATCAGGGACTCCCTGACTCCGAAAACAGCGTCTTCGCTCAAATAGCTGCAGTCATCTGGAAAGATATGCGTGACCACGGGATCGTAGCCTGGCGCGCTAACGATGAAGTGGATGTGGGCCGCTCGGTTCGGGTGGCGGTCAAGCTGACCCAATAGCCTGCCGACCGGCCCATCGTCTGGAATCGGATAGTATCGGGGTTTCGCTGAGCGGTACCAATAGGTACCGTCATCGTCGGCCGTGAATACGCCGCGCAGGTTCCAATCGGGTTGGATATCCTTTTGTTGGACGTCGTAGAATCCGTCATTATTCGTCTGCCAGACATCAACCAGAGCACCTGGAATAGGATTACCATCCAAATCCGTCACCCTGCCTCTAACGACGAGCGGTTCGCCTTTGCCGTCCAGGCATATGTTGGCTCCGTTTCGGTAGCGAGGTGCTTCGGGAACATAAAATGGGCCGAGCACCGTGTTTTCCGTTGCCCCCGAGGGTCGGCGATTATTAATGGTTTCGACCAGCATCGAAACTCCGAGAACATCGGAAAGGAGTATGAACTCCTGCCGCCAGTCGGTGCATTTATGGCCAACCGCTGTAAGGAAATCGATCGCCTGCTGCCACTCTTGATGTGTCGGTTCTATCTCTTTTGTCAGCGCGTGCAGATGCTTCACGACTGCTGACATGACCAGCCTCATCCGCGGACTTGCTCCGGATCCCATCCGTGCGTTGACTGTTTCAACGGAGTTTTCCTCGGTAAGGAAGCGAGTTTCCTCACTGGTCGAAGCGGGTTTCATGTCCATTCTTTGTCCTCCAACTCTTCAAGTGCTTGCAGGGCGCAATCCGCAATGTGCACGCCTTAGCAGCTCCGTCAGACCTTGACGGTCCAATGACCGCGGATTTTTGTAGGGTTTGTCGAGAGCCGCAGTGACCGCTTGCTCGATGCCAGCCGGGGGCATCCCCAGCTCCCTTAGCGCTGGTTTGACCCGAAGCGTGTGGTTGAGCTCGTACAGACACTGCGCTGGATCGGGTCGCCTGAAAATTTCGCTTAGCTTATCGATGACTTCGGGAATTGCCGGAGCGTTGTACGCCAACACGTGAGGTAGCAGCGCCGCGTGCGTCTCGGCGTGCGGCAAATTAAACAAGCCGCCGAGGGTGTGGCAGAGCTTGTGGTGAAGAGACATTTCAACTGACCCGAGACACATTCCGCTCAGCCACGCTCCGTAAAGAGCTCTCTTCCTTGCCACCTCGTCGTTTCGAGTGTCCGACAATAGTGATAAGGCGTCATACAGGGAGCCGATCGCCTCAACGGCAACCAGGCTCACGACCGGATTTCTGTTTTCGGCGTAGAGCGCCTCGACCGCATGCGCCATCGCGTTCATCCCGCTGGCTACGGCGACGTCTCTCGGGAGAGTCTCGGTCAGGTCGGCGTCGTAAATAACGGTCTCCGGCTGAATCCTTGGATGAGAGCGGGTTACTTTCTGGCCGTTTTCCGTCTCGCCGAGGATCGGCGTCATTTCGGATCCGGAGTAGGTCGTGGGAACGACTACTTGCGGAAGGTCCGTTCGCCAGGCAATCGCCTTGCCTAACCCAATGGTAGAACCGCCACCAATAGCAACGATGCCATCAACACGCAGGTCACGCACCATCCGCATCGCCATTTCCGTGATCGACACGGGCGTGTGCATCGAAGCTTTCGAGAACACATCGGCGGCGACGGGGCCGACCGATTGGGCGCACTCTCTCACGAAATCTTCGTGTCCAGGCGTTGAGAGAAAGAGCGCGCGCTCTAAACCAAGCCGCTCCAATTCGCCACGGAGTGTTCTCACCGTTCCAGATCCGAAAATGACTCGGGCGGATACACCGCTGTAGGTGAACGAATACATTGGATGCTCCGGGCTGGCCGTTCCACAAGGAGAACGCGCCGGCACACAACGGGCGCCGGCGCGATTTTCATTAAGCAGCGTTGACGTTGCCACGCTCCGCAGAAGAACCGATATAGCCCTCGTGAACGTCCTGAGCGCGGGCGTATTCAGGCTGGAAGCGTACGTTGGCGTAGTGCGAGTTCTTCTCGGCTTCCTGCGCGCGCTTACCAAGTTCGGCGGTATCGCCGAAGCCGAGCACCTCGCGTGCGAGGGCGGTCAGCGGACCGTCCACGTGATACTCGGTACGCTGAAGCGTAAGAAGGTTGATAAGATAGAGCGGCGTTCCGTTGAACTTCTCGAACATCTCGTGGCGCGTGCCCCATTCCGTCAGGAAGCGTTCGCTGATCTGGCGGAAAATCTTGATCCGGTCATGCGCACTGATTTCCGCGCCACGGAGCGCATCGGCAAGCTTCGGACCGATGTAAGGATCGTCGAGCTCTCGCTTCGTCGGCTGAATCACGATCCCGCGGCCGCAGAACTCGATGAGCATGTTCACCATTCTCGGCTGATGCTCGAGATAGTGGGCACGACCGAAGTCGATGTAGATGTTGTTCGGCTTGAAAAGACCGCCCGGAGTGGCAAATCCCGTCTCTTCGGCAGCCAGCATGAAGGCCGTGCAAGTCTCACGGAATCTGATCATTTCGGCAAGCTGAGACTGAACAACCGGATTGTTGCTCGTCCCCAGGGATTGTGTAAGCAGAAGCGCGAGGCCCACCATCAACTCGGCATGGACGCAATGGCGGATCTGTGTTTCCAGATGGACCCAGTCGAACTGGCGCTGAGGATACCATTTGGCATGCTCGGGATTGCCGATATGCTGCACCTGCGACCACGGGATCAGAACGTCGTCGAAGTAAACCATGGCGTCGAGTTCGTCGCCGATCGTAGCAAGAGGACGATCGTAGGGGTCTGCGTCCGTTTGAACGCGGGATTCGCGTGCGACGACCGAGATGCCTTTGGTGGCGATTGGAACCAGGGCGTAGATCGTCTGCTCAGGTGTCTGGCCGGGCCGCCATAGATTTCCGATGAGGATGTGATTGACGAAGGGAACGGACGTTCCGATAGCCTTCCAACCTCGCACGAGAATGCCGTCGTCGCGCTCTTCAACGATGCTCAACATCGGCGTCTCGCTCAGTGCGTCGACCCGACCCCGGTCAAACTGAACATCGACGAACATCGGAGAGATGGCCAAATCCTTGCTTGTCACCTCGTCCCATTGACGTTGAATATTGCCCGACAGATCGCGTTGGCCGTTTTTGAAGCGGGAGTTATCGGCCCACGGCTGCTGATCATCCACCTGCGTGAACATCACGCAGTTCATCCCCATCGGGGGACGGGTGAAGATGCCGCCCTTGAAGTGACGGAACACGAAATCCGCGTATTTGCGCCGGCGAACTGCGTCTTCCTTGGTTCGGGGCAGAAACCAATGCATCGACTGGCGATTGCCTTTCTCGTCGATAAATGTCGCGATGTCTTGATTGGCGGGATCGAGATGCAGATCGTAGTATTCAGCGATAGCCTGGGCGTAGCCACGCGTCTTGGGATGGGTGGTAACATCGTCGATAAGCTCGCCGCCGACATAGACACGCCGGTTGTCGCGCAGCGATTCAAGGTATTCTTTGCCTGTTCTCATGGTCTTTCCTCTGGAGCGTTTGAATCAAGCTGTTTCTGGAACGTCGTTGCATCCCAGTAGTCTTCGCTGCGCACGATTTTGCCGTTCTCGAGAGTGAGAACCATCAGGCCGCGCAGGAAGATTTTTTGGCCGCGAGGGGGAACTGGTCCCAACGCGGCGCACAAGGTCGCAGTCAATGTGTACTGGACAGCGGCTCTTCCCTCATTGTCTGCGATGATCGAGCCGGGCTTCCATTCGGCGTCGGGGAACCAACCGAGAAATTTTTCAAGACCAGCCGCTATTGTCTGCGCGCCTACTTTCGGACGACCGTGCGCGATGTCCTCGTGGATGCCTTCGTCGGTATAAAGCGCAGCGACGTCGCTTGTGCGATGACTGTTGTAAGCCGTGTAGAGGGCCTCGACGACGGCTGTGGTGGCCGCGGCGTCCATCACGACAATACCCTCTGCATCGAAACACCCTGCATGTACTGCCCTTCTCCATAGAGGAGCGGCTTTTTGGCAGCAGGAGCGAGAACCGCCCGGACCTGTGCCAGAAGCACGAGGTGGCTGTTCACAACGAACGTCGTGTTTGCCCTGCAATCGAAAGTGATCAGCGAATTCTTGAGGACGGGCATCTGGATCCTGTCAGGAACATCCTCCGGCGGGATCACGAAGTCCTCGATGAATTTGTCCTCACGAGGTCTTGAGCAAAATTGCGAGATTGCCACCTGCTCATCGCTGAGGATGTTCACGGCAAAATGCGGGTGACGAGTGATATTGCTGGCGGTCACCGTCTCGCGATTTACACAAGCGATCAGCATGGGCGGATCCATGCACACCGGGCTAAAGGCGCTGACGGTCATGCCCCACGGGCGGTCATCGTGACGCGTCGTGATAACGGTGACGCCGCCAACGAATTTCCGCATAGCCGTTCGAAATGCCAATGCCTCCGGACCAGCATTAAGCTCCCACTGATTCACCGTTTCCTGAATATCTTTGAAAGACGAGGCGGGCGAAGTGATCTCATCCAAACTGCGCATAGCTCCTCCATTGCGCAAGCTATTTTCAGCTTCCACAGAAACAACGAGATTTGCATGCCGATGCTCAGACCAACAGACGGCTTACTTAATCTCTACTTTTGAACCCCAGATACTTATATTTTTTTGTTGACACAGATCTTACGTGGCTACCGTAATGTGTCCAATCGATTATTCGGAAGTTAATTATCCAGCCAGTCGATACATGGGAGGAGTACTTATGAACCTTCGGGGAGTGGATCTTAACCTGCTGGTCGTTCTCGACGCTTTGTTGCGAGAGAAGAGCGTCAGCCGTGCGGGGGAGATCGTCGGACTAAGCCAATCGGCGACAAGCGCGGCCCTCGGTCGTTTGAGAGACATGTTTCATGATCCGTTGCTCGTTCGCGTGGGTCGAAAGTTAGAGCTGACGCAAAACGCCGAAGACCTAGTGGAACCGCTAAGAGACGCCCTGAACAAGGTCCAAAAAACCCTTACGCAGCAAGGCAGCTTCAATCCACTGCAAGACGCTCGAAGCTTCACGATAAGCGCATCGGACTACGCTGTTTTGATCTTGCTCGCCCCCCTCGTCAAACGCCTGGAGGCAGAAGCGCCCCACGTCACGCTCCATCTCGTCCCACGTTCGCGAGACACCGAAAAGATGCTCCACGACGATCTTGTCGACGTCGTGATCGAGCCGAGCGAATTGCTTCCGGATAGCGACTTTCCGTCGGAACCTTTGTTGAGCGACCGATGGCTATGCGCTGCCGATTCTCAAAACCGGGCAGTTCGGGGGTCGGACCAGATATCACTTGATGCATTTCTCCATGCACCCCACCTTGTTTATGGCATCGGCCCTGATCGGCAGCTGAACCTTGCCGATCAGCATCTGGCGCGCGAAGGTGTCCGCCGTCGGATTGCCGTAACGCTCGAAAGTTTTGTTATGGTTCCATTCCTCTTGCGCGGATCGAATCTTATAAGCTTGGTCTTGGAGAGGGCGATCCGTGAACTTGGCGCGCCAGGCATTATCGGCGCGGAACCACCAATGTCCTTGCCGGATATCCATGAACGCATGTTCTGGCATCCCCGGCACACGAGTAATCTCGCGCACTGCTGGCTACGCGACTGCTTGCGAAGAACTGCGGCCGAAATCCAAACCGTCTCCGCGCTCAAAAGGCCGCAGGTTTGAGTTCGTAACGGGCGTGCGTGAACAGCGGTTGCAAGGGGAATCGTCGCTGTGTGGTGCGTACGCCACATACTCAGGTGTAGCTCGACCGCCCAAACACTCCAACCTAGACATCGTGATGTAGCCCTGATCGGCACCTCTCACGAGAATTGGAGCGACATAATGTCGAAGGTAGAAACAACCCCTCTTACGATGATCCAGCAGGACAGGCGGCAGCCCGACGAGTTGGTTCCGTCCCGCTACGCGGTGCGGGTGGGCGAGATTGAAGTCATCATAATCAGCGATGGCGTTCTGACGCCGCCAGCCGAATCGATGGCCACCAACGCCGATCCTGCAGCCATGGGGGCTTGGCTGGACGAACGATTCCTTTCGAAGGTCGCTTTTGATTGGGCACTGAACGCCGTAGTGGTGCGCAGCGGTAGCCAGACAATTCTCATCGACAGCGGAATCGGAGAGGAGTATCCGGACTTTCCACGGGCTGGGCAGTTTGTTCATCGACTTGAAGCCGCCGGCGTCGACCTATCGTCCGTGGCCGACGTAGTGCTGACGCACATGCACTTTGATCATGTTGGCGGTCTCCTCGTCGAAGGCGTCAAGGAACGGATGCGTCCGGACCTTCGCGTCCACGTTTCCGCTGCGGAAGCGAAGTTCTGGGAATCGCCCGACTTCTCCCGGACGGCCATGCCGCCTGCGCTGGCTGAATTGGCCCGCCGGGCGTCCGTTGAGTTCATGGACAAGTATCGTGAGCACCTGCGGACCTTCGACGAGCAGGCCGAGGTAGCGCCGGGAGTGGTTGTCTGCCGCACGGGCGGTCACACTCCAGGACACAGCGTGGTTCGGATCGCTTCAGGAGGCGAAGGCTTGATGTTTGGCGGCGACGCGCTGTTTCCTGTTTCGTTCGATCACCCCGAGTGGCACAACGGCTTCGAACACGACCCGGAGGAAGCGACCCGCGTTCGGCTGCGTCTGATGCGGGAACTGGCGGACACCGGCTCGTGGCTGGTATCCACACACATGCCGTTCCCCTCAGTGGGGCGAGTGGCAGCCTCCGGTGAACACTATCGTTGGGTTCCGGCTTGGTGGGACTACTGAACCGGGGCCCTGTCAGTCGGTCGTAGCGAGGTACGCTGCGATCGACCTGTTTCCGTGTTCAGCGGTTGTGCAACGCGCTTGCACTGGGGTGCTCCGAAATGCCATCGCGGCGGAGACGCTTATCGGAAGAATGCTGCTAAGCGCCCGAATGAGCCAGTCGATGAAGGCCCGGCCGCAAGAGCAAAGCCTTCCGGATGACCTGAGAGAGGTTCATGCACTTGACACCTGCGGAGCAGCTTGGATCCAACACTGAGATAAACCGACAATCAATTGTGGAAATCAGGTCACGGCACTCCACTATCCGGATGACTGGGAATCTCCAGCCTGCCAAATTCGGCGCGTTAACAAACGAGGGGGATCTCATGACAACGACAAACGAAATTGCGGAGAAGATTGCTACCGCCCACGGGCTGACGAAATCTCAAGGTAAAGCCATCGTTGAAGGAGTTTTCGCGGCGATTACCGCGGCAGCGACCGAGGGAGCAGAAACTTCGATCCCCGGCTTCGGTAAGTTTAAAGTGAAAGACACTCCGGAGCGGGAAGCTCGCAATCCGGCAACCGGACAGACCATCAAAGTGGCGGCAGCGAAGAAACTCAACTTTGCGCCCGCCAAAGCGCTCAAGGATGCTCTCAACAAGTAGTGGACTAAAGAGGCTCCGGCGACGCCGGAGCCTCACGCCTGGAGTTCTCAGCAACAAGGTAGAACCCACCAAACCACGAGCCTGCTGCGCTTGGCATCAACAGCGGGATAACGTTCTGGTTCATGCGGAAAAAATTGTTTGGATCATAAGCGCGTTTGACCGTTTGAAGCCTCGCGTAGGTTTCAGCATTGGAAAGCGTCACGAACAAGTTTTCACCCTCTCCGAAGCCGGGAGAGTTCAAATACAGCCGGCCGGTGGAATAGAGTTGCATATCGCGCCAGGCGTCGCGGACCCAGCCAATATTGGTATCGTCACCAGCTGCACGTTTTCTAAACCGATCGCAGTGCACATAGGCTTACAAACCGTTCCGCTTGCCACGCATAGGAGCCACTTACGTTGTTTAAGCGAATTGCACCCATTTTCGCAGCCCTGCTGTTGTTGCCTGCCTCGGCCTCAAGTGCGGACACGATAACGGGGCGTGCCTCCGTAGTCGACGGGGACACCATCGAGATCGGAGGGAAACGTGTACGGCTTCACGGCGTAGATGCGCCGGAAAGCTGGCAGAAATGCTTTGACGGCGATGGCGGCACTTATCGGTGCGGCAAGGCCGCAGCAAGCGCTCTGGATCAATTCCTTGCGGCCTCTCGACCAATCCACTGCGACGTGATCGACCGCGATCGATATCACAGGTTGGTCGGCGTCTGCTTTCGCGCCGACGGCAAAGAAGTTAATCGCTGGTTGGTCGAAAGTGGTAATGCGCTGGATTGGGTTCGGTACAGCCGTGGAGCCTATGGGGCCGCCGAGAAGACAGCGCGATCATCTAACATTGGTATATGGCGCGGCCACTTCCAACGCCCCTGTGAGGCGCGAGCGGAACGCTTTGGGCATACACTTGCGTGTTGAGCAAAACTCGACATGCTGAAAGGACCTCCAATCGCGAATGAGCTTCGGCGTTGTCTATGGCCGACAGGTTCACGCTGAATTCGGAAAGCCGAAATTCATCGCGTCGGGCTTGATCAATTACCGTGGAATCTCCTACAACCGTTTCCGTGGGGCCTGTAGCTCAATGGTTAGAGCCGTCGGCTCATAACCGATTGGTTGCAGGTTCGAGTCCTGCCGGGCCCACCATACCTGTTCATCGCCAGATAAACCCGGACCGTCGTCACACAAGTCTGGATTCCACATAAGTTCGGCCATCAAGGACGCTCTGGGCTTCATGTGTTGGAACGCATACGACGACAGGAAGCTTTTGGTAGAGAACGAGTCCGACGTCAGGAAAATGCTCTGGTGTTTATGGACTGGGGGCAATCAGAGGACGGCATCGACGAGATTGTCCTTCGTGTCCAGCACGTCGGATGACATCAATTTGGTGGCGTCAGTATCTATCGGCATTTCAGATAGATAGAGAATGTTTAATGCAGGCTATGCTACAAAAAATAAACCCCCGGCCGGAGCCGAGGGTGTGCTAGCGGCGTACCGCATCGCGTTGATAAGTTGTATATGAATCATGCAGGCGAGTTTGTCAAGGAAATCAGATGGCCAAAAGGTCCGCATTTTATATCGACGGTTTCAATTTGTATCACGCAATTGCGGACCTGAATCAGCCGTATCTCAAATGGTGTAACCTCTGGAAGCTTGCCCAGATAGTAATCCCTTCAAGGTCGGAAACTCTCGCAAAGGTTACATTTTGCACCGCATATTACCCTGGGGATGAAAAAAAGAAATGGAGGCACGAGCAGTACCTTCTGGCTCTCCAAAATTCAGGCGTGACGGTTGTGATGGGACATTACGTCAAGGAAGACTGGTCGTGCAGAACCTGCGATGCAACATGGAAAAAGCCAACGGAAAAGGAAACCGACATCAACTTGGCGCTCAGCCTATATGAGGATGGTGCGAACGATGTCTACGACAAGGCATACCTTGTTACCGCAGACTCGGATCAGGCAGCGACGGCAAAGTTCTTTAAGAGAGCGTTCCCTAAGAAGGAACTCATCTCTGTCGCGCCGCCTGGCCGAAATTTTTCCAGCCATATCGCGAGTATTGCGAGCGGAAAAATAGCTCTGAACAAAGACCATCTGGATAGCTCTGTACTCCAAGCCATTGTCATGGGCGACAGAGCGGCGCGTAGACCGAACGAATACGAGCCGCCGGTTGAATGGGTTCATCCTGATAACAGACCGCAAAAGAAGAAGGCAAGCGAAAGGGATAACGAGGAGGCGTCGGAGCACTCACACATCGATGCGAAATAGCTCACGATATCTCGTGCAGGTTGCGATCCACGATCTGAAGCGCAACGAATATGACTGAGGCGTATCTTGGCATTAAGCTTCATCCCCTATTCTCATGCCGATGTGAAGTATCTCGACAGGCTGCATAAGCATGTGTCGCTTCTTCAGCGTGAAGGCTCAATCGAAACCTGGAGCGATCACCAAATCGTCCCGGGTGCGAAGCTGGACAAAGCGATGATGAACGCCTTGCGATCGAGCGAAAACGCCGCCCGCTCACCTGCCGGAAGGAACACTTCAACCGGCATGCCAGGGTGCGCTGTACGAAGCCTCGCCGGTTAGCGAATTGGTCCACGCGTTCTGTTGGTAACCGGGGCAGATTCGGTGACGCGGGCTGTAGAGGGACAATCTGGCTGAGATCCCGTCTGATCTTGGTTGTCGCGCTCCACCAAATGTGCCCCGTTACCTCTGTTGTGAGCCGTGAGACGCCTAGCGCCCGTCGGCTAACTCCATGAGTCGAAACTTCAAATTTTGCTAGACGAAATAAACTCAGGCTTTTATTCCGTGACTTCGACTTTCCTGGCCACGCCCGATCAACCGAATGATCGCCAAATTTCACGATGCCATAGCTATGAGCAGGCTGACGATTGAAAATATACATAAGAGCTACGGCGAAATCGCAACTCTCAGCGGGATCAATATCGAGCTGGAGAGTGGCGAGTTCCTCGTCCTTCTTGGTTCGTCGGGTTGTGGCAAATCCACACTTCTGAACATTATCGCCGGCCTTTCCGAACCCACGAGTGGCGAAATCCGAATAGCCGACCAAGCCGTGACAAGGGTGCACCCTAAGGACCGTGACATTGCAATGGTCTTCCAATCGTACGCGCTTTACCCGAACCTCTCGGTGCGGCGTAACATCGGATTTGCCTTAGAGATGCGGAAAGTTCCTAAAGTGGAGCGCGATCGGGCGATCGAAGAGACTGCGCAAATGCTGCAGATCGAAGCCCTCCTCGATCGCAAGCCGAGCGAGTTGTCCGGAGGCCAGCGGCAGCGCGTCGCGATCGGCCGCGCGCTTGTTAGGAACCCAAAAATCTTCCTTTTTGACGAACCGCTGTCAAACCTCGATGCGAAGCTGCGGATGGAGCTACGCACCGAACTCAAACGATTGCACCAGATACTAAAGACGACCGTGGTCTATGTGACCCATGATCAAATCGAGGCTATGACCTTGGCCACCCGAATAGCGGTCATGCGGAATGGCAAAGTCGAGCAGCTGGGAACCCCAGAGGAAATCTACTATCGGCCTGCGACCGTGTACGTGGCGAGTTTCGTCGGTGCTCCACCAATTAACTTGCTGACGGCGCGCTGGGTGCCCAACGGCATCAAGCTCAACGGAAGCGATTTCGTACTGCCGTTCAACCGCGCGGCACTCGGTGCCGCCGCCGATGAAGAAGTAACGGTGGGCATTCGCGCGGAGGCTTTCCGTGCCAGCGCCGCGGAAGTCACCTTGAAAGCAGTGGCGGAGGTTACGGAGTTGACCGGGCCTGAGCTGATTGTAACCGGCAGGTTTGGAGATAGAGGCAAAATATCTGCATCCCTACCACCACACACCAAGATTGAGCACGGTGCAGTCGTGCCGCTCGGCATTAAACTCAGCGATGTTCATTTGTTTGATGCGGACGGCAGGAGACTGAACTGAAGGATTCGTTCACGATTTTCACACTTGGACCCAGGAAGGCCATACATGGGATGATTGCCGATCGGGGCGGAGATTCCAAAAGTATTGTCTGTAAGAACACGCACTATGTGTGCGTGGCGGCAGAAGCATCCCAAGATTGGCGTCATAGCCATGAGGGCTTGAAGATAATGCCGGCTATGGATTTGCGAGCAGAAGGTCGGGGACCAGAACTCGTACATGAAGGAATCCTTGCGCGAGCGCTGTCTCGTTAGACAGGAGGACTGTTCCAGGCTGCCCACTTGTTTGCTTAGTTGAGCGGGGTGGTGGCATCCTATTGTTCGTTCACTCCGGTAGGACGAACTCTCGACATCTAAAGGTTCTACAAGCGCGTACTGGCCCCGGCGACGAACAGGATGAGACAATCTCACCGTGACTATCGCCGCGCAGCTTGTGCGTGAGACCTTGGCGCCGTCTACGATCGGGTTATCTCGATTGCGCGCAAACGCGAGCGCGGTCGAGACGCATCCGTTTTTTGACGCCTTCGACGAGGAATCCGCCAACATGCTCAGCGTCCATGTGTGCCAGCGCTGCGGCGGTCAGTCACCGGTCAAACGAGACCTTCGAAAGCGACCCTTCCGCGTAGCCCGGATGAGGTTAAGTTGACGGCTGGGCTTGATGCCCACCTCCAATCACGGCTTAGCGAAATTCTCGCTGTTTTATTTGTGCTTGCTCACCAACAAACTGAATAAGAGCTCGTAGCCTTGGAAGCCGGCGGAGATCTTGATGATATCCGAGCCAAGTATCCCTTCCAGGAGGAGACTGCGAGACATCGATACGTTTCAAGACGTCCATCGAATCCCCCAACGGCCTGGGAAGAACCGCCATGCCTGCACCACCCGCGCATAACCTTGCCTGAACATCGCGGTTATTGCTTCGCATCGAAACGTTCGCATTGGGGAACCGGCCCTTAAGCCAACCTACGTCTGGCATGCTTCCAAATGCCTCGTCCATAATGACCATACTGAATCCCGTTCCTGTGCCGGGCGAAGGGTCGTCCGATCCTTTGGCGACATACAGGCCATAGGGAATATGCAGCAGCTTTCGCGAGATGACTTCCGGCTCTGTGAACGGCTTGATGCGGAAGACCAGATCCGCTTCGCGACGCGTAAGGTTCAAAAGTCTGGAGTCGGTGAGAACCTCGATGATTACGTTGGGATGCACACGTCTGAAATCTGCAAGGATGGGGGCAAGAATATGAATGCCGAACCAGTCAGAGCACGAGATCCGCAGGGTTCCGGACAACGTGTTCTCGGTGCCCGCAAGCTGGCGCTGGAGTGCCAGCGCCTCCTCCTCCATTCGTTCCGCGTGCCCCATCACGACGGTGCCCTCATCTGTCAGGACAAACCCGTCCGGTGTGCGCTGGAACAGTGAGTGGCCGACTGCGGCCTCAAGAGTCTTTAATCGTCTTCCCATTGTCGGCTGCGTCAGGCCCAACTTCCTCGCGGCCGCACCCAGCGTTCCCTCCCTCGCGATCGCAAGGAAAAGTCGGATATCGCTCCATTCCATCATCTTGTGGCTCATTCAAAAATGCATGATGAACATACAATCTATATGATATTCATTCGGAAAATTCCAATTCAAAGTGCTGACATCAACTGAAAGGGAGCATTCCTATGGGCACGATGAAAGCATTAGTTCTTGAAAATCATGGTACCGAATTCCGGGTGACGCAGATCGCGCGACCGGCAGCGGCCGAAGGCCAGGTGCTCGTCCGAATAAAGGCCAGCGGCGTCAATCCGTTGGACACGAAAATCCGCGCAGGAGCAGCCGCTCATGCCAGACATCCGCTTCCCGCAATCCTGGGTATCGACCTTGCTGGGATCGTCGAAGAAGTCGGCGCAGGCGTGACCAAATTTCGCCGCGGAGACGAAGTCTACGGCATGACAGGCGGTGTCGCCGGAGTTCAAGGTTCGCTGGCAGAATTTGCGGCCGTCGATGCACGTTTGCTGGCCATCAAGCCATCTCACCTTTCCATGCGTGAAGCGGCCGCTCTACCCCTCATTTTCATCACGGCGTGGGAAGGCCTGGTGGATCGCGTCGGCATCCGGGCTGGCCAGAAGGTGCTGGTCCTTGGTGGCGCTGGTGGCGTGGGACACGTAGCAGTTCAGATTGCCAAATCGTTTGGCGCGGAAGTCTATGCAGTCGATGGAGCCCGCAAGGCTAACTACATCAAGGGCCTCAATGCGACGCCGATCGACTACGCCACAGAGACCGTCGAGGAATACGTCGCCAAGTACACACAAGGACAAGGTTTCGACGTCGTCTACGACACCATTGGCGGCGCTGGCCTGGACACTGCGTTCAAGGCGGTCGCCCGCTTCGGGCATGTGGTTAGCTGCCTCGGCTGGGGCACGCACGCACTCGCCCCGCTCTCATTCAAGGCCGCGACATATTCCGGAGTATTCACACTGCTACCGCTGCTCACTGGCGAAGGCCGTGAACATCACGGGGACATCATGAGGGAAGCGACGCGACTTGCGGAAAAAGGCCAGTTGATGCCGCGTCTCGATGGTCGGTCCTTCACCCTCGAAAGTGTGATGACGGCTCACGAGCTGATTGAAGGTGGCAAGGTTGACGGAAAGCTCGTCGTCGACATCGCGTAACGGCCAGGGTCCCGCGTGTTCATGCGCGGGGCCCCTTTCTCTGCAACTCCTTCATATTTTACGTGCTCCGACGCAAGAAGGCCCCGCGCTGTGTTACCGCAAGTGATCTCGCGGTAGAGTCCACCTTTCTTGCGGCGTTGCCCTTCCCAGGCGGGGCTAATCCCGTTGGTGAACAAGCCTCTGCGCGGCCGCTAAGTCTTCATTCAACCTCGCCAGTCCCGATCAATTCTGCCCTCTTCGGCCTTGTGAAAGTATTGAGAGCATACGAGCCAGCCTTTCAAGGGCCTCAGCAGCATAACACAGGCTGCCGTGGTTAAAGGTAGAGTGGAAACCAGATGTACCCAGAGCGGCGGCTCGACTGTCAATTGGAACCACAGAGCGAAAGCAAGCGCCGGAACGGCGACAACAGTCATGGCGAAGAATGCGGGCCCGTCCGCAGGATCAGCGAACGAATAGTCGAGACCACAAACCTCACAAGAGGTAGCCAAGGACAGGAGCCCGTTAAACAGATGTCCCCGTTGGCAACGCGGACATCGCCCCTTGAATCCGGTGAGTGCAGGATTGGTAGTCTCGTTATAGTCGATGGTCATGTATCTGTTCCCTCACCATCGAAATCGAGATGAATGCCGTTGAAGGCTAGCTGACCTGGGTCGTGGGCGGCAGCGCCGCTGCGAACTCGTCACGAGACGTGGGGTGGCCGTCAATCATCTCGTAGACGGCCTTAGAACGGCCAAGGGTTTCCATTAGGGAGGATGGTCCGGCGAAGGGTTGCCCGCCAATGTGCCAGCCATCGGTGTGAAGCTCTTCTATCAGCACCCAGGTAACGGAGCGGAACGCCTCCGAGCCTTCGAACTTGACCATTACATCCGTGATCGCCTTCGCCAGCGCGTGTTTTTGGGTGCTTGTAAATACACCATCCACGAGTTTGATATTCACAAAGGGCATCGTATTCTCCTTTGTTTCTTTAGTTGGGGATTTGACGGGCCGACCGCAATCAATCGAGCTCGACAACTAGCTTGCCGTTGGCCTTTCGGGTCTCGATTAGCTCGTGGGCGTTTGCAGCGGTCTCGAGAGTGAATTTCCTCGGATCGAGACGTGGTGACACCTTCCCTGCCTCCACAAGTTTCGTAGCCTCCCGCATGATGTCGCCATGGTGCTCACGCCCCTCACCGGTCAAAAGAGGGATCAGAGTGAAGACACCAGAATACGTAGCAGACTTGAACGAAAGGGGCGCCAAGGCATGAGTTCCCCAGCCAAGGCAACTCACTACGTGTCCGAACCGGGCGACGGCCTTGAATGCAGTGTCCAATCCCCCGCCGCCGACGGTGTCGTAGACGACGTCGAATCCTTTGCCGCCGGAGTACTTTGCAACGTAAGCCTCTACGTCCTCGGATGAATAGTCGATCGGTTTCGCGCCCAAACCGCGCAGATAGTCTGCCTTGCTCCCGGAATCGACGGCACTGACGTCAGCTCCCAGCGCCACAGCGATTTGGACGGCGATATGCCCAACGCCACCGCCGGCACCAATCACCAAAACTGATTGTCCCGCCTGAACGTTCACTCGATCGACGAGCCCCTCCCACGCGGTGATGAAGATCAGTGGCAGTGCCGCCGCTTCGCGCATCGAGAAGTTCGACGGCTTGATTGCCAGAAGTCGCTGGTCAACCGCCGCATACTCCGCAAGCGATCCTTGGTTACCGCCCACGCCTCCGGTCATCCCGTAGACCTCGTCGCCTCGAGAAAACCTGGTCACGCTGTCACCTACCTCCTCCACGACCCCGGCAAGATCGATTCCAAGTATCGCAGGTAATCCATGTCGAGCGTGCGCCGCGGCTCCGGCACGGATTTTGGTGTCCAGGGGGTTGGTGCGCCTCCCCGGCGGGCGTGCCGATCTACCAGAACCCCAAGACCCTCGACTACCTCGGAGCGACATTCGAAGAGATCAGGGGGAACAATTTCGGTGTTGTTCATCAGGATGATGTTGAAGGTTTCCAGTCGGCGTGGGCGGTCTGTGTCGAACGAAAGGCATCACTCTCATTGGTCTGCCGGTTGCGATACAAGGACGGCACCTACCGTTGGAACAGGATCGATGCCGCCCCGCTGCTCAGCGAGGAGGGTGAAATCATCGAGTGGTATGGGACCAACGTCGACATCGAGGAGCTTCATCGGACCCAGGAGGAACTCCGGGCGAACGCCGACCAGCTGAGATTGATGCTCGACACGCTTCCTGCCTTTGTGTGGTGCGCGAGCCCGGAGGGGCAGCCCACCTATTTCAACAAGCCCTTGATGGAATATTCCGGCGTCACGCTCGAGGAACTTCGTGGGATAAAGGGCTCGGGTTTCGCGCCGATGATAAGCAGCCTCGTCCACCCTGCGGACGCGGCTTGTCTGCGGCATCGCTTTGAGCAAAGCTTCAAGTCCGGCGAACCCATTGCACTGAAATACCGCCATCGTCTGGCCGACGGCCGCTATCACCTCGTCGATTGCAGGGCACGTGTCCTGCGGGACTGCCAAAGCAGGCTCTTTCAGTGGTACGGTGTCATTGTCGACGTCGAGGAGGAGAGGCAGGCGCAGTCGCAGCTTCAGAAGGCCCAGCATCAGCTCGAACTCGCGACACGTGCTGCCAGTCTGTCTGAATTGTCAGCCTCGATTGCCCACGAGCTGAACCAACCTTTGGTCGCTGTCGTGACCAACAGCAGCGCTACCGAAAGCTGGCTTCGTGCGACTCCTCCAAACATCGAACGGGCGAAGACCAGTGCCAGGAAGGCTGCAGATGCCGCGAACGACGCGGCCGAAGTGATCAGCAGGATAAAGGCTCTCTTCAGGCAATCAGGCGGGGCGAAAAGCCCGGGAAACATCAACGATGTCATTGAGGAGGCCTGCACGCTGCTGCGCGAAAGGATTTCGGGTTCGAAATGCGATCTGCGAACTCACCTGGAGCCGGACCTGCCTGCCGCAAACTTCGACAGGGGCCTCATCCTCCAAGTACTTGTAAACCTTATTCAAAACGCCATGGACGCAATGGCGACCTTGAATGGAGCAATAAGACTGCTGGAAATCAGATCGCGGTTCGACGACGGCAAAATCCTCGTGGATGTGCGCGACAGCGGTGTCGGACTACATGACAACGAGAAGATATTCGAGCCATTCTACACCACGAAGCATAACGGCATGGGGATCGGGTTGTCGATCTGCCGAAGCATCGTCGGCGCACACGCGGGAAAGTTGTGGGCTTCGCCCGCTGAGCCCAGCGGCACGGTATTCAGCTTTGCACTTCCCTTGTCCGGAGGATAACCCGATGCACAGTCAGGAGAACGCGGTCTTCGTGGTAGACGACGACAAGCGCGTCCGAGACGGGCTTTCAGAGCTCCTGGAATCGTGGCAGATCAAGGTTGCGACGTTCGCAACCGCGCAGGAATATCTGGATTCACCAAGGCCCCAGAATCCTTCGTGTCTCGTACTCGACATACAGCTGCCAGATATCGACGGTTTCGAACTCCAGGCTCGGTTGGCGGATGAACCGCATCCGCCTATCATTTTCATAACGGGCCACGGCGACATACCAATGACTGTCCGCGCGATGAAGCTGGGCGCAGTTGATTTCCTTCCGAAGCCGTTCAGGGAACACGAGCTGCGCGCTGCGATCGAATTGGCACTCGCTCGCGATTGCGAGGCTCGACGCGATCGGGCCTCCCTTAGTGAGCTACAATCCAGGCTAAAATGCCTTTCCGCCAGGGAACGCGATGTCCTTCCACTCGTTGTAAGTGGGCTAATGAACAAACAAGGTGCAGCGGAGCTTGGAATAAGCGAGATCACCTTCCAGATCCATCGAGGCAACATGATGCGCAAGATGCATGCTGACTCCCTTCCCGATCTAGTGCGAATTGCCTCCAAACTAAGCATACCGATTACCCGCTCCCGACATGGAAACTGACGAATGGTCGCGCAGGCGGGTCATACCCTTGCAATTGTAGATGATGACAAGCGTGTTCTTGACGGGCTGCGTGAGCTTCTCGAGTCCGCAGGTTACCTTGCCCGTACCTATAGGTCGCCGAAGGCATTTCTCTCCAATGGAGACCTCTCCGCGTATGACTGTATTATCACTGACATCAGCATGGGCTCGATGGACGGATTCGAGTTGGAACAGGCGGTCAGAGGCCGTCTACCGGAAATGCCAATGATACTGATGACAGGCCGCAGCGACATCGAGGATCGTGGTTTCGCAGGAGCGGATAGGCGAAGGGTCTTCATGCGAAAACCACTGAACAGCCAGGTGCTTCTCCAGGCGATTACGCGGCTTCTTGCATTTCCGCAATGATCGGGGTCACCCGGCCTTCCTTTGCCCTCGCGAGGTTTTTTCTATATTGGCTGGGCGCGCTTCCCATCACCCTCCTGAAGGCCTTGGTGAAAGCTGCCTCCGACCGATACCCCACGCTTCGCGAGATCATGGAGAGCTTGTCTGCGTTGTTTTCAATCATTCTGGCAGCCTGGTAGATCCGCCATTCTGTCAGATATTCCAGCGGGGGTTGTCCCACGACATCCTTGAAGCGGGCGGCGAACGCTGAGCGCGACATACCAGCCTTCTTTGCGAGTTGATCCACCGTCCACGGCATTTGGAGCTCTGAGTGCATGGCATAGACCGCCAAGACCAGATTCCTGTCGGAGACTGCCGCGAGCCATCCCGTCTTTTGCGCCGATCCTTGCTGAGCGAAAGCACGGATCGCATGAACGAAAAGCAATTCGAACAGGCGACGCACCACGGCATCCGAACCGAGGCCCGGAGCATCTGCTTCTGCCGCGAGCAACTCAAGCACGGACTGGAATTGCCGGCTCCGGCGCTGCTCCGATTTGAGGTGAAGCAATTTAGGCAGAACATTGAGCAAGGGCCGAGCGTCAAGTCCGTCAAGCTCGAAGAAGCCGCTTATGAACGTGGTCGTCGCCCCGCCTCCACCGAACTGAATCCTATTGCCTACACGAAGGGTCTCGACATCAAGACAGTCCGCGGTGCGCGAGTCCGCGTGATCGTAAACTTGGTAAGGCTCGTTTCCGAACATGATGAAGACATCGCCTGCGAGCAACGGCACTGGCTTGGGATTTTCCCTTGTGGTCAGAACTCCCGATCCGCGGACCACGAGAACAAATTTAATCGCCGGGTCACCATCGGAGGCGACGCCCCATGGGGCAGTCGCGTCCAGCGTCGTGAACTTCGCTTTCCTAATTCGCATCGAAGAAAAGATGTCGCTCAAAGGATCCAACTAAATGTTCCTATTATGGACGATCACGCCAAAACTTGGGACGATCGAGACTGAAGGCTCTTGCGTGTCATCGCTATATGGAGGCTCGAAAAGGAGATTCCAATTGCAAAACCATCACGCCGTGGTCGAAACCATACGCACGTTGAAAGCTCGCTACTGCCGATACGTGGATACCCAGAACTGGTCGGAATTTGCTGCGATGTTCGCACGGCACCCGTCGCTCCGCTTTATCGGCGAAGACGGCGTCGTGCTGGCCGAGTTTGGCTCCCTCGACGAATTCCTGGCCGTCACCAAGGGCTATCTTGCTGGGGCACGGACAATACATCAGGTACACAATGACGAGATTGATGTCATTTCGGAGACCGAAGTCCACGCCATCTGGTCCATGGAAGACTATCTGATTTTTCCCGATGTCAATGACAACCGTCCGGCGTCGATGCACGGTTACGGCCATTATCACGAAACATGGCTGCTCGAAGACGGACAGTGGCGCCTGGCGCACCTGGAGCTTCGCCGCACGATCCTAGAAATCAAGCCGAAGGAGAATGCGGCATGACCCTCAATCCCATCAAAGTCGGCATCATCGGCGTTCATCCGGAAAAGGGCTGGGCTACCACCGCACATATCCCCGCACTGAAAGCATTGCCTGAGTTCCAGATCGCGGCTGTGAGCCACAACAGACCGGAAATAGCTCGAGCGTCCGCCGAGAAGTTTGGCGCGGATCGCAGCTACGGAACGACGCATGAACTTGTGACGGATCCGAACGTTGACCTGGTCGTCGTGACGGTCAAGGTTCCACATCACCTTGAGCTCGTCACGATGGCCCTGGAAGCAGGTAAAGCCGTTTTCTCGGAGTGGCCCTTGGGGATGAACCTGCGCGACGCCGAAAAAATGCTAGCGCTGGCCAAGAGCCGGAATGCATTTACAGCGATAGGCCTTCAAAGCCGTTCCGCTCCGGCCATCAACTTTATCAAGGATCTAATCAAGGACGGCTATGTCGGCGACGTACTGTCTGTTTCCGTCATCGGGTCTGGTATCATCTGGGGCGAGGAGATCAACGAGAGCTACCTGTACACACTGGATATGGCAAATGGAGCTTCAATGTTCCATGTGCCGTTCGCCCACACGCTTGACGCAACCCTCTACGCCATCGGCTCGAGACTGAAGTCCGTCGGTGGCGCGCTGTCGAACAGTCGCGCGATGACCCGTATAGCGGAGACAGGGAAAGAGGTTCCATTGACAGCGCCAGATCAAATCATTGTCGCTGGCTTGCTCGCGAACGGCGCAGCCCTCAGCGCCCACTTCCGCGGCGGTCTCTCGCGTGGCACGAACTTTCACATCGAGATCAACGGCACCAAAGGCGATCTCATCCTGACGAGCCCCGTCGGTTATATCGGGCTGGGCGGTTTCACTGTAAAGGGCGCACAGGGGCCCGAGCAGATGCAGGAATTGCCAGTACCGCGTCGCTACGAGACCCTCGGCATCGAGGAAGGTTTCAGTCAAAGCGTCGGGCTTGCCTATTCCCGCATCGCGTCCGACATGAGAAATCAAACCAGGCTGTCTCCTTCATTCGAAGACGCGGTGAACCTGCACCGCGTTTTGGATGCAATCGTCTCAGGCAACGGGGAACGACGCGATGTCTGAGAAAATGCAGGCACTTGTTGTCACCAGACCCGGCGGGCCTGAAGTCCTTCAGGTGCGCGAAGTTGACCGCCCTCGACTACGGGACGAGCTTGATGTTCTGGTTGAGGTGAAGGCGGCCGGCATTAATCCTGCGGATTGGCAGAACAGGAAGAATGGGGCCGTCTACGACAGCGAAGGAAGTTCACAGAAAGATCCTACAATCCTCGGCATCGACGGTGTCGGCGTTGTGGTCGAAGCCGGACGAGACGCGGTGAACGTCAGGGTTGGCGACGAGGTCTGGTACGTGGACGGCGGCTACGCCGGAAACCCCGGGAGCTATGCAGAATACAAGGTCGTCCGTGCCGATTACGTCACTGCAAAGCCGAAGAAACTGACCTTCGTGGAAGCCGCCGCCCTGCCAGTTGTGGCCCTTACCGCATGGGAGGCCGTGTTCGAAAAGGCGATGGTTAGCCGAGGTGATCATGTACTGGTCCACGGTGGCGCTGGCGGCCTCGGGCATATCGCAATCCAGTATCTGACTTCTCTTGGAGCCAGGATCGCCACCACCGTTTCAAACGAGGCTAAGGCCGCATTTGTGAGGGAGCTGGGTGCCGACATAGCAATTAACTACCGGGAAGAGAGCGTCGAGGAAGCCCTTCAGGCTTGGCGAGGCGAGCCCGGCGCGAAAGTCGTATTCGACTTCGTGGGCCACCGAAACTTCGCGGCAAGCTTCGCCCATACGGCGCCCTACGGACGCCTGATAAACACTGTTGTATCGGATTGGCCCGCCGAGGGAAACGGCCCGGCCGAGTGGAAGAACCTGGACATCAGCTTCGTCAACATAGGCCTGCCGCAGATCAGCCGCCATCATGCACATCGCCTACGCCAAACCGCTGCACTCTCACAGATTGCCGAACTCGTTGATCGGGGCAGTTTGCGGGCACGCATTGACAGGGTGGTGTCTTTCACCGGCGTCGGCGAAGCGCAAAGGGCGCTTGAAGCAGGCGAAACTCTGGGCCGCCCGGTCCTTTTGATCTCAGGTGAATGAAGCGATGCAACGTTGGGAATATCGGCCGCAGGAACGCGGTCTCACACTATGTGACGTTCCGATCCCGGAGCCCGGACCGAGGGAAGCTCTCGTCAAGGTGAAAGCGGTGTCTCTCAACTATCGGGATGCCGCCCTGATCGACGGAGCGATGGATTCTGGCCCAGACGGAGTCCTGGTGCCGGGGTCAGATATGTCGGGAGAGGTTGTGCGACTGGGACCGGATGCAAAACGCTTCTCGATCGGAGACCGTGTCATCTCGGCGGATACCATGAACTGGATCGATGGTCCGGCTCCGCCATACGAGACCAATAGCGTCCCGCTTCTTGGAAGGCTCGCCGAATATGTGTGCGTGCCAGAAGACCGCCTCGTCGCTCCGCCGAAGAGTCTCACGAATGTCGAAGCAAGCACCCTCCCCGTCGCGGGACTGACGGCATGGTTTGCGCTGGTTGAACTTGGCCACGTAAGAGCCGGACAGACTGTTGTGGTTCAGGGTACGGGAGGTGTCGCGTTATTCGCCGTACAGTTTGCCGCGGCGCACGGCGCGCGCGTTATCGTGGTGACGAGTAGTGACGAGAAGGTTGAACGTGCGCGCGCGGTCGGTGCTTCCGATGGCATAAATCGCCAAATCCATCCTGCCTGGCACGAGCGTGTGTTGGAACTCACCGATGGCTTTGGCGCACATCACGTACTGGAGATGTCGGGCGGCGAGAACCTTGGACTCTCCGTTGTTGCGCTGGCTCTAGGTGGGCGGATATCTCTGGTCGGGTTGCTAGGGAGCTCGGAAATCCGTGCGCCGATCGGACCAATCCTCTTCAAGCGGGCACAAATCGTCGGCATCGGTGTGGGACATCGCCGGGCGCAGGAGGACATGGTCGCGGCGATCGACCGGCTATCCCTGCGACCGGTGATCGACAGGACCTATACATTTGCACAAACTCCGGAGGCGATTGCTCATCTCCGGCGCGGTCCGTTTGGGAAGGTTGTCGTGTCCATGTGAAGAATTCGGGACCCGGTGCCAAGGGCTGCGGGTCTCGGTTAAGCTGGCGGCTGTTGAAGACCCTGTTCACGAAGGAACGAAACGAAGGCGCGCATAGAGGCGCTCAAATGGCGATGTCGAGGATAATACAGTGATAGCCCGGGATACGGTGGCGTCCATTCTTCCAGGACCTGTTCAAGGATTCCGGCATCCAGGGCAGAACCAGCCATCCACTTGGTCACGTAAGCAAGCCCGTAGCCGTCGATGGCGGCTGCCAGAATGAGGCGGGAATTATCAAGGACCAGCCCACCCCTTGTCTCGATAGCCATAGCCTCCCCCCGCCGTTCGAATTCCCAACGGTAAAGACGCCCGCTGGGCATCCGAAGTTGAATGCATCGGTGATCGACCAGATTGGCCGGCGAACGCAATGCAGGCGCGTTTGCTAGATAGGAGGGAGCGGCTACCACGACATGCTGTTGCATCAGCCCAATGGGAACGGCGATCATGTCGTCGGACACAATTTCACTGGAGCGGATGCCGCAGTCGAAACCGTTCTCCGCGATGTCGACCAGCCGTCTCTCGCTCACCACCTCAACCTGCACGTCGGGAAACGACGCCATGAATTTGAGCACGAGCGGACCGAGAACCTGTTCGGCAGCCGTAGCATCGGCGTTGATCCGTAGGGTCCCCGACGGCCGGGAACTAAAGTCACTCAATTCGTCGGCTGCCTTGGCGATCTCATCCAGCGCGGGTCCCAGCCGGGCAAAAAACCGCTGCCCGGCATCCGTCAGAGAGACATTGCGCGTGGAGCGGTGAAAGAGCTGGACGTTCAGACGGTTCTCAAGGTTGGCAACGCTGTGGCTGAGGGCAGATGGACTGAGGTCACATCTGCGAGCGGCAGCGCGAAATCCGCCAGACTGAGCAACGGCAACGAAGGCCGCCAGCTCGGCAGGCGAAAGCGCACTCACTGTCCGAAATATCTCATCATACTGTTCAGTTGTGTCCATCTAAACAGAACAATGCATCAGGGTTATCTGAGTTGCAACCACAACATTGAAAGGTCGAAGCAATGACTGACCAGCCTCCTTTTGGATTCTCGACTACTGCATCAGAAGTGCTCTCTGGGATAGATTTAACTGGCAAAACGATGATCGTCACAGGTGGAGCCAGCGGCATCGGTATCGAGACGGTGAAGAGCCTCGCTGCGGCAGGAGCGTCGGTCACCATCGCTGCGCGCCGCCCAGATGCTGCCGAAGAGGTTGCCCAATCGCTCAGAGCCGAAACGGGCAACCTGAAAATCGAAGTGCGTGCGCTCGACCTGTCCGACCTGAAGTCTGTCCGTGCTTTCGTCAGCGACTGGGACCAGCCTGTCCACGCTCTCGTCAACAATGCCGGGATAATGATGTTGCCCGAGTTGGAGCGCTCTGCCGAAGGTTGTGAGATGCAGTTCGCGACGAACTTCCTCGGTCACTTCGCTCTGACGCTTGGCCTGCGTCGACACTTGGCGAAGGCCCAAGGCGCACGTGTCGTCTCGGTCAGCTCGACAGGCAGTCTCTTTGGTCCGGTGTTCTGGGACGATCCACATTTCCGGTTCATGCCCTACAATCCCCTGCTCGCATACGCTCAATCCAAGACTGCCTGCATTCTGCTCTCGATCGGCATCAGAGATCGCTGGGCTTCCGATGGAATTGTCTCGAACGCACTTAATCCCGGTGCAATCGCCACCAATCTTCAACGTCACACCGGAGGATTGAGAACGCCCGAACACCTCCGTAAAACACCTGAACAAGGGGCTTCCACATCCGTGTTGTTGGCCGCGTCTCCAGTCGTGGAAGGAATAAACGGACGGTATTTTGACAACTGCCAAGAGGCCCCGTTCGCTCCAGAAAGACCTGAGGGCAAGCTTGAAGGCGTAGCGTCTTACGCACTCGATAGTGCAAATGCCGATCGCCTTTGGGAGATGTCTTTAAATCTTGCCGGAGAACTGAAATGAACGAGGTGCGACGTGTGGGATTTATCGGACTGGGTGATCAAGGTGCGCCAATGGCAACAGGGATTGCCGAGAAACATGACCTTCATGTGTGGGCAAGGCGTGAATCCTCCTACGAGGCCCTTGGACACTCCCCGCATAAACGGGCCTGCAGCGCGGTCCACCTAGCGGCTAGCGTGGACGTCTTGTGCCTTTGTCTTCGAAACGACGCAGATCTGCATGAGCTGTTCGCGGATCGCAGCCTGTTTCGCGAACTTGGCAGGGATAGGGTCATCATCAACCATGCCACAGGCGATCCGATCGAATCGGAAGGATTTGAACGACTTGCGGCCGAGTGGGGCGTCCGGTTTCTCGATGCGCCGGTTAGCGGCGGACGCCCAGGTGCGGAAGCTCGCTCGCTCACCTGTTTCGTCGGCGGAAGACCTGACGCACTCGACGAAAGCCGCGCCATCATCGAGTGCCATAGCTCCAGCATCATAGCCATGGGTCCGGCAGGTTCCGGACAGACGGCGAAGCTCTGCAACAATGCTCTCACGATTTCCAACCTCCGCAATTTGGTCGAAGTGTTCGCGATGGCGGACAAGCTGGGGCTGTCGCTGGTCGGCCTACGCGAGGCGTTCGCGCACAGCAGTGGAGGTAGCTTTATCCTCCAGGCTCTCGGAACCAAGGTAACGATGACGAACGCGCCTCACATCGCCGAGCTCAACCGAACGGACCTGCTTGAGTTCGCGGACGCCATGCGTCGAAAGCACATCGATCCCACGGCTCTGCTGCAATGGGGAATCAGAGGCCCAGACGGCTTAGAAGATCTGGTTCGTCGATTGCAGCAGTCGGGCAGCTAATATGAACCCATGATTGGTAGGGGCTGACCCGATGTGTAGCTTTGTTGAAGCGGGCATCTTTCCACAATGTGAAACGTAAGACGCTCGCGCCAAACCCGCTAACAAGGGAATGACGCCATGTCAGACGCCAGTCATGCAATCACTATCGATGTCCCGGTTGAGCTGAAGTCTGTAAAATCCGTGCACAGCATCGGCTCGCTCCAGTTCGAAGGCGATCTGCCTGCCGCGATTTTCCACCTTCAACTCATTACCGACGACATAGCGAACTGGGGCGCTGACTCCGAAGTCATCGTGGTATTCCACACGAACGCGGGACACCTCACGCTGCATGACGAGGCGTACAACCAGACACGGAAGATCGCAGCCGGAAACCCCAACAAGAACCTGATAGCCGATTTGGTGAAGCGAGGTGTCAAGATAGAGCTCTGCGGGGCCACCGCAGAGGCAAACGGCTGGGGCAATGCGGACCTTCTTCCAAACGTGAAAATCAACACGGACGCGATGGCGCGAACCATCCAGCTTGTGCAAGAAGGATTCGTAAAGATTACGGAGGCGTAGTCGCGTCGGCTCTACGCGTCCTTCTCGAAGTAAAACCGATATGTCGCCTAGATTCCCCAGCAATCCAAAAACCGAGCCCGGGAAAATCCGAGACGCGAGCACGGCTCGTTAGCAGCTTCGAAAATACGCTCGACGTTTCGAGTACTGGCTAAGCTTCCTGAAGGGAATTCTTGCAAGCAATAAGGTCGAGACCGCCGAGTATGCCCCACTCGCAGTCGAAGCTCAGAACTTCGCTCCATCTCCTTCAAGATCCCGATGCGCTAGAGCCCATTGAAGACCTCCGCATATGGCAGAACGAGCCAAACGAAATCTACGAAATGGTCGAAACGATTGTCTCCATGCGCTGACCTGCGAGCAGCAGGCCGCGGACCAGAGCTCGTACATGAGGGAATCCTGGCGCGAGCGCTGTCTCGTTAGACAGGAAGACTGTTCCAGGCTGCCCACTTGTTTGCTTAGCTGAGCGGGGTGGTGGCATCCTATTGTCCGTTCACTCGGGTAGGACGAACTCTGGCCAAAGCGCACTGGTCGTAAGTCTGGAATGCGGAACTGGCATCTCTTTTCCAACGTGATCCGTCTGCATCGAAACAACGGCGGCATCCAAGTCAGAACGGATGGAGTTCGATGGGATAGTCCGGCCACTCGAGACGACGATTGACGCGCCGCCGCGTCGAGGGCGTATGCGTATTGCATTCTCGTCCAGCATTTCGGCGGTTAGATCAGCTCTGCCCTCGAGTATGCCATCCAATTCCAGTGCTTGGTTCTCGATCTCGACATCTGAAGCTTCGACAACCGCGTCATAGAGCATCCTTGTCTCGCCTTCGGTGGCCTCGGCCGGCCAGAGAACCCGTTCGGCGATCGAACGTTTCCGCTTCATAAGGCGCTGTAGAAGACAGTCGAAAGAGCCCGCGCCCAGCCGAGTGTGAACCGCAAGCGGGATATGGACCGTGACGGGCATCGTTTGACCGATACGATGGGTGCGGTCATTGCATTGCTCTTCGACGGCGGGGTTCCACCAACGGCTCAGATGAATCACATGATTGGCTGCGGTGAGTGTCAGGCCCGTGCCTGCGGCTCTCGGCCCAAGCACCAGGACGTCGAACCCACCGTCGTTCGTTAGGTGTCGTTGGAACCGGTCCGTAATTTCCTTCCGGGCATCAATCGTCGTGTCGCCGTTGATAATCATCACAGTCTCGAGATTGAACTCCAATCGGACAACTTCCGCAAACCAAGCTTGAACGTCCCGGTTCTCTACGAACACCAGAGCGCGTTCGCCCTTTGATTTGATGTGACGCAGGATGTCCATCGCCGCCTCGACCCGTGCCGCCGACGCGCTGAACTCCTCGGTGGTTTCGCCTTCCAGTAGGCCGGGATGCAGCGATATCCGCCGGATGTGATGAAGGAGCGCGAGCATCATGCCGCCCTTACGGCGCGCCTCGTCATATCTCAGCATCTGAGGCTCGGACATCTCCCTGGGGTGGAGGATCCGCACCTTGGTGGGCAGCCCAGGTGCGGCATCGGTCTTCAGCCGTCTCATCGCTAAGGGCGGACGCTCATGCTGCCCTGAGAACAATGCATGGTGCAGGGCCGACATGTTCTCTTCCGTGGGAATACCGAAGACCCGTTTGAATTGCGTCAACGCACCGAGCGCCCCGGGGAAGAGTTGGTCCATCAGCGCCCAAAGGTCTTTGGTCGCGTTCTCGATGGGTGTCCCGGTCAGTCCGATCCGGAAGTCCGCATTCAGCGATTTCGCCGCCTTAGCGCGCATTGTCACTGGGTTTTTAACGAACTGGATTTCGTCGAAAATGGCCACCGCGCATTGAAGCTCCATTAGGCTGATCGCGAAGTTCGCGAGCGTCTGGTAGGTGGTTATCACAACGGGCGCGCCATTCTCGAGAGATCGGATTTTATCCAGATCGAGCAAGGCTTCGCCCTCGCGGATGTCTTGGCCCGAGAGACCTTCCTTTTTGAATTCGGCCAAATGGGAGCCATACAAGCGTACCGGAGTTCCAAGAGCGCCTGCGGCGAGATGTCGATCTATCTCCGCTTCCCAGTTCAGAAGCAGCGACGTTGGAGCCACGACGAGGAAAGGTCGGTGCGGAACGGCGCCGGCGTCCATCTCGGCCCTAAGCCATGCCATGAATGACAGCGTCTGGAGCGTTTTGCCCAACCCTTGCTCGTCAGCGTTCAGAACGCCGGGAATGCCCGCCTGCCAAGCCGCCACCTGCCATTTGAGCGATGTCGACTGATGGGGCTGCAGCGCGGTTCTGACGGCATCGGGAACCCTGAATTCTGCCTCGTTTCCCCGCGGGCGCACCACGGCCTTGAAGTCGACCTCCCAGAAGTTGTCGTGGGTCACCGGCAGGTAGGCATCCAGCGAAACAGAGGGTGCATCGATCGGCTTCTGCCTCAGGTACTCAGCCAACCGCCTCGAGACCGCTTCAAGTACTTCGGCGATCGCAGGTATTTCGCCAACCGCGTGGGTAATAGAAGGCACGTATTCGGCGATTGCAGTGCGTAGAGCCTCGACGACTTCCGCTAGCTGTTCATCCTCGATCTGAGAAAGGCGATCGGCCAGTTCAGCATCTATGGAGGAGTTCAGCCATTTCGTCCCCGAACTCTCGATCCCTTCGATTTCTTTCGTCTGCCATTTGGCGACACCGAGTACCCGAGACACCCATTCGGTGGTCTCGACCCACGCTCGAGAGGTTTCTTGCTCGACTCTTTCTGCCCTGGCGGCCGGGCTCATAAGAGCGGTTATGCGTCCGTCATCCTCCATTTGACGTTCGATCGCCGATTGAATTATCCGGCCAGCGTCTGCGATAAACGCGCGTCGCCCCGCTTCATCGGCCGTTGCATACCTTGCGATAGCATCAAGAACAGGAGCGGCCGAGCGATCAACGATCAAAAACTTCCCGTCGGCAACCCGGTATGCGGGTTGAGCACCGCGACGCATGGCTCCGTTGCGAAATTCATCCAGCTCACGCCCTTTGAGGGCGGCAACATCGGCGGTGTCTCTCTCTGGATCTGGTTCAGGAGCACCGACGAAAGGGAGCGGGAAGAACTTCGTATCATCGCCGGAATCGAACGCGATGCCGACCGAGTCACAGGTTACCACCGAAAGATTGCGCAGGAACCCTTCCAGGTTCTCCTGCGATGCCGGTTCGTCCGACGCCTCGAACAGGCGGCGGAACTTCCCCAATTCCAGCCAATGGTCCGTAACCGATGTCCCCTCCTTGAGGGCATTAGCCTGCTGGATGGCGGAATAGATCTGACTTGGCAACCGCATCATTTGCGCCGCGGAGCCGAGAAAGGCTCCCTGAAGCGGCAAGGTAACCGTCCTACCGTTCTTTTCCCACCACCAGTCAATGCCGAAGTCAGGGCTTCCAACGGTCCCGGCAAGTTTCGCCTTGAAGACATAGCCTGTCATCAAGCGCGGAAGTCCCAGTGCGGAAGCGGTGTTGGAGTCCAGCTGCGCTGCAAGTGGATGGCGGATCACGAGACCATTTTCGGCTATCTGATGCAGTTCACCCAACGGATCCAGATGTCTCAGTCGCGCCACCGCCAATGCCGTTGCGCGCTCCGACTTGGTCAGAGCCCGCAGGTCGACCGCCTCCCGTCGCCGGAACGCCGAAAACCATCCTCTTTTCTCCGGCGCAACGGTGACGTATGCAGCCTCGTTATCCACTCGAAAATCAAACTGGATCATCGGACCACCCGCTCCTCCACCCATCTCTTCCAATGTCCGGGTTGGTCATGGATTCTTGTGTCGGGATGGCCGGCCCCAAGGATAAGGGCCTCGGCGTCGTAGCTCGCCTGATACAATTTCGGCGCACGACTGTCGGTGTCCGAGAACACGTGGACACGATAGTCATGCGAGCCTTCGACCACGATGTATCGACCTATGCGCATTACGAGCAGACAGGTGTCTTTGCGAGCTTTCGATGTCTGCCTACCTGCCACCACGCTTGCGGCGTTGGCCGATTTGGCAAACATGCTTTCAGCAATGGCCGCCGCAAAGGGCGACAACGCCACCCATGCCTCGTCTACAAGGCCGCGGTTGAAGAGCCCCTTCCAGAAATCGTGCCGAGGCGGCCACATGTGATTGGCCGTCGACCTCGTGATGACCGACAAGAGGGCGTCCATGCTCGCCCCGGCAAGCCATCGTACCAACACGCCTCGACACGGCGGGCTGACAAGCGACCAAAACTCCGGCCGCTTATTTCGAGGATCTCCGTATGCGTCCGTTATACGATCCAGGAGTCCCTTACGGTATTCTTGGTCGGGCATCTTGTGGAGCCACGGGCTCAGCAACTTCTCGACGGCGCCGGCGGCCATTTTGTCGCTTGCCCTCGATCGACCGTCGGGCAGTATCCATCGGAATACCTGCGCGACTTGCGCATCCGTCTTGATCTCGGGCAGTGCCCGCAACCAGGCCTCATGTAGTTCCTGCATCAGGTTGCCCGAGTGGGGAGAGGAGACGCCTGCCCCCGCCAGCCATCGATACGGGTCAGGCTCCATGACCATCCGCTCGGCAAGATGTTCCGGAGCATGACTTGCATCAAGCGCCTGCGGGATGGATACAAAAACGTTCTGCCACCGTTTGGATAGATGTGACGATCGCTCCTGCATGATGCCGGCCAGCCATCGCGTCAGTTGACCGCCGCGTGACCACCCGGCGAAATACCCTTCAGCAGCCGCGTCGAGAAGCACGGGATTGGTGGTGGCCTGCACTTCCCGTCGCACGAAACCGAGTGTCGGCGTGTCGAGTTCCTCGGCACGCCCAAAGGCGGCGCTCGCCAGCATCCCCACTTCCCCGACCGTGACGCTCTCCCATTCCCAGTCGCGAAGGGCTGCTGCAATTTTCGCTTTCACTTGATCGAGCGTAGCGGGCGAGGTGCGACTGACTTCCGGAAAGGCCTTGAAAACGGCTTGGACCGCTTGGCTCAAGCCGTCGATGCTCTTGCCTTCGAACTTTTTGCGATGAGGCATCGCACGAAGCGTTTCCAGGAGTGACACGTCAAGGCTCCCCCGACAGCGCCCGTCGTATCTCGGCGATATCTGCCTCCTTGGACGGGACGACCATGATGAAGCGAAGGTCGATTCGTCGGTTAGCGTCTCTGCCGCTCTCCGTCTCGTTCTGCTGTATCGGCCGTCCCTTGCCAAAGCCGGCGACCGACAAGACCGGCTGCTCGTCCCGGTTCTCATAAAGCACGAGATCTGGCTTTTGCTGAATCATGAGCGCGTAGATAGACGCAGCTCGTTTGGCACTGAGGTCCATGTTCAGTACCTCGGTACCGACGCTGTCCGTGTGTCCTTCTACTTGTAACGAGTCAATCAGGGCAAAAGCCGGATTGCAGTCTTCGGTGAAGGCTCTCCTCGAGCCGAGCGAATAGCAGCCAAGGTTTTGGTCCAAGACTTCCGCAATCTGCCGCATACGAACCGTCCCCACAGCAGTCGGCACCTCTTTTCCGGAATCGAACAACCCATCTCCTGCGAACTGAAGCGCATCGTAGTTCGCACTGACCTCCACATTAACCCCTGGTATGCGACTGTTGATCTCGCTTTTCAGGCTCGTCAGCAGCTTCTTCCTGGCGTCTGCGACTGCCGAGTTGTAGACTTCCATTTTGTTTGCCTTCTCGGGAGTATTGAGAAGCTCGCGCAGACGTTCGAGCTCGTCCTTCATCTCCTGGGTCGCCGTCACCACCGGACGACCGTCGGCCTCGACAATCTCAGCGATAGCATCAATGTCACGTTGGAGGCTGTCTTTCTCTTCTTTCAGGCTGTCGTACAGAGGACGGGGGACCGTATCGGAGACGTTGAACTGGCTCGCGAAGAAAGCCAGTAGGATCATCAGAATAAACAGAAAGCTGATCGTCATGTCGGCCATCGAGATGAAGACCGACTCTTCCTCTTCTTCCTGACGACGCGTACCTCCCCTGCCCCTCATGCCGAGGGCCTCGCGCTTTCAGGTGTGAACGCCTTCGCATTCTCGATCACTCCCTGAAGGGTCGTAAGAGCTTCCGTATACTGACCATGGACATTGTTCGCGTGATTTTCGACTTCGCCGATCGAGCGCGAAATCTGCTCCGTGAACGTCCTAAAGGCAGTGGCCAACTGCCCGTCGTAGGCCGCGGCCCGCGTTTCGAAGCTCTTGATGTGATCTCGAATGGAATTGGCTGCGGCTACCACCATCTCGCGCTCAGACGACATAGTCTGGCGTGCGCTTTCCACCATGTCGATGCTCGAGGAGGCGATCTGCTGGGTAGCTTCGGCAGTTTTGTTCGCGGACTCCGCGACGGGCACCGCGGCCTGTGCAAGTCCATTGCCGGCTCGCGCCAGGTTGTCTGAAACCAGCTCAAGCCGCCTGGCCGCGCCATCCAGACCAACGGCTGTGCGTTCGGCGGCTTGGGAGAATTCTTGCGCTGCCCCGCTGAGCGTGGCCGCAAGCCCCTCCAGGCGACCGGATGCCGCTTCTAGCCGCTCACTCGTGGCAGACATCGCACCGACCAAGCCCTGCGTCAAAGACCCCGCCAGCGATTGCACCATCTCGTCAACATGATTGACGCCTGAGGCCGCGGCTTTTTGCAGCGGTTCTGAGATAGCAGCGATTAGCTCGTGATTGAGCTTCTGCATATGGTCGCGCTGCTCGACGATCGCCTTCAATTGCTTCTCCGCGAGGTCCTCGAGACTGACGAAGTTCATCCGGGTCTCTATCTCGTGCGTGAGGGTCCGCATTGCCTGTTCGAGCCCGCTACTTTGCACGCGCATGACGACGGTGAAGACGATCGAACAGAGTAGCCCGGTGAGCGACATGATGAATTTGGCGGATGCAACGGTCAGAAGCTGCGTAAGCGCCTTCATCACCGCAGCTTGGTCGCCGCCTGCACTGAGGCTGTTGCCCGTTTCCTGGAGGGCGGCGATAAGACCGAGGAACGTCGCCGCGAGTCCGATCGATACAAAGAGGCTCGGCACGACCCGCCAGCCCGAAACGCTGAACCCCATCTCCTCGAGATTGAAGAAGACGGACGGACGGATGGCATTTCGAATGCCCGTCTGCCCCTGGGACTCGATGGTGGTCTCTCTAAATTCGTCCCAGGTGTCGGCCAACCGGCCGGCATCCATTCCCGACCACGACTTCAATTCGTCGTAGGTTTCCTGAAAGCGCTCCCGGAATTCCTCTGGCCCACGGCTCTTTTTTACGAGCTTCGTCGCCCGTCGAAGCAAACTCACTCTTCTCCGGACTACAGCCCAGAACCAGAGGGTCGCTATCCCCAACAATACCACTAGAAAGAGACTGAACAGCCCCGGCGCCGGCGGTTGCTTCAGCAACGAGGCTAGCGCCAAAACAAGATCGCGCGCAAAGATGCCCGCCTTAAACATGATATCCAATTTTACCGCCCCGGTTTCCGCCCATCTTGAGTTAGCGGAACCTGAAATTCGTGTAAAGATTGCACATCCATTCCGAGCAATCTTTGCACTGCAGGTCGGGATTTCCCCACTATGTGACCCTGCGCAGGCCAAGGTCCAGGAGCAAGCTCGCGCCGCACGTCGCTCGCAGTTGTGCCCAGTCCTCGACTCCGGCATTCGCGATCGTATTACCGAAATGTCGCGCAACGAGGGGCAATATGAACGCTCGGCGACAGTGTGGTATTTTTCACTTGAGCAAGGAATTGACCCGGCAGTGCCCTGAGCGAAGGCACACTGTTATGAGGCGTTGACCGGATAAAGGGATGCCGCCGCGCCTTTGCCGCTGCCTCAGGACGGTACGACGGCCGCCGATAACCAGTCGCGGGGGATCAACATTCGAAATCACTCAGGCCAGCGGATTGCCATCCGATTCAACAAAAGCCCTGCCGGCCGTCAAAAGCGCGAGCGCTTTGATCCGGGTGGAATAATGTTTGCGGGGGACGGAGGTATTCTCAAATTCCTCTAGGTCCCGGTCGTCCCTCGCTCTTTCGTCGGCCTGAAGGGACCAGTATATCGAGTCGGACATCTCAAGAGCGTCCCACTTCATTGCGTGGAAGTAGCAGTAGCGAGTTTCGTTGTCCGGAACTGGCCGCTCTGCCTCGTACCCAAAACGCTGGATTTCCACAGCAAGGATCTCCCAGGCGACCTCAACGGCTTCAATGGCCAGATCAAGCCTTTTGCCCAGGCGGCTTTCCCACAAAAGGTCCTCTTCTCGATCCAATTCCTGCTGAATTCCATCTATGCACTGCATGCCGCATGCTCCGTGGTTTATAATTGAAGTGTTTGGCGACCGGCGGATCGGCGCAAGGCGCTGAGCCCACACAACGCTGAGAGAGAATGGCAGTTACGAGGTGGCCGGCGTCGGCGCTCAGGCGCAGGCATAAGCAACTTGAGAGACCCTAGACCGTCCCTTTCACGCTAACGCCGCGTTCAATGCGCGCTTGCGCCGGTCGCGGCACGATCAGTCCGAAAGCAGCCTGCGGTACCCGCCGCGGCCGTCAACAATCCAATCGCTCCTATAGCGACGACCTACGCTCCTATTGAGCGACAAGAATATCGCACCGTAGGCCTGCTCCGTCTCACCGGCGAATAGGTCCGGTGTGATTTCGCCAGCCTTTCCAGCTCTCCGTTTCTGCGTGTAAAATATGGGACCGCCAATGATCTCAAGACGTTCCGACAGCGTGATACGGTCCGCCAGGTTTTCGTAACGCTCGACGAGCGAATAACCGGAAAGCCCGTATCGTGAACCGCGGAGCGCCCATTGGACGTTTTGCCTCCAGTTCACCTCCCAGCCTCGAAAGCCAACCGCATTTGCAGCTTCGATAAGTACTAGTAGGCCGCGCGTCAGCTCTGCCAAATCCTCTGGTTGTCGAGCCTTCCGGACCATTCCATCAAACGAATTAAGACCATCCACATACATCTGGTAGAGGTCAGCTGAGCAAGCTTTCGGCCACCAACGTTTGCGAGATGCGACGCACGGTCTAAACCTGACTTCGGATGAAGGCAGGTTCTCGTGGCTGAGTGCGCTACGGGCACCGAGCAGCAGTTCCTCCGCCGCTCCTTCCCTCGAGAACCGAAACACTTCCGCTTGATGAAAGCGTATGCGTTCGTCGTCATATTCCGATTCGATCGCCGATGTATTGATCGCAGAGCCGCCCATATTCTTACCTTTACCCAAGAGCCACAAATTTTTTCGTCTAGTTACATGATCACCGGCGAATATCTGCGCGTCAATATGCAGATGTATTACTGCGTCTTTGTTTTTTTGCTTGAAGCAAGGCAGAAATGTCATCACTCCTAGATGATTAAAATTTTAACGCCCTCCGCAATACTTGGCTTGGGTGGTTGAGGACTCGCTATTTCGGAGGTCTGAATTCGCCGTGGCGCGACCTGCTGTTGGCTATGCAATCGAACTTTTGATCGGTACAGCACTCGAGCAAAGGAGAATGTCTGCGAATGCCCCGTCACCAGACTCACCAACGGCAGCTGATACGTCGCGAGCACTGCACTCGCGCCTCGGTATCACGCTGCCGTTCAACAGCGTCTAGGATGAAGGGACCAACATGGCCAGCCACTCCACCTCTGAACTCAACGCTCTGTGGGCGGGTTCTCACGCGGTAATCAACTGCGAACTCGCGCCTTCGTACCAGGCGTTCACTCTTGCCCTGTACCACGAGCATCTCAGCGCGCCCGGCGGAAAGCTCGACGGAAAGGCCTTCGTGGTCGACCGCGATGGCCTCCATCTCGCTCCCCTGCCGGCTCGCAACTACTCTCGCAACGCTGTCGTGGTGCCGTTGGCCCCTGGCCTGCCCGCGGCGAACGCAATCGGGGTGATCGGCCTCCCCTTCGACTGCGACGCGCTTGAGTTCGCCTACTTCGTGATCAAGACCTACGGCGACACTCGCATGCCCTCGCGCCATCACCGCCAAGTCGAGCAGGCTGTGCGTGACTTCGTGAAGTCTGCACGGACCTACGAGGGCCCTTTGCCCGAAGCTTCCCACTGAACAAATTCGGCCCCGGCGTCTGCAGACGTCGGGGCCGTTGAAGCAAGTCGATTTGTGAGATCGCATACTCGCGCGACAAGCCCCCAGCGTTCCTCAACGAACTTTAAGGAAGATGCGTGCCCTGAACATTTTCGGGCTATCCCTCGCATTTGGTGTTGCGAGCCTGTCGAATCCGGGTGACCATCGAATTACAGACAGGGAATTTTCAATGCATCATGCGATTAGAAGTGCCGCCGCGACTTCAACATTTCTCGCCGCTGCCGGCGCTCGTGCAACGGTTTACCAGGCCCAAATCCTGACGACTGACCCTGATATTGCAATCTCGGTCACACGCGATGGAATGGAAGTATTCTTGGACACCGCCCCGGTGACGGAGGGCGAGCAATGGACATTCGTTGCGGACCATCAGGAAAAGATTAGGGCTGCGGTTACGCCGCTCCTGGACGGTTTCACGAGCGCGACTATTTTGGGCCGATGGATAGTTCACAATGGACGAGGTTTCATCGAGCCTTATGCCGTCGAACTAATCGACGCATCGGGAAAAACTAAGGTCCGGAGCTACGATCTCCGGATTTTCCAGCACGACGACAATCTCATGACCGGATGTGAGACATCGTTTACCGACGAGGACGGCGAGCAGATCATGTCCGTACTGATGTCGATGACCGAGGACAAACTCCTGTTCGACAAAATGGCCCACCTGGGTTCAAGGGGATGGCCAATTGGGCTTTTCTGGTTTTCGGGCGATGGCGAAGCTTGCTTGGCATACTACGCAATTGGGAAACGAGCTTTCTCGGAAACGCGATATGCTCGTATTGCTGAGGAAATGGCCGCCACACGGGGAGCGCCCATCAACAGAGGCGGGGATTCCGCACAGAACGCGTCGAGGTCGAACGGGCTGTTCGGTGCTCCGTGAAGCTGACGCGCCGACTAGACGACGCCGACGGTCTTGCCAAAATTCGGGACAAGTTACCCCATAATTCTGCTCTTAGCTGCTGATATATAGGGAGAAATTGGGCTCCCCGATATGATCAAGAAAACGGCCAAAATGGCACCTAAATGACATCACGCGACGACGGCGAAAGCATCGGCCTTTTCGAACCCCTGATTGTTCCCCAAGAGTCCAATTCGCACGCAACGTTGAACGACCTAGCGCTTTCGTTGGCCGAAAAATCTGATACCGATTCTCAGGCGAGGTCTTGTCGCAGCCTGAAACCGGTCATCGTGGTTGTGGGTGATGCCCGCAGTATGCTTGCAGTGAGCCTCACTCGCAACTACGGTTTGTAGGTCAGTAACCCGCACACGAAGAATCTCATGAAAAACAAACTGCTCATGCTCGCCATCGCTGGACTGTTTTTGCCTGGTTGCGTTTCCAGCCAAGAAATTGCACGCGTAGAAGCCTCCCAACGGGCACCTTCGACGGCGCTTAGGTCGGCTATCGTAAGTGCTGCCCGCGATCAACTCGTTGATCCTTACTCAATCCGCGATGCTGAAATTTCTAGCGTTGTCGATGCCTCGCCGGACAAAAAAGTTCAGGCAGTATGTGTTAAGTTTAACTCCAAGAACCGAATGGGTGGTTACGTTGGGCGCTCCGCATGGTCTGTCCGAGTGGTCAATGACAAGCCTGTAGGCGTCCGGCAAGACGCGCCGGGCTGTTATCTGGAGGGGATTAAGTATCATCCGTTCCCTGAACTCGAAAACTTGAAGAACCTTTAGAGGCTGCACACAAAACCGCGCTCAAGGCGACTTGGATGCGGCATCCGACTAGTCGAGCTCATCAACAGTGAATCCCGCCGGCAAAAAGACGCGCGAGTTTTGACGGTGGACACATGAACATGGCGCGATATTCATGCCAATGATCCCCAAAGCGAATGACTGGCGAGGCGTGAATCTCGCCAGTCGTGCGTCTAACGCGCTTGATCATGCCTGCCCGTATACCCGCCGCGGCTATCGGGGAGCGCTAACTCCCAGGTACGCCTACGAAAAGAACTTGATCCGGACGGTCACTGACCAGCTCGTCCGGTGAAATCTTCACGGGCCTTTTGCATTCGTGGACTGAAACCGCGTAGTTCATCGGCCAACTCTACGCCGGTTCTCGATGGCTACGGCGATTATGCCGGAAACTTGATGCGACAGATATCGCGGTCATCCCAAGCCTTGCGGCCCTTTCCACGCGCCTCTACGAGCGTGTCGCAATCCGGCCCCTGAGAACGTCGTCTGCTTCTTTCGCCATGGGGCGTTCATATACGTTGGACATGATAGCCCCTGTTACAGGATGTCGGGCCATCTGCGTTTTCACTGCCCGGCATCTTCGCGAAAACGGTCTCCCAGGACCGCATGATCGTGAGCAAGCGACGCCTACGTCAGCGTCACGATCCGGCTAACCCGCCGCCGTGCAAGGGCGCCTTCCCCCGCATCGAACTCAATCCACACCCGCGCATAACGGCGAAGCATCCGGCGGGGATGTCCAAGTCCCCCAAAAAAAATACCCATATCAATCTAGGGTAGTTTAACTAGAATCGTACTATTTTGAAGCGATAAATACGCATCATCAACTATAGCTTGCATTAGTTATTGCTTCCGCAACCCTTGAGGCGCCAAATGAGCACCGAGTCGGTTTAACCGCCTCGCAGCGATCAAGGATGACGAAAGTTCAAATTGTGGGAGTGCCAAATGAACGCCGAACATTACGCACGAGCTATACAATTCGCGCTGGAATACCTGGGCGTACGTCCATTTCAGGTGCATGGGAACCTGGAAGAGGCATCGCAACAGGTTTCACGGTTGAGGTTGACCGGACCAGGCATTTACACGCTCTGGATAAAGACGCGCGCCCACGAGGATCACTACGTTCCGACCTACGTTGGGTGCACGTCTCGAGGGATCAACACAAGGCTCCTCGAGCATGCGCGGTTTGGAAAGATCCGCGAGCTTTACACCGGCATGCCGGACGGCGCGTCCACCGCAAATGGGGTAGGCATCCTGGCGCTGGAACTCCCTACTCCCATGGCCCGGGCGATGGAGACCGTTTTCCTGGAAACCTTCGATTTCGCCCAAAACACGGCCGACAATTTGTTGTCCCGTGCTCTCGTACCCTGGGATGACGACGCCGATCTTTCGGAGGATGCGCCGATGCCCGAAAGCGCGACGGAGATCGAGGCGTTCAATGCGCTTTACCAGGCGATCTCAGATCAGCTCGAAGCACTGCAGGAACTGCACAGAACGTTCGCAAAGCTGAAGATGTAGGTCGCGGCCCCCAAGGCCTCACCACCAATCTACGTGTCGAGTTTCCCCTCCACACGGCACAACCCCGCTTGCCTTGCTCTACTCTTAGAACCGGAGAACTTCCATGCCTGACATCGAGGAATCAAATTCCATCGTCACCGTCGATCATCGCCAGTATAGCCTTCAGAAAGCACCGGTGTTCGACGATCCCCTCGTCCAACAAGAGGCAAAGGCTGTCCTTGGGCAGCTTAGCCTCAAGGACATTACGCAGAATCTGGATCTTTCTGTCGAGCTCTTCCATGTGGCGTACAATGGCGTGGCAGGTGCCAGAGGCGGTACCTTGCAGGCCGATATCGCTGGCTTACAGAGCCGCCTCGCGATGCTTTGCAATGACTGCGTTGTGACCATGACGACGTTCGAGACCGAAACGAAGAACATTATCGAACTCCTGGAGCAAACCTATCGTTGGCTCATCAAAGGCCGGGAGTCCCTTGCCATCACGAAGCTGGCGCATTGCAAGGACTCCTCAAGCAGCATGTCCAAAAAGGCGGGCGACCTTGCAGACAAGTTCAAAGCCCTGCAGGTGGAATCCAGTAAGGCGAAGTCGAATACCATTCTCGAGGAGGCGAGCGAGCGGGATCGCCTCCTGGCCGCTCAAAAAGCCGAGCGGGAAACAATCGCCAAGCAGAATGCTGAGAAGGTGAACCAGGAGGAACTGGTCGGCCAAATCTCAAACGCGCAGACCCTCTACGAGGAAGCCAAGAGTCGAGAGGAAAAGGAAGCCACGAAAGCGTTGGTGATGGGCGTCGTCGGAGCGATCACCGGCGCCATCGGCGCTGGACTTGGCGCGTTCACCGCGGCGCAGAACCCAGTTGGCACGGTTTTGAACAAGGCAGGTAGCGCCATCGAGAAGAACGACCGCATCGCCTCGGCGAAGGCGGGCACGGACGAGGCCAAGAAGCAGTCCGATGACGCGCAGAAGAAGTTCATCGAGGCGCAAGATCAGCAGGCCGGCAAAAAGCTCGCACATGACAAGATCAAGACCGAGCTAGACGCCCTGAACGAGGCTTTGGCCAAGATGGAGCAGGACGGCAAAGCCAAAGAGATCGACATCGCCGCACTGAAGAAGAAGCGTGATGCGAAGAAGGAGGAGCTAGCGAACCTCGCCGCGGAACTTGAGAAGATGTCCACGAAGGTGGTTTCACTGGAAAAGACCGCGGATGCCGCGAACAAGGCCTATGCCGCTGCAGGCACGGCTCTGAAGGACCTCGCGGCCGCCACTAATCAAATGGCCAGCAACGCTGCCAGCGCCGAGGACTCGATCCACGAAGAGAAGATGAAGTTCCTCAACCAGAAGATCGAGCTCGAAAACCAGAAGCGAGCCTCCCTCGTCGCCTTGGCGGGGTACGCCGAGTCCCTGAAGAACATCAAAATCGAAGAGGGCAACGCGACCTTGTCAGTGGACTCTCTTCACAGCGCAATCGACGCCCTCGGCAAAATCATCGGAACGTTGACGAACGCCTCTCTCTTCTGGGACCAGATGTCGAACTACTGCAGCCGCATCACCGACCAGGGTTTTCAAAGGGACATCCAGGATCTCAAGGGCCTCGACCCAGATGAACGCCTCGCCGAATATCAGGCCCCGTATTTCATGGAAACCTTCCTGCGGTATATGTGCCAGTGGGTCGCTCTGAACGGCTTGTCCGGCGACTACCTGAAGTCTGCCGGCGTCGCCCAGGCGAAAGCAGTCAAATATCTGCAGGACTCCCCAACCATCGAAGAGGCAATCCGCCGAGCTCCGGAACTCGCCAAAAACCTCAGCGTCATCGTTGAGCACGATCTGTCCGAATCCCGCCGCGCCACCATCGAACTTGAACAGCAGCGCGCCTTGATCGAGCAGGCGCGGGCCGCCTGACAACCCGAGGCACAAGGAGACTTACGATGAACAATGTCGCCATCGCAGATACGGATCAATCAGCGGGCTCGCAGGTTGTCGAGTTCAAGACAATCCTTGCGAAGCTTACTGAAGCCACTGAGCTTTTGAAGAGCCAGAAACACGAAGAGGCTGCCGCGACTATCTCGGCAATGTCGGATGCCGTGGACTACCTGCACTCTCAGGCAGAACTCGGCGAGCGCATGTACGCCAAAGAGCAGCAGGTCACATCGGAACTGGTGAAATCGATCATCGCTGACCTCGGCCTTCTCAACCAGAAGATCACCGGAATCCAGCAGGAAATCGCTTCCGTCAGTATCGAGATCCACAAGGATGAGCAGGATGTCGAATTGCTCAACCAGCGGATCGGTCAGCTCATCAATCAGATGAGCGCAGCTGAAAACGAGCTCGCGCACCACCGCCGGAAACTCGACGAGCTAAACGACAAATCGGCAGCCAGCATCGTCAGATCGATCTTTTGCCTTGGGCTCGATCGGGCGATCATGGGCATCATCACCCTTGTCGATCAGGACCAGGCTAAGATCCGATCTCTCACGGACGAGCGGGAGAGATATCGCCAAGAGCGTGACATGGATGAGGGACGCCTCAGCGCCACCCGCGATCTGCTCTCAAGTTTGCAGAACCAGCGGGATGAGTACACCCGAACGATCAAACAGCTGGAATCAACGGAAGACACGCTTCACCAGAACGAGAAAGCAGCGCGCCGCAAGCTTGCGTTCTTCACCGACATCTCGCTCTTCTACGGAAAGCTGCAGGCTGTCTGCGATGGCATCGGAAACAACCTAGCCTCAGTCGCCGATGTCTTGGACGAGTTGAACGATGCCAGCCCGAGAATTGTCGACATTGACGCCTCGGGTTCAGAGCTGATCCCGCTGAAAGCCGCGTTGTTCAAGTTCGACGCCATGCTCGGCGATGAACCAGTTCTCGCTCTTTTTTGACGCGTGAAGGGGCGGCCTCCGCCCCTTCCACCTCCCTCTCCCGGCTGAGAGCCACAAACGTCGGCCCGGCCCTCAAATGAAGGAACCTCGAGATGCGGACAGTTAGCGATCCTCCGACCCTGGTCGCCCAGAAGACCTCCAGTTGGTGCTTCGCGGCAGCCGAGGTAATGGTTCGAGCGTACTACGGTTTGCCCAAGTTGACACAGTACGAGATCGCGCGGGCTAGCACCGAAGCACTGTCGAAGGTCCAGTTCGGCCTTGGGGAACGTTGGGAGTTGGCAATGGCGCTCGACAGGTCCTTGGGAGCAACCGAAGACGGTGGTGAAAATCCCAACAGCCACATCGCGAATTTGGTGCGTGGGCAATGGCACTCCTTCAACCACGAAGCCATTGGCGGACGCTTCATCGCCAACGTCAGTTGGGCTAACGTTCAAGAAGAAATCGACAATGATCGGGTGTTCGTGGTTGGAAGCGATATTCACTACTACGTAGTCTTTGGCTACACCGAGGAGAGCGGCGGGAAGTGGCTTTATGTGCTGGACCCCTGGCCGGCGGGCAAGGGAGGTGAGAAATCGGCTCTTTCCTTCGCGGTACTAAAAGCCACCGATGGCCATGCGTGCATTGTGTTTGGCGGCTGATGAAAGTGAAGCCTCATGCGATGATACACGGGTTGCGGCGGCTAAGGCTGGGGGCGAATCTATAAGCGTTAGCAAGGACTCAGTGAAATGGAAGAAAAAGACGATATCCCCACGGCCTCGATAAACCCGGCCACTACGATACTCGCCACAATGTTGCTGAAGAATGTGGCTCCTACGGCGTACTCGCGCAACAGTTTGAGGCTAACGAGACCATTTGACGGCGACGGCGAGTCGTGCTCAGCTTGCAATCTACCGGGCACTCAAAGAACGGGCCGAAGTTTCACTTGCGTACGAAGCGCGCCACGGCAGTGGAAGCTTGCTCAAACTAGACCACCCTTTGAACCCCAACTCATCGAGACGGGCGTCTTGAACGTGAGAAACGCGGCGGAGGATTGTTCGCGCTCCAGTCATCCCATGCCGCTTTCGAAGCTGCAGCCAAAGAGGGGGAAACCGAAGGCTGCACCCCATAGGGTCCCCAGACCACGAATGCCCTTCCGACTTGCTAATCGGTCACGAACCGATGATCTCAGCCACCCTTCCCGCCCCCTGGTAGGCTTCAAGAAAAGAAGAGAATGGCGGGCCGCATCCAAGCGTTTCCTGACGTAATTCACTCAAATTCGCTCAGTGGTGCCGCAGACAAACAGACATATTTTTTAACTCTTCCCCACTAACCAACCCGCGCAAGGAGTGTGTTATGGGCACCTACGACCTTTACCTGAAAAATCTTTTTGACGACGACGGCGAGGAGATCATCCGCAACCTGTTCGGAGAAGAGGTAACTAAGCAGGAAAACACGGACCTGCTGCTCGGTGTTCCGAGATTTGCAGATGATTGGTACCAACTGGAAGGAGACAATCGCTTCCTCCATCTGGAATTTCAATCGACAAATGATTACACAATGGGTTGGCGAATGGCCAACTATCGCGCGGCGATGGCATTCAAAAAAGTCGGCTGGAGGAAACCGTTCGATCTTCGGCAAGTCGCGATCTATTTTGGCAATGATCCCTTGCGAATGAGCCGAAAAATTTCAGAACATAGACTTTCGTTCGGCTACGAAGTGTATGACATTCGAGAATTGCCCCATCCGCAGTTTGACATCCATAACCATGCTTTCAACGTAAACTTAATGACGCTGTTGGGGGAAGCTACTCCGAGATTGAGAAACTGGCAGAGCCTGATATCCCAAGCTTGTTTCTTGCCAGATGAAACACTGAGATCATGATACCTGCTGAAACTGGAATCTCTCGCCGGCTTACGCGGACAAGAATTCCTCGTTAACGTCGTGGAGGAGATTGAAAGTTTGGCCCTGGAACTGAATATTAAGCACACCACTCTTGGTCGACAAATTTATGATGCGGGCAGACGTGACGTCTGGATTTCGACCTTGGTCGAAGATTATCACACGGAAATTCCGGCCCTTCAAAATCATCTTGAGAGGCTTACGGCCTTTCAAGCCAAGTACGTCTTTGATGAAGTACGGCGTGGGACTCCTCTGTGGGACGCGTACAACGATGCGGAACGACTACAGGTCGCTATAACTCCCAAGCCGTGATCGCGTGAGCGCACCAAGGCGATGCGCCGACTCTTTCGGTGAAGCGGTAGTCGCGTCCTGGGTGGTCGGGAGTGTTGCGAGCGGAGAAGATCAAGCCGCAAGCGACGTAGATATCCGCCGATGATTACAACATGTATCTCACGCTGGGTTTTGGCGGCCTAATGGCGCGCGGCGATTCCAAGTATGACGCGCAGCAGGCCGCGGAGGCCCTCTGGTCAGAATTCATTGGTCATGCGGGAATCTAATGAGACTGAACTCAAGCGTTTCTAATGCACCAACGCATCGGTTCGAAGTCGAAGTTCTGACGAGGCCCGTTTCCGCGGTAGCGTGTCCACGATGCCGGCGCACAGACATTCGCGGGGGTTCGGGCTGAACACGAGGGTGCCGCCAAAATCAACGATCCGGCACCGATCTTGGGCTCGCGCAGATCATCCAACCTTGTTCGCTCGCTTGCGTGGAGCGTAACCTCGTCACGCCGCGGTCCCAACATCCAGACGAGGCATCGACGGCCCTTCCCCACCGGCGGCGATCATGCTCTGGCTTCAATCCGAAAGTGCGCATCTCACGCTGCACGATCAAACCTGGGCCGTCGACGGTAGCGAAACGAAGGAGCGAGCAGTTACAGTCCCGTTGCCGCCGTACTCCTGCCTTGCCGCGGCGATCCGATTTTACTCAACCCCTTAGTCTGGAAACGCGCCGGGTTCGCGATCTACCTAACCTCTTCGTAGACGGCACCGGAGATCATATTCGCCCTAAACTTTGCCTCGAACAGATCACCGGCTCTTACCGCGTCGAACATGTGCTCGAGATCCGCCCGCGAACGGCCTTTCGCAAAAACAGCCGCGACGTTGTTTGAAGTCGCCTTTGTGTCGAGAAGGCCCAGGTCGGCACACACTACGCCTGGCTTGAACTTACCTCTGCGACTACGGAACCTGATCCCAGCTTCTGACACTTCGATCATCTCCACGCTTCGCTCAGACAGCTCGTTTACGTGCGTGCAAAACGCCTCTACGGCGGCCCGCGCTTCGGGGCTTGAAACAGGCTGCGGGAGCGGCGGAGGAGGCGGCGCGAACTGAAGTGTAAATTTACCAAGACGAACTGTACGAGACTTCTTCACGAGGCATTCCTAAAGCTGGCTTATTACCTTTATCGTCAGCTGGGCTTTTATCGGCCGCAAGCGGAAATCTCGTTATCCGGTGATAATCGCGAAAACCTCCTTAACGAAATAACAGTTTCCAAGTTGAGATCGAGAAGGGCGCCGGCAGACCGCAAGCGCTCAATCGAACCCGGTCAAAGTGTCGGTCTCGGTATTCCGGCTACAGAGGCTCTTGCAGCAAATATCGGATTTGCCCGGCGAGCCCATGAACCAGCCGCTGCTGCAGGTCGAGCGACACGTTTTTTGAACGTTCGAGCTCGAAGTTCAGCAACCGATGGAGCCTAGCGGCAGCTGCGATGCTTTCGTCCCACCTCCCCGTTTTATAGTCACGCTCATCGCGATAGACGGTGGCGACATCGGCTATCCATTGCATGCCCGCCAGTGGGAAGTTCCACAGACCTTCCTTCTCGCGCGGCTTGAGATACCGATCGACCGTTTCCAGAGCTGCAGTCAGTGCGGACGCCATGTTCGGCGGTGAGACTTCAAACGGACGCTCTCCCACGCTCAGCGCATTGAGCGCGGCGTCGCGCTGGCTATGCTCGTACTCGAGATGCTGTGGGGGCTGGGCCCACATCAGGGCGTCTCCATACGGCCCGGGCTCTCGATACACCGCAAACTGTTCAATGACAGGGCCGATGTCTGAGAAGGTCACACAGTCGTATTCATTGTCCGCTGCCCAAGAGAGTACCTCGAAAAGATCCGTTGGCAAAAAAGTGCCGGAACAACCGTTGCGTTCCATTGTCCGGTAGAAAAAGCCGCATTTGCCGATCGGCCCTCCCCCATATGGCCACTTGTAGGGGTCCGTTGCCCGGAGCAGCGAAATGGTGCGTTCGGAAATGTGCCGGGTGGTGGTCACGAGCATTTTTTGGCAGGTAGCAATGTCTGTCTGTGTCATGAATTCCGAGAGCCTAAGTGAGGTTGTCTACATTTATGGTTCTCCGGAAATTTCGGGCATGCAATAGAAAAATCACTCCCGCAATTCCTTTTTTAGAAACCTCAATCAATCACACCGCGTTAATTTCAGAACCATCTTAAATTTCTCACCGCCATTGGGTTTTCTATTGACGTCACGACGTAATGACCGAACACTTTATCTCAATATTTACCTCATAAGGGGCCGAAGGCAGCAAAATGTCGACGAGAATATTAGAAGCTAGTCTTTTTCATCTATCTGCAGACGGTGTCAGCGACCTTCATCGATACGATGGGCACCGACAAGGGATTGGAGTGACGTCGTTCGGCACGGGGTTCCTGTTTCAGGCGAATACCGCCCGTGATCTCGCGTTCGCCCCTCGCAACATTCTCGATCGGTGATTTTGCCGAAAACGTTTGTCCCTGCGCTGACTGATTTGGGCGCTTCGCGGGATTTGATTTGGGCATTTTCGATTTTTAGTGCCTTATCGCCTCGTACGCACGGTGACCCGGCACGCGTCGATTCAGTAGCGATGGCGGCGATATCGTCCTCGTCGACTTAGGTTAACCTTCTACTGGTTAGGTTAACCTAAGTGAGCCGTTTCATTCGGCATTTCCGATTTTTGCTCAATTGTAGCCCCCAGTTTCGATCGACATCGACGGCGGCGCGGTCAGACGCGCGTATTTCCCTCTTGCAGAGCTTGTTTCTACCATTGCCGCATCGGATCGGGACCGAGTGGGAACATTATAGACGACACATTCGACATAGATCGGCTCCTCGAGACGCACGAACGGACCAAAGTGTTTCGTGATCTTGGGGAGCACCTTGTTGACGAGATCAATCGGGAACAGTTGAAACTTTGGACGCGGGCCGTCGAGGGCGGATACCGCCATGTTTGGCTCCACGACAACGGCCCCGTGCTGGAGGCCCCTACTTACGACGAAGGCGACGTGCTCGAGGCATTCCACACTCCCCGATTCAATCCATGGATCGATGATAGCGAAGAAGCGCGGGAAGCATTGGAAACGCTGGAGGAGGAAGACACGACCTTCGAGTGCACACCTATGTATTTCGAGCGGACAGCGGAATGGAAACTGCGGCAACTTCGTGCGGCGTCGACTCAGTTCGACTATGGCGCTCTGGGATTGATTGAAGAGATTCATCTGCTGTCATGCGCGATCGAATGGGCCAAGCATGAAAGCCACAACCACTGGAGCCGTTGCGACAAGGTCTTCGTCGAACTCAGGGACTGCCTGCTCGGGATGATAGAATTCAAGATCGCCCAGGAGGACCGGGACATCATGAGCATCGAAGAGGACTTGTTCACGACCAAAACAAGGATCGAACGGAGCCTGAGGATGACAAGCCAGTGGCGGCATCAGGCTGCCTGACGACAGCGTTAACTACATTATCTTCCCCGGAAGCACCCCTCTCCAAGAGGTGGCCGCGAAAAATGGAGCTGAGGAGTCGTAGTCCCTGATCAAATCTGCATTGTAAGCCACCAAACGCTTCAGCGGAGCCTCATGCCGAATAGAGTGGTACATGACTTGGACCGTCGCGATGCGCACGAGCCTTAGGTCCAAATCGTTGATCGAATACTCGACGCGCGAAAGGCCATCCTTTCCCCCCGCCGCATAGCATTGGCGCAAGTCACCCATCACCAGAGCGCCGGTCCCGCATGTCGGCTCGGCTCTTTTGTTGTCCTTCGCTCCGGTTGCACTCAGGAAGTCGCTGACTGAGGAGGCAAGAACAGTTGGCGTCATGAACTGCCCGATATCGCCATGAAGCAAGGCCCCATACTTGTCTGTGACAACGTCTTCAAACGGTGCTGCCTGCTCAAGCTCCTCCCGCAGCATCAAGAGAAGCCTCATCAACTGGTCTAGGTCGGCATCATTATAGCCTTCAACCGATTGCACAGTTTCGGGCGCATGGGTCACAGAGGGATAGAGTTGCTTGTATTCTTGGCTCCCTGTGCAGATGTAGTTGTACAGCAGGACAAAGAGGTCGTCGAAAATACGCGTCGCGGGAAGGCCGCTATGATCGGCGAAACTACGCACTTCTTTTAGGAGGTCAGACATTGAATCCGGGAGGCTTCTTTAGCATCGAGTTTGAACAAACCATCGATTTCTCGACAGCCGTTGGGCGAGCCCCTGGCCATCGAACGATCAGGCGAATAACTAGCGACAAGACAACAATCGTTCGTTACCGTCCCGGGCTGCTCCAAATGGCGAGCATTCTGTGGTTAACGGCCGTCAGAAGACCGCTTGATCCTGATACGAAGCATTAACCACGCACGACGAATGTGTGCCAAATCCGGATGAATCATCTCCGGTTATTCTTGCGGCTCCGAGTTCCAAAATATAAAGAGACGAGACCGAAACCGAGAGGCACTCTTATGAGACCTACGAGCATAACGATAGAGAAGCGGGCTGGCCGCAATACGACTCTCTAGTCCGGTATGCTCTGCCGCGACTTGAGATCGCGGCCATCCCTCGAATGCGCATGCTAACGCTGAGGGAAATCGGTTGAAGACTATCACTACCACATTGTCTGATTTCTGCCGCCGGGCGAACCCCGAAGCTCCACGTACCTCGATTTCCGCGGCACGCGCGCACCGCTGCGCGGCTGACATCCGCACTTCCTTCGACAATCCTATACGCCATCCGGCGTAACTCGAGCCATTCCGACACCGGAACGGCTGCGGTTGGCTTCACCTCGGGATTTCGGTCCCGAGATTGGATTGTTGGAGGAATGAAGCATGCTCAATCGCATTTCTAACGGCTGGACGGGATCCCTCGCCGACTTTCGAGCCGAAATCTGCTCCAGATTCCTGAAGCATGAAGAGCGCCTCGGCAAAATTCCGCGGTCAGACACGCACATGTATCCGGTCCTGGCGTTCATTAGCAGGGAAATGCAGTGGCACGGGAATAAACTGCCGTCGCCCCATTCGGTTCGTCGCTGGCTGCGCGCCATGACCGTACACTCAGAAGCTCCTCCAACCGCATAGCCCCATCTCGCCTGACGGATCGGCGTCGTCTCGGACGCCCTTGCTGCCCGGGTCTCTTCCCCGGACAGCCATCCCTTTGACTTGGCTATGCTCAAGGAACGCAGAAATGAATGGAATGCCTAATACGAGCTTCGGATCATCCGCGCGCTTCCACGCCGGAACGCCTGTGGCTTCTGGCTTTAATGCCAGTCTCCCCCCCTCACCCCAACCCATACGGCGGTCCAACCGGGCCGTCGAGGAGCGCCAGCTCCTCGTGATCAACAGGCGTATGGGAAAGGGAAAAATCCATGAACGCGAAACAAGTCCTCCGCTTCATGAAAGACCGCGAAGCCGGCATCGACCGTGACAACATCAAGACTGTCCGTGAGCATCTCGAAGCTGACGAGGTTTCGTCCGGACGCGAAGTAGTCGTCGAGGGTGTCGACGAAGACGGGCAGCCGCTCCTCTACAAGAAGTGGGTTCCGACCAAGAAATCCACCGGAAGCCGAAAGCCCGCCGAGCGTACCAAAGGACACTCCCGCGGCTACGTCACCGATCCGGCGAGCAAGCGCGCGATCGGCTTCGAAAGCACGCACGAAATGCGCTGCGCGATGATGCTCCTGGCAAACAAGAGCGTCGTGCATCTGGAAGACCAGCCTCCCGCTGTCCACTACCCGGATGCCGAAGGCGTCTGCCGTAAGCACACCTTCGACTATCGGGCGACCTTTGCAGACGGTCGTCGCGTGGCCATCGCCGTCAAGCCGAGCCATCTCGTCGAGTCGAGCGAAATCCGCGAGGTCGTGGCGCGGGTGAAGCCGTACCTGGATGGATTTGCCGATCAGGCCCTCATCCTCACCGAACGAAACCTCACGATCGCTCGCGGCGACAATGCCGAGCACATCGTGCATGCCCGCCGCTATCGCAACGAGGCCGACTGCGAAGAACTCCAGGCGTTCCTGGAGAACGTTCCGGGCGTCTTCCGCATCTACGAAGTCGTGAACCGCTTCCCCGACTTCGCCGCAGCCATGAACGCGATGTGGTGCCTGATCTACGACGGCTTTCTCAAGCTCACGTATCCGGACCGGACCCTTCGCGACGCGCCTTACGCGTACGTCGTGCATCTCCGGAACTGACCCAGTCATCGTTCCAGTTCTGCCAGCAATCTCTCCGGAACCACAAGGGACCTCCCATGCGCATGACCATGAAAACCTACCAAGCACTTCTTCGCCTCAAGTTCGACGTCTGCTATCAGTTGCACAACCTCGGCCATGACACCGCCGCGCCCAACGGCACGAACCGCGACATCCTCGAAGACGCCTTCCGGCTTGCCCTGCTCTGGCAGGGGTGCTCGTTGGAGGACGCGTGGGAGGGCGCTTTCGAGCTTGGACGTGCCACGCCCGCTGTCGTCGTTCGTGAGTGGCTTGCCGCCTATCGCGACGAGCACAGCATCGAGGCCCGGCAGCAGCGCTCGATCGGCGCCGTCTTCGAGCCCCCTCTTCCCACCGCCGAGCTGGCTTTCAGCAGCTTCAAGGACGACTGCGAACGTTCATCCCGAGCCCCCGCGCCTTCCCTGCGCACGTTCCAGCGCCGAGTGCGCATGGAGCGCCGGCTGCTCAGCATCATGCAGCGCCTTCGGAACCGCCAAGCCAAACGCATGCGAGCTCTTGAAAGGGAGCGTGCTCGCATGCCGCAAGCATCGGACTTCATCGGCCGCATCCTGGACATCGCCGAGGCTGAAGGCTTCCGCGTGGCCCGCCCGGGCCGCTCCTGACGCCTGCCCAGTCCCAATCTCAAACTCCCAAGGAGACCGAAATGACGCAACCGAGCAATGCCAGCATCCCCTTGATCGTCTTCAATGATGAAGACCGCTTCACCCGCTTCGGACAGGACTTCACGTTCGTCTCCCAGGGACCCGGCGGGTTCGTTCTTCAGAACCTCGCCAACGGTATCCAAGTCGCGCTCGCGCCCGATCAAATGGCGAAGATGTTCGCGGGCCGTAGCCGCCCCGCAGCGGCGCGCACGACTGGAAGGCTGGGTGCCGGCCATTCCGCCACCCATGCAGCAGACGACTGCTGATCTCTTCCACGGTTCGCCTGCCCATTCCTTGCCATATCCAATTCCAAACTCCTAAGGAGCCTGAAATGACCCTTCCCTTCTTCGAACCGAACAAGCCCATCGTTCCGATCTTCGTTTTCAATGACGGAGATGGTTTCACCCGCTTCGGACATGAGTTCAAGTACGTCTCCGCTGAACGCGGCGGCCACCTGCTGTTGAACCTGACCAACGACATCCACGTTGGTTTCACGGACGAGCAGATGAAGGAGATGTTCGATGATCCGATCAATCCCTTGGTCTACTATCCGGGCCGTCACCTTCCCGAAGGCGCACGGGCTGCAATGCACCCGCAGACCTTCGTTGGCGACCTCAACGACGTCAACGACCAGGAAGAAGTACTGTTCAAGACTCAGTTCGCGGAAACTTTCGTTCGCTGGGAAGCGGAAAACCCCAAAGTCACGCGCTCGGATGACAGCATGAGCATCTACGTGCCCAAGATCTTTAAGGAGATCCAGAGCGGCAAGACGTGGAAGAACAAGCACGCTACCCCCAGCTGGCGCACTCTGCGCAACTGGATCCGGACCTACGAACGCGATCCGAACCCGTACTCGCTCATGTCCCGACGCGGCCGCTGCCAGAAGAACACGTACTTCGACGCCGAAATCGAAGCGCTGCTTCGTGATTACACGTTGCAGTATGCGACCGACGAACGCCTTCCGATGTATCGCCTTCACAGCAAAATGAAGGACGCCATCGACCTTCTCAACGCCAAGCGACCGGCGGACAAGCAGCTCAAGGTTCCGTCGCTCAAGACGTTCCAGAACCGGGTCAACGACCTCCCTCCCGCGTTCATCGAACTTGGGCGCAACGGTGAGGAAGCGGCAAACCGGAAGTTCAACGCCATCCACCGTGGGCAGGAAGTCGTTCGCCTCGGGCAGCGCACGGAAATGGACGAATGGCGCATCGACCTTCGCACTTTGCTGTCGCTTTCCCCTTTCTGGAAAACGCTGACCCCAGAACAGAAGGAGCGGGTGCCTAAGATCACGCTCTGGATGACCGCCATCATCGACGTGGCTTCGCGTTGTTTGCTGGGGTTCCGGGTGCATCGGAAAGCGCCCTCCCGCACGACTGCGATCGGTACTCTCGAAATGGCGACGATCGACAAGACCGCCATCGCCAAAGCCTACGGCTGCATCGATCCCTGGGAATTCGCTCTCACGCCTTCGTCCATCGCGGTGGACTCGGCGACTTGGTACACGGCGACGGCGTTCCGCGTAACGGTCGCGGACCTTGGTGCGACCTTGTTCCTGCCGCCGGCTGGAAAGGCTTCCGCGCGCGGTACGATCGAGCGCTTCTTCCGCACCTGCTCGACCCAGGCGCTCGAGGAACTCACCGGCCGTACCTGGGGTTCGATCGAAGCCAAGGGTGACCGCAATCCCGACGAAGAGGTCAGCGTGACCTTTGACGAGGTTGCGCCTCACCTCACCCGGTTCTTCGTGGACGTCTATCACAACACGCCCCACGCAGGCCTGAATGGCGAGACGCCTCGCAATGCCTGGAAGCGCCTTCGGAAGCTCGGCATCACTGCGCCACCGACGGGTGAGCGCCGCCGCCACATCTTCGGCATCAACGTGATGCGCATGATCGCGCCTAACGGCATTCGCTACCTCGGCATCCACTACCAGTCGCGGGAGCTGCAGCACATCCGTCGTCGCCGCCGTAACCCGGAAGTGTTGGTCCGCATCGATCGGCAAAACCTCGGAGCAGTATCCGTCTGGGACGGAGACGGCTGGGTGTCGGTCCCGGCGGTCCACGAGGAATTCCAAGGCATGAGCTACTGGGCCTGGTCGGCCGCGTGCAGCGAGTTGCGCAAGAAGAACCTTGAGAAGGCGGAACTTTCCCGTCCCACGCTGCGCAAGGCCAAGGCGGACCTGGCCGCCCACGGGGAAATGATGAAGATCGAAGCCGGCCTCTCCCACGAGGGCCTTACCGAGGACGTCTACTTGGCCTGGGAGAAGAAGATCGACTTCCCCATCAAGATCACCAACAAGGCAAGCTCCCTGCCCGAGGACTTCGTGCAGGAGATGGTGCTGTCCGAGGAATTCTACGAGGCGGTCGGCATCACCGGGCTGCCTGCGGTCAAAGACCTGGGCAAGGTGAAGAAGACGGCGGAAAAAGACGAAGCCGATGGCTGGCTCGACCCGCGCGAGCTGCCCACCAATGACGATCCGACTCCTGCCGCGAGCGGCAGCGGGCTCACGCTCGACAACAACTATGACAGCATGGGAGAGTAATGATGGACTGGTCGGAAAATTTCGCCGAAGCCATCGCGCAACTGCGTTCCACGTTGTCTCCCGTGGAACTCGAGATGGCGGACCGCGTCCATAAGTTCCACATTCCCTACATCGGCCTTGGACGCGATCCGGGGGTCGCGCTCGCCTTGAAACGGATGGTGCTGAACATCGCCGGACAGCGCCCCGGTGGTCGTAAGCACCCCAACAAAAGACGAATTCTTGCGGTCTGCGGGGATTCAGGCTCGGGAAAGACCCGAGCGCTGCTGGAGCATACGAGCAGAATTCCTGCCCTGCAGCCGTACGAGTTCCAAGGAGCCACGTACTCGCCCTTTCTTGCGTACGAGGCACCCTCCCCATGTACGCCGAACCTCCTTGCTCAAGAAGGGTTGAGGGCGTTGGGCGTCGACGTGAAATCGACGATCAAGGAGAACGCGGCATGGGACCTCTTTCGCAACGAGCTCAAAGCCCACCGGGTGCTCTTCGTGCTCATCGACGAGGCGCAGCATGCGGTCAATACGGCAAACCGTATCGAAGCCCAAAAAATCGCGGATGCGCTAAAGAACCTCGTCCAGATGCCCGACTGGCCTGTGCGGCTCATCCTTGCGGGAGTGCCGCCCCTCGACGAATTCTTGTCGACCGAAAAGCAGCTGTTCAATCGGAGGACTCTCATCAGGTTCGAGAAGCTCCATGGCAAACGTGGGCTCGATAGCATTCGCGAAGTCCTCGGAAAGGTAATCAAGGAGCACGCGGGGCTTCAGTTGAGCGAAGATCTTGCCGGCGATTTCGCTGCGCGTCTCAGTCATGCAAGCGATGGAGACTTTGGCTCCGTCATCCAAATGATGCGAGACGCAGCGGAAATCGTGATCACAACGGATCGCCCGGCCGTGGAGCGAGCAGACTTCGCTGCGACTTACGAGTCCTTCACTGGCTGCACGCCGGACAACAATGTCTTCAGTTTCAAGGGAGACGATTGGGTCAATCTTAAACCACTCCGCGCATATGCCCGACCGGAAGACCATGACTGGCGCAGTTCCTTCAGCGGAGCTGCAAAGCCGAGATCCAAAAAGAAGACCGTCGCCTTCGGAGACCGCCCATGAGACAGCTAACCCTCACGTTGCCCCGCAGTCAGGACGAATCCCTGGCGAGCCACTTCTCGCGGGTCGCGGCCCTGCACGGTCAGCCTACCGCATCCGCGTTTGCCGGCGTGTTCGGTATCAGCTTCCGAAAACTGGCAGCCGGAGTGAGCCCGGATGTCTACAAGGCGGCGGCCGCGCTGGGCGACACGCCCGACAGCGTCGATGCGTCCCTCACCCGGTACCAAAAGAGGCGTCTTGGTATTCGGGGCCATCTCTTCACCCGCGATTTCGCGTGCGCGCGCCAGAGGCGCTTCTGCCCATCGTGCCTGATTGAAGACGAAGAGCAAGGAATGGGCCGCCCCGGCCTTCGTGCCTACGGCAGACTCTCCTGGCTTCCTCGCTTCGTCCAGGGATGCCCTGTGCATGAAACGACACTCGTCGAGTTCGATCCGCTGGCCTGGCATTTTGGACCCGACTTCACGCTGTATCTCCGGTCGTCCCGAACGTCGCTGGCTGAGTATCAAAGACGGGCGCGTCCCGCGGCGAACACCGCCTTTCAGCAATTCGTGCTCGGTCGTCTCGCTGGTGCTGCCTCGGGCCAGTGGCTGGACAGCATCCCGTTGCAAGCCTTGGGCCATCTGGCAACCGTCGTAGGCATGACCACGAGGGGAGAGACCGCTGTCTCGCCACGCGAAGACGAAAAGGTAATCCGCGACTGCGCGCCTGACGGCTTTGCCATCCTTGCATCCGGGGAGAACGCCTTTCGGGAGTTTCTCTCCTCCGTTATCGCCCGCAACTACACACCAAGGAGAAAGCTCTCCGCCTTGATCATCTACCGAGAACTGGCCACGGAGATGTCTTTCCATCGGGACGAGCCTGGCTACCGTGACATCTTGGCTATCATGCAAAGCGTCGCTCGGGACATGCTTCCTTTGGGCTCGAATGAAGGCTTCCTGGAGGCCGTCGGCCAGCGGCATCTTCACTCGATCCACAGCGCTTCCAAGGAGTTCGAGATTCCCTTCACAATCCTCTGGGCAGCGCTCGAAGAGAAGAAGTTGGTGCCCACGGGTCTCAGCCCTTGGACCGTTGCCCGGATGACCTTCGAAGCCGAGTCGGTTGCCGACGTCGCGCGCGCCCTGCTTGAAAGCGGCTTTGCCGGATCGGAAGCCCATAAGCGGTTTTCACTCTCGGCACGTTTGGCCGCAGCGACTGACAAAACCAACTTCGAGCCGGCCGATTGGCTGACCTTGGAGCAGGCAACCAGGAAGCTCGGCACCTTGAATAGAGAGCTGATGGCTGCCTTGGTTGACGATGGCTATCTGACGGAAATCGAGGCTCCCACTCAGGACGCACCGCCGCGAATACGAAAAGCCGACATAGAGGAGTTCTGCCGAAAATACGTACTGGAGCCGTCATTCCATAAATGGGTTTCCCGGAAGACCAGCCTCGAACCAAGTGCCTGGCTCAACTCTCTAGGGATAGCTCCAGCGCTACCTGAATACCGAATGGGAATGAACATTTACTCCATGGACTCTTACGCGAAAGCATCGCGCGCCAGGTCGGCGAGGTCCTGAAAAGCGAGCCGGGGATTCCCCGGCTTCTTTTTTGTTCATTTTCCGTGGGAAACTTGAGGGTTCCTTTTGGGAATCAGGGGTTTACTCTTGGAATTTTCCGGGCCAACGATATCAATGGGTTGCAAAGGGCCTGGGCAACTTGAGCTTACTTTTGACACAAACGTACGCCGTGACAGTCCGCCGACCGGCTCGTCGGCAGCGACGTCGAAATAGCTGCGCTTTGAGTTCGATCAGCGACATGGAAGCGCCTCGAGCACACCTCAAGAGCTCACATGAACCCCGGATTGCGGGGCAGATAGCGCGTCCAGTCGCCATAACCGGGAGACGCCATCAGCAGCATTGGAAACGTGATCCGCATCCCCTGATTGACCGCAAGGCTCAAAGCGCCGTCGCATGCCCCGGGCAAGAAGGCCCAAATCCTCTCAGACGTGCCCGCGGCGGCCAATCGCAACGCGGCCGCGAAGGCATCTTGAACATGGTCGGGCCACAGGACGGCGAGTGGGCCGATGTGCCCGTTGGCGCCGATATAGCCGTATCCGGCAGGATCGCTGCCGGCGTAAAACAGAAACCCTCGGGTTGCCAGATCGCCAAGCAGGTAGCGATGATGCTTGTCCCGCGATACGCCGATGGCGCAGCGATCGACCGTCGCCAGCGTCTCCATGGTCGCTGCATCGGGTTCGATCGGCACGGCGCGCAGGACCGTCTCCGGCAACATCCGCATTGCCTCTCGCCTGGCATCGAAAAAATAGATCGGCGTGCGCGGAAAGAAGCCGTGCCGCATGTAGAGCCCCTGCCACACCCGATTGAAGGTGAAGGTGATCAGCGCCTTGTGGGCTGCGCCTGACTTGCGCGAATGTTCCAGAGTTCGTTCCAGCAGCGAATTTCCGATGCCCCGGCCCTGTTGAGCGGGATCGACGAACAACTGGGCGAGAAACCAGAGATCCCCGCAAGTCCAACTCCAGGCGCATCCGACGATGCCCCCGCCCTCTTCGGCCACCCAGAGGCCGTCCGGATCGTCCCTAAGGCAAAAAAGCTGAAAATTGGGAGGGCTTGTCGCCGCCATCGGGCCGAAGCCGTGCCGAATGGTAAGATCGTTGATGCTTGAGACGACCAGTGCATCGGTCGCAGCCAATTCGTCGGCTCGAGCGGGCCTGTAAACGAGCGGCATTGGTAACACCACGAGAGGTTTCCAAGACAAGGCTGGCTTCGCAGCTCGACCATATCACGCTCTGCCGCTCCGCTTCATCAGAGACCTTTCCTCCGTCAGACGATTTCCGGTTCCGGCGACGAGATCGTCGCGCCTACTTTCCAAAGCTCTGTTGCCCGGCGCCCGGATTGGACCTATGACCGTTGACCAACAGCGCGAAAACGCTTCCGAATTCGCCGTGCCGAGGGGCTTGGCCAGCGGGGTTTGAACAGGATGAAACTCGACGCCGTCGATGTCAGGCAAGCCGCCTCAGCGGCCGATATCGTCTATGAGGCCTTGCGCAAGGCGATCATCGAAGGCGACCTCGCCGAAGGCGAGAACCTGCGCCAGGACCACATCGCCCAGATGTTCAACACCAGCCGCATTCCGGTGCGCGAGGCGCTTTCACGGCTGGAGCAGCATGGGCTGATTACCACCGAGCGCTATAAGGGCGCCGTTGTCGCCGGCCTCTCGATTGAGGAAATCGAGGAGATTTTCGAGTTCCGCGCACTGATCGAGGCGGAGGTCATTCGGCTTGCCGTACCCAGTCTCGACCGCCGTACGCTGGACCTTGCACGCCAGCATTGCGAGGAATTCGAGCAGGAGGAAAATTCCGACCGCTGGGGCGAAATCAACCGCAACTTCCACTACAGCCTCTACGAGGCAGCACGTCGCCCCTATTACCTACAGATCGTTCGCGCCTCTCTCGATCGCATCGACCGTTACCTGCGGGCGCAGCTGACGCTAACCTCGGGCGTTGCGCGCGCGCGCCGCGAACACAAGGCGATCCTGGATGCCTGTGTGGCGCGCGACGCCGAGCGGGCCAGCGCCTTGACGCGCGATCATATCCTCGATGCCGGTCGCTCGCTGACCGTCTTCCTGAGAGAACAACGAGGCTAGCGGCGCGGTTTCTCCCGCGGCTTTGGCCGACCGTCATAATAGTTTGATTTACATATCGTTTTATCGTGTTTCATTCCGGATCGATGTTCGATCCTTCACAGCAGTGCTCCCGCTGAAATTGCGCCGCACGTCGACTGCTCTCCGGTTGACAAGCGGGGCGGAAGCCTGAAAAGTGAAGCCTCTATCGAGACCGGCAGCGTTGGGAGGACTTGATGTCTGTGCGCGCGTTTTTCGGCCTTTCCACCCTCTTCCTGTCGCTTTTGACCGCCGGCATCCCCGCCGTTGCCCAGGAGAGTGGACGGCAGATCGAGATCACTCAGGACGGCGATTATTTCGGTTTCGACCTCAGGACCGAACAGAACGTCTCGCTCGACGAATGCCAGCAGACATGCATCGCGGACCAGGCCTGCCGCGCCTTCACCTACAATCCCAAGGTGAAGTGGTGCTTCCTCAAGTCCGACTATAACCAGCTCAACACCTTCCCCGGCGCCATCGCCGGCAAGGTCGTGCAGCCGCAGGTCACACAAGCCGACATCGGGGCGCCGCCGCGCCTGAAATTCCTGTCGGATCAGTTGCTGCAGGACGCCCGCAACACCAAGGCCAATCTTACCCTTGCCGACGATCAGCAGGGCATGGGCGTCAATACGCTCATCGACATGGCACGCGGCCAGGCCGGCATGGGCAATATCGAAAATGCGCTGAAGGCCTTCCAGGGCGCGTTGGCGATCAATCCTGATGACGCCGAACTCTGGCTGGAGGCGGCGCGAACCGCGAACCGCATCACCAACAATTCAAGCGTATCGATCCAGGCGGCGATCGCCGCGATCAACGGCTACGAGCTGACCCGCACCACCGAGAGCCGGGCGCATGCGCTTGCCGTCATGGCCAAATCGCTGGAAGGCGCCGAGAATTTCCGCGCCGCACTGAACGCCTACAAGGCGAGCCTGGAACTGGTGAAGGCAAAATCGGTCGAGGCAGCCTATCTCGACCTTAAGCAGCGCAAGGGGTTCCGCGTCGTCGAACATACGATCGATTCCGACGCTGCGACGCCGCGCGCCTGCGTGCAGTTCTCCGAGCAGCTTTTGAAGAGCGGCGCCGACTATGCCTCCTTCGTCACCGTCAATGGTGCTGCGCCAAAGGCGCTTGAGGCGAAGGGCGACCAGATCTGCATCGAAGGCCTATCGCATGGCGAGCGCTACAAGCTGACCCTTCGCGCCGGCCTGCCGTCCACCGTCGACGAAATGCTCGAAGCGCCCGTCACCCTCGATATCTATGTCGCGGACCGCGCCCAAATGGTGCGCTTCACCGGCGACAGCTTCGTGCTGCCGTCGACCGCGCGCCGCGGCATCCCGCTCGTTTCCGTCAACACCGACAGCGCCAAGCTGAAACTCTACCGCGTCGGCGATCGCAGCATCGCCCAGGTGCTGCAGAGCTCGCAGTTCCTGACCCAGCTCGACGGCTACAGCGCCCAGCGCATCGAGGATGAGATCGGCGAACTCGTCTGGCAGGGCTCGATCGACATCGAGCGCGACGTCAACAAAGAGGTCGTCACAAGCTTCCCGGTCGACGAGGCACTGCCTCAACGCAAGCCCGGCGTCTACGTCCTCACCGCCGCACCGACCACCGGTATCAGCCAGGAATGGGATGCGCGCGCGACGCAATGGTTCGTCGTTTCCGATATCGGCATCTCCACCTATGCCGGCACAGACGGGCTGAACGTCTTCGTGCGCTCGCTTGCGACTGCCGAGCCGATCGAAGGCGTCGAACTGCAGCTCGTCGCCAAAAACAACGAGATCCTCGGCACGGCGGTGAGCGATGATGACGGCCGCGTGACCTTCACAGCTGGCCTGATCCGCGGCACGGCCGGGCTCACGCCCGCCGTCATCACCGCCAAGAAGGGCGAGGACGACTATGTCTTCCTCGACATGAGCCGCGCCGGCTTCGACCTTTCGGATCGTGGCGTCACCGGGCGCGCGGCTCCTGGCGCCATCGACATTCTCGCCTGGACCGAGCGCGGCATCTATCGTGCCGGCGAAACCGTGCATGCGGCAGCGCTTGCCCGTGACGTTGACGGCATGGCGATCGAGAACCTGCCGCTGACCTTCGTCTTCCTCCGCCCGGATGGTGTCGAATATCGCCGCATGACCAGTGCCGGCGGCAAGCTCGGCGGCCATACGCTCGACCTCGACACCCAGGCAAACGCCATGCGCGGCACCTGGACGATGCAGATCTTCACTGACCCGAAGTCGCCTGCGATCGGCGAGAAGCAGTTCCTGATCGATGACTTCGTGCCGGATCGCACCGAATTCGATCTCACCAGCGACGCCAAGGAAATCGCCGTCGGTGAGACGGCAAGCGTGGCAGTCGACGGGCGCTATCTCTATGGCGCACCGGCTGCCGGCCTCGAACTTGAAGGCGAAGTGACGATCAAGCCGACGCGCGAAAACGCCGCCTTCAAGGGCTATTCCTTCGGTCTTGCCGACGAAGAGGCGAGCGAAGACACGCGCCTGCCGCTCGAAGAGCTTTCGTCGCTCGACGAGGAAGGCAAATCCAGCTTCGACGTCCTCATCGACGAAGTGCCCTCGACCACGCAGCTGCTAAATGCCACCGTGACCGTTCGCATGCGTGAAGCCGGCGGCCGCGCCGTCGAGCGCTCGCTGAAACTGCCGGTGCGCGCCGAGGGCCCGATGCTCGGCATCAAGCCGGAATTCGAGGGTGAGCTCGCCGAAAACTCCGTCGGCAAGTTCCGCGTCATCGCCGTCGATCCGGCCGGCAGCAAGGTCGCCATGCAGGGGCTCCTCTGGAAGCTGATCAGCGTCGAACGGAACTATCACTGGTATCGCGACGGCAGCGCCTGGAAATACGAGCCCGTCGTTACCACCAAACAGGTGGCCAACGGCAGCGTCGACCTGACGGAAGACGGCGGCGATATCTCCGTGCCCGTCGGCTGGGGGCGCTATCGCCTGGAAGTCGAGACGGCCGCGGTCGATGGCCCGACTTCGAGCGTGGAATTCGACGCCGGCTGGTATGTCGCCGCCACCTCGACGGAAACGCCTGACGGCCTGGAAATCGCGCTCGACAAGAAAAAATATGCGGTCGGCGACACGGCCAAGCTGAAGGTCTCGCCGCGTTTTGCCGGCGAACTGCTGGTCACCGTCGGCACAGAGAACCTGATCACGACCGAGACGGTATCGATTGCGGCTGAAGGCGGCGAAGTCGAATTGCCGGTCACCGACGCCTGGGGCGCCGGCGCCTATGTCACCGCCACGCTCTACCGGCCGGGCGATGCCCAGGAAAGCCGCATGCCGATGCGCGCCATCGGCATCAAATGGCTCACCGTCGATCCGGCCGAGCGCAAGCTCGCCGTCACGCTTAACGCGCCCGAAAAGATGGAGCCGCGCCAGCCGCTCGACATCAGCCTCCAGGTCGCCGGTGCCGGTGCCAATGAGGAAGCCTATGTGACGATCGCCGCCGTCGATGTCGGCATTCTCAATCTCACCCGCTACGAGCCGCCGAACCCGGAAGCCTGGTATTTCGGCCAGAGACAGCTCGGCCTTGAAATCCGCGACCTTTACGGTCGCCTGATCGACGGCTCGCTCGGCGCGACCGGAAAACTGCGCACCGGCGGCGATGGCGGCCAGGTCGCGCTTCAGGGCAGCCCGCCCACGGAAAAGCTGGTCGCCTTCTTCGAAGGACCGGTACAGCTCGACGGCGACGGCAAGGCAACCGTCAGCTTCGACATCCCGCAGTTCAACGGAACGGCGCGACTGATGGCCGTTGCCTGGACGAAATCCGGTGTCGGCCACGCCACGCGCGACGTGGTGATCCGCGACCCCGTCGTCGTTACCGCCAGCCTGCCGCGGTTCCTGGCGCCCGGAGACCGGTCAGACCTGAGGCTCGATATCGCCAATACCGACGCACCGGCCGGCGATTACCAGATCCATGTGACGACCAGTGGCCAAGCCACGGTCGAGCAACCGGGGACGGGCAGCACGGTCACCCTGGACCAGGGCGGTCGCTCCTCCATCACCTTGCCGGTCGTCGGGCAATATCCCGGCAACGGCGTCGTCACCGTGGCGCTGACCGGCGCCAACGGCCTTTCGCTCGAGCAGTCGCTCGACCTGCTCGTGCGTCCGGCAACCCTGCCGGTGACACAGCGACAAGTGGTTTCGATCGCGCCAGGAAGCAGCCTGACGGTCGACGGGCAGTTGCTCGCCGACAGCATCCTGCAGGGCGCTTCCGTCAACCTCAGCGTCACCCGCTCTGCCGCCTTCGATATGCCGGCACTGCTGATGACCCTCGATCGCTATCCCTATGGCTGCACGGAGCAAACGACCAGCCGCGCGCTGCCGCTGCTCTACCTGAGCGAACTCGCCAAGCAGTCCGGCCTTGCCGATGACGAGGGCGTGACGAAACGGGTGCAGGAGGCGATCTACCGCGTGCTCTCCAACCAGTCCTCGTCGGGCAGCTTCGGGCTTTGGGGGCCGGGCTACGGCGACCTCTGGCTCGACGCCTATGTCACCGACTTCCTGACCCGCGCCCGCGAGCAGAAATATGACGTGCCCGAGGCCGCAATGGTTCAGGCGCTGGAAAACCTGCAGAACGGCGTCAGCTACGACACCAACGCCAAGGATCGCGGCAACGAGATCGCCTATGCGCTCTACGTGCTTGCCCGCAATCGCAAGGCGGCGATCAACGACCTGCGTTATTACGCAAACACGCTGATCAACGACTTCCCGACGCCGCTCGCCAAGGCTCATATCGCCGCAGCGCTTTCGCTGTATGGCGATGCTCAAGGGGCGCAGGACACGTTTGCCAACGCGGCGAACATGTCGACGGGCCTCGTCAATGTCAGCCTGTCGCGCTCCGACTACGGCTCGTCGCTGCGTGACGGCGCGGCGGTGCTGGCGCTTGCGGCCGAAAGCCGACCGGTCCCGCCGATCGTTCCAGAGCTATCAAAAATGGTCGCCCGCGAATGGGAACAGAAGACCTATACCAGCACCCAGGAACAGGCCTGGATGCTGCTTGCCGCCCGCGCCATCCAGAATGGCGACGAGGACATGGCGCTCGACGTCAACGGCGCATCGAAGTCCGGCAGCTATGCCGCCCAGATGACCGGCGACGCGCTCATCACCCACCCGGTGGTGATCCGCAACCAGGGTGCCGATCCGGTTTCGGCCGTGGTCACCACGGTCGCCGCCCCCGCCCAGCCGCTTTCGGCCGGCGGCGACGGCTTCACCATCGAGCGCACCTACTACACGCTCGACGGAGCCGAGGCGAACGTCATGGAAGCGCGGCAGAACGAACGCTACGTCGTCGTGCTGAAAGTCACGGAGGCCAACGACTGGCCGTCGCGCGTGCTGGTCACCGACCTGCTGCCGGCCGGTTTCCAGATCGACAATCCGAGCCTCGTCGACAGTGCCCAGCTCAGCAATTTCGAGTGGCTCGGCGAAATCACCGCGACCCATACGGAGTTCCGTAACGACCGCTTCGTCGCAGCACTCGACCGCAGCATCGGCGCCGGCCGCGAGGTCACGCTGGCCTATGTCGTGCGCGCGGTAACGCCGGGCACCTATGACCATCCGGCCGCAACTGTCGAGGACATGTACCGGCCGCAGCTTTCGGCCCGCACCGCGACCGGGCGCATGGAGGTGCTGGCCGCGCAATAGGCAAGATCATGTCGATTGGGCGCAAACTGCTGATCGCCTTGCCCGTCTGCCTGCTGGTGACGGGGCTGACGGGCTTTGCGATCGAAAAGGCTGACGAGGCCTTCCCGCCGCCGCTTGCGGAGGCGGACGTCGTCTCGCGCGAGGTGGACGACGCCAACGGACAGCTCTTGCGCGCCTTCGCAACGCCGGATGGCCTCTGGCGACTGAAGACCACGGTCGACGATGTCGATCCGCAGTTCCTGAAGATGCTGATCGCCTACGAAGACCAGCGTTTTGAGGAGCATTCCGGCGTCGATATCCTGGCGCTTGGCCGCGCCGCGCTTCAATTCGTCAGCAATGGCCGGATCGTCTCGGGCGCCTCGACGCTTTCCATGCAGGTCGCCCGGCTGATCGAGCCGCGGCAGCAGCGCTCGATAACCGCCAAGCTGTTGCAAATCGCACGCGCGATCCAGATCGAGCGACGGCTATCGAAGGACCAGATCCTCAATCTCTATCTCACCCATGCGCCTTATGGCGGCAATATCGAGGGCGTGCGCGCCGCGAGCCTCTCCTGGCTCGGCAAGGAGCCGAAACGGCTGACGGCCGGCGAAGCGGCCCTGCTCGTGGCACTACCGCAATTGCCGGAGAAGCGCCGCCCGGACCGCAACCATGCCGCCGCTGTCGCCGCCCGCGAACGGGTGCTGACGCGTCTCGCCGTTGCTGACGTGATTGGCGACGGCGAAGCGGAACGCGCGATCGCCACGTCCGTTCCGTCGCGCCGGCTGCAACTCCCGGCCTATGCCGCGCACCTCGCCGAACGGGCGTTGCGCAAAGATCCGAAGGCGGTTCGGCATGAGACGAGCTTGCGCCTTGCCGTCCAGCGCAACCTCGAAGCCGTGGCAAAGGAAGGGGCAGCCAAGCTCGGACCGAAGGTTTCGGTCGCCATGGTGATGGCCGATGCGAAGACCGGAGAGATCGTCGCTTCGGTCGGATCGGCCGACTATTTCGATGCGAGCCGCTCCGGCTGGATCGACATGACGCGCATCACGCGTTCACCGGGCTCTACCCTCAAGCCCTTCATCTATGGCCTTGCCTTCGAAGAAGGGCTCGTCAGCCAGGAGACGATCATCGAGGACCGGCCGGCGGACTTCTTCGGCTACCGCCCACGCAACTTCGACATGAGCTACCAGGGCGATGTCAGCGTGCGCGAGGCGCTGCAATTGTCTCTGAACGTTCCGGCGATCCGCCTGCTCGACGCGGTCGGCCCGGCCGAGCTGATGATGCGCTTTCGCCGCGGCGAGGTGAAGCCGGCACTTCCTGCCGGCGAAGCACCCGGCCTTGCGATCGGTCTTGGCGGCGTCGGACTTTCCCTGCGCGATCTCGTGCAGCTCTATGCGGCGCTTGCCAATCGCGGCTTCCCCCTCCGGCTCGGCGACGGCGTTGAGGGCAAGGCGGGCCTGATCGAAGCGGAACCGGTGCTTTCGCCGGTCGCCGTCTGGAATGTCTCCGACGCGCTCTCCGGCGTGTTGCCGCCCGCTGGCAGTCGCCAGCGCGGCATCGCCTATAAGACCGGCACCAGCTATGGCTACCGTGATGCCTGGTCGGTCGGCTATGACGGCCGCCATGTGCTCGGGGTCTGGGTCGGACGGCCCGACAATGGGGCGGTTCCCGGCCTCACCGGCTATGGCAGCGCCGCCCCCATTCTCTTCGAAGGCTTCGCCAAATCCGGCTTCGGCATCACGCCGCTGCCCGATGCGCCGGCCGGCGCGATCCGCATTTCTCAAGCCGAACTGCCGATCAGCCAGCGCCGCTTCTCGCTGACGGCAAGCGGCCTCGTCAACGCTTCGGCCCGCGAGCCGGCACCGCAGATCGTGTTTCCGCCCGAGGGCGCACGCGTCGAGCTCAGTGCGAACCATCAGGCGCTTTCGCCGCTGACACTCAAGCTCCAGGGCGGACGCGCGCCGTTCCGCTGGCTTGCCAATGGCAAGCCTCTGCCGGAGCTCACCCGCCGGCGGGTCACGCAGTGGCAACCGGATGGTGCCGGCTATTCGACGCTGACGGTGATCGATTCCGTCGGCCGCGCCGCCAGCGTGCGCGTCTTCATCGAGTAACAGTGCGGATCTCGCGTGCCGCGTCTTCAGCCCGCTCGGCGAGGAGCGCTTCGATCTCCTCCTCCAACCGCACCGCATCGAGCGGCTTGTGGAGAAGACGGTGGCCGCTTGCGGTCACTTCCTTCAGCCGTGTCGGCGACGTATCGCCGGAAAGGATCAGCGCCGGCACCTCCCGCCCGAGATGGGCCCTGATCTCCCGGATCGCATCGATCCCGGTCTTGCCGGCCTCGAGACGGTAATCGGTGATGACAAGATCGACCGGCGCCTCTCCCAGGCGCGCAGCCTTCGCCAGCTCCTTTCGGGCCGTGGCAGCCGAACGCCCGGCATAGACCGCATAGCCGAGCGTGCGGAGCAACAGCGCCGTCGCATCCAGCGCGTCGCGCTCGTCGTCGATGACGACGATACCCCCTTGCTGCGTCGCAGCGGTCGGATGGGCGCGTCCGGGCTTTGCCAGCGAAGGCGGCGCGACCACCGGCAAAGTGATGGAAAACATCGAACCGCGACCCTCCGTCGAGACTACCTTGATCGGGTGGCCGAGCAGAGCGGCGGTACGCTGCACGATGGCAAGGCCGAGCCCGAGCCCCTGCGCCCGGTTGCGTGCAGGATTTTGCAGTTGCACGAACTCCTCGAAGATCGCTTCCTGCTCTGAATCGGGGATGCCGACACCGGTGTCCCAGACCTGCACCTCCACCGCCGCACCGCGGCGTCGGCAACCGATCAGCACCTTGCCGGTCCGTGTGTAACGGAACGCATTGGAAATGAGGTTGTCGAGGACACGCTTCAGCATCATCGGGTCGGTATCGACCCAGACATCCGTCATCACCACGCGCCATCCGAGGCCCTGGTCCTTCGCAATGCCGGAGAACTCCGCCTTGAGGTCGTGGAACAGTCGCCGTAGGGACACCGGTTCTCGCGCGACGGTCACGATTCCCGCGTCAAGCTTGGAAATGTCGAGCAACGCGTCGAGCAGACCGCCGAGATTGCCGATAACCGAGCGCGCGCGATCGGCGAGGTCGCGGGCGTTCTTGGCCGGAACGTCACCGTTGCGACCGAGTGCTGCGAGCGTCGAGGTGAAAAGGCTGAGGGCGTGGATCGGCTGACGCAGGTCGTGGCTTGCGGCAGCGAGGAACCGCGACTTGGAGCGATCGGCGCTCTGCGCCTTGTCGCGCTCTGCCTCAAGGCTGGTGATCAGCGACAGATTCTCGAAACGCAGCCGCACCGTTTCGGCAAGCGTCCTGTGGGTGACGCGGCTGTAGTAGAGGTCGACGCCGAAGAGGCAGATGGTGAAAATCAGATAGGTGTCGTAGATCGGCCCTTCGCCGAGGAAGCAGCGGATCGCGAAGGGCAGGAGGATCGCAACCAGCGAGCCGGCATAGGCGAGCGGAAAGGCAGACAGCGACGGCACCGCACCGCTGGCAATGCCTGTGATCACGATGCAGACGAAGGCAAGCGTCTGCGGCTCGTCCGGATGGAAGGCAAACCAGCCAAGCGCGCCCCAGAGACCGCTGGAAACCCACGAAAGCAGCGTGAAGCGCCAGGCCCATCGCCGCCAGTCCCGCGTCCGCCCTTCATCGGTCTGACGCCGATATCGCCAGTCGAGAAGAATGCGCGCGAACGTCAGCAGATAGAGTGCGGCACCCCATGAAAACAGCAGATCCCGCGACACAAGATCGCGCAGGACATAAGCAACCAGCAGTGGAATTGCGAAATTGGCAAAAAGCACCGCGTAAGATTGACGAAATAATAAGCCTATCAGGAGAGGTTGCAGGTGTTCGCGAGTCTCCATTGCCGCTCCTGTCTCGATGCAACGCCATGTCCGCGGAGAATTGCCGATTTCGATGAAGGATTGCTTACATGCGCAAACTGCTGACGATCGTGGTGGCAGACGATCACGCCATCGTTCGCGAGGGCCTGAAGCTGCTGCTCTCCACCATGGACCACGTATCGGTGGTTGCGGAAGCGGCCGACGGCGAGACGCTGACGACCATCGTTCGCGCCAGCAGTCCTGATCTGGTGATCCTCGACCTCGGCATGCCGGGGGTTGCCGGCGTGCAGTTCATCAACGAACTCCGGGCGGTCGCGCCGCGCATGAAGATCCTGGCGCTGACCGCAAACATCGAGCCGCGAACCGTGCGGGCCGTGATCGCCGCCGGGGCCAGCGGTTACCTGACGAAGACCGGCGACCCGGCCGAACTGAATGCAGCACTCGACGCAATGCTGCGAAACGAAATTTATCTCAGCCAATCGGTTCGTTTCGCCATCGACGATCCCCGCAGCCACCAGCCGCCGCCGACAACCGATACGGCGCTCTCCCCCATCCCCCTCACCCGCCGCGAAATGCAGATCCTCTCTCTCGCCGCCCAGGGGCTGACCGCGCGCGAGACCGCCGATCGCCTCGGTATCAGCCCGCTCACGGCCCGCAAGCATCGCGAGAACCTGATGCGCAAGCTCAGTCTGCACAACACGGCAGAGATCGCGGCCTATGCGCTGCGCATCGGCCTGCCGATCGGTTGATATCGCAGTCCTCGCCGGTCTTTCCGGAAGTCACCTTCCCTTAACCACGGCAAAACAGGCGATCCTGCCACAACGCCGAAATACGGCACCTGCCGTATGTCAATCGGATACAACCAAGCGTAGTTCTCCCGCTCTATCGCGCCACCGAGATGGTTCGACGCCAAGACGTCGGCCCGGGGGCGTTCCGGCTATTTCGGGAGGAGCCCCCATGCCGTCGCTGGAGCATTGGATTTCGTTCGCACTGGCAACGGCGATTTTCGCCTTCATGCCGGGTCCTGCCATTCTCTATATGACGGCGCAGACGTTGGCGCATGGCCGCAAGGCCGGCCTCCTGGCGGCGCTCGGCATTCATATCGGCTGCTACATCCACATCGCCGCCGCGGCGCTCGGGCTTGCCGCCCTGCTTCACCATGCACCGCTTCTCTATGGGGCGATCAAGCTTGCCGGCGCCGTCTATCTGGTCTGGCTCGGCGCGACCATGCTGCTCGGGGTCGGCAAACATGCCGCCCACGCCGAGGCTGCGAAACCCGGCGTCCTGCGCGACAGCATCGTGGTGGAGGTCCTCAATCCCAAGACCGCCTTGTTCTTCGTGACCTTCCTGCCGCAGTTCGTGGATCCGGCCGTGGCGATGCCGATGTCGCTGCAGTTCCTGATGTTCGGCCTGCTGGTGAACCTTGCCCTGTCGGTCGCCGATATCGCGGCCGTCTTCCTCGCCTCCTTCACGCTCGGTCGGCTGGTTGGTGGCGCCGGCAATCTTGTTCCGCGCACCTGCGGTTCGATCCTCATCGGCCTCGGCCTGATGCTGGCAAGTCAGCCGATCTGATCGCCCAAAGACGGTGCGCGCGCCGGGTCCGACCTTGGTGTATCCTTAAGGGCGCTGAAGTCGGGGGGCGCCATGCTGAATGCAACCGAGATCGCCAAGGCCGCCGAAAGCCTGCATCAGGCCGAACGCGATCGAAAACAGATCGGGCTCCTGTCGCTCAAGCATCCCGAAATGACGGTCGACGACGCCTATGCGATCCAGGCGGCTCTGGTCCGGCGCAAACGCGACGACGGCCACCGCATCATCGGCTGGAAGATCGGGCTGACGTCCAATGCCATGCAGCAGGCGCTCGGCATCGACACGCCCGATTCCGGCGTGCTCTTCGACAACATGCTGTTCGACGACGGCGCAAGCATACCCGCCGATCGCTTCATCCAGCCACGGGTCGAAGCGGAGATCGCGTTCATCATGAAAACCGGGCTCAAAGGCCCGCGGGTCAACATCGTCCAGGTCCTGAACGCCACGGATTATGTCATGCCGGCGCTGGAAATTCTCGACAGCCGGATCGTCCGCACGGATCCGAAAACAAAGAAGGCGCGCATCCTCGTCGATGCGATCGCCGACAATGCCGCCAATGGCGGCCTCATCCTCGGCGGCCGCGCCGTGCGCCCCGATACGGTCGACATGCGCTGGATGGGGGCGATCGTCTCGCGCAATGCGGTGATCGAGGAAACGGGACTTGCGGCCGGTGTGCTCAACCATCCGGCGCGCGGCATCGCCTGGCTCGCCAATCGTCTCGCGCAATGCGGCGACGCGATCGAGCCCGGCCAGATCGTTCTCTCAGGCTCTTTCATCCGCACGCTCGAAGCCAGGAACGGCGACACGATCGTCGCCGATTTCGGCGCTTATGGCTCGGTCAGTTGCCACTTCGCGTGAAGTGTATAACGACAGGCAGGCTACACACCCGCCGCGCGGATATCACTGCACCAGGATGGCGCGGAAGTCGTTGACGTTGGTGCCCGTTGGCCCCGGCTTGAAGAGATCGCCGAGCGCATCGAACGCCGACCAGCTGTCGTTCTTCTGCAGGAATGTCGCGGCATCCAGCCGTTGCGCCGCGAGGCGGGCGATGGTGGTGTCGTCGGCGAAAGCGCCGGCGTTGTCCTCGGAGCCGTCGATGCCGTCGGTGTCTGCGGCCAGCGCCGAGACCCCTTTGGCACCGTCGATGCCGAGCGCCAGCGCCAGCAGGAATTCGCTGTTGCGTCCGCCCTTGCCCTTGCCGCGGATGGTGACGGTCGTCTCGCCGCCCGAGAGAACGACGACCGGTTTGGTGAACGGTCGACCGCGGCCGACGACTTCCCGGGCGATCGCCGCATGCACACCGCCAACGTCGCGCGCCTCGCCCTCGATCGCATCGGAAAGAATGATCGCGTCGATGCCGGCGGCACGCGCCTCTGCAGCCGCGGCCTCGAGCGAGACGGATGCGGATGCGATCAGCCGGACTTCGTTACGGGCAAAACGCGGGTCATCAGGAGATGGCGCGGCGCTTTCCGGGCTATTGATCCACGCCATAACCTTTGCCGGCAGGTTCAGACTGTAGCGCTCGATCAGCGTCAGCGCATCCTCGCGCGTGCTGGCGTCCGCCAGTGTCGGGCCGGAGGCGACCAGCGCCGGATCGTCGCCCGGAATATCGGAAACGATCAGCGAAACGACCTTGGCCGGATAGGCCGCGGCAGCCAGCCGACCGCCCTTGATCATCGAGACGTGCTTGCGCACGGCATTCATGGCGCTGATCGGCGCGCCGGAGGCAAGCAACGCCCGGTTGACGGCGATCTCGTCTTCCAGCGTCAAGCCGGGTGGTGGCGAGGGCAAAAGCGCCGAGCCACCGCCGCAGACGAGCGCGACGACAAGATCGTCCGCCGTCAGGCCGCCGACTTCGGCGAGCAAGCGCTTCGAGGCCAGTAAACCGTTTTCATCAGGCAGGGGGTGCGACGCTTCCAGCACCTCGATCGTCTCGCATGGGGCAGCATAGCCATAGCGGGTGACGATCACGCCCGAGAGCGGACCATCCCAATGGCGTTCGAAGGCGGCTGCCATCTGGGCCGCACCCTTGCCGGCCCCAACCACCACCGTCCGCCCCTTCGGTCGCGCCGGCAGGTTGGCCGCGATCACTTTCTCCGGATCAGCCGCGGCAACGGCCGAGGTGAACAGCGCTTCGAGGAAACGGCGTGGATCGGTGATGGTTGGCATTGGTCTCCCCCTGGAGGATGTCGCGTCGCCCCATCCTTATATGTCATCCCAGCGCAAATCGCGGTTGGAACTGCATGAAAGTCTCGGGCGGCGGTTCCTCCAACCGCCGCCCGGACGCATGACCGGTCCGGCACAATGGGACGCCGGACGAGTCATGCGCATTTAAGGTCGTCGCCTGATCTTTTCAAAGCGGCGCAATTCCTAACGGAAAACCGCTTCGCACGTTCCCTGGAATTGCTTAGGCAACCTGGTGGTTCGCCATGCGCTCCAGCGCCCGGACGAGGCCGGAGTGGTCTAGGCCGCTGTCGCCGTTGGCTGCGCAGTTGTTGAAGAGTTCCTGCGTTGCCGCCGTGTTCGGCAGCGAGATGCCGAGCGACTTGGCACCCTGGAGAGCCAGGTTGAGGTCCTTCTGGTGCAGCGAGATGCGGAAGCCCGGATCGAAGGTGCGCTTGATCATGCGCTCGCCGTGAACTTCGAGAATGCGCGAGGAGGCAAAGCCGCCCATCAGCGCTTCGCGGACGCGCGCCGGATCAGCACCCGCCTTGGAGGCGAAGACAAGCGCTTCCGAGACCGCTTCGATCGTCAGCGCAACGATGATCTGGTTGGCGACCTTGGTGACCTGGCCGTCGCCGCAATCACCGACGAGCGTGATGTTCTTGCCCATCAACTTCAAGAGCGGCAGGGCGCGGTCGAAGCTCTCCTGGGCGCCGCCCGCCATGATCGAGAGCGAAGCATTCTTGGCGCCGACTTCGCCGCCGGAAACCGGGGCGTCGATGTATTCGGCACCGGTCTCGCGAACTTTCTTGGCGAATTCCTTCGTCTCGATCGGCGAGATCGAGCTCATGTCGATGACGAGCTTGCCCTTGGAAAGACCGTAGGCGACGCCGTTTTCGCCGAAGAGAACATCCTTGACCTCAGGGGTATCCGGCAGCATCAGGATGATGGTGTCGACGGTTTCGGCCAACGCCTTCGGCGAGTCGACGAACTTGAGGCCGTTGTCGAGCAGCTCCTGGCGCGGCGGGATGACGAACTTCGAGGTGACGATGGTGTGGCCGGCATCCTGCAGGTGGCGCGCCATCGGCGTGCCCATGATACCCAGTCCAATGAAACCGATTGTTGCCATGGTGTTTAGCTCCTGATCTTGATGATGTCTGCGGATTGGGTGCGCTGGCGCTCGGCGCCGAGCCAGCCAAGGCCCTCGGCAGTCGTGGTGCGCGGCTTATATTCGCAACCGATCCAGCCGTCGTAGCCGGCCGCTTCCAGCGCGTCGAAGACGAAGGGATAGTTGATCTCGCCGGTGCCCGGCTCGTTGCGGCCCGGATTGTCGGCAAGTTGGACATGAACGATGCGATCGGCAAAGCGTTTGTAGGTGCCGATCAACTCGCCCTGCGTGCGCTGCTGGTGGTAGAGGTCGTACTGGATGAACAGGTTGTCGCTGCCGACCTCCTCAATGATCGAAGCCGCCTGCTCGACCGTGTTGAGATAGAAGCCCGGAATATCGAAGTCGTTGATCGGTTCGATGAGCAGGCGAATGCCCTGCTTGCCGAGTTCGCTTGCAGCAAGCTTGAGATTGGCGACCAGCGTGTCGCGCAGCACCTGTTCAGAGACACCGTGAGGCGCGATGCCAACCAGGCAGTTGACCTGCTTGCAGTCGAGCGCCGTCGCGTAGTCGATGGCGCTCGCCACGCCTTTGCGGAACTCGTCGACCCGGTTAGGCAGGATGGCGATGCCGCGTTCGCCGCTCGCCCAGTTGCCGGCCGGCAGGTTGTGCAGAACTTGGGTCAGGCCATGGCGCTGAAGCTCTGCGCGCAGGCTCACCTTTTCGAATTCGTAGGGAAACAGATATTCCACGCCCTCGAAGCCGGCCTTGGCAGCAAGGGCGAAACGATCGAGGAACGGCACCTCGTTGAACAGCATTGTCAGGTTCGCAGCGAACTTCGCCATGCGATGTTTCCTCCTTGTGTTTGTCTTGTGAGCGATGCGGGCGGCGGAGCGCCCGCATCTCCTCAGTCATTCAAGGCTCAGTCGAGCAGGGCCGTGATCGCGGTCGGCACGTCCTCGCCGCGCAGCGCCAGTTCCTCGAACTCGACGACTGCATTGATGTCGGCGCCCATGGAGATGTTGGTGACGCGCTCGAGGATGAACTCGATGACGACGGGAACCTGGTGCTCGTCCATCAGCGCGCGCGCCCGGTCGAAGGCTTCCTGGAACTCGTTCGGACTGCGCACCCGGATCGCCTTGCAGCCGAGACCTTCGGCAACCGCGACGTGGTCGACGCCGTAACCCTTCTCCGCATCGCCCGACGCGTTGATGTTGTCGAAGGCGAGGCTGACTTCGAAGTCCATGTTGAGACCGCGCTGCGCCTGGCGGATGAGGCCGAGATAGGAATTGTTCACGACCACATGCAGGTAAGGCAGCTTGTGCTGGGCGCCGACAGCCAGTTCCTCGATCAGGAATTGGAAGTCGTAGTCGCCTGAGAGTGCCACGATCGTCCGGTCCGGATCGGCAGCGCGAACACCGAGGGCCGCAGGCAAGGTCCAGCCGAGCGGTCCGGCCTGGCCGCAATTGATCCAGTTGCGCGGCTTGTAGACGTGCAGGAACTGGGCGCCGGCGATCTGGCTGAGGCCGATGGTCGAAACGTAGCAGGTGTCGCGGCCGAAGGCCTTGTTCATCTCTTCATAGACGCGCTGCGGTTTCAGCGGCGTCTGGTCGAAGTGGGTCTTGCGCAGCATGGTGCGCTTGCGCTCGCGGCACTCTTCCGCCCAGGCGGACCAGTCACGCAGCTTGCCCGCCGTCTTCCATTCCGTCGCGACATCGAGGAAGAGCTTCAGCGCAGCGCCGGCATCCGAGACGATACCGAAATCGGGCGCGAAAACGCGGCCGATCTGCGTCGGCTCAATGTCGACGTGAACGAACTTGCGGCCTTCCGTGTAGGTCGGAACGTTGCCGGTGTGGCGGTTTGCCCAGCGGTTGCCGACGCCGAGCACGAAGTCGGAGGCGAGCATGTTGGCATTGCCGTAGCGATGCGAGGTCTGCAGGCCGCACATGCCGGCCATCAGCGGATGGTCATCCGGGATCGTGCCCCAGCCCATCAGCGTCGGAATAACCGGAATTCCGGTGATTTCGGCAAATTCTGTCAGAAGGTCCGATGCATCGGCGTTGATGATGCCGCCGCCGGCAACGATCAGCGGGCGTTCCGCTTCGTTCAGCATCGCGATCGCCTTCTCGGCCTGGGCCCGCGTCGCCTTCGGCTTGTAGGCTTCAAGCGGCTGGTAGGTGTCCGGATCGAATTCGATCTCGGCAAGCTGGACGTCGACCGGCAGGTCGATCAGCACCGGGCCGGGACGGCCGGAGCGCATGATGTGAAACGCCTTCTGGAAGACGAAGGGAACGAGCGCCGGCTCCATGACGGTAACCGCCCACTTGGTGACCGGTGCTGCGATCTTGGCGATATCGACAGCCTGGAAATCTTCCTTGTCGAGACGGGCGCGCGGCGCCTGGCCGGTGATGCAGAGGATCGGGATCGAATCCGCCGAGGCCGAATAGAGGCCGGTGATCATGTCGGTGCCGGCCGGGCCCGACGTGCCGATGCAGACTCCGATATTGCCGTGCTTGGCGCGCGTATAGCCTTCGGCCATGTGGGAAGCGCCTTCGACGTGGCGCGCCAGGATATGACGAACCGAGCCGCGCGCCTTCAGCGCCGAGTAGAACGGATTAATGGCGGCACCCGGTACGCCGAAGGCACAGTCGATGCCTTCCTTTTCCAGAACAATAACAGCCGCGTCAACGGCACGCATCTTAGCCATGGGAACTCCTCCAATTTCCTGAAACAATAATCCATTATCGTCGATACGCAACACGCAAATGGAATTCATTTCCATCATATGGAAATAAAGATTTTCAATAATTCGGAGAAAATCGCGGCATGGCCTGATAGAGGATGATGGGCGAGACACGTGATTTGCAGAGAGGCTTTTATGGACGGCAACGGCAGGGGAAAACGCGGACGCAAGGCGGGCGAGAACGCCGCCCCTTCATCCGTCCAGGTGCTTGATCGCAGTCTCGCCCTTTTGACGGTCGTGGCCGAAGGCGACGGCTCAACCCTCACCCAGCTCGCCGACGAGACCGGCATGGCGCCGTCGACCGTGCACCGGCTGCTGGCAACGCTTGCCGGCCACGGCATGGTGATGCACGACCCGGACACGGGCGCCTGGACAGTCGGTTTGAAGGCGTTCGAGATCGGCAACGCCTATCTGCGCTTCCGCAAGCTCGGCACCATCAGTCGGCCGTTTCTAAAAGGACTGATGGAGGAAAGCGGCGAGACGGCGAATATCGGCATCGAGGAAGGCGGCGACGTCGTCTTCATTTCGCAGGTCGAAAGCCACGCGCCGATGCGCGCTTTCTTCCGTCCCGGCCGCCGCGGTCCGGTTCATGCCTCCGGCATCGGCAAGGCCATCCTGTCCACCTGGTCCGACAAGGAGATCGCCCAACTGCTCCACGGTCGCGAACTCGCGCATTTCACCGACAAGACGCGCGATACGCTGCCGGCGCTGCTGAAGGATATCCAGGAGATCCGCCACCGCGGCTGGTCGGTCGACGACGAGGAGCACACCCTCGGCATGCGCTGCGTCGCCGCTCCGATCTTCAACGAATATGGCGAAACGATCGCCGGCATATCCATCTCGGGCCCGTCGGTCCGCGTCAGCGATCAGAAGCTCTCAACCTTCGGCCCCATCGTGCGCGAACGCGCGGATGCGCTGACCAAGGCGATGGGCGGCAAGCGACCGGAAGAGCTTTAAACCCCGACCAACAGAAACGCCGCGCGTCCGATCCGGACACGCGGCGTTATAATAAGCAATGCTGGCGAGCCAGCAGGGGCGGACGCGCCTTAGGCCGTTTCGAGGCTCTTTACTGCCGAGGTGGCTGCGTCCTTCGCAGCGCGTGCAGCTCCCTTCATCGGCTTGCCGGCGACATAGGTCTCGGCCACGCATCGGTCGTCACCCATCGTCTGCAGGATGAAGAGTTCCTCGACAAGCGAACCGGCAACCCGCATGCGCAAGTCCATCGACGGCTTGGCGCGGCTATCAAGCACCACGATATCGGCATCGGCGCCGACATGCAGCGAGCCGATACGGTCGTCGAGATCGAGCGCCCGGGCGTTGCCGAGTGTCATGCGGTAGAAGGAGTTGAATGGCGTCAGCCGCTGGCCCTGCAGGTGCAGAACCTTGTAGGCCTCGTCCATCGTCTCCAGCATCGAGAAGCTGGTGCCGGCGCCGACATCGGTCGCGACCGACCAGCGGGCGCCGAGCTTGTCGAAGCGATCGCGATCGAAGAGACCCGAGCCGAGGAACAGGTTCGAGGTCGGGCAGAAATTGCCGACGGCACCGGTTTCGGCGAGTACCGAAATCTCGCGGTCGCTCAGATAGATGCAGTGGCCGAGCAAGGTCTTGCGCGTCAGCAGATCGTAGCGCGCGTAAATGTCGGTATAGTCCTTCGCTTCCGGATAGAGCGACGTGGCGAAGGCGATTTCGTCCCTGTTTTCAGAGAGATGCGTCTGGACGTAGCACTCCGGATGCTCGGCGACGAGCGTGCGGCTCGCCTCCATCTGCTCCGGCGTCGAGGTGATGGCAAAGCGCGGGCTGATAGCGTAGTGCGCGCGGCCACGGCCGTGCCACTTGGCAATCAGCGCCTTCGTCTCGTCATAGCCCTGCTGCGCCGTGTCGCGCAGCGCATCGGGCGCATTGCGGTCCATCATCACCTTGCCGCCGATCATCAGCATGCCGCGCGCTTCAGCGGCCCCGAAATAGGCGTCGACGCTCTCCGGATGCACCGAGCAATAGGCGGCCGCCGTCGTCGTGCCGTTCGCCAGAAGCTCATCCAGGAAACGGCCGGCGATGAAGTCGGCATGCTCCGGTTTGCGGAACTTCTGCTCCTCGACGAAAATGTAGGTGTTCAGCCATTCGAGAAGCTGGGCGCCGTAGGAGGCGATCGCCTGCGTCTGCGGGAAATGCAGATGCGTATCGATCAGGCCTGGCAACACCAGATGAGGGCGATGGTCGGCGACCTTGACGCCGGCACCGGCACGACGGGCGACATCGGCATGATCGCCGATATCGGCGACCTTGCCGCCGCGCACGAGCACGGCGCCGTCTTCGAAGTAGCGATAGGAGGTGGTGTCGTCGATGCCCTTTGGTTCCTCGACGAAGGTCAGCACACGGCCGCGGATCAGCAGATCGGTCATTGGGTCTTTCCTCCATTCACGACGGATTCGTACCAGGCGACGAGCAGCTGCCGCTCCTCGTCCGATACGCCGGTGACATTGGCGGGCGGCATCGCGTGGCTGCGGCCGGCCTGCAGGTAGATTTCACGCGCGTGATTGGCGATCTCAGTGTCGGTCTCGAGCATCACGCCCTTCGGCGGGACGACGATGCCCTCCCAGCCCGGCTCCTTGGCATGGCACATGGAACAGCGGCCAAGCACCGTGTCGCGGACCTTCGGAAAGGCTTCCGCGGTGACGAACGGCTGTTGCGCGGCGGAAATCTTCGCCTCCTCGCCGCCGGCAAGAATCTTCGGCACGGTCGACAGCCACATGATGACGACGAAGAGCAGCGCGGTTACGAGCCAGGTCCAGGTCGGGTTGCCCTTGTTCGCGTGACGGGTGTTGAAATAGTGGCGGATGGTCACGCCCATCAGGAAGACCAGCGAGGCGATGATCCAGTTGTACTGGGTACCGAACGCCAGCGGATAGTGGTTCGACAGCATCAGGAACAGAACCGGCAGCGTCAGGTAGTTGTTGTGGGTCGAGCGCTGCTTGGCGATCACGCCGTACTTGGCGTCGGGCGTGCGGCCAGCGATCAGGTCGCCGACGACCACCTTCTGGTTCGGAATGATGATGAAGAAGACGTTGGCCGACATGATCGTTGCGGTAAACGCACCGAGATGCAGGAAGGCTGCGCGGCCGGTGAAGAGCTGCGTGTAGCCCCAGGCCATGCCGACCAGAATGAAGTAGAGCAGCACCATCAGTCGGGTGTTGTCGCGACCGAAGGGCGACTTGCAGATCGTATCATAGGCGAGCCAGCCGAAGGCAATCGAGCCGAGCGAGATGGCGATTGCCACCGGCTTCGAGACGTCGAGCACGTTCGGGTCGATCAGGTAGAGGTCGGCGCCGGCATAGTAGACCAGGCAGAGCATGCCGAAGCCGGAGAGCCAGGTGACGTAGGACTCCCATTTGAACCAGATCAGGTGCTCCGGCATGTTGGCCGGCGCAACCAGGTATTTCTGGATGTGGTAGAAGCCGCCACCGTGCACCTGCCATTCTTCGCCATAGGCGCCGACCGGCAGGCCGGGATGTTTCTTCAGACCGAGGTCGAGGGCGACGAAGTAAAAGGACGAACCGATCCATGCAATGGCGGTGATGACGTGCAGCCATCTCACGGCAAAGGTCAGCCAATCCCAGGCGATGGCATAGTCGTACATGAAATTCTCCCATTTCTCCTCGGACCATTATGTGTCATTGCTGGAGGTCGCGGGAACGTCGCTGCTTCACCAACACTTTCAAAAAAATCTATAAAATAGCGACGGAATGGATAGGCTAGAGAGAGCCTGAAGGAGTGGGACGGAGGCATGTCTTATCTGGACAATGTGCGCGTCTTCGTACGCGTCGTAGAGCTTGGAACCCTGTCGGCAGCGGGTCGCGACCAGCGCGTGACGCCGGCGGTTGCAAGCAATAGAATCAAAGAGTTGGAACGCCATATGGGCGTTCGCCTGTTCAATCGGACGACGCGCAAGCTGACCCCGACGGAGCACGGTCGCGTCTTTTACGACGGCGCGGTGAAGATCCTCGAGGCTGTCAACGAAGCAGAAAATGCGATCGCCGATCTCTCGCGCAATCCGAAGGGCGCGCTGAAGATTACCGCTCCTTTGGGGATAGGTCGGCGGCTGATTGCATCGGGCATTCCGGAGTTTCACGACAAGTATCCCGACATCGAAGTGCGGCTTCGCCTGTCGGACCACAATGTCGATATCCTGTCGGAAGGCGTCGACGTCGCCTTCAAGCTCGGCATCCTCGAAGATTCGAACCTGCGCATGCGCGGCATCATGAATTGCGAGCGCGTTGTCTGCGGTGCGCCTGCCTATTTCGAGAAGCGGGGCATCCCTCAGACGCCCGACGCACTCATCGCCGACAAGCACGACTGTCTGCTGCTCAGGTATCCCGGTTCGAAAGAGTATTTCTGGACGCTCCAGACCATGGAAGGCGTGCGCAAGCTCGAAGTCACCGGACCCTATGATTCCGACGACGGCGACGTCCTGACGCAGTGGGCGCTCGACGGCCGCGGCATTATCAACAAGCCGCTGTTCGAGGTGAAGGCGCACATCAATTCCGGCGCACTCGTGCCGATCCTCGTCGACACGCCGCCGCTCAGCGTGCAGCTTGCGGCGATCTATCCGCACAAGCGGTTCCAGGACCCGAAGGTGCGACTGATGATCGATTACATGGCCGAGCGCTGTCAGCGCCTGATCAACGGAATGCTGGCCTGACCGTTCGTCTTCCGGCCGCTTCGGCCTGGACCAAGGAGCAAGACTGCACACCCTAGGCATCCTGCCGGCGGCTCCTATCGACGGAGAGCCGATTCTTTCGCCCGGTGCCGGGCGATCTCAACGTGGTTTGCAAAAGAAAGAAGGCGCGCCGATGCGGCGCGCCCTCAATATTTTTCAGAGATCAGCGTTTCACGTCGCTGTGCTTCGACTTGCCGGGAACTCCGTCACCGCCGCCGTTGCCGAAGCCGTTGTTGGCGTGCTTGGGCTTGCCGCCACCGCCGCCGTCACCGCCGGTGCCGCCACCGTCACCACCCGTGCCGCCGCCATCGCCGCCGGTACCACCACCGTCGCCACCGGTGCCGCCGCCATCGCCACCAGTGCCGCCGCCATCACCGCCCGTGCCACCACCGTCACCGCCCGTGCCGCCGCCATCGCCACCGGTGCCGCCGCCATCACCGCCCGTGCCACCACCGTCGCCACCGGTGCCGCCGCCATCGCCACCAGTGCCACCACCGTCACCGCCCGTGCCACCACCGTCACCACCGGTGCCGCCGCCATCACCGCCCGTGCCACCACCGTCACCACCGGTGCCACCGCCATCGCCGCCCGTGCCGCCATCACCACCGGTGCCGCCCGTGCCGCCATCGCCCCCCGTTCCACCGTCACCGCCGGTACCACCCGTACCGCCATCACCGCCCGTACCACCATCACCACCGGTGCCGCCCGTGCTGCCTTCACCACTGGTAGTACCCCCATCGGCGTGGGCAACGCCGATCATGAACGGCGCGCTATAGTGCGTCAGCACCGCGAATGCCGTGGACAAGAGCAGAGCACGCGTCAGTTTCTTCATAGTCGTCTCCCGATCTGATGCGTCCCCGTCTCTGTGCAATTGCGTAAAACGCGATTTGTCTGAAAAGCACTAAAGAAAATCCTGGACGCGTTACTTCCGCTAAGGTCGACCTCAGCGTCAACCTTATTTTAGAAACTACTGATGATAGACAGATCCGGAAGCAAAGGGTAAGCGACACATTTGTGGTATGGCTTACGGCGCACGGGTCATGCAACCGATCCATTCGGGTTAGGGATCACGCTGTCGCAGCTGGCGGACGGCCGAGGCCGCTAGGCTCTGGACCTCTCGATCCCCGGAAGGTTGCCGATCGCCTCGACCAGGAAATCAACCAACAGACGAACACGGGCGATGCCAGAGCGTTCCGGCACGATCAGCAGGCTGAGCGGCACCGCAGGCAATGAATAGTCCGGAAGCAGCGGCACCAACAGGCCGGCCTCGATCAGATCGTCGACGAGCCATCGGTGGGCAGGCGCGATGCCCCGGCCGGCGACGAGGGCCTCACGTGCAGCAAGCCCATGATCGATGCGAAGGCGTCCACCGAAGGGCACGGACAGATGCCGCCCGTCTGTGGCTTCGAAGTTGAGCCTTTCACTGCCGGCAATGTTCGACATGCGGATCCCCTCATGCGCCGAGAGGTCGCTTGGGGCGCGCGGAAATCCGCGCGCGGCCAGGTAGGCCGGAGCAGCCACCAGAAGACGCCGGCTCTGCCCAAGCGGCCTAAGCTTCATGGAGCTGTCGCTAAGCGGCCCGAGCCGCAACGCGACGTCGATGCCTTCCCGCACGAGGTCGATGCGCTCGTCGGTCAGGCTCAGATCGACGCCGATGTCGGGATACCTGTCCTGGAAAGCAAAGATCAGCCGGGTAACGTGCAGCACTCCCAATGCGGACGTGCAGGACACACGAATGGTACCGGCAGCAGCCCCACGCGCACCGCGCGCTTCGTCGCCGGCCTGTTCTACCAGTCGCAGGATCTGGACGCTATCGGCGTAGTAACGGCTGCCTTCGTCGGTCACCGTGACGCGACGGGTGGTGCGGCTAAGCAGCGGCACGCCGATCGCTTCCTCGAGCTCTCGCAGCTGCCGCGTCACCGTCGACTGGCCGATGCCGAACTCACGCGCAACAGCCGAAAGACTGCCCCGCTCGGCGACGCGCACGAAGGTGCGCATGCGTTCAAGCGTAACATCAGACTTATCCATTTTTCGGCATGATCCTATGCATTTCGAATATCTACCGCATAGGGATGGGGCGGTCTACCTAGAGTCTCAGTTGATGGCACCGAGGATATCGACCATGAAAGTTCTGCTTGTTTATGCCCACCCCGAACCGCGTTCACTGAACGGCGCGCTGCGCGATATCGCCGTCAAGACGCTTGAGGCGGAAGGCCATGAGGTTCGTGTCACCGATCTCTATGCCGAGGGATGGAAGTCCGAGATCGGTCGCGCCGATTTTCCGGCCCTTGCCCCCGATGCCCGGTTCAAGCCGAGCCGCGCGTCGAAGGAGGCCTTTGCCACCGATACGCTGACCGCCGACGTCAAGACCGAGCAGGAAAAGCTGCTCTGGGCCGACGCGCTGATTCTGCAGTTTCCGCTGTGGTGGTATTCAATGCCGGCGATCCTGAAAGGCTGGGTCGATCGCGTCTATGCCTATGGTTTTGCCTATGGCGTCGGCGAGCACAGCGACAAATATTGGGGCAGGCGCTTCGGCGAGGGAACGCTGGCCGGCAAACGCGCCATGCTTGTCGTGACGACGGGCGGCTGGGAGGAGCACTATTCGCCGCGGGGCGTGAACGGGCCGATCGACGACCTGCTCTTCCCGATCAACCACGGGATCCTCTTCTATCCCGGTTACGACGTGCTCCCGCCGTTCGTCGCCTACCGCGTAGACAGCCTTGACGACGCTGGTTTTCAAGCCACGGCGGAACAACTGAAAGAAAGAATGCACACGCTCGCGACAACTGCGCCCATTCCCTATCGCCGGCAGAACGGCGGGGACTATGCAATCCCGACGCTTGAACTCCGACCGGAGGTCGGCGACCCGCGCATCAACGGCTTTGCGCTCCACCTCAACGGTGCGCACCGGGGCGAAACGGCGCTCCGCTGACGGGCGGATTTGCTAACGAGCAAGCTTGGCGGCAGCCGGCCGACGCGAGATGTCCACTTGCACCGGCTGGCGAAAATTGAGCGCAGCCGCCATGACTTCGGCGGCGGCAAGCGCAGCGATCACCGCTGGCCGCTTGTCCTTCACCGTCGTGCCGCCGATCGGGCAGACCAGCCGGTCGAAGAGGTCCGGTCGACCGATCTCGCGCGACAGCCAGTTCTTGAAAGTGGAGCGCTTCGTCTTCGACCCGATCATACCGACATAGGAGGCATCGTCGCGGCGAAGCGCTTCTGCCGCGATCAGGAAGTCGAGCGCGTGGTCGTGGGTGAGGATGACGAAGGCGCTGCCGGGGGGCGCGTCGCGCACCACTGCCTCCGGCATCGCCGTCAGGCAGGTCTCGATGCCGGGAATGTCGGCAACGGCCGAAAGCTCGTTCTCGCGGGTATCTACGAGAACGGTGCGCACCGGCACCAGGGAGAGCGCCATCGCCAGTGCATCGCCGACATGGCCCGCGCCAAAGACATAGACATGCGGCCGGCTGGCGATTTCCAGGTCGCTGCGTTCAATCAGCATGGCGGCTTTCTCCCGATCGATTCGTGTGAAGGCAAGCGCCACGCGCCCGCCGCAACACTGGCCGATCTCCGGTCCGAGCGGGATCGTCATCGCCTCCGGCGCGTCGCCACGCTTCAGCGCCCGCCGGCCATGGTCGATCGCCATGTATTCGAGTTGCCCGCCGCCGATCGTGCCGAACAGGCTATCGGCGGCGACGAGCATCCAGGCGTCGGTATCGCGTGGCGTCGAACCGGCGGCACCGGTCACCTCCACAAGCACGCAGTCGCGCTCGCGTCGGAGAAAGTCCCTGATATCCTCGCGGCTCGCCACCATGACAATCAGCCCCTGTTACCCTTTCTGCCGTGCGGCCGCCCGCAGCCGCTCGATCGCCATCAACACCCGTTCCGGCGTTGCCGGCGCATCAAGGCGCGGTGCTATACGATACTCCGCAACGCTCGCGGCCGCCATCGACAAGGCTTCCAGCACGGAGATGCCGAGCATGAACGGCGGTTCGCCGACAGCCTTCGAGCGGCGAATCGTTTCTTCGCGGTTGACCGACCACTCGGCAAGCCGGGTGTTGAAGACGCGTGGCCGATCCGAAGCCAGCGGGATCTTGTAGGTCGAGGGCGCGTGCGTGCGCAGCCGGCCCTTGGCATCCCACCAGAGCTCTTCCGTCGTCAGCCAGCCCATGCCCTGAACGAAGGCGCCTTCGACCTGACCAAGATCGAGCGCCGGGTTCAGCGAGCGGCCGACATCGTGCAGGATGTCCGTGCGGTCGACCTGATATTCACCGGTCAGCGTATCGACGCTGACCTCGGAGCACGAGGCGCCATAGGCGTAGTAGAAGAACGGCCGGCCTCGGCCCTCGGCGCGGTTCCAGTGGATCTTCGGCGTCTTGTAGAAACCGGCGGCCGAAAGCTGGATGCGGGCGCCATAGGCGATCTTGATGAACTCGTTGAAGCTCAAGCGTTCCGCTCCGATCCGCACCACGTTCGGTTCGAAGGCGACATCGGCCTCGGCGACGTTCCAGCGCTCGGCAGCAAACTTCACCAGCCGTTCCTTGATCTGTTGGGCGGCATTGGCAGCGGCCATGCCGTTGAGATCGGAGCCGGAGGACGCCGCGGTTGCAGACGTGTTCGGCACCTTGCCGGTCGTCGTCGCCGTCACCTTGATCCGGTCGAGATCGACCTGGAACTCGTCGGCCACCACTTGGGCGACCTTGGTATAGAGCCCCTGCCCCATCTCGGTGCCGCCATGGTTCAGATGGATCGAACCATCCGTATAGACATGCACAAGCGCGCCGGCCTGATTGTACTCGGTCTTGGTGAAGGAGATGCCGAACTTTACCGGCGTCAGCGCGATGCCGCGCTTCACCACATTGCTCTCGCGGTTAAACGCGATCACCGCTTCGCGACGCTTGGCATAATCCGCCGAGGTTTCCAGTTCCTCGATAATGCGGCCGATGATGTTGTCTTCCACGGTCTGGTGATAGGGCGTGAGGTTTCGGCCCTCGCCGCCATAGAAGTTCAGCTTGCGGATTTCCAGCGGGTCCTTGCCGACGGCATAGGCGATGTCCTCGATCATTCGTTCGCCACCGACCATCCCTTGAGGGCCGCCAAAACCGCGGAACGCAGTGTTGGAAACGGTGTTGGTCTTCAGCGGACGCGAGCGCAGGCGCACGTTCGGATAGAAATAGCAGTTGTCGGCATGGAAGAGCGCGCGGTCGGTGACCGGACCCGAGAGATCAGCCGAGTAACCGCAGCGTGCCGAGAAAACGGCGTCCACCGCCTCGATGCGCCCCTCGTCGTCGAAGCCGAGCTTGTAGTCCACGTGGAAGTCGTGACGCTTGCCGGTGGCGCTCATGTCGTCGTCGCGGTCCGGCCGAACCTTGACCGGGCAGCGGTATTTCTTGGCCGCGACGGCCGCAACGGCGGCGAAAATGTTGGCCTGGGTTTCCTTGCCGCCGAAACCGCCGCCCATGCGGCGCACATTCACGGTGACCGCGTTCGACGGAACGCCAAGCACGGTCGCGACCATGTGCTGCGTCTCGGCCGGGTGCTGGGTCGAGGAATAGACGAGCACCTCGTCGTCCTCACCGGGAATGGCAAACGAGATCTGGCCTTCCAGATAGAAGTGGTCCTGGCCGCCGATGCGCATCTCGCCTTCGAGAATGTTCTTCGCCTTGGCAAAGCCGGCGTCGATGTCGCCACGCTCGAGCTTCAAGGGATCGATGACCAGCGGATAGTTGGCGGCAGCCGCTTCGAGCACGTCGGTCACATGTGGCAGGTCGCGATATTCGATCTTGACCTTGGCTGTGGCACGGCGGGCGGCCTCGCGTGAAGTGGCAATGACTGCGAAGATCGGCTGGCCGTGGAACTCCACCTTGTCGGTGACGAAGATCGGTTCGTCGTGCTTGTGCGCCGGACTGATATCGTTCTCGCCGGGAATGTCGGCGGCCGTCAGAACGCCGATCACGCCTTCGCTGGCGTTCACGGCCTCAAAGTCGATCGACAGAATGTCGGCGTGTGCCCGCTGCGAGAGGCCGAGATAGCCGTGCAGGGTGCCCTGGGGCTCAGGAATATCGTCGATATATTCGGCCGTTCCGGACACATGCTTGTGGCCGGACTCGTGCCGTTCGTTTTCGTGTACGCCGCCGCGGATGCGGTCGATGGGCTGCATCACGTTCATGGCTTCCTCCCTTAAACCGCGACAGCAATGGTGCGATCGAGACGGAGCTGGCCGCCACTCGACTGCGTTTCGAGATAGAAGCGGCGAAGCAGGTTCTTCGCCACCAGTTGGCGGTACTCCGCCGAGGCGCGCCAGTCCGTCAGCGGCGTGAAGTCCTGATCGAAGGCAGCGACAGCGCGCTCGATCGTCTCCTCGTTCCACTCGGCGCCTTTTAGCACCGCCTCCACATGAGCGGCTCGCTTCGGCGTAGCGGCCATGCCGCCGAAGGCGATGATGGCGTCGCTGACCCGACCTGCCTCGAAGGCGATGTTGAAGCCGCCGCAGACGGCGGTAATGTCCTCATCCAGACGCTTCGTCACCTTGTAGACGGCCACACGCGCGTTATCGGAAACGAAAGGAATGCGCACGCTTTCCACGAACTCGCCCGGCTCGCGGTCCTGCTTGCCGTAGGCGATGAAGAAGTCCTCGAGCACCACCGTGCGGCGGCGATCGCCCTTGCGCAGCGTGATCGCGGCGCCAAGCGCAATCAGCGCCGGCGGCGTGTCGCCGATCGGCGAGCCGTTGGCAATGTTGCCGCCCACGGTGCCCATGTTGCGGACCTGCTGGCCGCCGATGCGATCCCAAAGCTCGGTCAGTTCAGGGAAGTGCGCGACGATAACGGGGTAGGCTTCGGCGTAGCTGACGCCGGCGCCGAGCGTCACGCCGTCGGCATCGACCGTGATGCGGCGCAGTTCTTCAAGATGGGTCAGGTGAATGACCGGTGAGATGTCGCGCATGAATTTGGTGACCCAGAGGCCGACATCGGTCGAACCGGCAACGATCGTCGCCTTCGGGTTGGCTTCGAGCACGGCGGCGAAATCATCGACCGAGCCCGGCAGGATGAAGCGCTCGGTCTCGGAGCCGATTTCCACGCGACGGCCGTCCTGAAGTGCTGCCAGTTCGCCTGCGATCCGGTCGCGTTCGGCCACCAGCGGATCCTTGCCGATATCGCCGATCGTCGAGATCGCCTCGGCGGCGCGAATGATCGCGGCATAGCCGGTGCAGCGACAAAGATTGCCCTGCAGCGCCTTTTCGATTTCGGCGATCGACGGCTTCGAGTTCTCCATCCAGAGGCCATAGAGCGACATCACGAAGCCCGGCGTGCAGAAACCGCACTGCGAGGCATGCGTGTCGACCATTGCCTGCTGCACCGGATGCAACGGGCCAGCCGGCTGCGCCAAACTATCCACCGTCACGATATGACAGCCGTCGAGCGAGCCGACGAAACGGATGCAGGCATTGACGGATTCATACTTGAGCTTGCCGTCGAGCAGGCGGCCGACAAGCACGGTGCAGGCACCGCAGTCGCCCTCGGCGCAGCCTTCTTTCGTGCCCTTCAGATTGCGGTCGATGCGCAGAAAATCGAGCAGAGTCTGAACCGGCGAAACATCGGCAAGTTCGACGAGGCGGTGGTTCAGGATGAAGCGGATGGTGTTGCGGATCTGGATCGTCATTGCTCAGCTCCCGCGATAGGTGGAGTAGCCATAGGGCGAAAGCAGCAGCGGCACGTGATAGTGCGCGCCCTGGTTATCGATGCCGAAGCGGATTGGGATCACGTCGAGGAACGGGTTGTCACCGCGCTTGGCTGCGCCGCCGAGATAATCGCCCGCATGGAACTGCAGCTCGTAGGTGCCGGTCTGCATGCGCTCGCCGCTCAAAAGCGGCTCGTCACAGCGGCCGTCGTCATTGGTCTTGACGGACTTGATATGCGTCTGGCGATCGCCATCGACCCGGTAGAGCTCGATGCGCAGCCCTTCGGCCGGTTTGCCGCTGGCCGTATCCAGCACGTGCGTCGTCAAACGGCCGGCGTTTCCACCCTGAGATTGCATAGTTTTCGCTCCTCCCGAAGTCAGCTTTCCACCTCGCAGTATTCCGGCATTCCCACCCGCTTGGTAGCGACCGGATCATTCGAGACTTTCAAATTTTTTGGGGGGAATGGCTCGAAACAAATGCCGCTAGAAATTGGATGCAGAGACGAAAATGTCTGGAGGAGCTGCTTAGATGAGATACCCCCGCGATCTTCACGGCCACGGCCCGAACTTCAAGATCACATGGCCCGACGGCGCGCGGATCGCCGTGCAATTCGTCATCAATTACGAGGAAGGCGGCGAGAACTGCGTGCTGCATGGCGACGCAGCGTCCGAGGCATTCCTGTCGGAAATCGTCGGTGCGCAGGCCTGGCAGGGCCAGCGCCACTGGAACATGGAATCGATCTACGAATATGGCGCACGCGCCGGCTTCTGGCGGCTGCATCGCATGTTCACCGAGCGCGGCGTGCCGGCCACCGTTTATGGCGTCGCAACCGCGCTGAAGCGCTCGCCGGAACAGGTCGCCGCCATGCAGGACGCCGGCTGGGAAATCGCCTCGCACGGCCTGAAATGGATCGAACACAAGGACTTTTCGCCGGAGCGCGAGCGCCAGGAGATCGCCGAAGCGGTCCGGCTGCACACCATCGTCACCGGAGAGCGCCCGCGCGGCTGGTACACGGGGCGCTGTTCCGACAACACGCTCGACCTGGTGACCGAAGCCGGCGGCTTCGACTACGTATCGGACGCCTATGCCGACGACCTGCCCTATTGGCATGAGCATGCGGGGCGCCATCAGCTGGTCATCCCCTACACGCTCGACAGCAACGACATGCGTTTTGCCACGCCGCAGGGTTTCAACAGCGGCGACCAGTTCTTCACCTACCTCAAGGACAGCTTCGACGTGCTCTACGCCGAAGGTACGGCCGGTGCGCCGAAGATGCTGAGCATCGGGCTGCACTGCCGCCTCGTCGGCCGGCCCGGCCGCGCCGCGGCACTCGCCCGCTTCCTCGATTATCTGCAGGGCCACGAGAAGGTGTGGCTCGCAAAACGCGTCGATATCGCCCGCCATTGGGCCGAAAACTATCCGTACAAGGCCTGGGACGATCGTCCGTCGCGGCTTGGCGAAGAGGCGTTCGTCGCCAGGTTCGGCGGCGTCTTCGAACATTCGAAGTGGATCGCGAAGCGCGCCTTCCAGGGCGAACTTTCGCCGGCCAACGACACCGCGATCGGCCTTGCCGCCGCCCTTTCCGCAGTCTTCCGCGAAGCTTCGGCCGAGGAGCGGCTTGCCGTGCTGATCGCCCACCCCGATCTCGCCGGCAAGCTGGCACAGGCCAAGCGCCTGACCGAAAGCTCGACCAACGAGCAGGCCGGTGCCGGCCTCGATGCGCTGACCGATGCCGAGCGTGAACGCTTCACCACGCTCAACGCCGCCTATGTCGAGAAGTTCAAGTTCCCGTTCATCATGGCGGTCAAGGGGCGCAGCAAGGACGAGATCCTCGCCGCCTTCGAAAGCCGGATCGGCAACGATCGCGATACGGAGTTCGAGACCGCGTGCCGGCAGGTGGAGCGGATCGCCTATCTGCGCCTCAAGGGCATGCTGCCGAGCTGAGGGTCTCGCGATGACGATCGACGGCGTGAACCCGCCCGAATTCGCGCTGAACGCGATCAACCTTGCCTCCGCCGGTCTCGGCGCGCGGCCGGTCTTTGCAACCGACGAGTTCTTCGCGCCGCTCGAACGCATGCTGCAGGACGCGCCGCCGGTCTATCATCCCGGTGTCTATGACGAGAACGGCAAGTGGATGGACGGCTGGGAGACGCGGCGACGCCGCGGCCCCGGCAACGACCACGCCATCGTGGCACTCGCGACGAACGGCCTCATCCGGGGCTTCGAGGTTGATACCGCTCATTTCACCGGCAACTACCCGAGCGCTTGCGCCATCGACGCCTGCCTGGCACCGGATGGCCCCGACGATCGGACGGTCTGGACGGAGCTGGTCTGCCCTCGGCCGCTTGGCCCGAGCGCGCTGCATCACTTCGAAGCGCGGTCGGATTCTGTCTGGAGCCATGTGCGCTTGCGCATCTATCCCGACGGCGGCGTCGCCCGCCTTCGGGTTTACGGCGCGCCTGCGCTAGACCGGGCAGCGATCGGCGACGCGGTGGTCGATCTGGCCTCATCATTGCTCGGCGGGCGCATCATCGCCTATTCCAACGGACACTACGGCCACCAGCGGCTGCTTGCGCCCGGACGCGGCATCAACATGGGCGACGGTTGGGAGACCCGCCGGCGGCGCGAGCCCGGCAACGACTGGATCGTGGTGAAACTCGCCGCGCGCGGCGAGATCGACCGGATCGTGGTCGATACCGCCCACTTCAAGGGCAACTACCCGGACGCCTGTTCGCTGCAGGCGGCAGACCTTGGAGCGAACGCTTGCGAAGTGGCCGCATCCGTTACGGCATCGTCGATGTTCTGGCGCGAGGTCCTGCCGCCGCAGAAACTCGCCGCCGACAGCATCCACACCTATGAAGCAAGCGCACTCGCGATCGCGGGTCCGGTAACCCACGTGCGCTTCAACATCTTCCCCGACGGCGGCGTCAGCCGGCTGCGTGTCTTCGGGCGTATTGCGAAAGCCGGCATCTAGATCGTTTCGCCGAGGAGGCGAAGCGATCAAACTTCCAGGCAACCCATCAACATTGGACGGAGGAGCGTCACATGAAGGAGATCGTCATACAGCCGTTGACCCGGGAGGCCTTTGCGCCTTTCGGCGACGTGATCGAAACGGAGAATGCCAACAACTTCCCCATCAACGGGGGCAATGCAACCCGCTACCACGACCTCGCCAAGATCGATGCAACAGGCGAAAAGGCCCGGCCCATGATCAGCCTGGTGCGCGGCGTACCCTATCCGCTGCCGCTGAAACTCACCATGGTCGAGCGTCATCCGCTCGGCAGCCAGGCCTTCATCCCCTTGAGCGACAATCCGTTTCTGATCGTCGTCTCCCGGGAAACCGACGAAGGCCCGAGTGAACCGATCGCCTTCAAGACCACCCCGGGCCAGGGCGTCAACATCGCCCGCAATGTCTGGCACGGCATCCTGACGCCGCTCGATGACGTCTCGGATTTCGCGGTGGTCGATCGCGGCGGCGAAGGCGTCAATCTGGAGGAACATTTCTTCAAGGAGCCGTTCCTGATCGTGTGAATCAATGCATGACCCGGTCGTCCGGTCGGGTTATCGGTGCGCCAGGGCCTCGCTGGCCGCCGAAATCGGACGAAGACTGCGACCTCAATAGCCGCCATCCCGCCGGAATTTCGTCGGCGTGTATCCGGTCACGCGGCGGAAATCGCGCGAGAAATGATAGGGATCCGGATAGCCGCAGACGGCGGCCACCGCCGAGACCTTGGCATCGGGTCCAACCAGCAGGCGTTTCGCTTGGTTGATCCGCTCGTGGCGCAGCCAGTCCATCGGCGTCGTTCCCACCATATCGCGAAAGCGACGAAAGAGTTGCGACGGGCTCAGCCGCGCAAGCGCCGCAAGATCGTCGATCGTCCAGGGCCTGGCGAGATCGCCGCGCATCACCGACAGCACCTGAAGCAAAAGGTCTTCACCGGACCTGTCCTCGGCCGGTTCGGCTCCGATCAGCCGTGGCGCGATCATGTCCGCCATCAGCCCCGCGATCGCGGCGCTCGACAGGGCGTCCGTCGCCGGCGAGCGTTCGGCAAGAAATCCGCTCACACTTTCGAACGCCGCCTGTGCCCTCCGCGGGTCTCTCGGCACGAACAATGGCGACTGCTGCACGCCGAGAAACTGGTAGAGCGCATCAAGCCCGTGTCCCTCGATCCCCATCCAGAGATAACGCCAGCTTTCGCTGTCGGCAGCGCAGCTATGCGCATAGGCCTGAGAGGTATCGAGCCAGGCAACACTGCCGGTTTCGGCAGGGAAACGTTGACCGTGCACCTCGATCAACCCGCGTCCGCCTGTTGTGTAGACGAAGACGTGCTGGTGGAACCGTTTGCGGATCGGCGCCTCGTCAGGGCGCGCCGTCCGGCTTCCGGCCACCAGCGCCAGATAGGGAAACGCACCTGCGAATTTTGCCGGGGTGTGGAAATGGATCTCTTCGCTTTCGGTCAGCATGCCATTTTCTGGCATCCGATGCGAGTTTTGTCCATCATCTTGCGACAGGGTGCCATTCACAGAGCTACGGCAGTGACGTTATCATGCAGCTTTATGCACGGAGAATTGCCCATGACCGAAGCCGCGCCGAATGGCGATGCCGCGAATTTCACCTTCGCGCCGCTGTCCCCGGATTTTGCTCGCGATCCCTATCCGACCTATCGCGCGCTGCGCGAAAAAGAGGGGCTGCACTACTTTGCGGATTTCGACATCTGGCTTGCCTCGCGCTTCGAGGACGTCTCGGCGATCGTCATGGACAAGCGCATGGTGCGCTCGCTCGAAGACCTCGCGACCAAGGAAGAGCTCTCAAAACTGCAGCGCGCCGCCAATTGGCACGACATGCCACACCACGAGCGTTTCGTGCAGTTCAGCCTGCTCGACAGCGATGGTGCCGTGCATGACCGCTTGCGCAAGCAGGTCTTCAAACTATTCACACCGGCTATGATTGCGAAGCTCCGCGACCAGATCCAGGCCTATGTCGACCGGCTGATCGATAGCCTCGCCGATCGCGGCGAGATCGACTTTGTCGATGATCTGGCCGCCCATGTTCCCGGCCATATCATCGGCCGCCTGCTCGGCGTGCCGGACGAGGACTGTCCGCAGCTGCGGATCTGGTCGGAAAACATCGTGCAGTTCTTCGACGTCGACCGATCCGACGCGCGCAAGGAGCTCGCCGAGCGCAATACGACCGAGTTCTACGAATACCTGACAGCGTTGAAGGCCGAACGTGAGCGGGCGCCGAAGGATGACCTCATCTCGGTGCTGATCGAGGCGGAGCGCTCCGGCGCCATGAACTTCGACGAATTCATCTCCACCTGCATGCTGATCCTGATGGCCGGCCACGGTTCCACGATCGATGTGCTTGGCAGCGGCATGCATTCACTCTTGCGCTTCCCCGAGCAGATGGCGCGGCTGCGGAGCGAACCCGGCCTGATCCAGACCGGCGTGCAGGAGATGTTCCGCTCCGAGTCGCCGCTTCCGTTCTTCCACCGCCATTGCGTCGAGGACATCGAGATCTTCGGCCGTCGCTTCGAGCGCGGCACCAAGTTCGGCCTGCTCTATGGCGCCGCCAACCGCGACCCCAAGCAGTTCGAGAATGCCGACACGTTCGACATCGGCCGGACGCCCAACCGTCATCTCGCCTTTGGCGGCGGCGTGCATTTCTGTCTCGGCAACCACCTCGCGCGCCTCGACATGGATATCATCTTCAGCACCCTGCTTCGCCGTTTCCCAACCATCGAACTCGTCGACCGGGAGCCGGAATACAAGCGCGGTCTTTCTGTCCGTGGACCCAAGCGGCTGAAGATCGCCATCCGGCCGGCCTGATCCCATATCCTCGACACCAACATACGCAATCGGAGAATACCCATGCCCAAGATCGTCTTCATCGACGCGGACGGCACGACGAAAGAAATTCAGGCGGAGATCGGCCAATCGCTGATGTCAGCCGCCGTGCAGAACGGCATCGACGCCATTGCTGCCGAATGCGGCGGCTCCTGCGCCTGCGGCACCTGTCACTGTTACATCGACGGCGAATGGAGCGACCGCCTGCCGGCGCCCGAGTTCCAGGAACAGGACATGATCGAGTGCGTCGTCAATCCGAACGAGCGCAGCCGCCTGAGTTGTCAAATCACGGTGTCGGCTGAACTCGACGGCCTTGTGGTGCATCTGCCCGCCGGGCAATACTGAGCAAATCCAGGAAAAGTGTGAAGCGGCTTTCCGTTCGGATTTGCGCTCTTTAAGCCAGATCGAGGCAAAAAGGCCGAAGCAACATTTCGTTGCTCCGGCCAGCACTTACGGGGAAGTTCTGATCGGCCGAGGCGGCATGCCCCGGCCGATTTTCGTTATTCGGCGAAGAACGCGAAGCGCACGATGAAGAGCGCTGCCACGAGCTGGGTTGCCGGGTGGATGACGCTCCACTTACCGGTGAAGACCTTCAAGACGACATAGCTGACGAAGCCGAAGGCGAGGCCGTTGGCGATCGAGTAGGTGAAGGGCATGGCGAGTGCTGTAAGCGCTGCCGGAGCCGCTTCCGTCAGGTCGTCCCACTCGACTTCCGTCAGTTCGCGCATCATCAGGCCGGCAACGTAGAGCAGAGCCGGGGCCGTCGCATAGGACGGAACGGCAGCTGCCAGCGGCGAGAAGAACAGCGCGGCCAGGAAGAGCACGCAGACGGTGAGCGCGGTCAGGCCCGTGCGGCCGCCGGCCTGGACGCCCGAGGCGCTTTCGACATAGGCGGTCGTGCTGCTGGTACCGATCAGCGAGCCGGCGACGATCGCGGTGCTGTCGGCGAGAAGCGCGCGGCCCAGACGGTTCGGCTTGCCTTCTTCCACCAGTTTGGCGCGCTTGGCGACACCGATCAGCGTGCCGGTGGCGTCGAAGACTTCGACGAGCACGAAGACGAGGATGACATGCAGCAGGCCGCCGTGCAGGGCGCCCATGATGTCGAGTTGCAGGAAGGTCGGCGCGATGCTCGGCGGTGCCGAGACGATGCCCTTGAACTCGCTGACGCCGAGGATCATCGACAGGACGGTGACGACCAGGATGCCGATCAGGATCGAGCCGCGAACTTTTAGCGAGTCCAGAACGGCAATCACGAAGAAGCCGAGGATCGCGAGCAGCGGGCCAGTCTGCTTGAGGTCGCCGAGACCGACGAGCGTTGCCGGGTTGTCGACGACGATGCCGGCGTTCTTCAGGGCGATGATGCCAAGGAAGAGGCCGATACCGGTGGCGATCGCGCTTCGAAGCGAATGCGGAATGCCGGCGATCAGCCAGCTTCGGACCCCCGTCACGGTCAGGATCAGGAAGATCACGCCCGAGATGAAGACAGCACCCAGCGCCTGCTGCCAGGTGAAGCCAAGCGCCGCAACGACGGTGAAGGCGAAGAAGGCGTTGAGGCCCATGCCCGGCGCCATGCCGATTGGCCAGTTGGCGACGAGCGCCATGACCGCAGAGCCGAGTGCCGCGGCAATACAGGTTGCGACGAAGACGGCATCCCTATCCATGCCCGTGCTCGACAGGATGTCGGGGTTGACGAAGATGATGTAGGACATCGTCAGGAATGTCGTGATACCGGCGATCACCTCGGTGCGCGCCGTCGTCTGATGCTCTTTCAGCTTGAATAGTCGTTCAAACATCTTTCCTCCCTTGGCGGCGTCACCACGACGCAGCCGAACGACAGTGAGCGGGAAACCGTCTCCTCCAGTTCCCGACCAGTGCATTTCGAACGCCCGGATGTTCCCGGAACGATCGCTTCGCTTTAGGCTTCGTGCCGGCTGGCGATCGTCCGCCCTCTTTCGGACGACGCGAATGCCTCTTGCACAGCCTTTGGATTGTGCGACTTCCGGACGCAGACCGCTAGCCGTCCATTCCCGGGATCGATGATGAAAGACTTTCAAATTTTTCGGAGAATTTGAGGGGCCGCTGGACTACACTTGCGGGGGTATTTTCCACCGTTCGCGCGACTGGAAATGCCGTGAACAAATATCTTGAAGGCCTATTGACCTTCCAACGGTGGGAGACGCCATGTTTGTCTCACAACCGAACCAAGGAGACAAGCATGCAGAACTACAAGATCGACAACATGACCTGTGGCCACTGCGCCGGCGTCGTCCAGAAGGCGATCCTGAGCGTCGACCCGCAGGCAACGATCAAGGTCGATCTCGGCAATCGGGAAGTCAGCGTCGAGACCGCCGCAGCGGCAGGGCCGATCGCAGACGCCCTGAAGGCGGCCGGATACGAGAGCCGCGCGCTCTGAGCGCACGCTCCCCTCCGACACCTCCGGTCACGAAACGCCCCGGCTTTCCGGGGCGTTTTGTTGTCAGGGCAATGTTTCGGTCACCGTCAGCCGGCGACGGCTGCAGCCCCCTCCGGCTGGCGCCCGAGCATATCCGGATGCCGTGCCAGGTGCTCGAACAGGCGAGCGACCGCTTCGGCGCCGGGATCGATGTGCCCTTCGAGTTGCTTGGCATTGATGTAAGCGGCACGCCCTGCCCTTGCCCGCACCAGCGTCGCGGTCAGATTGGCGCCGTCGCGCGCCGCCTTGGAGGCCGCGCCGATGCTCGCGTCGAGCGCGTCCAGTGCCGGAGAAAGCGCGTCGACCATGGTGCGGTCGCCGATCTGCGCCCCGCCGATTTCCTGCATGCGCGCCAACCCGGCTTTCAGCGCTTCGCGGATCGAAAGCCCGCTCGAGGCGCCATCCCCGGCGGCGGCAAAGAAGATCGCCAGAAGCACGCCCGAAGAGCCGCCCATCGTCTGGCTCAACTCCTGCCCGATGGCGCGGAAGAGCTGCGTGTGGTCGGATAGCGGCAGGCGATCGAGGGCCTGAATGAGTGCCCGTGCGGCGCCGGCGAGTGTCGAGCCGGTGTCTCCGTCTCCGGACTTGGCATCGAGTGCATTCAGGTCCTTTTCCGCATCGATCAGCAGGTTGCAGCAGGCAAGCAGGAACTGCCGCGTCGCATCGTGCCGCGAAGGCAGAGGTGAAATCGGCGTCAGGCCATCAGGCAGGGCGAGAACATTCACCGGCCTGACGGCGGTCACGCCTGGCCAGGCCGGAAGCGCCACGGGCCGGGACAACAGCTCCAGCTCGGCCTTGTCGGCCGGGTAGACGGAGACGGAAAAGCCGCGCATGTCCAGCGACGTCATCATCGGCGCAGGTCCGACGAGATGCACGATCCGATCGGCGATCGCCGACTGGGCGAGTTCGTGCATGAGAATAGACATTTCCAGGATAGACGTTCCGCCGAGATTATTGACGAGCACCACGTGCGGCTTGTCCTCCATCGCCGCCTGCAGGCGCTCGACCATGGCGGCAACAGCGCTTCTCGCATCGGAATGCACAATCTGTTCGACGCCAGCTTCGCCATGGATGCCGAGGCCGAGTTCCGCATGGCCCTCGGGGATGCGATGTTCCTTCGGCGAACCCGGAACGGTGCAGGTATCGAGCGACATGCCGATGGTGCTCGTGCCCGATATGACCTTGCGCGCCGCATTGGCGATCGTATCGAGGTCCGCCCCGCTTTCTGCGAGCGCTCCGGCGATCTTGTGGACGAAAAGGGTACCGGCGACACCGCGCGCCTGCGGAAGGTCCGGCAGCGCGATGTCGTCATCGACGATGACCATGCTCACATTGAGGCCGTAGGCGCGGGCGCGTTCGGCCGCGAGGCCGAAGTTCAGCCGGTCACCGGTGTAGTTCTTGACGATCAGCAGGCAGCCGGCAGGTCCCGTCACCGCCAGGATACCGGCGAGGATCGCGTCCACGCTCGGCGATGCGAAGACGTCGCCGCAGACGGCGGCCGTCAGCATGCCCTTGCCGACGAAGCCGATATGCGCGGGCTCGTGTCCCGAGCCGCCACCGGAGACGAGCGCGACCTTGCCCTTGTCCCAGTCGGAGCGCAGGACGACGCGAATGTGCGGATATCCGTCGAGGCGGCTGAGCGCGCCGCCGGATGCGGCAAGAACCCCGTCGATCGCTTCCGTAACCGCATTTTCCTTGCGGTTGATAAACTGATTCATGTTCGCCTCCTAAGCGATGCGCATTCCGGCCGCGTCGAAGAAGAGCGGCTTGTCTGGCTGGATCTTGATAGTCTCGCCGCCGCGGAACCCAGTATGGGGGTCCGTGACCGTCACGAGGTTGTGCTGCTTGAACGTGAGATGCAGGCGCGTCTGGTCGCCCAGATGTTCGACACGGGTCACGAGTGCATCTTCTCCGGCGCCCTGGACGATATTTTCGGGGCGAAGGCCGATCGACTGAGCCTTGTCCGGCGCGCCCGCAAAAAGCTTGGCAGGCAGGACGTTGATGCGCGGCTGGCCGAGGCGGGTCGCGGCGTAAACGCTGACCGGCGCTTCGTAGACCTCTCTTGGTGATCCGAACTGAACAAGCCTGCCCTCTTCGAGCACACCGATATGCGTTGCCATGGTCATCGCTTCGATCTGGTCGTGGGTGACGTAAAGAAGCGTCGCCCCGGACTTTGCCTGAATGTTCTTCAGTTCGACGCGCAGATCGGCTCGAAGCTTCGCGTCGAGCGAACTCAAGGGCTCGTCCATCAGGTATATCTGCGGGTTTCTGACAAGCGCACGCCCGATCGACACGCGCTGCATTTCGCCACCGGACAAGGCGGTCGCCTTGTTGTCGAGCTTGTGCGAAATCTGCAAGACCTCGGCGATGGCGTTCACCTTTTCGTCGATCGTCTTCTGCGGCGTTTTCAAGAGCGGGGATTTCAGCGGAAATTCCAGGTTCTGCCGGACGGACAGATGCGGGTAGAGCGAATATTGCTGGAATACCATCGCCACGTTGCGCTGCGCCGGCGTCAGTCCTTGCACGGACATCCCGCCGATAAAGATCTCGCCGCTATTAGGCGTGTCGAGCCCCGAGACCATGCGCAACGTCGTCGTCTTTCCGGCGCCTGTCGGGCCCAGGAGAACCACGAACGACCCGTCCGGGATCGTCATCGAGACACCGTCCAGCGCTGTGTGGGTGCCGAATGTCTTCGTCACGTTTCTTAGGATGACTTCAGCCACGGCGCAGCACTCCCTCGTTGGCTTCGGAGACAAGAGCACGACCCGTCTCCGCATTGAAGAGCGTCAAGGTCCGCGCGTTGAAATCGAGACCGAGAAGCTCGTCGGTACGGGCTGCCTGACTGGAGGGCGTGCGCGCCTTGATCTCGCCGTTGGGCGTTTCGATCGTGACGATCTGTGTCGTGCCGAGATACTCGACGGCGATCACGCGGCCTCTGTAGCTGGAGTCGTCGACGAAACGGACATGCTCGGGACGCACACCGAGCGACAGCGTGCCGGCCCTGCCCTCACGCGACGCCGGCACCGCCACCTTTTTCCCACCGAGATCGATGCTGTCGCCGCCGATACCGATCATGCCCTCGAACTCCAGAAAGTTCATGGACGGGGAGCCGATGAACTTGGCGACGAACTTCGTCGCCGGCCAGTCGTAGATCTGCTGCGGCCGGCCGAATTGCTCGATGACGCCGTGGTTCATGACGACGATCTTGTCACCCATCTGCATCGCTTCCAGCTGGTCGTGGGTCACATAGACGGTGGTGGCGCCCATGCGATCGTGCAGCGCCCGCAGTTCCCCCGCCATATGTTCGCGGAACTCCGCGTCGAGCGCGCCGAGCGGCTCGTCCATGAAGAAGGCCTTCGGGTTGCGGACAATCGCCCGGCCGAGCGCAACACGCTGGCGGTCACCGCCCGAGAGCCCGCCGACCGGCTTGTCGAGAATGCCTTCAATTCTGAGGATCTTTGCCACCTCGGCGACACGCGCCGCGACATCCGCCTTTTTCATCCCCTGGCTGACGAGCGGATAGGAGATGTTCTTGCGTACGTTCATGTGGGGATAGAGGGCGAACATCTGGAAGACGAAGGCGATATCGCGCTCCCTCGCCCGCTTCATGCCGACCTCTTCGCCGCCGATATAGATCTGGCCGCTCGTCGGCAGCTCCAGTCCCGCCATCATCCGAAGCGTCGTCGTCTTGCCGCATCCCGATGGGCCGAGCAGCATGAAGAACTCGCCGTCTTCCACCGTGAAGCTCGAAGACTGGACAGCCGTGAACGCTCCGAACTCCTTGCGCACATTTTCAATTCTGATCTGTGCCATGGGTCACTCCGGAAAATGGCTGACGATGATGAACATGACTGTTCCAAGCAGCGTCACGAGGAAGGAGAAGGAGTAGAGCGTGAGCGACACTGGCTGCATGAGCATGACCACGCCCAGCGCGATGAGCACCGATGCCACCATTTCCCATGCGCCACGGCGAAGGCGGAGCAACTGGTTGAGGAAAGCTGTCATTTTCTTACCGCTCCGAAGGTGATGCCGCGCAGGAGGTGTTTGCGAAGCAGGATCGTGAACACCATCACGGGGACGAGGAAGAGGGTCGCACCGGCCGCTACCGCCGGCCAGTCCTGCCCACCGACGCCGATGATCGTCGGGATGAAGGGCGGTGCGGTCTGCGCGGTGCCCGACGTGAGCAGCACGGCGAAGGCGTATTCGTTCCAGGCGAAGATCAGGCAGAAGATAGCCGTCGACGCGATGCCGGTCGCCGCCTGGGGCAGCACGACCTTGTAGAAAGCCTGGAAGCGAGTGTAGCCGTCGATCAGCGCTGCCTCTTCATACTCGATCGGGATCTCGTCGATGAAGCCCTTGAGCAGCCAGACCGAGAGCGACAGGTTGACTGCCGTATAGAGCAGGATCATGCCGGCATGGGTGTCGTTCAGCCCGAGCGAGCGGAACATCAGGAAGATCGGAATGGCGACCGCGATCGGCGGCATCATGCGCGTGGAAAGGATGAAGAACAGCAGGTCGTCCTTGAGCGGCACCTTGAAGCGCGAGAAGGCATAGGCCGCGGCCGTTCCGAGCACGATGCACAGCACCGTCGAGCCGAACCCGATGATGACGGAATTGTAGAAGCGCTCCGGGAACCGCGACGGGCCGGCGATGATCAGCCCATCCTTGCGAACGAGACGCTCGTACCAGGTCTTCGGTTCGCCCATTTCCTTCAGTTGTTCTTCCGAAACGCGAGTGCGCGTCGTGAAGAGGTTCACATAGCCTTCGAGCGTCGGCTCGAAGAAGGTCTTCGGCGGATAGGCGATCGCGTCAGAGGGCGATTTGAAACCCGTTCCGATGATCCAGAGCAACGGGAGAATGGTGATCACCGCATAAAGCACGACCAGGGCGCCTGCGAACCACTTCTGCCGTGCGGATGGCTCCGTTACAGAAAAGCTGCTCATCTTTGCTTCACCTTGTTGAGTGCTTTGACATAGATCGACGCAAGGCCGAAGACGGTCACGAAGAGGATGACGGCATAGGCGGACGCGTATCCGGTGCGCCATTTCTCGAAGGCTTCACGCTTCAGGTTGATCGACGTCAGCTCCGTGATCGAGCCCGGGCCACCGCCCGTCAGCTGCACGACCAGGTCGAACATCTTGAAGTTCTCGATGCCGCGGAAAAGGATGGCCAGCATCAGGAACGGCAGCACCATCGGGATGGTGATGGTCCAGAACTGGCGCCAGCTGCTGGCCCGGTCGCACTCCGCCGCCTCATAGATGCTGCTCGGAATGGAGCGCAGCCCGGCAAGGCAGATGAGCATGACGAACGGCGTCCACATCCAGGTGTCGACGATGATGATCGCCCAGGGCGCCAGCGACGTGTCGCCGATCATCGAGAAGCTGGACGGGTCTGCTCCGGTCAGGAACCCGATCGCGTAATTGAACAGGCCGATCTGCGGCTGGTAGAGAAAGGTCCAGAAGTTTCCGACGACGGCCGGGCTCAGCATCATCGGGAGCACGATGATGGTCGTCCACAGGTCATTGCCGCGGAACTTCTTGTTGATGAGATAGGCGAGAGCAAAGCCGATCAGCACCTGCAGGACGATCGTCCAGATCAGGAAATGGGCCGTCGCCTGCATCGTCAGCCAGATATCCTTGTCGGTCAGTATGTTCAGGTAGTTGCGCAGACCGACGAACTGAACAGGTTCATTCGGGCGGTTCACGCGAAAATTGGTGAAGCTCAGCCGGACGGTCCAGATCAGCGGAAAGATGTTGATCGCAAGCAAAAGCACAATGGACGGTGCGACGAAGATCCAGGCGATCGCGCGGTCCGACAACCCTCTGATGCGCCGTGCAAGCACGGGCGGCGTCGCGTGCGCAGCGCGATCGATCGAAGAATGGAGCATGGTATTCCCCTAAGGCATTGACGAATGGGCATGCGGGGCCGGCGCGAGAGATCGGCCGGCCGGCCCCGCATGGACGCTTCCGCCGGGAGGCGGCGGGTGTTTGCGTCAATACTTGCCTTCGTCTTCGAAGATGTCCTTCCAGTCCTCAGAGAGACCATCGAGCGCATCCTTCGCCGTGCCCTGGTTGGCAACGACGTAATCGTGGAAGCGCTTCTGCGAGGCCTGCAGCAGCGAGGCGTAGGACGGCTCGGCCCAGAAGTCCTTCACGATTGCCATCGAATCCAGGAAGGTCTGCGCATAGGGCTGGCTCGTGGCGAAGCTCGGGTCCTCGACCACCGAGCGCAGCGCGGAGTATCCGCCGAGCGCCCACCACTTTTTCTGGATTTCAGGCTGCGCGAACCACTTGATGTAATCCAGCGCTTCCTTCTGCTTGTCGGACGCTGCGACGACCGAGATGCCCTGGCCGCCCAGCTGGGCGAACTGCACACCGGTCGGACCAGCAGGATTGGGGAAGTAGCCGGACTTGTCGCCGCCGACATTGGCGTCGGCATGGATGCCGGGCCAGGTGAAGGCAAAGTTCATCTGCAGGGCGACCTGGCCGGACTTGTAGGCGTCGATATCCTCCGACATGTAGGCGTCGGAATGGCCGGGCGGTGTGCAGCAATCGTAGAGCGCCTTGTAGAATTCCAGACCCTTGACCGCGTCCGCCGAGTTGACGAAGCCGTCGAGCTCATAGGCTTTCTTCGGATTTCCGTACTCGAAGCCGTAGCTGTAGAGCACGTCCATCACGCCCATGGTAATGCCTTCTGAGCCGCGCTCCGTATAGATGGCAGCGCCATAGACGGTCTTGCCGTCGACCTGGCGCTTCTGGAAGAATTCGGCGATGTCCTTGAGTTCGGCGAAGGTCTTCGGCACGGCGAGATCCCGGCCGTATTTCTGCTTGAACTCCGCCTGGAGTTCGGGACGCGAGAACCAGTCCTTGCGATAGGTCCAACCGACCACGTCACCGAACGCCGGCAGAGCCCAGTAGTTCGGCGAATTCTTCGGCCATTCCGCGTAACCGATGACGGTTGCGGGAATGAAGTCGTCCATCTTGATCCCTTCCTTGTCGAAGAAATCATTGAGCTTGATGTACTGGCCATTCTCGGCGGCGCCGCCAATCCACTGGCTGTCGCCGATCATCAGATCGCAGAGCTTGCCGCCGGAATTCAGCTCGTTCAGCATCCGGTCGGCGAAGTTCGGCCACGGCACGAATTCGAACTTCATCGTGTTGCCGCTCTTTGCTTCGAAATCCTTGCTGAGCTCGACGAGCGCATTGGCCGGATCCCAGGCGGCCCAGCAAAGGGTCAGTTCGGCTGCGGAAGCGTGCGTACCGGACGCACCCGCAATGGCAAAATACGCTCCGACCATGACTGTCGAGCTCAACAGAATCCGTTTCATCATTGGGTTCCTCCCCCTTGTACCTTCTGACCTCCATCAGAAGGAAAGCGCCCTGACCGGGCGGTTGGCGTACCTAAATCCTCTTGGCACTAGCGGTGGGCGCGGCCGCATTCAGGGCCTGCGTTCTTCGCTGAAGGATTCATAACTGAGGTGCGCACCTCAACGCAAGCGATTTTTGAGGTGCGCACATCAATTCTTGATTTCGCGGCGATTTTGGTGGAGTAGATTGGGAACGATACACACTGGGAGTTCCGCATGCGGCCAACAGCCAAAGATCTTGCTGAGGCAGCGGGCTTGAGCCTCGCAACCGTCGACCGCGTGCTGAACGACAGGCCGAATGTCAGCCCGAAGGCCGTTCGCAGTGTTAACGAAGCCATTGAGCGCATTGGATTTATTCGAAACCCGGCAGCCGTCAGCCTTGCCCGCAACAAGAGCTACCGGTTCCGGTTCGTGCTGCCGACGAGCGGCGATCTCTATCTGGCGGAACTCATCCACCGGGTGGAAGAGGCGCGGGTGTCGATGAAGGGGGATCTCATCGACCTTGACGTCGTCCAGATCCCGATCGACGACCCGCACAAGGTTGCCAAATACCTCGCAGATATAGACGAGAACGAATTCGACGGGATCGCGATGATGGCGCCGGAATCGCCGCAAGTGCGCGACGCGATCGGCCGTCTGATCGAACGCGGCGTCAAGTTCGTGCAGTTTCTGTCCGGCCAGGAAAAGCTCCCGACCGCCGATTTCGTCGGCGTCGACAACTACGCCGCCGGCGCGACGGCGGCCAAGATCATCGGCCGGTTTGTCGGCAAGAGGGCGGGAAAGGTCCTGATCGTGGCCGAGACGATGCAGTCGCTCGACAGCATCCAGCGACGCTTCGGCTTCGACGATATCGTCAACTCACAGTTCCCTCACCTGCAATGTCTGCCCTCGGTCGAAACCCACGGCGACGAGCGCAGGGCCACCCAGATCCTCCAGCGAGTCCTTGAAAACAATCAAGAGGTTGCGGCGATCTACGTGTTGAGTTCCGAGGCCCGGATCCCGCTCGAGGGCGCCGCATCTTTCACCGATCTGCAAAAGATCACGGTGGTCGTCCACGAACGCACCCCCTTCAGCGAACGTGGCCTGCGCGACGCCAGCGTTGACGCCGTCATCGCCCAGGACCCGGGACACGCGGTGCGCAGTGCCATCCGCATCATGCGCGCGCGAACGGATTTTCGCGAACCGCACGCCGCACAGGACAAGATCAGAATAGAGGTCCTCCTCAAGGAGAACCTCTGACCCTCGGAGAGTGCATCTTTGACGTGCGCACCCCAAGCAGATGGGGCAACGCCTGATCGCGACGGCGCCGCCGACAGGCGCGTGAGGAGGCCCGCCCCACGCACCCGACTATGACCAGGCGCCTTCGTTCAAGGCGATCGAGGACAGGCGCGGACCGCTAAATGACGTGGGTGGATGCGGAGATCAGGCGCGCGCTTTGGCGCGCACCTTCTGCGGCTGCGCGGACGGTTGCTGGCTGGCGCTGCCGCCATAATTCACCAGCATCTGCATGGCTTTCTCTATTCCCGCGGGACTGTTCGGGTCGGTGTCGTTCGCGCGACACCAATCCTCGTGCTGCTGTTTGATCACGTCCATGTCGGCGGTAGAGAATGTGCCGGGCATTCTTCGCCCTCCCTTTAAAAAATCACACCAAAGAGAAAACTATCACAACGGCGGAAAGAGGCTCCCCGCACAACTAGGGGGTTTGCGCCCTCGAACAGCAAATTCCTTTGCGCAGCCGCCTTTGCGCAGAGCTATGACGGGCACCTGAACATTGCTCGCGCCGAGGCAAACTTGACACGATCGGCGGCATCGCGGCAGCATGAGGGGTAACTCAAAGCCGTGACTTGGCGAGACCTGCAGTTCGGCGGAAGACCGAGCAAACGCGTTCTGGCCCGGTCGGGAGGGAGGGAAGTGATGGGGTATGATTGGAGCGGCTCGCGCGAACGGCGGATGAAGGTCGCACGGTTCAGTGCGGCGCTGACACTGGCCGCAATGTTCGTAACCGTAGCGGCGCAGGTCGTGACGAGAGCAATTTGAGCCCGTCCTCTTCGTTATGATGCGGACGAAGACGCCTTCATCCGGGCGTCGACCTCCCGCGCCACACCATGGCGTGCCGGAAGAACGGAACCCAGGCTCCCCATGGACAGCGAAAGGCAAGTCTCGGCCGCCAGCGGCTACCTCTCCTGATATGTCCGAGCATGCTCGATAGGGAACGGGAGGTCTTGGCGGCACGAGCATGAAGGGCACATGACGACGACCATCAAATCCAACGAGACACAGCCCGAACGTCTCAAGATCGGCTTCGTTCTGGCGCGGTCCTTCACCCTTTCGGCATTCGCGCTCTTCATCGACACGCTGCGACTTGCGAGCGACGAGCTCGACAAGTCCGGCCGCATCCGTGCCGACTGGCAGGTGCTGGGCAACACGCGGCATCTCATCGCCTCCAGTTGCGGCGTGCAGGTGGCGCCGACATCCGACCTCGTTGATCCAGCGGGGTTCAACTACATCGTCGTGGTCGGCGGCCTGCTCAACAGCAAACAGCCGATCGACGACGACACCGTCCGCTTCCTCCAGAAGGCGGCGGCGCGCAAGGTGCCTCTGATCGGTCTCTGTACTGGGACATTCGTCCTTGCCGAAGCGGGCCTGATGACGGGGCACACCGTCTGCGTGAGCTGGCTTCATTATCAGGCGTTCCGCGAGCGGTTCCCCGATCTCAAGGTTCGTTCGGACCGTCTCTTCAATCTCGATCGCACCCGTGGATCCTGCGCTGGCGGCAGCAGTGCCGCCGACATGGCGGCCCATATCGTGCGCCTGCATATCAGCAAGGAAGCCGAGCGAAATGCGCTCGAAGTGCTGCAGATCGACAAGGCCCGCTCGCATCTTCATGTCCAGCCGAGAAAACCGCTGGCGATCGAGAGCAACGACCCACGCCTGAATGCCGCTCTCATCATCATGGAGCAGCACACGGACAACACGCTGTCGATCCCGGAGCTGGCCGCATCCGTCGGCTTGTCCCGACGGCAGCTCGAACGCCTGTTCATGGACAAGGCGAAAATGTCGCCGGCGCTCGTCTATCGGAAGTTTCGGCTGGAACGCGCCAAGCATCTGCTGACGCAGACGAAGGCGCCGTTGATCGACATCGCGCTCGAAGTCGGGTTCGAGAACGCCGGCCACTTCTCGCGGATTTTTGCAAAAACCTACGGTCAATCGCCGAGCAAGTTCAGGGCCACGCTTTCGGCGTGACCCGTCACAGGCGATCCTGCCGACAGCGCACTGGCCATAGCCGCCGCCGTCGGCTCATCAGTTTCCTCAGGCCTGACCGCTGCCCGCCGATACTGCTTCCTTGACGGCGAGCTCGGCCATGGCCAGTGCTGCCTCCCGCGTCGCTGCCGCCGCGATGAAGCGGCCGTTGTGGCAGAACCGCGCGCCAGCCACGCCGCAAGCCGCCTCCAGCTCGCCGTTCGTCAGGCCGGCCCAGGCAGCCGGCAGATCGGCGCGCAGCTCAAACCCTTCATCGGCCTTGCGAATGCCCGTCAGGCACCAGTCATTCTCGCGCGGATGAACGACGAACAACAGGTGGTCGGCGCCAGCTTTCACGATCGCCGGGCGGAACGGCATGCCCCGCGGCAGTTCGAGCACTCGGCTCTCACCGGCAAGGGCGATCTGCTGCAGCACGAGCGCCTCGGCCCGAAGCTTGGCGGCGCGTTGCGACACGCCAGCCTCGACGAAGGCGCGCGCGATCGAAAGGGCCTGATGGAAGCTGCGGTCCTCGGCCTCCTGGCCGGATTCGTCGAAGACAGGCTTCAAGGTTTCCAGCAGCGCCGACAGCGTCAGCCCCGCCAAGGGGCCGGCCACGGAGGGGTCGAGCGCGCCGTTATCGACCAGATCCACCGGCAGCACGAAGCGCGCATCGAAGGCCGCATGGACCGCCTCCACATGGGCCTCAGGAACGCCGAACGCTGCCAGATAGGCGCGACCGTAATGCTTCCAGATCAAGCCGAACGAACTGTAGGGCTGGCCATCCTCTCTAACCGGCGCCCCGCGCTGATGATGATCGAACAGCCCGGCCCCGGCATCATACTGGCCACCAACATCATAAATGATGCGGTCCGCCCCGGGCTTCAGCCATTCCGACGCCCGGCTGCGAACGAGGCGAGCCTCAGGGAAAAGCCGCGTAAGGATGACGCTGGAAAGCAGCTCGTCGGCGTGGAAACCACCGGAATGGGTAACGAGAAAGTCTGGGATCATTCCGAATGGCCTTATGGTTCGTGACGCGTGTGTGCGGCACGACATAGCCATTGCCCGCGGTGACCTCAACCCGTCATCGCGCCTTCGTCGCAGTGTTCTGCCCTCAAGCTATCCAAAATCCGGCGCTAGATGTCGTGCCCGTCCTGATGCTGCCCCACGCGTTCGCAAGCCGACGACATCACTGTCATCAGGTCCGCGACCTTAGCAGCCAAGGCCGACCTCCCCGTCAACCAACCGACGGAGCTGTTGCCGTCACGCCTTGCGCAGCATATTGCTCTAACGCGTCATTTCGAAGATCGCCTCGCCGGAAATCGGGTCCGTGACCCCGAGATCCTGGCTGAGTTCCAGGAGCGTATCGCGGAACGTGTCGAGGTTCGCCTTCATCATGGGCCGTGCCGCGGCGATCGCCTCAAGGCTTTCCCATTCGGCAATTGAGAAATACGATCCATCCGCTGACTTGCTGAGCGCCATCTTCCTCAAGCCTTCAAAGTCGCGACCAGCGCTGCGAAACAGCTGCTCAAACCGTTCCTCTTGACCGGGTCTCACGCGGAAACGGACACAATTATAAGCCGTCATCCTAACCTCCCTATGGGACGCAACTTCTACAGGATGGATCCGATGCAGTTCACTCGCAAGAGGCAGGCGAAGCACGGTCGCAGCCTTGCGATCGCCGGCAAACCGGGAGCCATTCGAACTGCGCTTTGACAAACCTGCCGGGCCTCGCGGCTGAACTTGGTCGAGGCGGCTTCATCGTGCATCGCGGGCCATTATCGCTGCGGTGGCAGACCTCTCCCAGCCGCTCTGAAGATGGCGTGCAGAAATCTCTTTTGCGCCCTTGACCTTCCCATCGTTGGAAGCCCCATGTTGTGACAAAAGACAGAGAAAGGAGCACGATCATGGGATCTGTGACCCCCATTAGAACAAACGACCTCGAAGCGATGTCCGCCGCCGCATTGAGCGCCAGCATTCCCGTCGAGGGCATGACCTGCGCATCCTGCGTGGCGCGCGTCGAAAAGGCTATTCGCGCTGTGCCTGGTGTGACCGAAGCCTCGGTCAACCTTGCAACGGAACGCGCTGACGTCCGCTTCGATGCCAGCACCAAGTCGGCCGACATCGTCAAGGCGATCGAGAATGCCGGATATGGTGCGGCCGAAGACACGGTCGAGCTCACCATCGAAGGCATGACCTGCGCGTCCTGCGTCGCCCGCATTGAAAAGGCGCTGAAGACCGTGCCGGGCGTCACCGAAGCCAACGTCAATCTGGCGACCGAGCGCGCGTCGGTGCGCATAACCAGGGGCATCGCCACCGCCGCCGCACTCGAAGAGGCGGTTCGCGTTGCCGGCTATGCCGCCAAGCGCATCACCGGCGACGAAAGCGTCGACCGCGAAGGCGAGAAGCGCGAACAGGAGACGCGAAAGCTTGGGCGCGCGTTGCTGATTGCCGGCGTCCTGACGCTGCCGATCTTCGTGCTTGAAATGGGCTCGCACTTCATCCCGGGCGTGCACGAATTCGTCATGAACAATATCGGCATGCAGGAAAGCTGGTATCTGCAGTTCGCGCTGACGACGCTGGTGCTCTTCGGCCCGGGCCTGCGTTTCTACCAGAAGGGTGTCCCCGCCCTCTTCCGCCTGGCGCCGGACATGAACTCATTGGTCGCGATCGGCACCTCCGCCGCCTGGATCTATTCGGTCGTCGCCACATTCGCGCCCGAGCTTCTGCCAGACGGTACGGCCAACGTCTATTACGAGGCAGCTGCAGTCATCGTCACCTTGATCCTGCTCGGCCGGTTCCTGGAGGCGCGCGCCAAGGGCCGGACCTCCGAGGCGATCAAGCATCTGATGGGCCTGCAGGCAAAGACCGCCCGCGTCATCCGCAACGGCGAGACGGTCGAGGTGCCGCTGTCCGACGTGCAGACTGGCGACACCGTCGTCGTGCGCCCGGGCGACCGGGTTCCTGTCGACGGCAGCGTCCTCGACGGAAACTCCTATGTCGACGAATCGATGATCACCGGCGAGCCGGTTCCGGTCGAAAAGGTGGCCGGCAGCGAAGTCGTCGGCGGCACGATCAACAAAACCGGCTCCTTCACCTTCCGGGCCACCAAGGTCGGCGCCGATACGGTGCTGGCGCAGATCATCAAGATGGTCGAGCAGGCCCAGGGCGCCAAGCTGCCGATCCAGTCGCTGGTCGACCGCGTCACCGCCTGGTTCGTGCCAGCCGTCATCGCGATTGCGCTTTTGACCTTCGGCGTCTGGCTGGTCTTCGGTCCGGATCCGGCGCTCACCTTCGCGCTCGTCAACGGCGTCGCCGTGCTGATCATCGCCTGCCCTTGCGCCATGGGCCTTGCCACCCCGACCTCGATCATGGTCGGCACCGGCCGCGCCGCCGAAATGGGTGTGCTCTTCCGCAAGGGCGAGGCACTGCAGACGCTGCGCAACGCCGCCGTCATCGCCGTCGACAAGACTGGTACGCTGACCAAGGGCCGCCCGGAACTGACCGACCTCGAAACCGCCGAAGGCTTCGATCGTGATACCGTGCTGACGCTGGTCGCCGCCGTGGAGACCCGCTCCGAGCACCCGATCGCCGAAGCAATCGTCGACGCAGCCAAAGCAAAGGGACTGGCGATCGCCGAACCGGCCAGGTTCGAAGCAATCCCCGGGTTCGGCGCCAGCGCCGAAGTCTCGGGCCGGACCGTCCATGTCGGTGCCGACCGCCTGATGACGCAGCTGAAGCTCGACGTGTCGGCCTTCGCCGACCAGGCGGCCCGCCTTGGCTCGGAAGGCAAGAGCCCGCTCTATGCCGCGATCGACGGCAAGCTGGCGGCGATCATCGCCGTTGCCGACCCGATCAAGGAGACGACGCATCAGGCGATCCGCATGCTGCACGATCTCGGCCTGAAGGTCGCGATGATCACCGGCGACAACCGCCGCACCGCAGAGGCGATCGCGGCCAAGCTCGGCATCGACGAGGTAATCGCCGAAGTGCTTCCAGATGGCAAGGTCGCGGCTCTGAAGAAGCTGAAGCAAGGCGGACGCGCGGTCGCCTTCGTCGGCGACGGGATCAACGATGCGCCGGCGCTCGCCGAAGCCGATGTCGGCCTGGCGATCGGCACCGGTACGGACGTCGCCATCGAGAGCGCCGACGTGGTGCTGATGTCCGGCGATCTCCTGGGTGTGCCGAATGCGATCGCGCTGTCCAAGGCGACGATCCGCAACATCAAGGAGAACCTGTTCTGGGCCTTTGCCTATAACGCGGTACTGATCCCGGTTGCCGCCGGCGCGCTCTACCCGGTCTACGGCCTCTTGCTGTCGCCGATCTTTGCGGCCGGTGCCATGGCGCTGTCGAGCGTCTTCGTGCTGGGCAATGCCCTGCGGCTTCGGGCCTTTCGCCCGGTTGCCGCAGCACAGGCGGCCTAGGTTCGATCGTCTCCCCGGCTATTGCCAGCATGGCGGAAGCCGGGGAGAGCCCTTATATTCTCAAGGGAATGGCCGCACGGCGGTAAAAAGGATGACATCATGAATATCGGCGAAGCTTCCCGCGCCTCCGGCGTCTCGACGAAAATGATCCGCTATTACGAGACGATCGGCCTCATCCCGCAGGCCGACCGCAGCGAAGCCGGCTATCGCAACTATGGCGACAACGACGTCCATACGCTGCGCTTCATCCGCCGCTCGCGCGATCTCGGTTTCACTGTCGAGCAGATGGCGGACCTCTTGGCGCTCTGGCGCGACCGCGAGCGCGCCAGCGGCGAGGTCAAGAAGATCGCGCTCGAACATGTCGAGATCCTGGAGCGCAAGGCCGAGGAGCTGAAGGCGATGAGCCGGACGCTGAAACATCTCGCCGCCCATTGCCATGGCGACGGCCGCCCGGACTGTCCCATTCTCGAGGATCTCGCCGACGCCACGAACGCGCCGACGAAGGCAACCGAGCCCGCCCGCTTCGGTACGGCCGGCATCGATCCGGTCCGCAACCGGCGGCACGGGTGACGACGAGTGCGCATCCTTGAGCCTCACGCATTCGTGACGGCGCCAGGCGCAAGCATCATTGACAGGAATCAAAGGCGTTTCTACGGATCGATCATGGAGAACGTGCGAACCACATATCTGCGTTTGCTGATAGTGCTGAAGCTGGCGATCGCTTTGTCGCTGGCCGTGCTGCCTTTTTCCACCGCCTCCGGCATGATGCATGCGGCCGCGCACGGCTCGATGCAGATCGAGGCAGCCGCCAATCCGATGCAAGCTGCGACCGAGCATTGCCCGAGCCTCGACAAGGGCAAGGTGAAGCCGGCAAAAGAAAGCGGCAAGTCGGACAAGAAGGATTGTTGCAAGACCTTCTGCGCCGCCGTGGCGGTGCTCGGCGATGTCGACGGAAGCCATCCGGCTTTCCCGCGCTCCATCCGCAATTTCGGCCCGCACCCGCAGCTCACCCCCGGTGAGCTCGACGGCCTTCATCGTCCCCCAAGAGCCTGATTTCGTGAATCCGTGACCGCTGCTGCGGGTCTCCGTTGGTCTTGGCCGACGGAAGGATCTGCAGTGGTGCGAAGCGTTGCCGTGGTTTCCGCGTGTCCGATGTGACGCTCGACCACCTCTAGCGCCGTCCGCGACAAGGCTCGCCCGGTTTCGTCCGGTCGATCGCCGGCCTCTGCCATTCACATTTCAGGTTTGACCATGAAACGTTTGTTTTCCATGGCGCTCCTGCCCATGATCCTGGGCGGATGCGCTGCCACATTGCCTGCCGAGGTCTCGAGCCTTGGCGATCCCGCCAATAGCACGAACGGCATTCGAAGCACGCAGTATCGCAGCCCCATTTCGGGCTACACTCACCGCGAACCGACCGGCCCCAAGGCCTGGGGACCGCTCAACGACGCACAGTCGACCGCCAAGGGAGACGCGTCATGAGGCTTCGCAAGCTCAACCTCGCGGCCGCCATCGGTCTGCCCCTCGTGCTCGCCGGCTGCGTGACCGAATACTCGGCCAAGGACGCGGGCTTCACCACCGTGGATGCCAAGGTCTCGACGGCCGCGACCAAGAAAAGCGTCTGGATCCAGAACCGCGAACAGGCAGACAAGGTCAATGCCGAGGTCAAGGCGCTCCTGAAGCGAAAGACAATCGACGCCGACACCGCCGTTCAGGTCGCACTCCTCAACAACAAGGGCCTGCAGGCCGCCTATGCCGATCTCGGCGACGCGTCGGCGGATGCCTGGCAGGCGACGTTGTTCCTCAACCCGACTGTCTCGATCGGCACGACCGGGATCGGCACACCGGAACTGCAGGCCTACAAGGCGATCGAGGGGCTGGTCACCACCAACATCCTGGCGCTCCTGACCCGCGACAAGACCATCGCGGTCGCCGACGCGCGTTTCCGCCAGGCGCAGCTCAACGCCGCGCTCAGCACGCTGCAGCTGGCCGCCGAAACCCGCCGCGCCTGGATCGAAGCGGTTGCCGCATGGGAAACCGTCGCACAACTGAACCAGGCCCAGGCGGCTGCGGACGCCTCCTCGGAACTCGCCGCAAAACTCGGTGAGACCGGCGCCATGGGCAAGGGCAACCAGGCGCGAGAGCACGTCTTCAACGCTGAACTCGCCGGCCAGGCAGCCGAAGCCCGGCTTGCAGCCCGTCTTGCCAAGGAAAATCTGACGCGACTGATGGGTCTCTGGGGTAGCGATGTCGACTACCAGGTGCCGAACCGCCTGCCGAACCTGCCGAAGAACCTGGCCCGCAAGGACAGCATCGAGGCCGAAGCGCTGAAGCGCCGCGTCGACCTGCAGATCGCCCGCCTCGATCTCGAAGCCGTGGCCAAGTCCTACAGCCTCACCGAGGCGACCCGCTACGTGACCGACCTGGAACTCGTCGCCGGTGCGGAGGCGGAACGGGAGAAGGAGGATCATGGCACCAAGGTCGAGACGACCGGCCAGTTCGAGCTCGAATTCGTGATCCCGATCTTCGACAGCGGCAATGCGCGCATGCGCAAGGCCGAGCTTGCCCATATGCGCTCGGCGAACCTGCTGGCGGAAAAGGCGGTCAACATCCGCTCGGAAGCACGCTCAGCCTACGAGGCCTATCGCTCGCGCTACGACATCGCCCGGCACTACCGCAACAACGTCGTGCCGCTGCGCACCAAGATCGAGGAAGAAGCGACGCTCAGCTACAACGGCATGATCACCAGCACCTTCGAGCTGCTTGCCGACGTCAGGGCCAAGGTCAATTCGACCGTGCTCTCCGTCAACGCGAAGCGCGATTTCTGGCTGGCCGATGCCGATCTGATGACCGCAATCCACGGCGGCGGATCGGGCGGCTCGGCTGGAGGCGCGGCAGCGCCCGCGGCAGCGGAAGCCGGCGCCGGACACTAGGGCGGGAGCAGGAAAAGTGTGTGCGGTTTTCCGTACGCATCCCGCCCTAAATCAAAAAAGGATCAGATATGTTCAACAGAAGAAACTTCCTCGGCGCCGGTGCTGCTCTCGTTTCGACCGCCGCCTGGGCCCAAACCTCAAACTCCGGCCTGCCCGAAGCGGCAAGCATGGACAATGCCGCGACCCAGAAGCCGCTCGTGCCGACGAGCGGACCGGACTACAACCCGGTCGTCACCCTCAACGGCTGGACATTGCCGCACCGTGTGAACAACGGCATCAAGGAATTCCACCTTGTCGCCGAGCCGGTCGAACGCGAGATGGCCGACGGCATGACCGCCTATCTCTGGGGCTATAACGGCCAGTCGCCAGGCCCGACAATCGAGGCGGTCGAAGGCGACCGCGTGCGGATCTTCGTCACCAACAAGCTGCCGGAACACACCACCATTCACTGGCACGGCATGATCCTGCCTTCGGGCATGGATGGCGTCGGCGGCCTTTCGCAGCCGCATATTGCGGCCGGCAAGACCTACGTCTACGAGTTCGACCTCGTGAAATCCGGCACCTTCATGTACCACCCCCATGCCGACGAAATGGTACAGATGGCCATGGGCATGATGGGCTTCTTCGTGGTGCACCCGAAGGATCCAAACTTCATGCGTGTCGATCGGGATTTCGTGTTCCTGCTCAATGCCTATGACATCGATCCCGGCACCTATGTGCCGCGCATCATGGAAATGACCGACTTCAACATGTGGTGCTGGAACAGCCGGATCTTCCCGGACATCGACCCGCTGGTCGTGTCCAAGAACGACCGCGTGCGGGTCAGGGTCGGCAACCTCACCATGACCAACCATCCGATCCACATGCACGGCTACGACTTCGAGGTGACCTGCACCGATGGCGGCTGGGTGCGGCCGGAGGCACGCTGGCCGGAAGTGTCGATCGACATTCCCGTCGGCGCCATGCGCGCCTACGAATTCGACGCCAAGTACGAGGGCGACTGGGCGATCCATTGCCACAAGTCGCACCACACGATGAACGCGATGGGCCACGATATCCCGACCTTCATCGGCGCCGACAAGAAATCGGTCGCGGAAAAGATCCGCAAGGTGAAGCCCGACTACATGCCCATGGGTACGGCCGGTATGGCCGACATGGGCGAAATGGAAATGCCGCTCCCCGACAACACGATCCCGATGATGACCGGCTGGGGTCCGCACGGCGCGTTGGAGATGGGCGGCATGTTCTCGGTGGTGAAGGTGCGCGAAGGTATCTCCGCCGGCGATTACAGCGATCCCGGTTGGTACGAAAACCCGCCGGGAACACAGGCCTGGGAATGGACCGGCGCATTGCCGGAACCGACGCGGGCCAAGGATGCCAAGACCGTGCTCACGCCCAAACCGTGAGAGGGCGGCCGACTGCAATGACCTCTTTCAAATCCATCAGGAACATTACGATGAAGAAATCAGCACTCGCTCTGGCGCTCGTTATCGCCTCCGCCCTTTCCTCCCAGGCGCTCGCCAGCGGCAGCCACGCCGGCGGCCACGACAAGGTGTCGATCGGCGAGCCCGGCGACAGCAAGAAGTCGACGCAGACGATCCGCGTCACCATGAAGGAAACCGACGACGGCAAGATGATCTTTACCCCGGCAACCATCAAGGTTCGCCAGGGCCAGACGGTCCATTTCGCCATCAGGAACGCCGGCGAACTCGCCCACGAATTCGTGCTCGACGACAAGGCGACGATCCAGGAACACAAGATCACCATGGAGAAGTTCCCCGACATGGAGCACGACGACCCGAACGCCATCCGGCTCGAGCCGGGCAAGTCCGGCGACATCTACTGGACGTTCACCAACGACGGCACCTTCGAATTCGCCTGCCTGGTGCCGGGCCATTACGACGCCGGCATGCACGGCCCACTCGACGTAGTGAAGAAGTAACCCGAGAAAACAGGAAAGGATGAAACCATGAAAACCGTAGGCAAACTCCTCGCAGCGCTCGCATTGGCTGTTTCCACCGCCACGTTCTCCCTACCCGCCCAGGCCGCGGAGTTCACCAAGGGCGTGGTCAAGAAGATCGACACCAAGGCCAAGAAGGTGACGATCGACCATGAGGATCTGAAGAACCTCGACATGCCGGCCATGACCATGGTGTTCCGCGTCGATGACGCGGTGCTTGCCAAGCTCAAGGAAGGCGCGTCGATCGAATTCGTCGCCGACCGTGTCAACGGCAAGCTGACCGTGACCGAGATCAAGTAGCAGCGACAAACTGCCCGGGTCGACTTTGCGCGGCCCGGGCGCCACAATCCTGAGATCAGGCAAGAATGGAAAGGAATGTTCGATGAACGTATTACGCAGGCATTTCGTGGCGGGCACGATCGCGGGCATCACCCTCTTTGCGACGGGCGCCGTCGCGGCAACCGGCACCATGGCCGTCTACAAGGATCCGCAATGCGGCTGCTGCGAACAATGGGCCGACGCAATGGAAGCGGCCGGCTACAAGGTCGAGGTGCGCGATGAGGCCGACATGTCGGTGATCAAGACGCGCTTTGCGGTTCCGGCCGACATGGAGGGCTGCCATACCGCCGTCATCGACGGCTATGTCATCGAGGGCCATGTACCGCTCGAAGCGGTAAAGAAGCTGCTGGCCGAAAAGCCGGATGTCGCCGGCATCGCGGTTCCCGGCATGCCTTCAGGCTCGCTCGGCATGGGCAACGATCCGCAGGCCTCGTACGATGTCTACACCATCGCCAAGGCGGGCGGCGCGAAGTCGACGGTTTATTATCAGGTCAGGCCGGCGAACTAAGCCGCGCTTCGCCCTCTAAAGGAGAGCACACAATCCAAGACGCCTTCGCGACGGCGAGGGCGCCTTGGCTTTCAATGAAGCCAGCGCCTGAATAAGTTAGGGGTTCTCCGGGTCGATTGGCGATTCCAGCACCTGCGGCTCTCCGATCTCAACCGCATGCCCGTCCAGGTCACTGAAGCGGAACACACGCTGGCCCCATGCCTGACGCTCGACCGGATGGATCAGGTCCACATGCGGCGCAATGCGCGCGAAGGCCGCATCGACATCCTCGTGCTCGAAATAATGCAGCAGATTTCGCCGCCCGTAAGGCTCATCCGAACCAAACTCTGTTCGCCAGACGGTCCGCTCCAGCGAACGTCCTTCATGGATCGCGAAGCCGCCTTCGAAGAGGACGAAGTTTCCGAAATCCTCGCGAACCGTCAGGCCAACAATCTTCTCGTAGAATTCCCGGGAGTGATCGATGTCGCGGACGAAAGGGATCGGATTGATGAACCGCATGCAAGTCCTTTCGTAACGTCCCGAGCAGATAGACAAATCTATCTTCGCTGCCGCGCGGAAGCCAAGAAATTCAGGCGGCGCGCCAGCTGTCGTCTTCACCCCGCTGAAGCAAGGGCGTTTGAAACACTCCGACGACACGCTCCGGCCAATGCGGTGCACGGTCCGCAAGCGGCTGGTGCCAGCGCTCGGTCTGCAGCATGGCCGCGCCGATCGCGACCGGCTCGATGCCGCAGGCTTCCATCAGCGTCAGCCCGGCAAGAATCGACGTACCGCTGGAAATGACGTCATCGATCAGAGCCACGCGCTTACCCTCAAGCAACGGCAACATGCGCGGATCGACGTAGAGACGCTTCTTCTGGTCGGGCGTGGTGATCGAGGAGAGCGGCACGGAGAGATCGTCGACATACCAGAACTTCTTGGACGTTCCGAGTGGCACGTAGCGGCTATGGCCGAGCTTGCGGGCAACGGCAGACGCAAGCGTGAGGCCGAGCGTCGGCAGACCGGCGACGACTTCGGGCTCATAGGGTGCGAGCTTCGCCGCAAGTTCCGTTGCCAGTGCGTCCTCAACAGCAAAGCTCGCCTGATTGACGATCAGCGAGGCCAGCGCATGTTTGCCGTCGGCGAGTTGACGGATCGGCAGGAGAATCTGCCTGCCATCGCCGAGGGACGCCGGGAAGAAATCGCGATAACCCGCCTGAATATCGAAGCTTTTCGGCGGGTAGATTTCCTGCCAGAAGTCGTGGGGCTGCATCGGTCCGGTCCTCGTCTGCGCGCTTTCGCCCGAAATGAAAGGCGATCAAAAAGGCCGGCTTGCTGTTCTGGTTCCGGCCGTTTTCGTCTATACCGTTTGCGACTTCGATCAAACCGAAAGGGCGCTGCGGCTCAAGCAAAGCACGCGGAATTCACAAGCCCTTCGCGCAATGAAACATGGGAATGCCTGACGATGCGCCTGCCAGACGGAATAGCCGACGACCTCACCTTCCTCACCGACTTCCGTCGCGACCTGCATGCCCATCCGGAACTCGGCTTCGAGGAGGTACGCACCAGCGATCTCGTTGCCAAGTGGCTTGAGGAAGCGGGTCTAAAGGTCCACCGAGGCTTGGGAAAAACCGGCGTCGTCGGCACGCTGCAGGTCGGCAACGGCACACGCTCGATCGGCCTTCGCGCCGATATGGACGCGCTCGCCATGCCGGAGATCGCCGACCGTCCCTACAAATCCCGCGAGGCCGGCAAGATGCATGCCTGCGGCCATGATGGTCACACCACCATGTTGCTCGGCGCCGCCCGCCATCTGTCGAAGACCCGTAATTTCTCCGGCACGGTGCACTTCATCTTCCAGCCGGCCGAGGAAGGGCGTGGCGGTGCGAAACGTATGGTCGAAGACGGCCTCTTTGAGCTGTTCCCTTGCGACGCGGTTTACGGCCTGCACAACATGCCGGGCCTTGAACCGGACGAGATGGCCGTCGTCGCCGGTCCGCAGCTTGCCTCTTCGGATAGCTGGCGGCTCACCTTTCGCGGCGTCGGCACCCATGGCGCCAAGCCGCATCTTGGCCGCGATCCGGTGACGGCCGCCGGCACCTTCCTTGCCTCGCTGCAGTCGATCGTCGGCCGCGTCGTCGATCCCTTACAGCCAGCCGTCGTCAGCGCCTGCTCCGTGCGCGCCGGCGACCCGAAGGCGCTCAACGTCATCCCCGATACGGTGGAAATCGGCGGCACCGCCCGCGCCTATACGCCCGAAGTGCGCGATCAGCTCGAAACCGAGATCGGCCGGCTCGCGCGTGGTACCGCCGAGATGTATGGGATTTCCGTCGACTACGAATTCGAACGCCGCATTCCGCCCGTCGTCAACGACGCCGATGCCACTGCCCGGGCGTTGAGCGCCGCTCAGGCGGTGTTCGGCAAGAAGACCCGGACGTCATTTCCGCCGTCGACCGCCGGCGACGATTTCGCCTTCTTCGGGCTGGAAGCGCCCGGCTGTTACGTCTGGCTCGGCAACGGCCCCGCCGTCGACGGCGCGCTGCACCACAACACTGCCTATGATTTCAACGACGACGCGATCGGTCCGGGCGCCACCTTCTGGTCGACCCTCGTGGAGCAGGAACTGGCACGCGCCGAGTAACGCTTTGATCGCGAAGAAGCAGGCGGGAGCGTGCGATCTCAAGGATTTAGAACCTGCGCTTGAAGGGCGAGGCAAGCTGTCATACGGAAATGACGTCGGACTTCAACGGCCGCTCTGCCTTAGCGGCCTTTGAATGTCAGGCTTCAAGGATCTCCAGGATCGGGCTTTCCATGACCTTGCCCGTCGCCACGTCGGCGATGCCGCGATCGGTCTGGTGCGGTCCGGCATTGCAGGCGAGCGTCGCGCCGAAGCAGGCCTTGAAGACCAGGTAAGGCGGCTGCCAATCGACGATGCGGCCGACTGCTTCGCGGAGTGCGGCAAAGCTATCCGCCACCTCTTCCAGCGGCTCCTCGGAAACCAGCCCCGCGAGTGGCAGAGGCAGGAGTGCATTGACCTTGCCGCCGGACACAGCGGCCATGCCGCCACCGGCAGCAATCACCGCATTTGCAGCGACCGCCATATCCTGCGCATTGCCGCCGAAAACCGTGAGGTTGTGGCTGTCATGCGATACCGTGGTTGCAAAGGCGCCGCGCCAGGCGCCCCAACTCGACAGCAGACCCACAGCCGGTCGGCTATCGGCGCGCCCGTGACGATGCGCCACGGCGATCAGAGTCGTCCCCTCGGGCGGAACGACGAAGCCGCCCTCAACCGCGGCAACGGCATCGCCCCATTGGGTAAAACGCGGCCGGTCGATGGTCGCGACGCGGACCTTCGTGCCATCTGCTGGAATGCGGAAGTCGTTCTCCGACAGCGGCGCGATCTTCATCGTTCCGTGCAGGGTCTCGGCGGCAATGCCGCTGAGCGGCTCGATCATCCGTCCGGCGTCTGCAATCGTCTTGCCGTCGACGATGACCGTGCGCGCACGGAAATCAGCGAGATCTTCGAAGACCACGATGTCCGCCCGACGCCCTGGCGCCACAAGTCCAAGATCATGCCGGCCCAGGCGGACCGCGCCATTCAGCGTTGCCGCCCGAAGCGCCCATTCGGCGGGCAGGCCATAGCGCACCAGCCGGCGAACGACATCGTCGAGACCGCCGGCATGGGCAAGATCGTCCGGGAAAACGTCGTCGGTGCAGAGCGTTACCGTCTGAGGAAGATGGCCCAGAGCCTTGATCGTTTTGACGAATTCCGGCAGCAGGTGATCGTGCGAACCGCGCAGTTCGATCGAAAGCCCTGCCCTGAGTTTTGCCAGCAGATCGTCGCCGGAAACGAGTTCATGGTCGGAGCTGACGCCGGCGGTCACGAAGGCCTGGAGATCAGGCCCCGCAAGGCTGCGCGCATGGCCATTGACTGGCTTGCCGGCGGCAAGCCCCGCCTGAACGATCCCGGTGATGCGCGCCTCACCGTCGATGACGCCGCGCATGTTCATCATTTCGGCGATGCCGCCGATTTCCGGCCAGCTCAAAATGTCGGCGATCACATCAGCGTCGAAATCGGCACCGGCCAGCTCCAGGCCGGGTGCTGACGGCACGCTCGACGGTGCCAGCAGCACCGTGCGCAGCGGCAGATCGCGACTGGCGTTTGCGGCCCAGCGCACGCCGGCCACACCGTTGACATTACCAAACTCATGCGGATCCCAGACGACGGTCGTCACGCCACGCGGCAGCACCGCATTGGCATAGGTCGCCGGCGTCACCATCGAGCTTTCGACGTGCATATGGGTGTCGATCAGACCGGGCGAAACGTAAGCGCCCGTCGCATCGATCATGGTTGCCGCATCGGAGCGCGTGCCCGGTTCGTGGACACTTGCGATCAACGATCCAACAAGGCCGATATCGGCCGGGCGAAGCTCGCCCGTCACCACGTCGACGAGCGTACCGGCCGAAATCAGAACGTCGAACGGTTCAGCACCACGCGCTGCCGCCACTGCCCGGCTACGGAGCGCCGCATCCATCAAGTCCTGAGGCTGCTCTATGGAACTCACTTCTGCGCTTCCTTCATCAAAGCGCCCAGGATCTGAGCCCTGGTCGTCTCGACATGGGCATCGACGGCATATTCGGCATTGAAGATCGCATGGCTTTCGCGCGTTTCGACGACGGTGCGCCCCCGGGCCAGCGTCCCTCCGAGTTCGACATCGATGCGCGCCTTGCGAAACGAGATTGCGCCCGGATTGACGAAGGCAACGGCAGCGCAAGGGTCGTAGATCGCCATGCCCGGCCGGCCGCGACTGGTGCCGATCGAAATGAAGCCGGCAAGCAGATCGGCGATGAGGGCGGCATGGACGCCACCCGCCGAGCGGATCGGCGCGACGTCATCGGGGTAGGCAAAGACCTTGCGGCAGAGATCGAGATCGACCATGCGCAGCGGCAGGCCATGAGCGATCACGATCGCCAGCGCTTCCGGATCGGCGAAGGCGTTGAATTCGGCAGATGCCGTATGGTTGCCGCTGGTGACGCCGCCCCCCATCCAGGTGAGGTCGGTGATCCGGCTCGCCAAGTCCGGACGGGCAAGGCAAAGGGCAGCGAGATTGGTGAGCGGCCCGAGCGCCAGAATCCGCTTCGGCCCCTCCTGCTCCAGCCAGGCGCAAAGTGCCGCAAAGGCTTCGCTTACCGGCAAGGCGTCGGCCTCCGGCAGCGTCAATCCCGCTGTCGGCATGCCGGCTTCGCCAAGGATGCGTTCGGCAGTTTCGAGCTTGCCGAGCACCGGCAGGGCGCGCCCCTCATGGATGGGGAAAGCCCAGCCGAAAGCGCGCGCGGCGCCGGCAGCGTTGCGCTTCACCTGGTCAAGCGGCGTGTTACCGAAAACCAGCGAAACGCCGTCGATCTCTTCACCGGCATGAAGGACGACAAGCACTGCGGCAATGTCGTCGAACCCCATGTCCGTATCGATCCAGACACCCATCGGACCTTACCCGAACTTCTTGAGGCGTGCGGCCTTCTCGACCGGCAGGTCGAAGGCAATGGCAGAACCGGTTTCACGGGCTGCAAGTGCTGCATCCTCTTCCGCCTTGATGGCGCCGAGCGGCGTATCGAGCAGGTACTCGCGCGTGCTGCCGGAGAAAGAGGCTCCGCGCACGGTGCCTTGGAAAGGACCTGAACCAAGGGTCACCATGCGCGGACGCCACGCAAGCCCTGCCGTGTCAGGCGGCAGGGATCCGGAGAGATCGATCGGGCCGTTCTCGGCCTTCAGCTTGCCGCCCTCGACGGCAAAGATGTTTTCGAAACCGACGAAGTCGGCGACGAAGCGCGAGATCGGGCGGTTGTAGATATCCTCGGGCGTGCCGATCTGCTCGATCGCGCCGTTCAGCATGACGACGATGCGGTCCGCCAGCGACAGGGCCTCGCCCTGGTCGTGGGTGACGAAGATCATCGTGACGCCGGTTTCCTTCTGCACCCGCTGCAGTTCCGTGCGCATTTCGAGGCGCAGACGAGCGTCGAGGTTCGACAGCGGCTCGTCGAGCAGCAGCACCTTCGGCTCCATGACCATGGAACGCGCCAGCGCGACACGCTGCTGCTGGCCACCGGAGAGTTCGCCCGGCTTGCGGGCGGAAAACTTCGAAAGCCCGACCGACTTGAGACCGGCGGTCACCTTGCTCTCGATCTCGTTGGCCGGCAGCTTCTTCAGCCGCAGGCCGAAGGCGACGTTTTCGAACACAGTCAGGTGCGGAAACAGCGCATAGGACTGAAAGACCAGGCCGACCGAGCGCTTGTTGGCGGACACGCGGGTGATGTCGGCACCATCGAGCTTGATCGCGCCGGACGCGGGCGACAGCAGGCCGGCGATCGAGCGCATCGTCGTCGTCTTGCCGCAACCGGAGGGCCCAAGGAAGGCCACCAGTTCGCCCTTGCGGATCGAAAGGTCGAGGTCCTTCACCGCAACGGTATCGCCATAGGCGAGCGTCAGTTTTTCAAGGCTGAGGAAGGGGGCGTCAGACATAGCGAGAGAATCCCAGGAAGCGTTCGGCAAGGAAGACGATGCCGATGGACATGAAGGCGAGCAGCGCGGAGAGGGCGGCGACCGACGGATCGTAGGTGATCTCCATGTAGGAGAGCATGTCGATCGGCAGGGTGCGCACACCCGGACCGGAGAGGAAGAGCGATACCGGCACCTGGTTGAAGCTCGTGACGAAGCCGAGGATGAAGGCGGCGAGGATGCCGCTGCGGATGTTCGGCATCACCACGCGGAAGAAGGCGCCGGCGCGCGAGGAGCCGAGCAGCACAGCTGCCTCCTCGATATCGGAGCGCAGGTTGTTGAGGCTCGCCGAGACGACCCGGACCGCATAGGGCAGAACCAGCGCGGTGTGGGCGAGGAACAGCGTCAGCGTGATGTTGAGGCCAAAGGGCACGACGATGTAACGCAAGAGCGCCAGGCCGACGATGATACCGGGCACGATGATTGGCAGCGACACGATCGTGCGGATAGTTTCGCCAAAAGGCAGCTTGTAGCGCGAGAGGGCGTAGGAGGCGGGAACGCCGAGCACGAGAGCGGCCGCCGTTCCGCCGATCGCCAGCAGCATCGAGATCGCGAAACTTTCCTGGAAGCTCTCGACCGTGAACACCTTGGCGACCCACTTGAGCGAGAAGCCCTGTGGCGGGAAGGCCAGCGTCTCGCCGCCGGAGAGCGACGCGGCGACGATGATGAAGAACGGCCCGATCAGGAAGCCGATCACCAGGAAGAGGACGAGCGGAGTAAAGATACGAGGTGTCATCGCTTGTTCCTCGCGGTGGCAAGCCGTTTCAAAAGAAGATTGGCGGCAAAGCTCATGACGATCAGGATGAAGGCGATGACGCTGGCCGCGACGAAATCGTTGGCGACGGTGACGCGCTGATAGAGCAGCGTTTCGAGCATCAGCACCTTGGAGCCACCGAGGATCGCCGGTGTGATGTAGGCCGTGAGCGAGCCGGTGAAGACCAGCGTGCCGCCGATCACCAGGCCTTCCTTGGTCAGCGGCAGGATCACCTTGAAAAACACCTGGAACCAGTTGGCGCCGAGTACGCGGGCAGCCGGGATCGCATCCTTCGGCATGTTTTCAAGCGCGCTGATCAGCGACAGGATCATCAGCGGCAGGAAAAGCTGCAAGAGACCGATGAACACGGCGGTCTCGGTAAAGAGGAAGCGGATCGGCTCATCCGAGAGGCCGACAAGCTGGAGCGCCTGGTTGACGATGCCGGTGCGGCCGAGAATGACGATCCAGGCATAGGTGCGGGCAACCGACGAGATCATCAGCGGCAGCACGACAAGGCCGATCATCTGTCCCTTGTTGCGCGGCGTCAGATTGACGATCGCAAAGGCGGCGGCATAGCCGATGACCGCCGAAACGACGGTAACCATCAGGCCGAGCCGGAAGGTGCGCAGGAAGACGGTGCGGTTCAGCGGATCGGAAAAGAAGGTCGTATAGGCCGACAGCGACCAGCTGTCGGCGCTGCGAAAGCCTTCCGCCAGCAGGATCACCACCGGCGCCAGAAAGACGATCGCCGCAAAGACCGCTGCGGGCAGAGCGAGCGCCAGGGCTTCGGCGCGGTTCTGGAACATCCTTCTTCCTTTCAAGGCATTCCGGGGCGCGTCTAATCGCGCCCGTCGCATCAGGTCTCCACCGGCGATCACGATCCGCCGGTGGAGGTCGCAATGGCTTGGTCTTACTGGCCGACCTGGGCGTTCCACTCCGACAGCCACGCTTCGCGGTTGTCGAGGGCAACGGCCGACGGGATCAGCTTCAGATTCTTCACGGTCTCTTCGCCGTAGGTGAGGTTTTCGGCGATCTCAGGCGAAACCTTCACGTCCTTGTTGGCCGGGCTGTCGACCAGCTTTTCGGCAAGCGCGGTCTGAATTTCGGTCGAGAGCCAGAAGTCCATGAACTGAAGCGCCAGATCCTGGTTCTTGCTGCCCTTGGTCAGCACCATGACGTTCATGCCGCCGGTCTGGCCTTCCTTGGGCGTTGCCCACTTGATCGGCAGGCCGAGCTTGGTGAAACCTTCCCAGGAGAAGCGACCGATCGGAGCGGCCCAGATTTCTTCCTGCTGCATCAGCTGAACGAGCTGGGAGGACTTGACGTAGAAGGTGACGATATCGTCCTTCTTGGCGCCGACGGCGGCAATCGCTTCCTTGAGGTCAGGCGTGTTCTTGCCGATGGCTTCGCCGACCATGTAGAGCGCCGGCGGGCCCTGGTTGGTGGTGACGTTCGGGAAGGCGACGTGGCTGGCGTTCTTGTCGCTCAGAAGATCGGCCCAGGAGTTCACTTCCATCTTGTCCGAGCGATAGACGATCGAAGTGGCATAGAAGGTGTAGCCGACGCTCATGCCGTCGCCGTTCGGGTCCTTGGCAAGGTCGTAGAGCTTGTTGAAGTTCTGGAGCTTCGAGGTGTCGATCTTTTCGATGAGATCGGCGCGGGTGGCCGAAAGCGCGTCGGCCATCGAGACGACGGCCATGTCGACGACCGGGCTCGCCTTGTTGGCTTCCATCTTGGCGAGGCGCTCGACGCTGTTGCCGGTTTCGACGACGAGCTTGCAGCCGCACTTCTGTTCGAACGGAGTGTAGACCAGTTCCTTGAATGCGTCCTGGGCAAAGCCGTAGACGGAAATGGTGAGCGTCTTTTCCTGAGCGGATGCGACAGGGGCGGTAACGAGCAAGAGCGCGCTCGAGGCAAGCAAGAACTTCTTCATGGCTGGTGTCCTCCTTCGGTGACGGATGTAGCTGCGGTGGCAGTGGTAAGAACGGGTTGAGACGCGGACGGTGCCGCGGCCGATTGCCGGACGACCAGATGCATCGGCACCTTGGAGGTCGCCGCCGTAACCGGTGCGCCGATCGCGGGATCGGACGGGTCGCGCTCGCTGATCGCCTTCACGAGCGCTGCGACGGCGATCGCCGCGATCTCGGTCATGTCCATGCGCGCGGTCGTCAGCGCCGGCGTGATGACCGGCGACCAGATCAGGTCGTCGAAACCGGTGACGCTCGCCTTTTCCGGCACGTTGATGCCGGCGCGCTGCAATTCGGTGAGCGCGCGCAGCGCATGGAGATCGGAGATGCAAGCAAAGGCCGTGTAGCCTTCCGCCACCTTATCGGCGAGGCCGAGCGGACAGCCCTTGCCGGCCGCCTTTTCCAACGGCTCGATCCAGAGCGTATCGGTTTGGGTGCCCTCGCCGAAGACCGAGCGAATACCGCCGGCGCGGTCGTTCTGCACGTTCGAGGCGGGATTGTTGCCGATGATCATCACGCGGCGGTGGCCGAGAGCCTTAAGGTGTTCGCCAATCTGCCGGCCGCCACCCCAATGGTCGGCGGCGACCGTGTTGCCCGGCGTCGAGGGCGTATCGATGACAGCGACCGGACAGCCGACATCGGCAATGCGCGTGCCGCGCCTGGGCACGATCACCAGGCCATCAACGTCGCGATCGATCAGGCGCTCGATCGCCTTGGTCTGGGTCGAGACGTCGCCGCGCGAGTCGGCGATCAGCACGCCATAGCCCGAGGACGAAGCCGCAAGCTCGATTGCCTGGGCGATCTGCGGGAAGAGCGGATTGGCGATATCGGGAAGCACGAGGCCGAGAACACCGGTGCGGCCGGTGCGCAGCGCCCTGCCCGCCTGGCTCGGCACATAGCCGAGCTCGGCAGCGGTCGCGCGGATCTTTTCCACCATCTCGGCGGAGACGCGCCCCTTGCCCGAGAGCGCGTTTGAAACCGTCGCCGCGGAGACGCCCAGCGTTCTGGCAATCCTCGTCAGTTTTGGTCCGGAACGCGCCAAATCAGTGGTTTCCGCTATCGCGTGATTAAACGATTAATCAGCCGATATATCAGAATCTTCCGACTGTCGAATCCTTTTGTCGACTCGTTGCATTTTGCAATTTTCGAGGGAAAAGATTTGCGAACAACAATCGATTTCCGCTTGGCGCCTGGCGTTCACAATCAGCGGAAGGAGTTCACGTCAATTCCTCAAGCGCCAACGGGCCGTCCAAAGTCTGCCTGATATATCTCCGCCGACACCGAGCGATGAAAAGCGAAACAGGCATCTGCCCAACCGCCGCAATCGCGGGTACAAATTTCAACTTCGCCAGACAAAAGAAATCAATTTTTCCACTAAATTACTAGGGAATAAGTATGATGCACGGCAATCGTCCGATGGCTAGAATTCGGGCGGCGGTGCGATCCGCACAACAGGCATAAGCAGGAGTTTGGGACATGACTGGCACTATCATCGGCTTTGGCAAGACCGCGGGACAAACCCGCCGGGCGCGCGGTGCAACCTTGGCAGCCACCACGCTGGCGCTGGCTCTTTCGTCGAGCACGGCCGTTTTTGCCGAGGACGCGAAGTTCGATCCCAACGCCTCGATCACCATCGGCTCGCTCTATGAGCCGCAGAACCTCGACAACACCGCCGGCGCCGGCCAGGGCATCAACGAAGCCTTCAACGGCAATGTCTATGAAGCGCTGTTCACGCTGACCGATGCCGGCGACGTTCAGCCGGGTCTCGTGGCCGAGCAGAGCGTCAGCGACGATGGCCTCACCTACACTTTCAAGCTTCGCCCCGGCGTCACCTTCCACTCCGGCGATCCGCTGACAGCGACAGACGTCAAGTACAGCATCGAACGCGTGACGGCAGAGCAATCCAAGAGCTCGCGCAAGAAAAGCCTTGCAACCATCAGCGCCATCGAGGCGCCCGATGACCAGACGGTGGTCGTCAAGCTGTCTGCCCGCTCGATCTCGCTGCCCTACAATCTGAGCTATGTCTGGATCGTCAACGATGCGGCCAAGGACCTGAACGCCAGCGAAGATGGCACCGGCCCCTACCGCCTCGACGAATGGCGCCGCGGCTCGTCGCTGGCCCTGATCCGCAACGACAAATACTGGGGCACCGCGCCGACCAATGGCGAAGTCGTCTTCCAGTACTTCACCGACGCGACCGCGCTCAACAATGCGCTCCTGACCGGCGCCGTCGACATCATCACCAGCGTCCAGAGCCCGGACTCGATCGCCCAGTTCAAGGACAATCCTGACTTCACCGTCACCGCCGGCCAGTCGACGACCAAGGAACTGCTCGCCTTCAACGACCGCGTCGCCCCCTTCGACAACGTCAAGGTCCGCAAGGCGGTCGCCCGCGCCATCGACGACAAGAAGCTGCTGACGTCGATCTGGGGCGAATACGGCACGCTGATCGGCTCCTTCGTTCCGCCGACGGACCCCTGGTACGTGGACCTCACCGCCGTCGATGCCTATGACGTCGAGAGCGCCAAGGCGCTGCTGAAGGAAGCGGGCTTTGCTGACGGCTTCACCTTCAAGCTCGACACGCCGAACTACGACCCTCATCCGATCGTCGCCCAGTTCATCCAGAGCGAACTCGCCAAGGTCAACATCAAGGTCGAGATCAACGTGATCACCGCCAACGAGTGGTACACGAAGGTCTACAAAGCGCATGACTTCCAGGCGACTTTGCAGGAGCACGTCAATCACCGCGACATCGTCTTCTACGGCAATCCGGACTTCTACTGGGGCTACAACAATCCCAAAGTCGTCGACCTGATCAAAGCGTCGGAGGCAGCGGCCAACACCGACGAGCAGACCGCCAAGCTCAAGGAAGCCAACACGATCATCGCCGAGGATGCCGCCAGCAACTGGCTCTACCTCTACCCGCAGATCGTCGTCTCGAGCTCGGCCGTCACCGGTTATCCCGTGAACGGCCTGAACTCGCAGTTCTTCGCCTTCGGCATCAAGAAGAGCGAGCAGTAAGCGGCATCGCCATCCGGCGCGCATCCGCGCCGGATGCGTAAACGACAGCCCCTGGATCCGTTCCGGGGGCTGATTGCGTTTCGCGCCAATTCGTCCGAGCGCCTCTCAGGCCTTCCACAGGCACTCCCAAAGACGAGAGACGCTCTAGCCTCCCTCTTCTTTTTGGTGCAAAAGCCAGCTCTCTGATCACGGATCCCGTGAGAAGAAAGGAATGCAACCATTCTCACCTATCTCGTCCGCCGCTTTGCCATTCTGCTTCTGTCGCTGCTGATCGCAGCGGTGGTGCTGTTCGTGCTGTTGCGCCTTTTGCCGGGCGACCCCGCCAATGCGCTTCTCTCGGTCGGCGCCGATGCCGTGCAGATCGAGAAGGCGCGCGAACAGGTCGGCTCGAACCTGCCGCTTTGGCAGCAGTTTCTGCGCTTTGCCGGCAGCCTCGGCCGCTTCGATCTCGGCACGTCCTTCGTCAGCGGCAAGCCGGTGATCGAGGAGATCGCCGCGCGGTTGACGGTCACCGTGCCGTTGGCGCTGATGGGTTTTGTGCTCGCTATCCTGATCGCCGTTCCGCTCGGCATCCTCTCAGCCGTCAAGGCCGATCGCTGGTATGGCGGACTGATCTCGACAGTTTCGCAGCTCGGCATCGCCATCCCCGTCTTCTGGGTCGGCATTCTGCTGGTCACGCTGTTCGCCGTCACCTTCCGGCTGTTCCCTTCGGGCGGCTTTCCCCGCCGCGGCTGGCAGAATGAGGGGCAGGTGCTCTATGCGCTCGCCCTGCCCGTCATGACGATCGGCCTCGTCATGGGCGCGTCACTGCTGCGCTATGTGCGCGCGGCGACGCAGGACGTTCTCGGTAGCGATTACTTGCGAACGGCGCGCGCCCTCGGCGCCAGCTTCCCCGAAGCGCTCATTCGCCACGGCATCCGCAATGGCGCCGTGCCGATCGTTTCCATCCTCGGCATCGAGCTTGCGACGACCTTGCTCGGCGCGGTCGTCGTCGAGCGCGTCTTCGCGCTGCCGGGCCTTGGCTCGATGCTGCTGCTTGCTATCGAGCAGCGCGACTATCCGAACGTTCAGGGCGTGCTGTTCATCTCCACCCTGCTGGTGCTGCTGATCGGCTTTGCCGCCGACCTCACCCAACGGCTGATCGATCCACGCCTGCGCGAACGGGCCGTCGGAGGCAACGCATGACCTCGATCGGTACATCCGTTTCTGCGCCGAAGCGCCGGCGCTCGCTGGCGCTTACCGTCGGCCTTGCGCTCGTCGGCCTCAACGTCGCCGTTGCGGTACTGACGCTCTTCTGGACGCCCTATGATCCATTGAACGCCTCGGGCGGACGGCTGGAAGCGCCGTCGCTTTTGCACTGGCTCGGCACTGACCGCTTGGGCCGCGACCTGCTTACCCAGTTGATGATCGGCGCCCGCACAGCGCTGCTGGTCGGCACGGGTGCGGTTGTGATCGGGGCTGCGATCGGCGTCAGCCTCGGCGTTCTCGCAGCCTTCGCCACGCGCCTTGCCGACGACGTGATGGCCGCGACGCTCGATATCCTGATCGCCTTTCCGACCCTGCTGCTTGCCATGCTGGTGGTGGCGGCAAGCGACAGCGCCAGTCTCTGGTCGGCGATCCTGGCGCTCGGGCTTGCCATCTCGGCGATCGTCGCGCGGCTGACCCGCATCCTTGCCAAGCGGGTGCTGCGGCAGGATTACATCGTCGCCTCGCGCACATCGGGAACCTCCTGGGCCGGAGTCGTCTTCCGCCATGTGCTTCCCAACATCTGGCCGACGCTCTCGGTCAACTTCGCCCTGCAGTTCGGCCTGGCCGTTATCGCCGAGGCGTCGCTCTCCTATCTCGGGCTCGGTGCGCCGCCGCCGAACGCCTCCTGGGGACGGCTGCTGCAGGAAGCGCAAGGGACCGTCTATACGGCGCCGATCGGCGCGATCGCGCCGGGCATCGCCCTCGTTGCACTCGTCATCGGCATGAACCTCCTAGCCGACGGCCTGCGCGATATCGCCGATCCGACACGGGGGAGATCGCGATGACGCCGCTTCTCGACATCAAGGGTCTCGACATCCGCGCCGGCGACAAGCCGCTGGTCTCTGACCTTTCCCTCTCAATCCGGCCCGGCGAACGCATCGGCCTGATCGGTGAGTCCGGTTCCGGCAAATCGATGACGGCAATGGCAGCGACCGGCCTGCTGCCGCCGTCGATCACTGTCGCCGGCTCGATCACGCTCGACGGGCAACAGGTGGTCGGCGCCACAGATCGGGTGATGAACCGGCTGCGCGGCGTGGCCGCAGCGGTCGTCTTCCAGGAGCCACTGACCGCGCTCGATCCGCTGATGAAGATTGGCCGACAGATCGCCGAGCCCGTTCGCCGGCGTCTGGAACGGGACGGCGGCAAGGCAACGAAGGAGGCGGTCCAACGCGAAGTCCGCGACCTCATCGACAAGGTGGCGTTGCCGCAACCCGACCGCATCATCAATTCCTACCCGCACGAAGTGTCCGGCGGCCAGCGCCAGCGCGTCGCCATCGCCATGGCGCTCGCCTGCCGCCCGAAGCTCCTGATTGCCGACGAGCCGACGACCGCGCTCGACGTCACGACGCAGGCGGAGATCCTGAAGCTGCTGGACCAGCTGGTGCGCGAGACCGGCATGGCGCTTCTGTTCATCAGCCACGACCTGCCCGTGGTTGCCCAGGTGGTGGAGCGCGTCCTCGTGCTGAAGAACGGTATCGCTGTCGAGGAGGGACTGGTCGGCTCGGTCTTCGGCAAGCCGCAGCACGACCATACCAGGACGCTGGTCGAGGCCGCCCGTCTCTTCGACGAAGCGCTGGGAGCAACCGGATCATGATGCTCGATCTTCAAAACGTCAGCTTCGGCTATTCCCGCCAGCAGACCACCCTCGACAACGTCTCGATATCGGTGCGACCGGGAGTGAGCGTCGGTCTCGTCGGCGAATCCGGATCGGGCAAGACGACGCTGCTGCGACTGATGCTCGGGCTCATTCGCCCGACGAGCGGTAGCATTCGCTTCGGCGAGGAGATCCTCGACACCGGCAGCAGCGCCTTCATGCGGCGCTATCGTCGTGCCGTGCAGCCGGTTTTCCAGGACCCCTATTCCTCTCTCGACCCGCGCCAGCGAGTGATCGACATTATCGGCGAGCCGCTGCGGTCGCTGCGGATCCCGGGTGACCGGACGCAGGCGGTCACCGCGGCGCTCGAAGCGGTCGAGCTTCCTGCCGATGCACTCCACCGCTACCCGCACGAGTTTTCCGGCGGCCAGCGCCAGCGCATTGCCATTGCCCGCGCCATCGTCGCGCGACCGCAGATCGTACTCGCCGACGAGGCGGTCAGCGCGCTCGACCTTTCCACCCGCATCCGCATCGTCGAGCTGTTCAAGACACTCGCCGAGAAGCTGACGCTGGTTTTCGTCTCGCACGATCTCGGCGTCGTCGCGGCCCTCTGCGAGGAGATGGTCATTCTGGAGCGCGGCAAGGTGGTCGAAAGCGGCAAGACCCGCGACATTTTGGCCGCCCCGAAGCACCCATACACACAGCGTCTTCTTGCCAGCATTCCGCGCATGCCCGCCTGACAGGGGATTGGCGCGGATATCGCATCTTCAGCCGAATCCACCTTTATCCCCAAGGGCTTGGTGATTCGCGCGCGCATTGATCCAAGACAACCGCTGAGACGCCCTGTTGAGCATAGTGCCGTCGGCCGCAGAATCCCTGCCGCTAACGCCCTGACCGGCGATGTTCAACTTCTTCTGGGGGTCCGGAAAATCATGCCTACTCGCGCCATTCTGCCATCTGCCGTCCTTTTCGCCGCGCTTGCGGCGCCGCTCGCGCTCGCGACGGCGGCAGATCTCTCCGAGCCGGGCGCGGTCGCGGCACCAGAAATGCCTCTCGCAAGCGAGCCAGGCCCGTGGATGATCCGCGGCCGCGCACTGGCTGTCCTGCCTGACGACAAGGGCACGCTCTATCTCAACGGCAGCGCGCTCGACGGCGAAAAGGTCGGCGTCAGCAATTCCGTGGTGCCGGAACTCGACATCACCTATTTCTTCACCGACAACATCGCCGCCGAACTGATCCTCGGCACGACGCCACACACGGCACGCGGCAGCGGCTCGATCGCCGGCCTCGGCGAGATCGGCAAGGCCTGGCTGCTGCCACCGACGCTCACGCTACAGTACCACTTCAACGTCACCGACGAGATCAAGCCCTATGTCGGCGCAGGCGTGAACTACACGATGTTCTACAACGAGAAGCCCCGCGGCGATTTCTCCAGCTTCAACCTGAAGAACACCTTTGGCGTGGCGCTGCAGGCGGGCGTCGACATCAAGCTCGACGACCACTGGGGCCTGAACTTCGACGTGAAGAAGCTGTTCCTGGAACCGGAGGTCAACGCCACCCTGCCCGGCGCCGGTGCTGTCAGCGGCAAGGTCAAGCTCGATCCGTGGCTCATCGGCACCGGTATCAGCTACCGGTTCTGATGACCCCAAACGAAACGGCTTGCGGCGCCCTCTTAAAGGCGCCGCACCCTGTAGAGCCCGACCTTAGACGTGGTGGGCCGTGACGGCTCTGGCGAGTTCGCCCGACAATTGCTGGCTGCCCGCATGGGAGACGTCCCCCAGCGACAGCATACCGACCATGCGCTTGTCCTGGTCGATCACCGGCAGACGCCGCACCTGCTTCGCCTCCATCAGATGAACGGCATGTTCGATCGTCTCGTCCGTGCGGCAATAGACGATATCCCTCGTCATCACGTCCCGCGCCGTCATCGACGCCGGGTCCCGCCCGTTGGCAAAGGCGCGCAAGGCAATGTCGCGGTCCGTGACCATGCCGATCAGGCGGTCGTTTTCGCCGACCGGCAGCGCACCGATGTCCTCGTCGCGCATGATACGCGCGATTGTCTTCAGATCGGTTTCGGGAGAGATCCAGCGAGCGCCGGGATGCATGGCTTCCGATATTCTCATCTCAACCTCCTGTACGTGAAAGGGGCGGAGCATAGACTGACATCATGGCCATTCATTGATCCAGCGATGTGCCGCGCCACTCCTTACCGCAATTCGAGGAGGAAATAGGTGGTTGGGCCGAAGGGCCCATTGTTGGAGAGCCGGAAGGCGACGTCGCCCGTGCCTTGCGCTACCGGCGCATGCACCTTGCCGTCGAGGCCCACGGGCGAAACGCTCCAGTTCTTTGCGGTTCGCGCCAACGTCAGATCGACATAGCCTTCACGCAGCCGAACCGGCAGCCGCCCAAAGTCCTCGATCACCTTCTCCTCGGTGTCGCGAAACGCCATGCCGGTGTTTTGTGCATCCGTCGCAAAGATCAGCAGTAGGCGCCGGCCCCTTGCGAGCCCTCCATCCGCATCGAGCGCCGAGAGCGCAACGAGCCCATTGCCATCGGCCCGCTCAACCCTGAGCAGGCCGAGATCGATCGGCTCTCGCAGCGTCGAGAAGGCGGATGCCTCCGTTTTGTCGGTGACGACGCGCAATTGTCCGGCAAAGCGATTCAACAGGATCTCGCCGGTGCTGCTCTGGTAAATGCCGGTATCGATGCTGGTACCGTTTTCATCAGAAAGCGCGCCGCTTTGGCGCAGGCTGCCGAGTATCCCTTCGCTGTCTTGCTGGCGCGGTTGCTTCACCGCAGGCAGATCGCCGAGCCGGTTCACGTCTTCAAGACCGATCCGCCCGACCAACGCCAGGTCCGTCAGGCGTTCCGGTTCGCGGGCCTGCATGTCGTCGGAAAGATCCTCCTCACCACGTACCGCAAACGGGACGGTGACGGCTGAGGTCGCCACGTCGCCGCGCCGGTAGAGAAGCGCCGACAGCGTCTCGCCGGCGCGCGCGACGGGATCGAGCGCGATGGCATAAGGCAGCATCGCCTTCTTGTGCGGGAACGGCTCGCCATAGGAAAGAACGATCGGGCCATGGCCATGTCGGCAAAGCGCGTCCCAGCCTTGCAGCGCCGCATAGGCCGGCATCGCCAGCCCGGCCTCGTAGCGGTAGCGGTTCCAGAACAGATGATCATATTCGCTGACGAGGAACGGCCGGTCGAGCCAGCGCGTTGCCGCGATCATGCGGATATAATTAACACCGTCGGCGATCGAGCTGACCTGCGTCGTCTTGCTTCCCGGGGCGTAGCCGCTGACCCAGTCGTGATATGTATTCATGGTTACGGCTTCGAGGCCGCGGCGGCTGAGCGACGCCTGCACCGTCGGCCAGTTGTTGTAGTTGCTGATCAAGCCGCGGTAGCCGAGCCTGCGGAGCACCTCGCTCATGCGCGCGGTCGTGGCCTCTTCCGTCTCGGTGAAGAAGGCCTGCAGGTCGCGCAGCCGCGGAGCAGGGATGTAGCGGTCCGCCGGCAGCGCCACGGATCTCGCCTCGATCGTCTCGTCCGGGCGGAGGTCAGGCCACGCCTTGGCAAGCGCCTCGGTCGATCCGTAGCGTTTGGCGAGCCACACGTTGAACGGCTTGGCAAGCTGCGGATCATAGGGCGGCTTGCCCGGCCGATCGTGCACGACGGTGTCGAACTCCATGCCGTTCTCGTTGGCGAGAATGACGACCGCGAGCGCATCGTCGCGGATTGGCGCCACGCCCGTGTAGGGGTTCACGCGCCCGAGGATCGTCTCCTGCATGCGCTTCCAGTGGTCGAACGCCCGCTCGTCGACAAACAGCTCGAGCTTGAGGTTACCGCCATCGTCCCAGCGATCGTCAAAACCGCCATAAACGCCGCGCAGCGACGACAGGCCATCCATCATCCAGTAGATGCCGTTCTTCTTCAGCGCCGCCAGCAGGTAGTGGACACGGTCGAGCGTCTCGGGGTCGAAATCGAAGTCGCGGTCCCGGCCGAACATCAGGCTGCCATCAACGAAATGCAGCCGGGCGAGATTGTAGCCGCGCATCGCCAGCTGCCGGGCGTAGCGGTCAGCCGTTTCGTGATCTGGAAACCCGCCGGAGGCTGGGCTCCAGGCAAGCGATGCGCAGAGCATGCGCTCCGGCTTGTCCGGCGACTTCGCGAAGGCAAGCCGCCCGCCGGCACCGGCGACCAGGCGGTGATCCGCATCGATCGTGCCGTTCGGCAGGAAAGACGAAAAATCGAGAGGGCTGCCAGCCTCGAACTCGAGGGAAATTTCCCGCAGGGCAAGCCACTGGTCCGATGCCTGCGCCGGCGAGCAGACAGCAGCAAGCGCTGCCGCGGCTACCAGCAATGGCCGCCGCATCATGCCGGGGCCCCGAGCAGCTTGCTTTCGATCGGCGCGTCAGGCTTTCGGCGCGCCCGGAAGAAGCCTACCGGCAGCGCCGCTGCATGGAAGAACCAGGCGACGACGGTATAAAGCCCCATGCTGAAACCGCCTTTGCGCAGGCTCATCAGCCCGACCACGCCGGCAAGGATCGCAAGAACGATGCCGAGCGCAAGGAGTTTATCGGGCACGAACAGCAGGATCGCAAGCGACGCCGCCCACCAGAGATAGACCAGCGCCCAAAGCTTGAGCTCCGGCAGCTCTCTGACGAGCTGGAGGAAATAGGGCTGGCCGAGCGAGGCGCGCAGCAGTTCTCCGATGCCGAACAGATACTTGCTCTTCCAGCGGCGCACGAGCAGGCGATAGGAATTGTCAGTGTGGCCGAAATGCTGGACGAAGCGTCGGTCGAGGCGATGCAGCTTAAAGCCGGCACTTCTGAGCCGGATGCCGAGGTCGAACTCCTCATAGCCGTGCAGATTACGGTCCGACAGGTAACCGACCGCCTCGATCGCCGCCCGGCGATAGAGGCCGCCCCCATTCATGCGGTCGATCGCGCCGATCCGGTTTTCTGGTGAATTGCGTGTGACCCGGCGGGAGAATTCGAGGTTTGAGGTCAGCATCTCCTGGACATGGCCGGTGACACCAGCCACTTCGGGGTCTTCGGCGAGGAACGCTTCCGCCACTTCGAGGAAATCGTCGTCCAGCAACATGTCGCCGTCGAGCAGGCAGATATGCGCGTGGCGCGAGTATTGGAAGCCGAGTTGCGGGCCGATGCCGCAGCTCGGAAGTGCCGGCGGGCTGATCTGTGCGATCACGACCGGATAGCGCGAGGCGATCTCCACCGTCCTGTCCCTGGAGCCGCTGTCGGCGACGATGACCTCGCCGCCAACGGTTTCGAGCGCCTTCAGCGCGCTTTCAATGGTCGCGGCGATGCGCTTTTCTTCGTTCAGCGTCTTGATGATGACGGATACTGCCACGCGATCCCCCAGTCTCGACGGAGCGCAGGCCTGCTCCGGTTGCCGCCGATCTTATCGGCGATATTTTGCGTTTTGGTTTACCGCCCCAGCAGTCGCAGCAGCGGCAAGCGAAAGCGATGAAGGAACCAGCCGCCAAAGACGCCGCAGGCGCCGCCAAGAAGCTTGACCATCACATCCGTCACGCGTGCGTGGCGATCGGCCGAGACCATCTGCAGCAGCTCGAAGCCGATGGCCGTCGCAAAGACCAGAACCAGCACGAGCCCCAGCCGCCTCGGATAGGCGATCGCGAACAGCAGGCCCAGCAGGCCGAAGGCACCGAACCGTTCGAGATGGACCAGGTGCCCGATGCGGGGCCGCAGGTCGAGCGGCGACATCGTCGAATAGGCGATCACGGCAAAGAGGATCCATGCGAAGAGGCTGGCGGCGCGTTTGATAGTCATTGTCGGCTTGTCTTCCAGGAGGCGTGCGAGGCACGGCAATCATCGAACGATCGGCGACGGCGCCTGCGCGTTCATCGCGTTGCGGGGGCGCGGCCGCATTTTTGAGGTGAGCCGTGCGTGGTGAACGCACGGGGCAAGCTCCGGCCGGCGACACGGCGGACGCGAACGTCCGGCTATTTCGCCAGCAACGCGCTATACACCGCCGCGGTCCTTTGTGCCACATTTGTCCAGCTATAGGCGGCTTCCGCGTGCGCCGCACGCTCGCGCACCTCCTCGTCGCTGAGCGGGGCTGCGAGTTTTTCCACGATACCGGACGCCAACGCGTCGATGTCGCCCAACGGGAAATATTCGTCGGGCGCCAGTTCCATCTCCTGATTGGCGACGATATCGCTTGCAAGGACCGGCAGCCCGTAGGCCATCGCCTCAAGCAGCGCAATGGGCATGCCTTCGTGGCTGGACGGCAGAACGAAAAGGGCGGCATTGTCGAAGAGTTCCGCCAGCCTGTCGCCTGTCTGAAAGCCGGTGAGCACGACGCCCGGCACGTCGCGCGCAAGCGCCCTCACCTCCTTGACGTAGGGCGTTTCGAATTCAGCGCCGCCGGCAAGAACGAGCTTCATATCGGCCAAGTCGCACTTGGCAAAAGCGCGGATGAGATCAAGCTGTCGCTTTTCCGGAACCAGCCGGGCAGCGAGCAGGATATAGCGCCGCCGTTCCAGGCCGAACTCCGCGAGAATGCCGGCCTCGCCGGTCGGCGGAGTGACCTGGACGCCGTTCGGGACCAGCGTCATGGAGACATGGTGCCGGGCATGCATCGTCTCGGCGATGTCCTTCGAGATCGCCACGCGTCCGTTCGAGAACCGCATGCCGAGGCGCTCTCCGAGCTTCAGCGTGCGCCTAGCGAAACCGCCCCATTTCTGCCGGTCATAGTCGTAGCCATGGTGGGTCACCACGACCTTGAGCCCAAGCATGCGCGCAAGCGGCGTCATCAGCGCGGGGCCGATGGCATGAATGTGCAGGACATCCGGGCGCCGCCAGGCGGCGAGCCAGACACCGAGGAAGGTATGTACAATGGCTTCCAACGCCATCCGGCGCGGTGCCCAGAGAGGGACGACGTCGACGCCGTTCCAGGCGTAGGCGTTGCGATCCTCCAGATAGCGACGACGTCCGACCACCTCGACGTCCCAGCCGTATCCGAGCAGCTTGCTCGCCAGCATTTCGACGTGTTTCTCGACGCCGCCCTGAACGTTGGGGATGCCGCGCAAGCCCAGCATCATCACGCGCTTGCGCTCGCCGCGCGCGGCCAGCGCGCCGCTCTGAACGGGGTGGCCATGCTGCCGGCCTGCGAGCGCGGCGCTATGCCGAGGCAACCGGCCGGCTCCGTCCGACAGTCCGGTCTGCACCATCTCCTGCGCAATCACCGGCTGTTGCTGGCGATGACTTCGCGAAACATCAGGCTTTCTGCTCATGTGTCGCCTCGAAGGTTGCCCGTTCCGTTTACTAGGGCGATATACTTAATCATCGCCAAGATATTTCATTCACCCCTTATATAAATGACTGAAAACCATAGGGCGAGCCCAGTTTACTACAAATTGTATCGTAACGTTAATGCCGGACGAGATCAGACCGCTCCCAGCCTGGAGTAGAGGTCGACCGTTCTTTCACGATAGGCGGCGGCGGAGAACTCACTGGCGATCCAGTGTCGGCCCGAAGCACCCATCGCAGCGCGTTCGGCAACTGGCAGACCGGCCATCGTCGAGAGCACGCGGGCGAGATCATCGGCGTCGCCCGAAATCGCGGTCATGCCCGTCTCACCCTCGCGGATCATTTCAGGAATGCCGCCGATCGAGGCGCCGATTACCGGTCGCCCCAAAGCATAGGCTTCAAGCACGCTGATCGGCGCGTTCTCGTACCATTCGGAAGGCAGAACCAGCGCCCGGGATTCTCCGATCAGACGATGCAGGGACTGGCCTGAGAGATAGCCGGCAAAGGTCACGTCGGCGCCGGTTTGCGCAACCAACTGGCGCAGCATCGCTTCCTCGGGGCCGGTTCCGGCGATCACCAGCCGTTGGCCCGATGTGGCCGCCGCGCGGATCAGCGTCGCCAGCCCCTTCTCTGGGGCCAGGCGTCCGGCAAAGACGAAATAGTCGCCCTCGACCCAGTCGGCCGAATAGCCGTCGACATCGACGAAGTTCGGGATATGGACCATCCGTTCGCGCGGCCAGCCCCACTCGACCAGCTTCTCGACATAGAATTTGCTCGGCACGACGATGCGGTCCACCTTGTTGCGGTAGAGACCGAGCGCACGGTGGACCATGGTTTCAGCGAGCACGACCGCGCTCAGCGTCGTCTCCCCCTTGATGCAGCGATGACGCAAGACGTTGTAGATATGCCCGCCGCGACAGTCCTCGCAGACGGCACCGTCACGCAGCATCTTGTAGGAGGGACATGCGAGCTTCAGATCGTGGGCGGTCATGACGACCGGAATGCCGGCCGCCTTCAGCGTCGAGAAGATCGCGGGCGAAAGATGATGGTAGACGTTGTGCGCATGGGCGACGGAGGGCCGCGCGCGCTCGATCAGCCGGCTGACGTTCTTCTGCGCTTCGCGCGAGTAGATGACGCTCGCCGCCTGCACCACCTTGCGCAGGAGGTTGGTACGCCGACCATACTCGATCTCGGAGACGAAATACTCGGACCATGGCGAGGCTTCGTTATCCTCGTGCTGCATGGCGAAGGGCACCACGTCCCAGCCGATGTCCGAGAACATCTTCATGTGGTCGAAAAAGACCGCCTCCGCGCCGCCACGGCGATAGAAGTAATTGTTGATGGCGAGCAGCCTGTTGCCGCCGTTTCCCTGCCGCGACATGCGTCCTCCTACCAGCCGAGCCTGTCGAGCGCCTGCTCGACCGGCAACACGACACAGCCCTTCTCAACCGCGTAGCGAACCAGGTTCTCGAAGGTCTCGGGCGTGCAGCCATAGGGCGTCGGGCGCGCGGCGATGTCGTGGGTGAAAAAAACGAGCCAGCCAGGCCGATCGACGACATCTTCGATCCAGCCCGTGAGCGCCTGCGCGTCCGTCTCCGGCTGCCGGATCTCGACGGCCTTCAGCATCAGCGGATCGACGGCCGTGCGGTTGATGCCCTCGCCGGCCGCGCGGCAGGTGCGGTAGCGGCGCGCCAACTCCCGGCGCGCCAGCGGCCAGGCGGCGTTGTAGGGAAAGGCAAAGTTGGTCGCGGCCGGGCCGACGCCGCTTTGCCTGAGATAGGCGGCATTGCGGTCGAGATCCCGGGCAAGCCCACTTCCGCCCAAACGCCTGATCTTGCTATGGGAAAAGGTGTGGCAGCCGACCTCGTGACCCCGGTGGGCGAGATCCGCGCAGCCCTCGGGCGAGATCAGGGTACGATCCGTTTCGACGCGCCCCGCAAGCCCCCCGGCGATGTAGAACGTGCCGCGCACGCCGTGACGTTCGAGAATAGCGGCGCCATTGTGAAGTGCTGTGTCCGGCACGTCGTCGAAGGTGAAGGACACGAGCGGCGCGTCGGTTATGACATCACGGGGTTTCGACGCGAGACGCCAGATAAGCCGGTTGGCGACGCGGTCGACAAGGCCGTCGACCCTCGACAGAGCCTGTGAAAAACTAGGCATGCGCCACCATCCTTTGTGCAAGCGGGCGTGGTTCGGTTGCAAGTGCTGCCGAGGACTGCAGGCGCAAACCGCAAATCGCGAAAAGCAAGGTAAACCACAGCACGTTCGGACCATCGAAGAAGAAGGCCTCAAGGCTGGCGCTGTAGATCGAATAGAGCCAAATCCGCAGGAACAGCCGCGTGAGGTCGCTGTGCTGCCGGGCCGGCGGAATGCGCGAGATATGATAGAGCGGGAGCACCACCAGCCAAAGCAGCGTGAGGATCAACCCCGGAATGCCGATGACGAGAAGCGTCTCGAGATACGAATTGTGCGCATGGGCCGCACGAACCGCCCAGGTCTCGATGCCACCGCCGCTGAACACCACTTCCTCGGTCTGCCAGAAGGCCTTGAAGCCTCGCCCGATAAACGGCTGTTCGGCGATCACCGAAAAGGCGAAGCGCCAGACATCGGCCCGGTTCGTGAAGGTCGCGTCGATGCCGAGCGACGAGACGAATTCGCCGAGCGGCCGGAAGACGGCCGACCCGACGGCGAAAAGGTTGAACAGGGCCATGCCGCCGATCGCGATCGGGATGCGCAGCAAGCGCACATGTTCGAAGAGCCACGCCAGAAGCAGAATGCCCGGCAACATCGCCGTCGAGGTCTTTCCTCCCGTATGGATGAGGAAGAAGAAGGCCAGACTAACGATGGTCAGGCCGACAAGCTTCGACCACCGGCGCAGGACGTACAGGCCGAGAAACGAGGCAAGCACCATGGCGACCGCCGCTTCGTTCTTGTGACGGAAATGGCCGCGCCACAGCCCTGCATGCATCGGCTCCAGCACTTCGTTGGCCTGGTGAATGGACAGAAGCGGCTTGAACAGGACGCCGTAATAGGCAACCGCGAGCATGACGAGCGTCGAGACCGCCAGCATCTTGGCGAAGTGCCGCTCGTTGGCCGGCAGCAGCAGATAGACGTTGGCGTTGACCGCAACCATCGTCGTCAGGATGATCGCCTTGATGCCGTTGGCCGGATGAGCGGAGACCAGGCAGGCAAAGAGCACCCACAAAAGCAGGATCGCAAGCAGCACCCGCGGCTGCATAAGCCCACGCCGCATCGGATGCAGCACACCGTAGCAGGAGGCGCCTGCAAACAGCAGCAGTGCCACGATCTGGTTCAGCCGGCTGGAATTGTCGCCGCCCGGTTCCAGCAGACTTTCCTTGGTCAGGTCGACGAAGGAATGAAAGGGGATCCAGTAGTAGATGGAAATGGCCAGGAACAGGAAGGTCCCGACGCGGACCCTCAAGGTTTCTGCAGAATTGGCCGGGCTGCCGCTGAGATCGGGCACGATGGCCGTCCTCTCACGGCGCCAGGGGCTGCGGACGACGGATGTATCTCCACAGACCGAGGGTAAGCGCGAGGGATATGCCGAGAATAATCCCCAGGAAACCGCCGCCGGCGACCAGAACCACGGTGCGCGGCGGCCAGCTGCGCGCATTCGGCGGCAAGGCGCGCGAGATCACGCGAACATTGGTCGTGTCGATCTGCTGGCGTTCGGTGATCTGCTGGGCGCGCGCCAGGTGGGTCTCATAGATGGCAGCCTTGGCGCGCGCGTCCCTTTCGAGGTCTCGCAGCTGCACCTGGGCTTCGTTGTCGGAGAACACGTTCGACTTCTCGTCGCTCGCCTTGGCGCGCAAGGCCGAAAAGGCCTGCTGCTCCCGGTCCATGTCCGCCTTGGCGCGATCGAGGATGCGGCGCGCCTCGTCGGCCATGGCCGATTCCAGGTTCGCACGCTCCGAGCGCGCATTGACGAGGCGGGGATGGCGCTCCCCATAGGTGCGCTGCATGGAGGCGATCTGCTGCTGCAGCACGTTATACTGCTCTCGCAGGTTCGTCATGTTGACGGATTCAAACTCGGATGCACTTGCGGTCCGCCCCTGTGTTATCGCGTCGTTCATCTGCCGGTAGCGGGTATCGGCCTGGATGAAGCGCTGTTGGGCGTCGAGAACCTGGGTGTTGAGTTCGTTCGAAAGCTGATTGCTCACGAGCTGGCCGTCATTGGTCGACTGCAGCCCGTTCTTGCGGCGGAAATCCTCGACCGCGCGTTCGGATTCGGTGACGTTGTGGCGCAACTCGTCGAGCCGGGCGTTGAGGCTCTGCGCGACGCGACCGGCGCTCTCGGCGGCGGACTGAAACAGCTCCTGCTCGAAAGCCGCGACGATCGCATCCGACAGCGTCACCGCTTTCGCAGGCTCTTCGCTCCAGACCTTCATCACCACCACGAAGGACCGCTCTTCGCGCCGGGCTTCCACCCGCTCCGACAAGGCCCGCATGGCAGCAAGCTCGTTTCCGGCCTGCTGCTCCGCCTTCGTCGAGAAGAGGTTCTTCAGCGAACTGAAGGCCGAGGGCTTCACGAATTCCGGGTCCTCGGTGAGGCGCATCTGGGTGATCACCCGCGACAGCACATTGCGCGACGTCAGGATACGCAGCTTGCTTTCCACTTCCAGCAACTGCGCATCGCGCTGCGGATTGGTGGTGAAGACGTCATCGCTGACGACATTGAGGTTGGACGGATCGACGACGATATCGGTGTAGACCGTATAGCGGGGCGTCGCCGTCATCGCATAGGCGAGCGCGGCCCCCACGCACAGGACGAGCGCCAGCACTATCCAGATGAGCCCGTCGCGCAACCAGCCGATGATATCGTCGACGCCGATCCGGCTGAGGCCGCTCAACCCGGGAAAATAGCTGTCGCGACGCGCGCCGGCCGCACTGGACACGGGCGGTACCAAGCCAGCCGGATGGGACGAGGCTTTCGGAACATCTCTGGATTGATGCTGGACTTCGGCAGGCCGGTCTGTTGCCGAACCGTCAGCGCCAGACTTCGCTTCGTGAAGGTCTGACGAGAGCAGATCGAGCAGCGAGCCTCTTTCGACCGGTGCACGCTGCTCGCGTGCCGGTTGGCTGGCCCCCTGTTTTCCGGCCTCGTCCGGCCTATACATAAGCATCCCTCACGCACGCCCATCAAGACGCGAAGATCGTGACCCCGCGAGCCGCCTTCTAGCGCAGAATTAAGGTTGTACGGTGAATATTCCGTTAAACGGCAGGATTGCCGCTTAACCCGTCGCTTCAGAAGTCGGTCAACAACCGGCTCCAGCTCTCCGATGCCAGACCGCCCACATAGATATCGTTGCGCTGGGCCGCGTCTTTCAGATCCGCATGCCGCGTCACCATGCAGAAATAGCCGCGATGGTGGAAGGACAGCCATCTCTGGCGCGAGATCGCATTCATGAGGAACGGCTGCGAGCTGCCGACGGCGAGCGCGTAACCCTCGGCGTCAAGCGCATGGAACATCTGTGCGGTGACGGCGAACTCACGGCCGGCCTCGCAGACGACGTTGAGCACCGTTGCCCGCTCGCCGGCCTTGCCGAAGTAGAGATAAGCGCCGATGACGCGCCCGCTTTCATCCCGGACCTCGCGGCAGAGAAGCTCGCCGAGCGGCGTGTTCAGTCGCGCGACCGTCACCAGCCAGTCGAATTCGCTGCGCGACCAGACCGGCCTGACGGAAAATCGCTGCAGCATGGGTTCTGCGAGATCGACGAAGGCAGCGGGATCAATGGCGTGCGTCGTGCAGCCGGCCACCGGATCGGGTTTCGTGCGCGGGCGGCGGCGGCGCAAAAGCCGGTCCGCAAGCGCAAGCGGCTTGGAAAGTATCGGGGATCTGAGCAGGCGCACTTGCCTGCCAACCGTTAGCCCCCAGGCTCTGAACGGACGGAAGGAGCGGCGCCAGTCGAGGCTCTGGATCGGCAGCACGACGCCACCGCCAGCGACCCAGTGATCGGCGCTGACCGGAGACGAGTTGTCGGAAAAACACATGTCTTGCCGTGTCGCCCGCATGGCGCGCGCCAGGCAGGCGGCGCCGACCGCACCGGCCTTGCCCTCGGACATGAAGGCGCAGAGAAGTTTCGCCACCGTTCGGCGGCCGTTGACCGTGAACTCCATGGGAATCGCTAGAATGGCGCTGCCGATGCCGCCGGTCCCGTCGTCGTAGACGATGCTGCCGTGTTCCGGCGCATAAAGCGGGCTGCCGAAGAAGATGGTCTCGACATAGTTCTGAAGCTCCGCGCTCGCCTCTTGCTCCCGCTTGCGAAAGATCCGGGTGAACATGCTGCTGACGGCTGGGATATCCCGGGGTTCCATGGCGCGCACGTTGCCCATCCGGGGCATTTCCCGTCCGGACGCCCGTGCGGCCTGGATCTTCCCGAGCTCAACCTCCATGCACCACCCCCGTCGACAGGGAGGCCGCGCCGGCCTGTTCCCGATCGCGCCGCACGAAGCGCAGGAAGACCGCCCATGAGACGATCACCATCGCGGTCTCGATCACGTAGAAGGAAATGAACGTGCCTGTCGGCGGTGCGTACCAGGTCGCCCAGGCGGTGAGTGCCGCACCAAGCACGCTGCCAAGGCCCATGACCGAAGCGCGCGCCGGATGGTGGCCGGACGCACCAAGGGCCTCCATCGCCACCGACCACATGGCGAGCGGCACCACGACCCAGCACAGGATGCGAACGAAGGAAACGAGGGAGACGTAGTCCTTGCCGAAGAGATAGGGCAGCACCGGCGCCAGCACAAAAACGGCGACGGCTGCGGCAATGCTGATCGAGGTGGCCGCGAACAGCACTTTGCGCACGCGCTCGAAGGCGTGGTGAAGGCCGGCTGCCGTTGCCTTTGCCGAACCCGGATAGATCAGGCGGTTCAAGGCCTCAACCGACAGATAGCTGCTCTCCAGCATGCGCCGCGCGACGCTGTAGCTGGACATGACCTCGGCGCTCGCCACGAGGCTCAGGACCAGAAGGTCGGCGTTCTGCCGGACCGCGCGCAGGATGAACGGGATGCTGAAATAGAGACCGAGCGGCAGCTCTTCCCGCACGATGCCATAGGTCGGGCGTCCCAACCCCTTGACCGCTCGCCAGCAGCCGAAGGCCACGATTACATGGCATACGAACTGCCACACAGCCCAGGAGGCCACCGTCGCGACCCCGAAGGCGATGCAGGCGAGCGCTGCAGCTATGGTGCGCGCCAGGGCGAAACCGACGACCACCTTGTTGGCCGAGGCAAAATTCGAATGCGCAAGAAAGATCTGCTCCGCCAGCACGATGACCCGCACGAAGATGGTGTTGGTCACGAGCATCAAGGTGATCACCGCGACATTGGCCGCGGGATCGGGCGAAAGCGTGAAGAAGAACGGCAACACCGCTGCGCCGAGCAACACCAGCAGCACGCCGCTGGTCGAGGTCAGAATGATGTTGTGGCCGAGCATCTGCGGGTACATGCCCCGGTCGCGCGCGACGCGGCGCACCAGGCACTCCATCGCGCCGAAACCACAAAGGTGAACCGCGATGTTGGCAACGGCCGTGATTGCGACGAAGACACTGAATTCATGCACGCCGAGAAAGCGCGCGAGGATCGCAAATGTCAGAAGCTGCGCAGCCGAGCCAATGACAAGGCTGCCGCCGGATGCAGCATAGGATATGATCATCGAGAGGAACGGTTTGTGCGCGCGTTCCTTCACACCTTCCGAAGCCATTCCGATCTGCCCTTGATCTCAACCCGTCATTGTTACGCGCAAGATGCGTTCAATGACAGCGAGCACCCGCCTCTGATCACGCGCACGGTAACAGGCAGAAATGATTGCGCGGTTAACGTGCTCGCGGCAATTGTATTTCAGCTTCCGTTTACTCAATTGCACTAGGCTGCGGTCCGCACGTCTCGAGAGTTTTCCAGCGACATGAGGAGTGGCTGTGGCGCAAAACGACAGCAATCAGACCGACCGACCGACCGAAGACCGGGCCGCAACACTGCACCGCTTCATGGGTGTCGAACTGGAACTTGCGCCCGACGTCCTGGTTCCACGGGAAGAAACAGAGCTTCTTGGAAAAAGAGCCGTCTCAATCCTTGAAGGCGCCTCCCTCGACGTCACCATCATCGACATGTGCTGCGGTTCCGGCAACCTCGCCGTTGGTATCGCCAGCGAGATCCCGTCGGCACGTGTCTGGGGCGCTGACCTGACGGACAGCACCGTGGCGCTTGCCCGCCGTAACGTCGATCGGCTCGGCCTCGGCTCGCGCGTCTTTGTCCGGCAGGGCGATCTTTTTGCGGCGCTCGACAGCGACGATCTCCAGGGCAAGATCGACATGGTGGTCTGCAATCCACCCTATATCTCGACCGGCCGGCTGGAGGGGGACCGCGCGCATCTGCTCGACAACGAGCCGCGCGAGGCATTCGACGGAGGCCCCTACGGCATTTCCATACACCAGCGCCTGATCCGGGACGCCCTTGCCTTCCTGAAACCGGGAGGCTGGCTGTTGTTCGAGTTCGGCGAGGGCCAGGAGCGGCAGGCGGCTGCACTTCTCTCACGGGCGAAAGCCTATGCACCGGTCACCTTCGCATCCGACCGTGACGGCAAGCCGCGCGTCGCCATCGTCCAGAAAATCGCCGGCCCGGTAGAGGCCGGCGCCGGAGAGCAGGCCCGATGAGCGAAATCCGTTCGCTAGACCACGCGGACGTTCCAGCGGTCGCCGGAATGTTCCAGCGGGTGTTCCGTGACGAGCGGACCGCTTCGCCAGCACTTGCCGACTATATGCGGCAACTCTATCTCGACGGGCCAGGCTGCGATCCGGAAATCAGACCTCTCGTGCATGTGAACGACGAGGGTCGGATTACCGGCTTCGTCGGCGTCAATGCGCTGCCGATGACACTGAACGGCCGGCATTTGCGCGCCGCGATCTGCGGATCGCTGATGGCGGAAGACCGGGAAAGCGACCCCTTGGCCGGAGCGCGCCTCATGAAGGCCTTCCTCGCCGGTCCGCAGGATCTATCCTTCAGTGAGACAGCAAGCGAAGTCTCTGTGCAGATGTGGACGCGGCTTCGCGGCGTGGTCCTGCCGCAATACAGCCTCGACTGGGTGCGCGTCATCCGTCCGGCGACCTTCAGCCTGAGCGTCGCCTCGAACCGCATCAAGCCCGCCCGGCTCGCCGCCCCCTTCGCGCGCGCACTCGACAGGTTCTATCGCAAGCGCATGGGCCAGGGCGAGCAGCGCTGGTCCGCCCTGCCCGAGGCGGGGGCGGCACCGGCCGGCTTCACCGCCACCGAGACGGACCGCAGCGGCTTTGCCGCCGTCGTCGACCAGTTCACCGCGCCGTTTCCGCTTCGCCCCGAATGGAGTGACGGCCAGCTCGATCACGTCCTTGCCGATGCCGAAAAGAAGCCCGAGCAGGGCGAGCTCGTCTACGTGCTGGTGACGGCGCGCACGGGCGCCGTAGTCGGTGCATTCGCCTACTACGTCAAAGCCGGTGAAATCGGTCGGGTATTGCAGATCCTGGCGCGGCCAGGGCAGGCCGGGCCGGTCATTGACTGCCTGGTCGACGAGGCGTCGAGACGTGGCCTTGCGGGTTTGCGCGGGCGCACGCAACCGGCGCTGATGGAAGCCATGCTCGGCCGACGCATCGCCTTCGTGCACGTCGCCTCGACCGTTGTGCATTCGCGCGACCAGACCATTGTCGAAGCCTGCCGCGACGGACAGGGCTTCTTCAACGGCATTTCCGGCGAATACTGGAGCCGGCTGATCGGCGGCAGCTTCGATTGACGATGGGCGGCGGTGCGGCCAGGCCTCAATAGCCGGCAATTTCCTCCACGGGCTGCACCAGTTGCGGCCCGAGATGCAGGTAGCGCGTCGCCTTGCGCTTGGCGGCGATATCCGCCCAGACCCTTTCGACCTGGACCACGGTCAAGCCGGCCGCCTTGGCGACGGCCTCGATCTCGATCCCGTGATTGAGGCCATAAAGGCAGAGGTCCATGCGGTCGTAAGGCAGGGAGAAATAGAACTCCTCCTGCGTCTGTTCCAGCGAATAGGTGTCGGTCGTCGGCGGGCGACGGCAAACTTCCGCGGGAACGCCGAGATGGGCGGCAAGCGCATAGACCTGCGACTTATAGAGATGGGCGATCGGCTTTACGTCGGCGGCGCCGTCGCCGTTCTTGACGAAGAATCCCTGGTCGTATTCCAGCCGGTTGGGCGTGCCGAGTACGGCAAAGTTCAACCGGTCGGCATGATAGTACTCGACCTGCTTGCGAGTGCGTTGCTTCATGTTGGTGGCCGCAACGACGCCGAGATAGACCGAGGGCGGCATGCGATGTTTCGATTGCACGCCTTCCGGGCTCTGAACGACCAGCGAGGAGATGTTGTAGCCTTCTCCCTCAAGCGCGTTGGCGATGACGACCTTCGAGGCCCACCCGTCGCCATAGTCCGGAACCAGTTCCCGGATGAAGGCGTCGCGGCGCTCGTAGCAGCCCATGGCCTTGAGGGTCGGCCCGATGTCTTCGACGATCGCCTCGACGCCGAAGGTTTCAGCGACCAGCCGGCCGAAGCGCAGGCTTTCCGGATCGGAGTCGTTTTCCGGCATGAACAGGCAGAAGACGTTCTTGGCGCCGACCGCGCGCACCGCAAGCGCCACGGAAACGCTGGAGTCGATGCCGCCCGAAAGCCCGAGCACCAGACCGCGCTTCTTCATGGAGCGCAACTGTCCGCGCAAGGCGGAAACGATGCGATCGGTCTCGGCCGCGTGGTCGATCGTCAGGGCTTCGGCCGAAAACGGGCCATTGCCCCCGGTTGTTCTGATGTTCATTGTGCAGGCTCCATCGTCTCGGCGGCAAGTCGGCGGCTGACCTTGCCGGTATCCGTCTTCGGCAGTTCGGTGCGGAATTCGATGATCTTCGGCACCATGAAATCTTCGAGGTGGCGGGCGCAGTGGCGGATGATGTCCTTGTCGGTCAAGTCAGGATCCGTGCGCACCACAAGGGCAGCGATCGCGTGGCCGAGAACCGGATCCGGCATGCCGATGACAACGGCCTCGGCAATGCCGGGATGGGCATGGAGCACGGTCTCGACTTCCTTGGGCGCGACCTTCTCGCCGCGGGTCTTGATGATATCGTCCTTGCGGCCGACGAAATAGAGAAAGCCCTCTTCGTCCGTCTGGAAAAGGTCGCCCGTATAGAGCACCTTCTCCCACGGGTTCGGCCCGGGCCTTAGCATGCGCTCGGTCGCCGCGTCGTTGCGCCAGTAGCCCTGCATCACATGCGGCCCGCGGATGACGAGTTCGCCGGGAACGCCCGGTGGCACGCGGCTGCCCTCGTCGTCAACGACGAAGGCTTCCGTGTTGGGGATGGCAATGCCGACGGAGCCCGGACGGCGATCCAGCTCCTCCGGCGGCAGGTAGGTACAGCGCTTGCACTCCGTAAGCCCGTACATCGAATAGAGCCGTGCGCCCGGGAAAAGCTCGCGCAGGCGGGCGATATGCGGCGGCGGCAGGGCCGCGGCGGTGTTGGAGAGGTAGCGCAGGCTCGGCAGGAAACCCGGCTCAAGGTCGCGCATCTGCAGGATCATCGCCGCCATCGTCGGCACCAGCGGGAAGCCGGTGACGCCCTCCTCGCGAATACGCTCGAAGATCGCATGCGGGAACGCGAAGGACTTTTCGAGCACCAGCGTCGCCCCGAGCCTGATCGCCATCAGCAACTGGTAGAGCCCATAGTCGAAGGCGAGCGGCAGCACGTTGAGGATGATGTCGTCGTCCTCGTTGCGCAGATAGGTGGTGATCGATTCCGACGCCGCATCGATGTTGCGGTGGGCCATCATCACGCCCTTCGGGCGGCCGGTCGAGCCCGACGTATAGATGAGCATCGCCAGGTCGACGTCAATGCCGCCATGCGGCACCGGCGTCGCCTCCGCCGACAGGCAGCCCTCGAAGGGCACCGCACCGGCAGGCGACTGGCCATTGGGCGCCGCGGTCGATGCGACGAAGATATCCGCCTTGCCGCCGCTCTGCGCCCGGGCGTCAGCCACCACCGGCATCAACTTGGCCTGCGTCAGGATCGCAGCCGCCTCGCAGTCGTCGATGATGTAGGCGAGCTTGTCGGCCTTGGTCGAGGCGTTGATCGGACTGAAGGTCGCGCCCGCCTTCAGGATCGCAAAGATCGAAACGGCCGCCTCCCAGCAATTGTCCATGAACACGAGGACGCGGTCGTTGCGCTTGACGCCTGCCTTTGCCAGCGCGGCCGCCAGCCGGCTCGACAGATCGTCGAACTCGCCATAGCTGAGGCGCTTGCGATCGGTGACCAGCGCCGTCTTGGCCGCATGCCTTGCCGCATTGCCGATGAGAAACTGCTCGAACCGCATGGAACGCCCTCGGGTCTTGGTTAGGCCGTGGCCGGCACTCCGGCCTTTGCCTCGATGAAGGCCGAGATGCGCGCGAGCGAATCGAGGTTGGCCGGCACGATGTCTGCGTCGGCCATGGCGATGCCGAACTGGTCTTCGATGAAGGCGACGAGTTCGAGAACGCCGGTCGAGTCGATGATATCGTTCTCGATCAGAGAGGCGCCGTCGGCGAGATCGTACGAGGTATCGCCAAACAGGAAGTTCTCGATGACAAAGGCCCTGACCTTGTCCTTGATGGTTTCCGTCATTTCATTTCCTTTCCCAATGGGTTTCAGGCCGCTTGAGCGGCGCGGATGCTGGTGCCGGTAAAGGTCTGGAGCCAGAGCTGCGTCGACAGGATGCCGACGAAGGCGGCATTGTCCCTAAAGCCGGTAGTCGGTTGCGACTGGCATTTCTCGTAGAGCTTGCTCACGGCCTTGGCATTGAACAGACCGCTGTCGCCGATGCGTGTCTCGCTCATGGCATCGCGAACGTATTCCAGTTCGCCGGCGCCGGTGAAGGAATGGCTGTCGGGCGCGCGGTAGGGCTGCTTGGTGCGCTGACCGATGGTCGGCGGAAGCAGGTCCTTCGTCGCTTCGCGCAGGATGTGTTTTTCCACCAGCCCCTTCAGTTTCATTTCCGGCGGCAGGCGCGTCGCGAACTCGACGAGGCGGTGGTCCAGGAACGGGAAGCGTCCTTCGATCCCGTGCGCCATGGCCATGCGGTCGCCCTGGCTGGAGAGAATGTAGCCGGGCAGAAGGAAACGGCTTTCGAGATACTGCGCCTGGTGCAGCGGATGCCAGCGACCGAAGGCAGCAGGAAGCCGGCTCGCCAGATCTTCGGCCGCGTCGTAGTCCTTCAGCGTGGCGCGCAGGTCAGGAGAAAAGAAGATCTTGGTCGCGGCCGTGCTTTTGAACCGCGGGCGGTGCGAGAACAGCGGGTCGTCGAGCGGCACGTCGCCGGCGCCGAAGAAGGCGGCGAGATATTCCGCCGATTGCTGCTGCAGGCCCGGCAGATAGGGGTAGAGCTTGCGGAACAGGTGCGGCCGGATTCGCGAGCCGGGCTGGCGGCCGCAGAAGCGGCGCACCCGCGCCTCCTTGAAGATATCGTATCCGGCGAAGACCTCGTCGGCGCCCTCGCCCGTCAGCACGACCTTCAATCCCTGCTCGCGCACGAGACCCGAGAGCTGGTAAAGCGGGGCGGGTGCCGTGCGGATAATCGGACGTTCGGCGAAACGGACGACCTGCGGAAAGACCTTCGCGATGTCGCCGGCACGACAGGCGACCGCGCTATGATGCGTGCCGAGCGCCTTCGCCATTTCCATCTGGAAGGCGCTCTCGTCGTGTTCGACGCTATCAAACGTCACGGAAAACGTGCGCAGACCCTGCGGCGCCATTCCGGCTGCAAGCGCCGAGACGATGGAGCTGTCGAGCCCGCCCGAGAGATAGGATCCGACGGTCACGTCGGCCCGCATGCGGATCCGGGTCGCATCGGTAAGAAGCGCGCGTAGTTCCTCGGCCGCGCTGCGCTCATCGGCAAACAGCGGCGGCGCGTCGTGGTCCGGATAGTCGAGTTGCCAATAGGGGCGGATCGACGTCTTGCCCTTCTCGACGATCATCAGGTGAGCCGGCTCGAGCTCGTGAATGCCACGAAAGCCGGTCCGCGGCGCGATCGGCGCCCAAAGGGTAAAAATCTGGTCGAGCGCAACGGGATCGAGTTCGGCGGAAATGCCGGGAACCTGGAGCAGCGCCTTGATTTCGGAGGCGAAATAGAACGTCCCGGCATGGGTCGTGTAAAACAACGGGCGCACGCCCATGCGGTCGCGCGCCAACACCATGCGCTGACGGCGTCTATCCCAGATCGCGAAGGAGAAATCGCCGTTGAGGACGGACAGGCAGTCCTCACCCATCACGGCGTAGAGATGCAGGATGACCTCGGTGTCGCTCGCGGTGCGGAACCGCCGCCCCTTGGCGCGCAGTTCCTCGCGCAATTCGACGTAGTTGAAGATCTCGCCGTTGAAGGCGATCGAAAGGTCGCCGGTTTCGTCGGACATCGGCTGCTGGCCGTCGCCGAGACCGACGATCGACAGCCTTACATGGGCGAGCCCGGCCTCCGGTGCGGCAAGAACGCCGTTTTCGTCCGGGCCACGATGCGCGATCGCAGAGGCCATCCTTTTGAGAAGGATTTCCGCATCCGGGACCGACCCGAAATAGCCACCGTAACCGCACATGCCGAGATACTTTCACACCGTTCGATCACTGCCGGACCATAAACCGCATGACGGAATCATGGGTTAATCTCCGGCATTTTCTAGTTGTATGGTAAATACCGCCGTTCAGGCGCCGCGTTGAGGATAAGCGCCGCTGGCCCTTGCCGTCAGCGCTCCGGAATTCGTCTTTTCGATGCCATCCTGAGCATCAGATACAGAAACAGAATCGGCCAGAAAACGCAGACCAGAAGCCCGGCCACGCGGTACATGTTCCAAGGTGCATGCGCCTGCAATCCTTCAAGGTAGGTCATCCCCACGAGAAAAAACGCCGTCAGGCCATAGGCGACACCGGCAACGTATAACCAGGACATGCAACCGCCCTCCGCGACGCGCCACAACCAAAACCAGGAAATAGCAGCAGCGAACCTATACCACCGGAAGTAACATTTTGAAACGAAGAGTTAACTTTAAGCGGGGGCATGGTTAACCGAACCGAGGATCGTTTCGGTTCTCGGCGGATGCCCGGACATTACCGTCCTTGTCCTCATGCATGAAAGGACTTGAGCCGCCAAAGGCTCCTTAGCGGCTACCCTCGCGCGCCACGAACAGCAGGTCGAAACCGCGAAACTCCCGGCGCGCGATCGATTTGCGTAGCGCCGTCCAGATTGCCGAGGGATTGTCGAGGCGGAAGCCCTTCAGACTACGGATCAATCCGATAGTGGCGGTCATGGTGCGAAGGACGCGCGACAGCCTGGAGCCCGTCAGCGACGCAAACAGGATCTGCGGATGAACCGCCAGCAGCACGCCGGCCGTCCGCATCCGATCGATCGTGCGGAACTGGTCCAGCGCGCGATACTCGTAACCTTCGATGTCGATCTTGAAACAGAGCCTTTCGGTCCGCGCCATGTCCTGAAGGGCTGCGATCGTCACGGTGCGCGCACGGATCGCCTCGCCGTCATCGTCGGCGATCAGGGCCGATGTTTCGGAGCTGCCGAAACCGCCACCGACGGAATGCAGCACGAGAACGTCATCCTCCGATAGCGCTGCATTGATGACCCGCACTTCGCCGCAATTCTCCGGCTGCATTTCCTTGAGGATGCCGAAACAGACAGGATCGGGCTCGACCGTGATGACGTTGTCGGCAATCTGCGCCGCCCAATAGGGCGTCACGCCGATCCAGCCGCCGATGTCGATGAAAGTCGTCTTGGCGTCGACCAGGCGCGCGATGTTCTGGAACGTGCAAGGCTCCCAGTCGCCGTTCTGCAGCCGCGCGAAAAAGCGCTTCTTTTCCGGCTTGTCGGGAAACTGAACGGTCTTGTGGAAATAGGTGATCGAACGCATGGCGTTTCTCTAACCCATATCCGGACGAAGCGGAATGGATTTTGCGAAGGGCTCATATGACCGAGGCGAATGGCTGCCCCGGCACATCGCCGCCTGCATTTTCGGGAAGGTTCGCCCGTACAAAGGAGGTGCCGCCGTCAGGCGTCCACCGGCTCCATCGAACCGCGGGCCTCGCTGAGCTCCGCCGTCGTTTGCGCGAGGCGGTCGGCGAGAACGCGCATGATTTCCACCGCCATCTCGGGGAAGTCGGCCAGAAGCTTGAGGAAATCGTCCTTGCGGATGCGCAGGGCCTCGAGCGGCGTGCTGGTGCGCACCGTCGCGGTGCGTGGCGTGTTGCAGAGAATGGCGATTTCGCCGACGATCGAATTCTGCTCGACTTCGGCGATCTTGAAAGGCCCACCCGCCGTATTGATGAGCACCTCCGCCTTGCCGGAAAGAATGACATAGGCCGCGTCGCCGATGTCACCCTGATAGAACAGCGCTTCGCCGGCGCTGTACATGACCCTGTCGGACGTGAAGGCCAGAAGTTTCAGCTTTGCCGGCGGCAATCCCGAGAACAGGGTTATTCGGCGCAGCATTTCGACTTCATCTTTGAGCAACATCACAATCCGTGTCTCCGAGTTCCCGTCGGGGGCGACTTGCCTCCCGCATCGCGGCGGGACCATATGCTCGTGCCCTGACATTAATATTACATCAAGATGCCATTTCCTTGTAGTCAGGTCGTTCATCCACATTGGCGTCGTGCAGCAGGCGCCCGTTTTCGAACCGGGCGACGCGATCGAAGAGGTCCGCCAGCGCCGGATTGGCGAGAACCCAGATGACCGCCGGATCGCGCCCGCCCTGATCGAGCATCGCAAAGACGTTGCGGACGACCTGTTCCTGGACGCGCTGGTCGAGCGCCAGGAGCGGTTGATTGAAGATGTAGTAATCGCAATTGCGGATCAGCGCGCGCGCAAGGTCGAGCTTCTGCCGCTGCGCGGCCGTCAGCCGCTTGCCGCCGGCGCCGACATTGAAGTCGAAGCCGAAAGCAAGCACTTCGTTGTAGAGACCGCCTGCCTCGAAGAGATCCCGGACGATCGCGCGGATTTTCTCCGAGCCGTCGGCGTGTTTGTGACCGATACGTCCAAAGAGCACGTTGTCGATAATGCTGCCGGACGCGATGAATCGGTTCGGGCGGTAGTGCTCGATCATCCCGGCGAGATCGGCCGGCAGGCCTTCGTCGAACTCGCGCCGGGCGGCGACGATCTTCGCCATGACCTCGTCGGTCAAAAGACCGAAACGGTGCCGCGGCTCGATGTAATCGAAGCACAGCCTGATCACCTTGATCTGGTCGTCCTCGGAGACCTCGCCCTTGCCCTTCGTGCGTACCTTCTGGAGGATGGCCTCATAGACCGGGATTTCCTCGGCGGTCATGAAGGTCAACTGCTGGAAGAACGGGTGATCCGGCGGCAGGTCGCGGAACAGTTCGACGACGTTCTCGGCGATCTCGATGCCCATCTCATAAAAGGTGTCGCGCAGGCCGACCCGCTGCAGGATCGTCTTGAAGAACGGATGGTTCTCCAGCGCATCTGCCCACATCACCTGATCGGTGATGGTGCCGAAGAGCATGTTTTCGCCGATCGTCGCCTCGACATTGTAGGTCCCGGGCTCGAAGAACACGACGAGGTCGCTGAGCTTTTCCTTTTCGAGACGCTGCCGGAGCGCGCTGCGCATCTCGACGATGCCTGCGGCGAACTCCGCATGCTCGTGGGGATCGATGGTCGAGCGCACGGCCAGCGCCATGACGTCGTTGGTCAAAAGCACCGCGTCGAGAACCGGCCGGATCTGCACGAGCAGATCGTCCGGCCCGTTTGCCCCGGCGGATCCATAGTCGATCCAGTCGCTGTTGACGTCGAGATACGGGTTTCCGGCCAGCCGGGCTTCGGTCACCTCCCATTTGCGGTGCGTCGCACGCTCGCCCTCATAGATCTCGTCCGTGAGCGGCGCATGCTTCAGCCCGTAAAGGATGTTGTCACCGAGGCTGCCCTGGAAGACGTAGACGTCGGACGAGGCGTAGGCGATCCGTCGGCCGGTCACCGATTCCGGCAGCTCCAGGATGTCCTGGCCCCCGACGAGCACCTTGCCGCTTGCCGGCCAGACGAGCCGGCCGAAGGCCTCGGCGAGCACTTCGCCACCGCCCATCAGCGCCACCTTCTCGCCGGGCTGGACCTGCAGCGAGACGTGGTCAAGCAGCGTCGAGCCGCCATCGTCGATCACCGTCAGATTGACGGCGGCAAGCGGGCCTGCGAGCGGCACGGCAGCGGTGGTTGCCACCGCCTGGACCTTGGGATCGAGCAGCGTGTCGACGCTGAACTGCTCGACCACCTGCGCATATTTCACCTGGACGTCCTGACGGGCCTGGTCCCAGTCGATCAGTTCCTTCAGCGGACCCGGCAGGTCCTTGTAGGCGCCGATGACAGCGACGAGCTGGCCGATGTCGAGGCGACCCTGCAGGGCGAAATAGCCGCCGATCGCGTAAAACAGGAAGGGCGTGACCTGTGCGAGGAAGTTGTTGATGAACTTGACGAGGAATTTCCACTGGTAGAGGTCGTAGCGGATCTTGAAGATCCGGCCGAGCCGCGCCGCGATGTCGGCGCGCTCGTAGTTCGACGTATCGTGGCCACGGATCGCGCCGATACCGTCGACGATTTCGCTGACGCGGCCGGAAAGCTCGCGCGCCGTCAACTGCCGCTCGCGCCCAAGCACGAGCAGCCGCTTGCGCATGCGCGGAATGATGACCGCCTGAACCGCGACGATCAGCGTTGCGATCAGCCCGAGCCAGAAGCTCTGCAGCAGGATGAACACGAGCGCCGTCAAGGCCTGGCCGCCGAGCAAGGCGGGCGAGACGAAGGCATCGCCGGTGAAACCGCCGAGCGGCTCGACCTCGTCCTTGATCATCGTCGCGATTTCGGCGGGCTTCACCCGCTTGAAATGGCTGGGCGGAAAACGCAGGACCCGGTCGACGAGTTCGAAACGGATGCGGCGCAAGAGCCGCTCGCCGAGCCGGCCCTTGAACGTGTTGATGTAGAATTTGAAGAGGCCGTTGACCACCACCAGCGCCAGGAACACCAGGCTGAGGGCGAGCAGCATGCCTTCGCGGCCGAGCTGGAAGCCGTCAAAGACGTTGAACGTGCCCAAATACGGCAGGTCGAAGGATATCGGCAGGAAGGCCTGAGTGGCCTCCGGACTGTCGAAGCCATCGCCCTGGATCGGCCCGTTGACGATCTGCTTCGGCAGATCGAACGACAGGAAGTAAGGGATCATCGACAGCGCGACGACAACCAGGATCCAAAGCTGGTCCTTGCGCGTGTGGGTCCAGATATAGCGGGAAAGGCGTGGTTCCATGTTACTGGCGATAGGACCTTATTGAACACGACTGCTGCTGGCGGGCCGGGTTGCCATATGTCCCCAGCACGCATCACTCTTCGGCGACACCTCCGGACGGGTACCCTAAGGCACGCTCCTGAAGCGACGCCTGCATATTCCGCCCGGCGCCGAATCCGGTTGATCGATTATGCAGGTGCGAGGGAAATCTGCAATGGACGCGGTTTCCAACAGGCGGCCTTGAAGTCAACCGGCAGAGGTCGACGCTCCCGAAAGCACACGCCGTTATTGCACTCGCTCGATGCGCAGCTTACAACGACCGCATGAAACAAACCAGCCATCCCCCCTGCCAAACCAACGATTGGTACGAGCATGCCTTCGATCTCGCGCGTGGCATCGCCGCCTATACGCGCAGTCCGCTGATCGAAGGGATCGGCCGGGTGATCTCCAAACATCCAGACGCCCACATCGCCAATGCCTTCAACCACAAGCAGGTTGCCTGCAAGGTCTGGGCGCGCGATACGCTCTTTGAGGTGGCCGGCCCCTCCTACGGCAAGATCGCCATCCTCGGCGGCTGGTACGGCATTCTCGGCGCCATGCTGCTGGAAGACCAGCGCTTCGATGTGGCGGCAGTCGACAGCTTCGACATCGATCCGGACGTCGAAGCGGTGGCGCGGACGCTGAACGCGGCCTTTCCGGACAAGTTTCATGCCGTGACGGCGGACATGTATGCGATCGACTACGCGGCGCTCGCGGCAGACGTGGTGATCAATACGAGCTGCGAGCATATCGCAGACCTCAAGGCATGGCTCGATCGCATTCCGGCCGGTACGCGGGTGCTGCTCCAGTCCAACGACTATTTCAGCGAGCCGACGCATATCAACTGCGTGGCCTCGGTCGAGGAATTCGCCAAGCAGGCGGCACTGACGACCGTGGAGTTCGCCGGCGCGCTGCCGACCAAAAAATACACCCGCTTCATGCTGATCGGCACGGTCTGAACCGATCGAGATCGCACTTGTTTGCCGGGACAGCACCCGTGCGCTCCGGCACCGCTGTCTGTCGTCGGCCTCCACGGGTACCGCCGCCCCCCGACGTTCAGTCATGCGTCTCGGCGACCCTTGATTTCATCTCGTTCCAGAGCGACGACGCGGTTCCTGCGAACGCCTTGTAGCCTGCCTCAAACGGATGTCCGTCGTTATCAGGATAAAAGCGCTGCCCGGCCAGGATCGCATCCCGCAAGGCGTCAGTCGTTGCATCCACCGCACTACGATACGGCAGATCAAGCCGGCCGGCGACCTCCCGAATTTTGTCCTCGAGTGCGATCTGACGCTCGACACTGCGGATGAAGGCGGGATCGGCAACCGCCAGCTGGCCACCGCGCCGAAGGTGTTCGAAAACCACACGCTCCTTGGACGGAATCAGCAACAGTCCTACCCGTCCCCGTCCCTGCGCGGCCCAGTCGGCCGCAAAACGTTCAAAGTCCGCAAACATCGCCGCTGTCTCGGACGAGGCCAAATCGCTCATGCGACCGGCATCATCCACATAGCGCCTCGACACCGGTGGGATCCCGTCCAGGAACCGGTAATATTCGGACGCTTCATCGCTGCCCGTGCCAAGGAAGCGCGCATACAAGCTCGTCACACGGTCCTTTATCGCATATTGATAAGCGCTCAGAAGCGCGACGTTCTCGAACAGCTTCGTCTTGATGCTCGCCGATCGCGCCTTGGTGCATTGCGTATGGCTTCCGGTCGGACTGAAGAGAGCCTGCAGGTGAAGCCGTGCCTGCTCTGCAAGCCAGAAGTCGGAACGCGCGTTCATGATATCGCATGCCGAAAAAACGATCGCGAAGTCGTTGCCTGGGAAAATGGCGACGATCGCGCCTTTGGCTCCATTTGCCAGCGCGTCGTGGACGATCGCGTGGTAGGTGTAGATGCCGTAACTTCCGACACCAAAATTGTAGGTGTGTTCGCCGGTGATGGCCTGGAAGACGGCCGGCCAGGTCTGACCGCTTTCGACGTTGTTGCCATAGGTCATCGAGTCGCCGATTGCGGCGACTTGAAAGCCCTGCCGTGCGCCTGTCGGGTCGCGGAAGCCGTCCTCGTCAACGCCGGCAAGGGTAGGATCGAGACGATAGCCATACTTTTCGTCGATGCTTCGGTGCGACTGCGTTCCGATCGGAAACGGCGTGAACATGCGCAGCATTACCTCCCCGGCCCCCAATGCCAAGGTCACTGAGATCAACAGCGCGATCAGATTTCTCAACTGCCCCTCCTGCCTTACGCGCTCGACGCGCCGAAATCCCCTTGCATTGCTCTGCGGCCGCCGTTCATCGCGGGTGCCCCGCTGCCTCTACGCTCGCCAGCCGGCGCCGCTGCAGCGCACAGGCGATGCCGTGCGCGAGAGGCCGGCGGATGTTGGAGAGGTAGACAAGGCAGGAAAGCCGTACGGGAAACTCTTCGCCAAGAGTATGACCCAGTCCTGGCAAGACCTTGAGTTTAGTGCACACAGGAACCCAGGTTATCGTTCGGTGGAAATGCACTTCGTATATTCAGAATCAGTATTATTGATTTCACTAACATACCATTCCGGAGACAGCCAGCCGGGACACGCAGAACGCGAGGAAAATATCCAGGCTCCGTACATACTGGCAGATAGTCGAATGGTCGCCCGACCATTGGTTTGCCGAGCGACTTTTCTATTTCGGTGGTTCCGCTCAAGGGCGGCCTTCAGCGGAGACCGATGGGCACCACCGACTACGGCTAGCGGACCGTCTGAAGCCCCAGTATCTCCGCCGTTCTAGCGGCGCCGTTCAGGTCGAGTGGTGGGATCTCCGGCCTTGGCCGCGCCAGCATCGTCTCGACGTCGCGGGCCAGCCTCTCCGGTGTCACGTCCGCTTCTGGCAGAACGCCGGCAAGGCCGAGCTTTTCGAGCCTTTCGGCGCGCGTCGACTGCTCGGTCTCGCCGCCGGCGACGAAGGGAATGAGCAGCGACGCACAGCCGGCACGGAAGATATCGCAGACGGTGTTGTAGCCGGCCTGGGAAACCGAGAGCCGCGCACCCGACAGAAGGCTCGCAAAATCCTTGCGGAAGCGGAACAGATGCACGTTTGCGGGCGCTGCGGCGGCAAAGCCATCATAGTCGTCCTGCGGCAGGTTCGGCCCGGTGATCAGGCACCATTTCAGGTCGCCCGCAAGCAGCCCGGCCGCCTGTAGTGCCGCGCCGATCAGCTCCTTGCCGACCGCGCCGCCGCCAGCCGAAACAAGCACGTCGAACCTTTCAGCCGGAGGTTCAGGGGCATGGCCGGCGACAAGACCGGTATAGACGATCTTGTCTTCGATCTCCGCCGTATACGGATAGGTCTCCTCTAGCCGCGCAAAGGCAGGATCGCCATGCACGAGCACGAGGTCGAAATGCGCCCTGACAACGTCGAGGGTTTCTTCGGCGCGCCCGGGCTTCGTCCGCTCCTGCAGGATATCGCGCAGCGATGCGGCAACGAGGGGCCGCGGCTCCTGCTTCTCGATCACCTCCAGCAGCGGCATCAACTCGAAACGCATCTGGCGGCGGCCAAAGGGGAAGGCTTCGAAGATGACGATGTCAGGCTTGCAGGCAAGAAATGCCTCGATCAGCAGGTCGCGGCGCTCTTGCTTGAAAGCCTCGCTGACCGGGTTTCCCTCGCCATCGGCAAGTCCGCTAAACCCCTTGTCGCCAGCCAGCACCGGCGGCAGGGCCACGTGTTTCACATCGTTTGCGGGGAACCCCGGCACCGGGCTGCCGCCCGTCACGACGGTCACGTCATAGCCTTTGGCCGCCAAGGCGCTCGCGATCCGGCTTGCCCGCGCCAGGTGACCGATGCCGAGCAGGTGCTGTACGTAGAAGAAGACGCGACGTGCGGACATCAGGCGGCTCTCCATTCGCTGGCGAACAGGCCGGCGAGTTGTTCGATGCTGGTGTGGTGGTCGAACTGGCCGCGAACCTTCCGCTCGGCCGCATCGCCGAACCTGTGGCGAAGTGCCGGATTGCGGATCAGTTCCTCAAGCGCGGCCGCAAGTGCCTGCGGATCCTCCGACGGAACGACACGGCCGTTTTCGCCGTCCTCGAGGAGTTCCGGAACGCCGGATATCGCCGTCGAGACGCAGGCCAGCCGCTGGCTCGATGCTTCGACAAGCACGTTCGGCAACCCGTCCCGATCGCCGTCCGCGGTGATCCGGCAGGCAAGCGCAAAGATGTCGCTTGCCCGATAGTGCGCAAGCACATCGGTCTGGTCGAGCGCGCCCTTCCAGACAATACGGTCGGAGACGCCGAGCTCCGTGGCGAGCGTCTTCAATTGGCCGGTCAGTTCGCCGGCGCCGATATGCTCGAACCGCCAATGAAGCTCTGCCGGCAGCTTGGCCAGCGCCTTCAGCAACACGTCGTAGCCCTTTTTTCCAACGGCACGGCCGACGCTGACGATGCGGACGGGATCGGCCGGATCGGAACCGGTGCGATTGGAATGCGTGCCGTCGAAATGCGGGAAGCGGTCGAGGTCGAGGCCATGATAGCTCAGATGTACTCTCGATTTGTCGCTGGCAAGGCTGCGGAGATGCTCGTACCCCATGCGTGTGCAGGTCACGGTCCAGCGCGCAAGGCCGAGCTTTTCGGACAGTTCCCAGTCGGGCGAGGTCCAGATGTCCTTTGCATGCGCCGAACAGGTCCAGGGCGTGCCGGCAATCACGCTGGCATAGGCCGTCACCGAAGCAGGGGTATGGATGAAGTGCGCGTGCAGCCAGCGCGGCTGTCCAGGCCATTCGGAGGCGAGCACCAGCGCCTGGCCGAGCCGGCGAAAGCGGTTGCGGCTGAAATCGCGCGGCAGGTCCTTGAGGAATAGACCCAGGACGCGCCAGAATCCGGGTTTCGGCAGACAGCGCACGAGCCCGCGCAGAACCCTTAGCGGCTCCTCATGCAGATATTCGGGCAGATAGTGGACGTCGGCGCGGATTTCGTCATGCACCGGGTGGCGCTTGCCGTCCGTCGGACGCCGAAGCGAGATCAGGACGAGTTCGATCCCGGCGCGCTCGAGGCCAAGCAGTTCCTGGGCGATGAATGTTTCCGAAAGACGCGGGTAGCCCTTCAGCACGACTGCAATCTTGCGGTCTGTCGGCAATGCTTCAGCTCGATTTCTTCACGATGTTCAGGTGGTCGCTCGACGGCCGATCGAGCCATCTGCCGACGATCTCGGAGATGTGCACGAGGCCTTCCAGCCGCAGGCCGTTGGCGCTGCTTTTCGACGGTGGCTCACGATAAGGCAGCGCCCTCAGCGCCGCCGCCAGCCGCAACGGATCCTCCGCCTCGTCCGGCAGGAGCATCTCGACCAGCCCCAGCTCGGCAGCCCGGCGCGCGCGGATCAATTGCTCCTCGCGCGGCTGGATGCGCGGCACGATCAGCGCCGGCTTGTCGAAGGAGAGGATTTCGCAATAGGTGTTGTAGCCGCCCATGGCGACGACGCCCTTGGCGCCGGCAATGAGCTCTTCCATGCGATTGTCGAACTCGATGATCTTGATATAGGGGATCTTGCTGCCCTTGCGGATCAGCTTCTCGCGCTTCTTGACCGGCATATAGGGCCCTAGCACGATCAGCGCCTTGTGCGTGAGCTCCGGATCCTGCTGATAGGCGTGGATGACGTCGTGGATCAGGTCCGCCCCATCTCCGCCGCCGCCGGTGGTGACGAGGATGTAGTCGCCCTGAGGCTTATGACCCGGCAATTCCTCGCGCGGGACGCTGCGCTGCAGAAAACCGACGAAGTTCATGCGCTCGCGCACCGCGGGCGGCACGTCAAGTTCGGTCAGGGGGTCGTAGAAATCAGGCGGGCCGTAGACCCAGATCGTGTCGTAGTACTGCTCGATCTTGCGCATGGTATCGCGCCGCTTCCACTCTGCCTCGAGCAGGTGCGGCGCATCCATGACCTCACGCAGGCCGAGGACGAGCGTCGTGCCGTGCGCCTTCAGATAGGTCAGCGTTTCCTCGACCTCGCCGCGCAGGCCCATCGGCTCCTTGTCGACGATGAAGATGTCCGGCTTGAAGGTCTCTGCCGTATGGCGAATGATCGCCTGGCGCATCTTCAGCGTTTCATCGAGTTCGATATGGCGGTCGAGCGAGGTGTAGTCGCCATTATGCAGCTTGATCACGCTCGGGATCTTCACGAAATCCACGCGCGCGCGATAGTCGAACGCGCCGGCAATCGTCGCCCCGGAAATGATCAGGATGTTCAAGCCGCGATAGTCTTCCACCAGCGAATGCGCGATCGTGCGGCAGCGCCTGAGGTGTCCGAGCCCGAACGTGTCATGGCTATACATGAGGATCCGGGCATCTTCAAAACGCCGCATCATGCAAGAAACCTTTCACTCAGGGTACGATGAACCGTTTCACGCGGGCCGTGTGGCTGCGTCAAACCGGGCTTCATTTGTAGGGATCCGCCGCGTCACGCAACCCATCTCCCAAGAAGTTGAACGCCAAAATCACAAGAATGACCGGAATTGTGGGAAATAGGAGCCAGGGATAGAAGGCAATGACGCTGACGCTTTTCGCCTCCGTCAGCAGAATGCCCCAGCTGGTGATCGGCGGCCTGAGACCGAGGCCAAGGAAGCTGAGCGCCGTTTCCCCGAGGATCATGCCGGGAATAGAGATGGTCGCGGTGGCGATCAGATGCGACATGAAACCGGGCACGAGGTGCCGGCCGATGATGCGGCTGCTCCTTGCGCCCATAAGCTGGGCCGCAAGCACATAGTCTTCCTCGCGCAAGGCCAGCAGCTTCGAGCGGACAGCGCGCGCAAGCCCGGTCCAATCGAGCAGGCCGAGGATGATCGTGATCGCCAGATAGATGAAGATTGGACTCCAGGTCGCCGGCATGATCGCCGCCAGCGACAGCCAGAGCGGTATGCTCGGGATCGATTGCAACACCTCGATGACACGCTGGACGATGAGATCGAAGACGCCGCCGTGGTAGCCGGCAAGACCGCCGATGACGATGCCGAGCACGAAGCTGACGGTAATGCCGAGAAGGCCGATCGTCAGCGAAATCCGCGCGCCATAGATGATGCGCGACAGCACGTCGCGCCCGAGGCGGTCCGTTCCGAGGAAGAAGGCCTCGCCGCCCGTTGCCGGGCAGACGAAATGCACGTTGCTTTCAAACAGCCCCCAGAAGCGATAGCCGTCGCCGCGGCAGAAGAAGCGAAGCGGCTGCACATCGTTGGTATCGTCGGCGTAGTTGCGCTTCAGCGTATCCATGTCCAGCGTCATCGTGCGGCCGTAGACGAAGGGACCGACGAACTTGCCCTCATGGAAGAGATGCACCGCCTGCGGCGGCGCATAGATATAGTCCATATTCCGGGTATGCAGGTTATAGGGCGCCAGAAACTCGCAGACGACGATCATCAGGTAGAGCACGACGAGAAAAACGCCGGACGCAAGCGCCAGCTTGTGACGGCGGAATTTCCACCACATCAGCCGCAGCTGCGAAGCCTGGTTGACGCGCACCTGCTCGTCCGTCATCGCCTCGACGGAATAGGGGTCGAACGGAGCCGTCGATACGTAGTGCGGCATGGGCTCGCCGGGCGCCGGAAGAAATGACGTCACTTGGTGCTCCTGCCTTGCAGCCGAATTCGAGGATCAAGAATGGCGAGCGCGATGTCGGAGATCAACACGCCGATCACCGTCAGGAAGGCCAGGAACATCAAGAAAGACCCGGCAAGATACATGTCCTGGCTCTGCAACGCCTTGATCAACATCGGGCCGGTGGTCTCGAGCGAAAGCACGATCGCGGTGATTTCCGCGCCGGAGATGATCGCCGGCAGGATCGAACCTATATCCGAGATGAAGAAGTTCAGCGCCATGCGCAGCGGATATTTCACCAGCGTGCGCATCGGCGAAAGGCCCTTGGCGCGTGCCGTCACCACATACTGCTTCTGCAACTCGTCAAGCAGGTTGGCCCTCAGGCGCCGGATCATGCCGGCGGTTCCCGCCGCGCCAACGATGATGACCGGTATCCAGATGTGTTCGAGGATCGATTTCGCCTTTTCCCAACTCATAGGTTCAGCGAGATACTTCTGGTCCATCAAATGGCCGATCGAAATCCCGAACCAGATATTGGCGAAATACATCAGGATCAGCGCCAGCATGAAGTTGGGGATGGCGATGCCGATCAGGCCCATCAGCGACAGGCCATAGTCGCCCCAGCTGTACTGATGGGTCGCCGAGTAGATGCCGATCGGGAAAGCGATCAACCAGGTGAAGATGATGGTGACGAAGGAAACGAGGATCGTCAGCCACAGGCGGTCGCCGACGACGGCGCTCACCGGAAGCTCGTACTCGAACGAATAGCCGAAATCGCCCTGCAGCATGCCGCCGAGCCAATAGACGTAGCGCAGGACCGGCGGCTGATCGAAGCCGTACTCCTTCCTGAGCGCCTCGATCTGCTCCATGTCCACGCCTTCGCCCTGCGCCTTGATCTCGGCGACATAGCTCTCGAAGTAATCTCCTGGCGGCAGTTCGATGATGGTGAAGACAAGAGCGGAAATGATGAGGAGGGTCGGAGCCATCGCCGCGATACGCCAGAGAATATATCGCAGCATGTCAGGCTTCCTGTTCGATCCAGAAGGTGTCGGGTTTGTAGACACCGAAATAGCACGTGGGGTCGAAGCCGTAGAGCGCAGTGTCGGGCACGTTCCTCAGCTTCTTTGCCACGAGGATCGGCTGGAGCGAGGCGTTGACGATGCCGATCGAGAACACCTGGTCGGTGTAGATCGAGAGCATCCGGCTCCAAATCTCCGTCCGCTCGGCGTCTTCGGCCGAATGCCGCCAGCGCTTCAGCAGTTCCGTCAGTTCCACGGCTGCCGGAAGGTCCGGGGCCTGGCCCATTTCGCCGTGGGAAAGATAATTCAGCCCCCAGACCGGCCATTGCAGCTGGTCGTCCGCGGTCGGCGCAAGCTGGCCGGGGTTCATGCTGGCCGTCGGCACGCCGTTGTCTATGCCGAACCACATCGACATGATGATCTCGCCACCGACGGCGCGGCTGCGGAACGTGTCGCGTTGCGAGGTCCGGATGAAGAGCGATATCCCAACCTTCTGCCAGTAGTCGGTGATGAGCTGCAGCACGTCCGTCTCGAGTGTGCTTTCCCCGGCCGTTTCCACGACGATCTGCGCCGCGCGGCCGTCGGAGAGAATACGGATGCCGTCGCTGCCCTTGTTCGTAAGGCCTGCCTCGTCGAGCAGCGCATTGGCCTGTTCCGGATCGTGGGCGACCCAGGCACTGGCAAACTCGGGCCGGAAGAGCGGGCTCTCGGGCAGCACCGTGTCGGCGCTTTCCTTCGTCAGGCCGTAGAACACCGCCTTGTTGATTTCGGTACGGTCGATGGCAAGCGACAGCGCGCGGCGAACGCGCACATCCTGCAGCAGCGCCCGCCAGACCGCATCCGAGCAGTTGAGGTTGGGAAGCAGCGCCAGGCGCGAGCCCTGCGTCTTCTTCCACAGCAGCACTTTCGCCGGATAGCGCTTCTCGGAATCCTTGAGGAAGGTGTAGTCGACGAAGTCGATACCGGTCGCCTGCAGGTCGCTTTCGCCGGTGCCGGTCTTGGCCGGGATTAGCGCAGACGAGCTGACGCTGAGCACGAACTTGTCGATATAGGGTAACTGCAGGCCGTTCTCGTCGACGCGATGATAGTAGGGATTGCGCTCGAAGACGAATTGTTCGGCCGGAAGCGGCGTCGTGTTGCGCCAGGGGTCCAGCGTCGGCAGGTCCGGGTTTTCCGGGCGGTAGGAACGGGCCATGCGCATGTGCAGCTGGCTCCATTTCTTGACCCGCTCCTCCTTCATCAGGGCCTTGAGCTTGTCTTCTTCCTGATATTTCTCATGGAACTGTTTCAGGTAGGTCGACGGCATCACCACCACCATCGGCTGGGCGCCGGCGAGCTTCTGCAGGAAGTCAGGATTGGGTGTCGACCAGGAATAGCGCACCGTGCGTTCGTCGATGATCTCGAACTTGGCGGCCTCGCCATCCATGACCAGCGCCGTCGGCAGCCCGGCCGGGCTCAGCTTCTCGTTATTGAGAACGTCGTCCCAGCAATAGCGGAAATCCTCCGACGTCAGCGGCGTGCCGTCGGACCACTTGTGGCCTTCACGGATGTGGAAGGTGAAGATGCGGTCCTCGACCGTTTCGAAGCTTTCGAGAACGTCCGCTTCGATCTTCAGCGCTTCGTCGAAGCCGACCAGACGGGCATAGCCGTAGATCGTCATCAGGCGGATGTCCTTGGCGCTGCCGATCAGCATCCGCACCTCGCCGCCGTACTTGCCGGGCTGGCGCCCCATGGCCGCGACGTTGATGACACGCGGCGTCTTCGGCAGGCGCTCGGCCAGCGGCGGCAGCTTGCCGTCGGCAATCTGCTTTTCCCAGAATGCGGGCTCGCCTGCAGCTGCAAAGAGCCGCGTCGGCAGAGCCACAGTCGCAAGCAATGCCAATACAGTTCGGCGGGTGATCATGGCCGCAACTCCCTTGCATCCACGGATCGGCGCGCCAGCACGATGTGGTCACCACCGAGATCCGCGGGGATCAGCGCGTCGCCGGCATCATCGTCCCGGAACTGCGCTCCCCAACGCCGCATGTCCGAACCTTCGCTGTCCTTCAGCAGTTCGAAATCCAGCGGCCGGTCGAGATCCGGATAAGGAACCGCCGCGAGCAGCGACTTGGTATAGGGATGAACAGGATTGCGCATCAGCACCTCGCGCGGCGCCAGCTCGACGATACGCCCTGCACACATCACGGCGATGCGGTCGGCCATATAGTCGACGACAGCCAGATTGTGCGAGATGAACAGGCAGGTCAGCCCCAGCTCCTTCTGCAGGTCCTTCAGCAGATTGAGGATCTGCGCCTGGACGGAGACGTCGAGCGCGGACACCGGCTCGTCGCAGATTAGCAGCTCCGGCACCAGCGCCAGTGCGCGCGCGATCCCGATGCGCTGGCGTTGACCGCCCGAGAAGGAATGCGGGTAGCGGTTGATGAAGCGCTGGTCGAGACCGACGGCCTGCAGCAGCGAACGCACCGTTTCTTCGCGCGATTTGCCCGTTCCGCGCCCGTGGATCTCGAGCGGCTCGCTGAGGATGTTCTTGACCGTCATGCGCGGCGAGAGCGAGGAGACCGGATCCTGGAAGACCATCTGGATCTTGGACCGCATGGCCTTAAGGTCGTCGCCCTGCACTTTCAGCACATCGACCGGCCCCTCGCCATTGTCGAAGATCACCGAGCCCTGGTCGGGCGTGACGGCCCGCATCAGGATCTTGCTGACGGTGGTCTTGCCGCAGCCGCTTTCCCCGACGAGGCCGAGGCACTCGCCACGGCGGATATCGAAACTGACATCGTCGACGGCGCGATGCAGCGTATCTTCGCCACCACCGAACCAGGACGATTTGCGCGTTCCATAGGTCTTCGAGACATTGCGGACGGACAAAAGCACGTCGGGACCGGTGCGCCGGTCGGCGGCCGAGGTCCCGAGCAGCGTTCCGGCCTTGACCGGCACTTCGCGCAGTGCCTTCAGCCGCTCGCCGGGCTTCATGTCGAAATGCGGAACCGCGGCCATCAGGCCCTTGAGATAGGGATGCTGCGGGTTGCGGAAGATCGCCTCGACCGGACCCGCTTCGACGATCTGGCCGTGATAGATCACCACAACCTCGTCGGCCATGTTGGCGACGACGCCAAGGTCATGGGTGATCAGCAGCATGGCCATGTTGAGTTTGACCTGAAGCTCGCGCAGGAGTTTCAGGATCTGGGCCTGAACGGTCACGTCGAGCGCCGTCGTCGGCTCGTCGGCGATCAACAGCGCCGGCCGGCAGATCAATGCCATGGCAATCATCGCGCGTTGCCGCATGCCGCCGGAAAGCTCGAACGGATACATGTCGTAGGCGCGCTTCGGATTGGCAAAGCCCACATAGCCGAGCAGCTCTTCCGTTCGCGCCCGACGTTCCGCCTTTTCCGCGTCGGTGTGGATCTTCAGCACTTCGGAAATCTGGTTTCCGATCGTGTGGAGCGGCGACAGCGATGTCATCGGCTCCTGGAAGATCTTGCTGATGCGCGTGCCGCGCAGGCTGCGGATCTCCTCCCCTTCCCGCTCCAGCGAGAGCAGGTCGATCGGCTTTGCAGCCGTCGTCGGGTCGTTGAACAAAATTTTGCCACCAACCTTGGCGACGTTGGGCAAGATGCCCATCACCGCCTGGCTGATTGCGGATTTCCCCGATCCGGACTCGCCGACGAGCGCCGTCACCTTGCCGGGCAAAATTCTGAAATTCGCGTTATTGACGGCTTGAACTTCGCCGCCGAGCACCGAGAATGTGATCCGCAGACCTTCAACTCGAAGCAGGTCCGCCCCAGATGTCATAGCAGCACGCTTCCCTCATTGCTTTTTATCCGCCGCCTCTAAAAAAAGACTAGCGCAGCTTCCAAGGGCTGTCCAGCACACCGGTTGCAGACGAGGCTCTACCCACCTGCATCTTCAGATGGTTAGAACGAAGGGCAGGCACCGCCCTTCAACACGTCGGCGCAATTGGCCGAGCGTCGGAAGTCGTCGTAAAACAGTGTCCAGTCGGTTTTATCGGCCGCCCGGTAGGGGCCGAACTTGAAGTACTGGTTCTTGCCGAGCCCCTTGTCGTCGTGACCGATATGGCCCGTCACCGTGATGATCGGCTTGTCGTTGGCGAAGAGTTCGATGCGACCCGTGCCATTGGCTCCCGGCAGCGTGTAGATCGCGAAATCGATCCAGCCGGACTTCGGGTCGGGCAACGGATTGCCGTGGTTCGTCACCTTGATCGCATCGGTGCATGCATTGAAGAGACTGCCGTCGATCAGCTCCCAGTTGCTGTCTGCGGCGACCAGCATGCGCATCTGGTTGACGCCCGGCCGCCCCCATACGGGGATCTCGCCCGGTTTGCAGCTCGCCGGCTTCCCCTCAGGACCGGCCCAGAGCGGCGCGATATAGTTCGTTTCCACAGTGGCGAAAAGTTTGCCGGCCTCGAGCCTCAAGGCAAGGAACGGGCTGAAATCGCCCTCGGCACCCGGATCGATCTCGCGCTTCCACTGGGCGATCAGATAACGATGGTCCTCATTCGGGATCGGGTCGGCAAACTTGACCGCGAAACCATACCAGACGCCCTGGTCGTATGGCACGCGCAGCGCCGTCTTTTCCCAGATCTCGGCCCGCTCGCTGCAACCGTCGAGCGAATCGGGACAGGTCGGAACGACGCTCAGCTTGAGCGCGCCATTACCGTTATGCTTGACCTCGTTCTGAAACTCCACCGTGCCGGCGGTCTGCTCGAAGTTCTCGCGATAGTAGAGCCCGCCCTCAGGCGCAAAATCCCGCCCCTCGAAGTCGTCGGAAAGCTTGGTTTCCCATGGCTGCGCCATCGCGCTCCCGGCCATGACGATGGAAGCGACGAAAAGGACGGTGCGAAACATTCTTCCCCCTATTGAAGCATCTTGTCGATAAGGCCGCGCGGCGGCTGGAGCGGACGCGTATTGCGATGAAGCAGCATGACATGCTCCGCCTCGGAAAGTCCATCCTGCAACACGTCGTCGAATCGTTCATCGGCCCTTGCGAGCAAGGCAGCGTCGTTGGGGTAGAGGATCGTGAATTTCTGCCGCACGCCGCGGAGCTTTTCCTGGCCGAGGGCCGTCCAGTCGCCGCCGCAATAATTGACGAAGGCTTCGCTCGCGACGACGCTGTGGGCGTATTTCTTGGTCAGGTTCTGCAACCTCTGGACTTCGTTGACGGCCGAGCCGAAGGCCGAGAACGTCAGCCGGTCGCGCAGGCCCACATTGCCGAACATCACGTTGCCCACATGCAGACCGATGCCGTAGCCGATCGGATCGCGTGCCTGCTTGCGCCGCTCGCCGTTCAGCATGTCCATGCGTGCGGTTGCCGCGCGCACGGCGGCAAAGGCCTCGCGGGCGGCAAATTCCGAGGGCTCCTTGTGGCGCCCACAGGGATAGACGGCGATGAAGCCGTCACCGACGAAGCTCAGAATATGGCCACCGTTGCGATTGAAGGGGGCTGCGATTGCATCGAAATAGGTGTTCAGGGTCTCGATATAGGACTGACGCCCTTCCTTTTCCGCCAGCATCGTCGAGCGGCGCATGTCGCCCATGACGAGGACGGCGCGCACGGTCTCGCCGTCGCCGCGGCGAACCTGGCCGCTCATCACACGCCGGCCAGCGCTGGAGCCGAGATAGGTGGTCAGCATGTTGTCGGCGAGCTTGCCGAGCACCGCCATCTTCGCCGCGACTGCCAGATGGTATTGCAGCTTCAAAAGCGCGCCAATGACATCGTCCGTGAAGCCGCCGTGCCGATCGGTCGTCCAGGATCCCACCATGCCGTGGCCGGAATCGGCGCCGAGAGACTGCATGAAGGCGAGATAGTCCGTCGCACCCTGCTCCTTCAGATCGTCGAAGATCGGAAATTCGGACGGGGTATCCTGGTAGATGCGCCGGCGGACATGCTCGAGATTGTTGTTGAGCAGGTAATAGTAAGGGCTCTGCAGGAACCGCTCGGGATTAAGCGCCAGTTCCTCGTGCCGAAGGCCGCTGACCTCCACGCCCTTGCCGCGCACCCAGGTGAAGCCCAGAGCATCGTAAAGCGGGTGCAGCATCGAGAAGGAAAGATGGACGCGCATCAGCGGCAAGCCGGCGGCCGCCAGCCGCTCGCAGAAGCCTTTGACGATCGTCTCCAGCGGCGCGTCGCTCAGCGATGTGCGCATCAGCCAGTCGGCGACCTTGTCGATGAGGATTTCGGATACGTTGTCGTTCGTCGGGCCCATTTCGCGTCCTCGCATGACAGACCGTCCCGCGTCAGCATCCGGAGACGGCGAACGCCCCGGCAATTTGCCGGTTCATGTTCGCGGTGGATGATGATGAGCCGTGCCCGTTAAGAAAATGCTCCAACCGATTCCGGCGTCGATGACGTGCAGGCACCCGGAATGCGGCACTTATATGTTGCAGATATTCACGCGCGCCGCCAATTTCCAGAGGCGAACGAAGATTTTTCCGACCTGTTGCAGCATGAAGATTTGATAGCCGGCTCAACGGCCTGCCAGCGGCCCTGGTGCCGGGCCTCGCTTGACTTGGGGCTTGTTTCTCTCCAACAAACCACGACATGTTCGCGCGCCGCGCCTGTCTGTCCACGAGATCCGGAACCGAAACTTGACCTCACCTCATTTCGAAAGCCTGCTGTCGTCCATCTCCGACCGGAGCGCCAAGGTCGGCGTCATCGGGCTCGGCTATGTCGGCCTGCCATTGGCGATTGCGGCAGCGCGCGCGGGCTATTCCGTCATCGGTTTCGACATCGATCCCGGCAAGATCGTCGCGCTCGATGCGGGCAAGTCCTACATCGGGGCGGTCTCGGACGCTGTCCTTGCCCGGGAGAGCGGTGCTGGCCGTTTCCGTTCCACGACGGATTTCCTCGAACTGTCCGGCTGCGACGTCATCATCATCTGCGTGCCGACGCCCCTGACCAAATATCGCGACCCGGACCTTTCCTTTGTCGAAAAGACGTCGCGCGCGATCGCCGCAACCCTGCGTCCCGCGCAGCTCATCGTCCTGGAATCGACCACCTACCCCGGTACGACCGATGGCATCGTGCGCAGCATCCTCGAGGAAACCGGGTTCAAGTCCGGCGCCGAATTTTTCGTCGGCTTTTCACCCGAGCGCGAAGACCCGGGCAACCCGGTCTATGAGACCGTGAGCATTCCGAAGGTCGTCGCCGGCGACGGCCCCGAGGCGGCAAAGCTGATGGAGGCGTTCTACGCTTCCGTGGTCAAGACGGTCGTTCCGGTCTCGTCCAACGCCACGGCGGAAGCCGTGAAACTCACCGAAAACATCTTCCGCTCGGTCAACATCGCGCTCGTCAACGAATTGAAGATTGTCTACGAGGCGATGGGCATCGACGTCTGGGAAGTGATCGAGGCCGCCAAAACCAAGCCGTTCGGCTATATGCCGTTCTATCCCGGCCCCGGCCTCGGCGGCCACTGTATTCCGATCGACCCTTTTTACCTCACCTGGAAGTCGCGCGAATACGAACTGCCGACGCGTTTCATCGAGCTTGCCGGCGAGATCAACTCGGCCATGCCGCGCCACGTCGTCAGCCGACTGGCCGAGGCGCTGGACCGGCACGCCGGCAAGGCGCTCAGCCGCTCCACCGTTCTCGTCATCGGCCTCGCCTACAAGAAGAACGTTCCCGATATTCGCGAGAGCCCATCGTTGCGCCTGATCGAACTGATCGAGGAGCGCGGCGGCCACACCGCCTATCACGACCCCTACGTTACCGAGATCCCGCCGACGCGCGAATATGCCGCTCTGAAGGGCCGGCGTTCAGTGACGCTCGACGAGCCCACGGTGGCGGCGTTCGACGCCGTGCTGATCGCCACCGACCACGACCAGGTGGACTACGCAGCCCTCGCCAAGTGGGCGCCGCTCGTCGTCGATACCCGCAACGTCTTCCATCGAAACGGCCTGACGGGCAGCCACATTATCAAGGCATAGCGCAACGGTCGTGCGCATCCCTGTGGCCACAACAGCTAGCCGGCGCCACCCGCAAAGGGTTGAGTAGCCTTGTTGCGCGCCAGCGCGGCCTTGAGATTGCTCGCCGCCACCGCATAGCCTCCAGAGGCGCCGTCGACGAAGTGTATGTGGTCGCGGGTCATCGGCGTCGGCACGATGCAGGTCATCAGCGCCGAATCCTGCCGGTGCAGGCCATAGTGTCCGACGCCCTCTGCCTCTGCCCGCTGCAGCCGCGCCTCGATCCGTTCGAGGCACGGGGCACTGATATCGATCGTCATTTTCAGGCCGTCGTCGAATTTACGGAAGTCGGTGTTGTCGGCAAGGTCGCGGCGGTATCGGTTCGTATCGAAGGGCCCAAGGTTCCAGCCCATGCGAAGGCAGACGAAAAGTGCCAGCGTCTGCACGGTGATAACGCAACGCTTCAGGAAACGTCGCCCTCGCGGAGCGGCCGCGCGCGTCTCGGTGTCGATCCCCTGGAAGGAGAACCGCGCGGTCGGACCAAGCTCGGGAACGGGGTGACCGCCGCGACCTTCCTCGTCGGCAAGCGCGACGATGTCGGCGATCAGCGCCTGGAATTCCGGTCCGTTGCCCTTCGCGCCCGGCACCGCGATGATCGAGGCAATCGTGCCGTGGCGGGACTCGATCGGGTTCCAGCGACAGGAAAGGCCGGTCAGGTCCGGCCGGCTGCCGGCAGGCGCTGCCGCGACGTGATAGCGCCCGGCCTTCATTGCCGCCTCGGCCCAGCTTGCGCCGCCGCCTGCAAACATCGCGTAGGAAACCTCGTCGCTGGCCTTGAAGCGGGCGACGCGCATGTCGAGCCCGTGCTGGCGGATGTCACTGACCGGAACGAGCGCGGTCCGCAACTCAAGGTCAAGTTCCTCCGCCACCCAGGTCTTCACCGCGGCCAGCGCGTCGCGGGCCCTGTCGGCCATTGATGCCGGCAGCGCCGCCAAGGCGCCATCCCCCCCGAATACGAAGGGCATCGTCTTTTCTTCGAGCACGTTCATCAGGGCGGATATGACGCTGGCGCCAGCCATGTTGACTGTCTTGTAGCGGCCGTCGGCAATCGCACCGGTCGAGTTGACGATATCGGCCACGGCCAGCAGCCAGCCGTCCGGCAACGGCCGGTAATTCGCTTCGTCCGCGACGCCTTCGAAGGCGTCGAACAACGGCACGCTATCGTAAAATCGGCCTTCCATTGCCTCAACCATCAGCGCCTCGATCTTCGCTCGCCCTTAACGTTCGTCAGATAATCCACGCAGGAGCGCAACAAAAAGTTTCGTTGGCTGTTACCAGGGGGACACCTCTGTCCGTTTCGGCGGCCTAGTGGTTGTGCGAGAAGCGGATCGGGCCGGAGCGGAACTTGGCGACGCGAAGGTTAGTTTCCAAATAATGACCCACGGCATTGCAGGGGTGTGGCCATCTGTGCTTGTTTAACAGTCATACAAGGATCAAAATGATCCAAGTGTGCGTAGTGAAGCCGAAACTGAATGCGTGACGACAACTTTCGAGTGCGGTTCTGGGGCGTAAGAGGAAGTTTGCCGGTCTCCGGCCAACAGTACGTCGCCTATGGAGGAAATACATCCTGCATCGAGATTCGATGCGGTAAGGACGTATTGCTGTTCGATGCCGGTTCTGGCCTGCGCGAGGCGGGATATGCGTTGATCGCCGAAGGTGTCGAAGAGTTCGATCTGTTCTTCACTCACAGCCACTACGACCACATTATCGGTCTTCCCTATTTCAAACCCATCTACAAATGTCGCAATTCGGTGCGCTTCTGGTCAGGCCATCTGCACGGCACCATGACCACGCGGGAGATGATCCGCGATTTCATGCGCCCGCCGTGGTTCCCGGTCGATCCCGACATCTGTCAGGCGAGCCTCGACGGCATGGACTTCAAACCCGGTGACGTGCTGACCCCGCGTGCCGGCGTCACCATCCGCACGATGAGCCTCAATCATCCCGGTGGCTGCGTCGGCTACCGGATCGAATGGAATGGCCGCGCCGTCGCGCTCGTCTATGATACCGAGCACGAGCCGGGCGTTCTCGATCCCGGCGTCCTTGAACTGATCGCCGGCGCTGAACTGTTCGTCTACGACTGCACCTATCTCGAAAGCGAGATGGAGCATTTTCAGGGTTACGGACACTCGACCGGCATGCATGGCGCACGACTGGCGATGGCCGCCGGCGTCAAGCAGCTCGCCATGTTCCACCACGATCCGTCGCGCACCGATGAGGCGTTGGCCGCCATGGAACGCGATGTCAAGGCGACATTCCCCGGCGCCTTTGCCGCCCGCGACGGACAGATCGTCGAGCTCGATTGAGCATCTGAAATCGCGTCGCGATGTCCTTTACCCGAAATTCGGGCCGGAACTATTTCACGCCTCGTGGATTCCTTCTTTCCAAAGAAGGAGCGCCGCATGAGCAAGGACAAGAAGGCCCAGCAGGCGATCGAGGAAACCGGCAAGGATCCGTCGGGTGGGCAGCATCTTCCAACCGCAGGTCCTCATGCAAAGGATCGACTGACCGACAAGACCAAGACCCCCGGCTCAGGGTTGCTGCCGGACAACGATGACGACACTGTCGTACCCGGTAGCGGCTGAGGTGGTGTTCCAGCAAAACATGGGCCGTCGCATCCGACGGCCGCGCCTCCCTGACATGGCAGCAAGCGTCCCTACTGTTTGTCGCGGCAGCTGGCCAAACTACGCTTCCGCCAGCGAAAGGATCATTAAGCTATGAGATCGGCTCCGGTCCGCCAGCGACAGGCCGGATGCGCGGCCGTAAGCGTGAAGAGCTCCTCCATGAAGGACCAAACGCCGGCGTCGTGAACCAGATGATGGGTGAGCACTCCGATGGTTCGCCCGGCCTGATCCCGCCTCTTTTCATCGTCACCGCAGATCTGCCTTAGCCTGGCGATGATGTCTGCTACAATCGCCGCGTGCTCGCGGCAGCCGCGTGTTCCCTGCCAATCCATCACATCGGCATGGGTGTTGACGAGCTTGAAGAGCGAGGGTTTTTCCGGACCGAAGACCGACAGCGCCGCAAAACCGACCCCGGGCAGGTCATCCAGAAGCGCGCCGTCGATCCGGTTCCACGGCGGCACCAGCATCGGCACGAAGCTGCGCGGAAACAGCGCCTGGAGACGCGCGTAACCCTCCGTGAGTTCATCGAGAACCGTTGAGCGTGGCCGGTGCGCGCCGAGTTCCTGTTTCTTTTCCTCGGGCGGAGCATGGTTGCGGTGCGCCCAGCCGTGCACCGCGACGCTGACGCCGGCATGTCCATCGAGGCGGCGCGCAAGCGCCTCGCCCGTCAGCGCGGGCGGCACGGCGATGACCACCGGAATCAGGTGCTTGTCAACCAGCGACAACAGGCGGTCGAGTGCTGCCGTCGGCTCGGCGGCGTCGTCGTCCCGCAGCCAGAAATCAACCTGTCGCCCGGACGCGGCCACGCGGTCGAGCGCGACGGCAAGCTGCTGCCAATGGGGTTGTCTCATGCCGTCGCCTCCAGATGCTCGTCAAATATCGTGCGCAGCCGCCGCGCCGCGGCAGGGAAGGAACGTTCGTCATGGACGAACCGTCCGGCGGCCGTACCCAATCTCCGCCGAAGGACCGGATCCTCTATCAGCGCGCGCATCGCCGCCGCAAAGGCGGTGGCATCGCCGTCGGGCGTAAGGATCCCGGTCTCGCCGTCCCTGACCACTTCCGGCACGCCGGCGGTATTCTGCGCAACGACTGGCAGGCCCGCCGCCTGAGCTTCGAGATAGGCAAGCCCATAGGCCTCGCCGCAGCCCGGCCAAACGTAGAGGTCGCTGCCGGCAAGAATAGCCGGCAGATCGGCAGCGCTCCTTTCGCCGCGCCAGTCCAGCCGGTCGGACGGCAAGGCCGAGAAGGCCTGTTGCACCTCGTCGCGGCACGGACCGTCGCCGACGATCGTCAGGGTCCAGCGGCTATCGGCGATGTGTGTCAGCGATTGCGCCAGCATGCGGTAGCTGTCCAGCTTGTCGCCGCTGCGCATCATGGCGACTACGACCATGCGGCAGAGGTCATCCGTGCTTCCGCCGCCCGGCACGAAAGGGGCCGCATCGATGAAGGGTGCAAGCATCGCGTGGCGGCAGTCGGGCGCGGCCTCCAGCAGGCCATCCCGGTCCCGGCGCGTCATGCAGATGTTGACTGCCGCCTGCTCGATGGCCTGGAGCACGTGGCGTTGGGCGATCGCGCGCACGCCCTCGTTTCGCCGCGCCGAGTAGGAGGCTTCTGCCGTTACGTAGGGGATGGTGAATTCGGCGGAAAGCGAAGGGCCGAGCAGGTCCGGCGCCTTGTAGTAGGGATGGTAGCAGAACCATAGATCGGGGGCGCCGTCGCGCATCCAGCCCTGCCGGAGGCGGGTGATCTCGCCTGCCGCCGCTTGCCCCAGTTCACGAAAATCTACGTCCGACGCGGCCGCCATGAAGCTGCGCAAGTCCGAGACGACCGCGACCTCGTGCCCTCCCGCACGGAGTGCTGCAACCAGCATGCGCGCCATCAAGCGATCACCCGAAGGCACGGGATGGTCAGGGGATTTCAGCGGTGCGTAAAAGGCGATCTTCATCCGCAGCGAGCTATCGTTTCTCCGCGGCGGCCTGTCAACCGACCGCGCCGGGAGCTTGCCGCTTTCCGGTGGGATCGCGGGAGAGGAAAGCATGCGTCCGCGCCGCCATCTGCAGCCAAGGGGATACCAGGCCCGACCGCCAGCGGTTCATCGGTCGATCGGCAAATCGTAGTAGTCCCGGCGGATCAGTTTCAGCGAACGGTCCGGCTCGATGACATAGGTTTCCTGAACGAAGCTGTTGCCGCTCGTGAAGCGGTGCGGGACGATGCTGCCGACGGGCGCCTTCGTCAACTTCGTGCGCGGCTGCCCGCCATAGGTGATGCTGCCGGGGATCGGCTCCAGGTCCGGCGTCGTGCAGCCTGCAAGCGTCACCGCGGACAGAGCAAGCAGGCCAAACAGCCCGCCAAGGCTGCGGATGTTTTTCACCATGATCACCTGGCAGCCCCATCGCCGTCCGTGGACCGCTCCGTGCCTGCCACTCCTTGTTTCGTTTCTCTTCTTCCAGCGCGGCCAGATCGCGCCGCCGCGTTCGCTAAGGCGTTGCAGCCACCCCTGTGCTGCCGGCCTTCTCGACCGTGGTTTCCGCATCATGCTCCGAGAGGAGGCTATAGGCGACATAGTATTTGTAGATATTGCTGACGTATTGCACCGTCTCGCGCCCGACGATCGCCGCCGCCGCATTCTCGACATTGCCGAACCAGAGGTTCGGGTCGAGCCCCATATCCTTGGCCTTGGCCCTGAACTTGCGCAGGTTCCCCGGTCCGGCATTGTAGGCCGCGAAGGCAAACAGCATCTGGTTTTTCGGCGTGACGGCCGGGTCGTCGATGTAGGTATCGACAAGGTAGCGCAGATATTTCGAGCCCGCTTCGACGTTGAGGTTCTCGTCCTTATCGATGCCGCGAATGTTGACGGCCTTGTCCGCAGCGGTCGATGGCAGCAACTGCATGATGCCGACCGCGCCCCTGTGGCTGCGGCGGGACTGATCGAGCTGCGATTCCTGGTAGCCCTGCGCCATCAGCATCAGGTGGTCGAAGGAATAGGTCTTCCCGTGCGTGCGGAAGATTTCCACGAGTTGCTTGAAACGTTCGACATCGGCTGGCGCATAGGCGCGCTTCAGCATCTTGTCGCCCTTGTAATAGGTGCTCCTCAGGATGTTGCCGAAGGTCGTCCCGACCTTGTGGGTCTTGACGAAGTCGTCGAGCACACCTTTAAGCTTGGGGCTGTCCTTGCGGATCGCCCAGGCGATCTCCCCGTGGTCGGAAACGACGATGTCGTCGCGCACCTTGAGGTCGGTGAACACCTTCACCCAGATGTCCGCCTTGTATTTGTCGACGACCGTCCAGGGCAGCAGGCCGGCATTGATCATCTCCAGGACGTCTTCGTCCTCGAGGTTCTCATCCATGTCCTTCAGCGTGATCGGCGCGCGACCGGCCTTTTCGAAGCCGGCGCTGAGCGCCGCCAGGTGCTCGTAATAACTGCTCGATCGGCGCACATGCAGTTCCTGCCCGCTCAAATCGTCGACGCTTGTGATCGCCGGCGCCGAAGGGCCGGTGACCAGCACCTCCTTGGCTTCGTCGAACAGCGGCGCGGTGAAATCGACCTTTGCAAGCCGCGTCTCGGTTATCGTCAGATTGGCCATGACGATATCGCCAAGCCCTTCTTCGAGCGCCGAGAGCAGACGCGCCCGCGGCATCGGCAGGAACCCGACGCGGATCTTGTCGATCTGCTTCTTCTTCCCCTTGTTGAGTTCGTGTTCGAGCGCCGTTCCGAAGTCGACGGCCGTGCCCAATTGCTGGCCGCGATCGAGGAAATAGATGGTCTTGCTGAAAGGCACGATAATGCGGATCACGCGCCGCTTTTCCATTCCGTCGAAGTCGTCCTTGTGTGGGACGAACATCGAGCGAAGGAATTGCTCATTCGACTGTGCCAAGGCGCCGCTTCCCGTGAAGAACACGAGAAGCAGCAGCCCCAAGAGAACGCGTTTCATGTCAGCCCCCAGCCCGAGAACCCTGTTGCCGAAATGCTATTCCTGCGGCGGACCGCCTTCGCCAAGCGCGGCGGCCGCATTCTTCTTGGCGATGGCGTCGCGGGTCGCGGCGGCCGCGGCGACGGATTGCTGCTGCTCGTCGCCCGCCACCTGCACGGTCGGCGAGGCGAAGTTGATGCCGTTTTCCTTGAAGGATTCCTTGATCATCACCTGCGCCCGGCGCCGGACCTGGGTCTGTGCCCCGGGCTTCGTCTTCATGGCGAAACTCAAGGTCATGCCGTAGTCGCCAAAGTTCTCGACACCCTTCATCTTGACCGTTTCCAGGATCAGCGGCCCGATATCCGGATCTTCGAGCAGCTTGGCGCCGATGCCCTTCACCAGTTTCTTCACCTTGGCGACGTCGGCATCGAAGGAAACGTTGATCAGGAACTTGTCGATCACCCAGTCGCGGCTCATGTTCTGCACCGCGCCGAGCGAGCCGAAAGGCACCGTGAACACGGGACCGCGATGATGCCGGAGCTTGACCGAGCGAATGCTGAAGGATTCGACCGTGCCCTTGTAGCTGCCGCTCTGGATGTATTCGCCGATGCGGAAGGCATCGTCCATCATATAGAAGATGCCGCTGATGACGTCCTTGACCAGCGTCTGCGAGCCGAAGCCGATCGCCACGCCGAAGACACCGGCGCCGGCAATCAGCGGGCCGATTTCCACCCCAAGGCCGGAGAGCACCATCAGCACGGCCACGATCGCGATGAAGGCTGCCAGAAAGTTACGCAGGATCGGCAGCAACGTCATCAGGCGGGTGTTGCGGGCGCGCTCGGCCGGATCCTCGGTCGCGTGATTGGCCTGCTTGACGCGCAGGTTGATGAAACCCTTGACGAGCTGCCAGACCAGATCTGCAGCCAGCAGGATGACGATACCCGCCAGGACGCCGCGGAACACCCGATTGAAGGCGTCGTCCTGCATCATCGACGTGGCGCTGACCTTGAAGACGAGCGCCAGCCAGCCGGCGGCAAGCGCGATGACCAGCAGCCGTGCGCCGCGCTCGATGAAGATGTTGCGCACCACGCGCGCATCGTCCTCTGCCGAGCTATCCAGCATCGTCTTGGTAAAGGCGCTCGTGAAACGCAGCAGCGGCGGCAAGCCGATCACGTAAAGGCCGATCCAGAACAGCACGTCCATGCCGGCGACCCAAAGCAGCCAAAGCACGATCAGGAACGCAACCAGGAACACGTTGCCGACGATACGGCGCGAACCGACAACGGCCCCCACCGGACGCCGCACGACTGTGAGGATCCCGAGCGCGAGGACCACGAGCCCAAGAAGCGCGGTGATGAGATTGCGCACGTCCGCGGAAATCGACAACGCGCTCATCGCGTCGCCGACACCCCAGACGAGCGCCCCGCCACCGATCAACCATAGGGCATGCCGGTGCCAGAAGCTGGCCTCATCGGGCGTGAGCGAGAGGTAACCGCCTCGCCCGTCCGCATTCCCCTCGTTGACCGGTCCCCCCGTCAGGACCGCCGAGGCGATGATCATCAAAAGGCGTGCTCCGATCCAGGCGCCGAGCAGCGGCGCGATCGTCGTTTCCAGCCGCGTCGGCCAGTCGGCGATCGCCAGCACCGACATGCTGGCGGCCGCAAAAACGATAAGCGGCAGAAGCCGTGTGAGCATGGTGCGGGCCGGCCCCGTCAGCACCGCCCCCTTCAGGCTGCGTCCGAGCAGCCAGCGCAGGAGATATTCGGCGCCGTAGCCGATCGCCAGGATCAGGAAAAACCCTTTGAGGATGGGAGCGGCGCCATGGCTCTCCATGTCGCCGGAAAGGCGCTGGCGCGCCGCCTGCATTTCCGGAAGGACACGCGGCACGGCGTTGCCGATGCCGGTGAGATGACGCCTGATTTCGGCGGTCCAACGCGCCACGACACCGGTTGCGGGCGTTCCGGCCGGAGCTTCGGCCGCAGTGGCGGGCGGGGCCTGTTTCGTCGACAGCCACTGTTTCACTTCCGGATCATCGAGAAGCTGGATCAGCTGCTGGACCTTTGCGGGCGGAGCCGCCGGCGCGGCTTCCTGCGCCAGCCCTGGCGAAACCAGCCCGAAAACAGCGGAAAGAAAAGCAAGGAGACCAAAGAGCGGCCCCATAAGCAAGCGACCCGACGACCCGACACAGCCCATTCTCATCACCCCCGACGAACATGCCCGTCCCCCGACCGGCACGACTCCCAATCTTTACAAAGGCTAACATACCACCGGGCTGTTGCGTCAACGCCAAATGCGACGCGGTCAGCGGCGACGGAAGCCACCGCCACCGTGGAACCCACCGCCTCCGTGGAAACCGCCTCCACCATGGAAGCCACCCCCACCGCCAAATCCCCCACCACCCTGGAAACCGCCGCCGTCAAAGCCGCCGCCCCCGAAGCCGCCCGGGCGGTCAAAGCCGCCACCGCCACCGGTCGGGAAATTCAGCGGCCGCTGATCGAACGACTGCCGCTCGAAGCTGCGCTGGTTGCCGAGCTGCCGGCCGATATTGTCGATCGCCAGATGGTCGGGGGCACGCTCGCGGGCAGCCTGCGCCACACCTTGGCCGGCCTGCTGCCGCGTCTCGATCCTCTGGTTGAGGTTCTCCGCTGCATCCGGATGATTGGCGGAGAATTGCTCGCCCGCCTTGGTCCTATCCTGGATCAAAGGCTTCTGGACTGGCTGCCAACCGTCGGGCGTATGCTTTTGCCATTGTCCGTCGTCACGACGATACACGTTTCCGTCACGGCCGGCATAGACGTCGCCGCCCTTGCCGCCGGCGACAAAGCCGTGGTTCCCGTCCGACGTGCGCCAATTGACGTCGGCGCCATTGGCGGTCGAGCCTCCGCTGATGCGGGCAAAATCGGATCCGTGCTTGACGGACGCGGTGCCCCAGCTTCCGTAGACGTTATGTCCGCCGCGAGCGATCGCCGCGTTGCCTGTGCGTGGATTGTAGGCGGCGACGAAGCCGCGGTCTCCGTTCGGTCCGTAGCCGGCCACGCCGCGAACATAGGTGCCCGTGCGCGGATTGTAGGCCGCACCGGCAGCAATGCCGCGATAGGGCCCGTAGGCATATCCATAGCGGCCGAACGTACCGATGGCCGGATTATAGAAGGCGCCGACGCCATAGGTTACCGGGCGTGGATAATAGGGCCAGTAACCGCCACCGGCCCAGCCGTAATCCCAATAGTCGTCATAGTACCAGCCGGTGCCGTAGACGAAGGTGTCCCAGGCGAGATAGGCACCCAGGTAACCCATCGTATAGCCGAACCAGACCGCGTCGGGCTCGGTATCGTAGATGCGCACATAGGTGGCATTGTAGATCGGCGACGACGGCGGGATGGTATAGATCTCGTCCGGCACCGCCTTTGCCACAGCGAACGGCCCGGTCGGTGCATCGCCGACGAACCAGACCCCGTCCTTCAGCACGAAATACTTGTCGCCGACCTTGATGACGGTCTCGTTGGTGTTGACCGCGTAGGTCAGGGACGTCCCGTCGATCGTTTCGAACTTCGGGTCGCCGCTATAGGCGACGTCCACCGTGACGGAGCCATCGAGCGAGACACGCGCCTTTTCGGGGATGCTCGCCTTCAGCCGCGCCTCTGCGTTTTCGGAGGTACCGGGAACGGACGCGCGCACCATGTAATAGGCGGCATCCTGCGGAATGTTCTGGAAGTCCTGCGGCAGCTTGGGCGTCGCGAAGGTCCAGGGGCCGTCGAGCGCGGTGCTCGCGAACCAGCGACCGGATACGAGGATGTACCAGCTTGAGTCAGCGTCACGGTAAAAGGCGTCGCTCTCGGTGTTGGTCGCAACCTTGAGACCGGTGCCCGGCACCTGTTCGAGTTTCGGCTCACCGTCGAAGGCGAGCAGTTCCGACGGTTTGTCCGAATAGATGACGTCGGGCACGATCACCTTGTCCGCCTGCGGCGGGATCGCCGCCTTGGCATCCTTCCAGTTGTCATCGTCCGGCAGTTTGCTGAGAATGTCGGGAAGCGACGAGGCGGACTGCCATCCCGAGGCGAGATCCTTCGATTGCAGCCATGACTTGTCGTTGCGCAGGTAATAGGTGGCGTCAGCCTCGACCTTGAACAGATCCCAATTGGTGTTGACCGTGAAGGAGAGGCCCTCGACGCCCTTGACCGGGGCAAACACGGCCTTGCCGTCGGTCTGCACCAGGATCGCCGGCTTCTTGCTGATAAAGATCGGCGGCGCGTCTGCCTTCAGCCCGTCGACATTGCCGAGCCGCTGGTAGTCGGCGAGGCTCGCCGTCAGCTTGTCCTCCGAAACGGTGATCGTCCCGACCGGCATCAGCATGCCGACCTCGAGCGTCAGATCCGCCAGTTCCTTCCGGTCGAGGACGGAGAAGTTGATCTCGGTCATCTTGATATCAGAAACGACGACCTGGCCGGAGGCGCTGTCAGCATCGGTCTTGCCGGTAACGCCAACCACGCCGAAGATCGGCTTGGCGTCGTCGGACTGCTTGTATTCAGCGGCGATCAGCGCATCGAGTTCGGTGAAATCCTTCCAGGCGTTGATCTGCGGCTGATAGAGCGTGATGGTCGCGCCACTATCGGTCTTGTAGGCGCGCGGCCAACCGAGCCCCTTAGGATCGGCATCGTTCAGGTACTTGCCGCTCACGAAGCCGTTCTGGCCATTGAAGCTTACCGCGCACCAGGTGCCCGCATCGTCGCATTCCTTGACATCGACCTCGGTTCCCTCGGCGATCGTCCCCAGACTGTTGAAGCCGGTTCCCGGTCCTTCCCGGAAATTGAGTGAGGCGCTCGTCGTTGCCGGCCCGGCCTGCGCCGGAACCGCGGCAATCGCGACGAGGATGAAGGCGAGTGTCAGTCTGCGCATTACGGTTCTCCAAGATCCCGGGCGGCCGACCCGCGCCCGCAACGACTGAAGCCGAAGCTGGCACCGGAACTGGTTGAGCCATAGACATCGTTGCCCATCGCCACAGCGCAAGTACGTAACAGTAACGGCGACCGTAACGGGTCACCGAGAAGTTAGACACAACGGAGCGGAACGTGCCGCAGCAAATGCCGGATACCGGAACGATTCGGAGCGCCGCAGGGGCGCATGCCGTTTCACCGCCCCTCCCCGGTCCTTCAGGTTGCCCGCTTCTGTCCCGATCGCGACGGTCGCTATCCCGTCTCCCCGGGCAAAATCATTAAAGCGTCGCAAATCTTTGTGTTTTAGCCCGTAGTGATTGCATAGAGTCATTTATTCAAGCAAACTCATATGTATGATTTGACCACTCCTACGTGCGGAGGAAATACAAGTGAACACGAAAGCCCCCAGCCAGATCGATGTCTTTGTCGGTTCCCGCGTCAGGATGCGTCGGTTGATGGCCGGACTGAGCCAGGAGAAGCTGGCCGACGGTCTCGGGATCACATTCCAGCAGGTACAGAAGTACGAAAAAGGCACCAACCGCATCGGCGCGAGCCGTCTGCAGGCGATCGCCGATATCCTCGGCGTGCACCCGAGCTTCTTCTTCCAGGAGGGTGAAGACCCTGCCGGCGCACGCAACGGCGACACAACACGCGAGCCGAGCGAAATCTCGTCCTTCGTTTCGTCGAAGGAAGGGATCGCGCTCAACCGCGCTTTCCTGAAGATCACGGACCCGGTGCTGCGCAAGAAGATCATCTCGCTGGTCGCCGCCGTTGCCCAGACGCCGGAGACCGAGACCGTCCGCTCAAGCACGAGCCACGCTCAGGACCTGCACGGCTAAGCACCCGCGCCCGACAGGAATGACCGGATGACATTCAGACTGCAGACCCTCGGGCGCTTGCGGCTCGTCGATAACGGCGGGCGTGAGGTAGCGTTTCCCGAAAAGGGTCTGCTGATCCTGTGTCATCTGATCGTCGGCGGCCACAGCGAGAAGTCCAGAAACGATGTCGCCAAGCTCCTTTGGGACGAGATCGTCCCGAGCCAGGCCTTCGTCAATCTGCGCAAGACGATCTCCCGCATCAGCGCGCGCCAGGAAGAACTCGGCTGTCACTTCCTGAGTTTCTCGCCGTCGGCCGTGCGCCTCGACGCCGGCCGGCTCAAGAGCGACCTCGATACCATCGGGCGTGAGGCGGGCGATCCACTTTCCCGTCTCCAGTGGGCCGTCGAAACCTTCCAGGAAGACTTCCTCAAGGACTTGAAGTCCCAGGGGCAGGCGCTGCATGGCTGGATCGAGCGGCAGCGTGGCGAGCATATGGCGCTGCTGCGCGAAAGCCTGCTTCTCGCGGCAGCGGAGGCGACGAACAACCATCGCAAGCTGGTCAAGGCGGCAGCGACCCGGCTGCTCGAGCGCAACCCGCTCGACGAGGACGTGCGCAAGATCCTGACCCAGGCGTTTCAGCTTGAGGGCTACCATCTGGAAGCGCGGGCTGTCTCGAATGGCGGCGGCGCGATCGCGATCAGCAGGCCGGAATTGCGGTCGATCTCGACGATAATCGCGCCGACGTCGGAGTCGGCTGCCGACTCGCGCCCGCCGCGCGTCGTCCTTCTGCCGCCGAACAACGGCGCGGTCGACAGTCCGGCAACACAATTTGCAAGCGCCCTGATCGAGGACGTGACGATCGGGCTTTGCGCGCTTCGCTCGGTTTCGGTGATCGCGCCCTACACGGCCGCACAGATCAGCCTGCAGGCAGACAAGGCCAGCACCTACCAGAAGCACGCCATCAGCTACATTCTCGACACGCGCCTGACCGACGAAGGCAGCCGGCTGACGCTCTTCACGCAACTGATCTTCTTTGCCAATGACGAAGTGATCTGGGCCGACCGTTTCAATCTCGATGGCGACGGGCTGATGGCCTCACGGCGGGAAATTGCCCGCCAGATCGCACTGGCGATCGCCAACCAGGTGGAGCGTAACGAGACCCATCGCCAGACCTACGAGACCAATGTCGGCTCCTACCGCAGCTTCCTGCTCGGACAGCGCTATCTCAAGCAGCTCAACCTTCCGGAGCTGCGGCGCGCGCGCAAGAGTTTCCGCCAGTCGCTCTATGAGAACTCCGGCTTTGCGCCGGCGATGAGCGGGCTCGCCCGCAGCTATTTTTTCGAGTGGCTGCTGACAGCCCGCGGCGACGCAGAGCTGCTGGCCCTTGCGGAACGGCATGCGCGCGATGCGGTGGTGGCCGACGACACGCTGGCAACGGGCTATCGCGAGCTTGGCGTCGTCAAGCTCTACTTGAGACAGTTCGACGAGAGCATGGAATACCATGACAAGGCGGAGGCGCTGAGCCCTCAGCACGCCAACGTGATTGCGAGCTACGCCGACACGCTGGTGCAAGCTTCGCGCCCCGAGGGTGGCCTGCGCAAGATCCAGGCAGCAATCGATCTCAACCCGATTGCGCCGGACGAATATTTCTGGACCGCGGCCGGCGCCAGCTACTCGCTTGGCCAGTATGAGCAGGCGATCGCCTATATCGAGCGCATGCGCGATCCGACCCCTGCCGACCGGCTGTCGGCGGCAAGTTGGGGCATGCTCGGCAACCGGAAAAAAGCGCGCCAGTTCGTCCGCAAGACTTTCGACGTGCATCCGGACTTTGATCTCGACAAGTGGATGACCATCGTTCCCTTTAGGGAAGAATGGCAGCGCGTTCATTATTGCGAGGGCCTGCGCAAGGCGGGCTTCTGATTTCTCACATCAGCAACGGCCAGGAGGGGAAAATGGCAAAAGTAGTGGTGATCGGTTTGGCGGGTGACAACCGGCTTTGGGTTGCGGATCTGGATGCGGGCACGGTCTCGCAGATCGCAACGCCGACGCAGGGGCCGCTGGCTGCGGCCAACGACCTGCGTAACAACAGCGGGGCAATGGTGCACAAGGGCGTCAATCTCGCCGTGGTTGCGGCCTCGTCCGGCTCCGTTTCCGGCGGGTTCATGGACGGCTAGTCCACGCGTGGCACAAGCCGCTGAAACTGGCCGGCCGTCGGACGAGCATTCCAGCCGTCCGGCGGCCGAGCCGCTTTCCTACAGCGATCGCGCCTGCCCGCCAGAAGAAACGTTCCGGCGGATCGAGGCATTCCTGCCGGCGCTCGGCGTCACCCGGCTTGCGCGGCTGACCGGCCTCGACCGGCTCGGCATTCCCGTCTGGAGCGCCGTGTCGCCCAACGCCCGATCGATCGTCATCAACCAGGGAAAAGGCATCACCGACGTTGACGCCAAGGTTTCGGCGGCCATGGAGGCGATCGAGCGGGCAGTGGCCTGCGCGCCGTCGGCCCCGACAAGAACGGCCACCAGCCGGGCTCTTTCCGAAACGGGCGATCGAACGCTGCATCTGCCGGGGCTCATCGCGGCGGGGCAAGCGGACCTTCAGGACAACGAAACGGTCGACTGGCTCCGTGGCTTCGACCTCTTTGACGGCGCAACCACCTGGGTTCCGCGCGAAGCGACAATCCTCGACCGGACCATTGTCGGTTGTCGTTACTGGCAGTCCTCCGATGGCCTGGCCTCGGGGAACACCGAGACCGAGGCGACCCTGCACGGCTTGCTCGAGCGCATCGAGCGCGACGCCGAAACGCTGTGGCGAATGCTGCCGCTGAACGGCAAGCACCGCGGCTGCATCGATCCGGGAAGTTTCGAGGATCCTGTCCTCGATGCCCTTACGAAACGGATCGCCTCTTCAGACCTGGAGCTGCGCCTGTTCGACATGACCAGCGACATCGGCATTCCCTGCTATGCCGCAACCCTCGCCGAAGCGGGCATTCTCTCGGCCAGGCAGCCGCGTTATCACGACGTCACGATCGGCCACGGCGCCCACCCGGTGGCACGGCGCGCCGCCATCCGTGCCGTGACCGAGGCCGCCCAGTCGCGGCTTACCTATATCAGCGGCGCCCGCGACGATGTGTTCCCTGAAACCTTCACCCGCGACCTTCCCGAGGAAACGCGAGGCCTGTTTGCCGCCGTGCCGCTCCGGACAAGCGTGGCGGCACCCGATGCCCCGGCCGGGCCTCAGGCGCTGCTCGATTACGTACTGCTGCGGCTTGAAGCGGCTGGCATCCGAACGGTTGTCGTCGTTCCGCTGATGGAAGGCGTTGCACCTTTCTCGGTGGTCAAGGTCATCGTTCCGGCCCTCGAAAATCCCGACGGCCTGCGCAAGCGTCGCTTCGGAGAACGCGCGCTCGCCCGTGCGCTGGAGGCCGGATGAACGTTGTCTTTGTTGGCCCGACGCTGCCGGACGCACGAAACGTGGCGGAAAAGAGCGTCCTAATCCTCCCACCTGCCGTTCAGGGCGACGTCCTGCGCGCAGTTGAGGGCGGGGCAACCGCGATCGGGCTTATCGACGGCAACTTCGAAAATGCTGCGCCCGTCTGGCACAAGGAAATCCTTTATGCGCTGTCGCTGGGCGTGCAGGTCTTCGGCGCGGCCAGCATGGGCGCGCTGCGCGCGGCGGAATGCGCGCCCTTCGGCATGGTCGGCATTGGCGAGATCTACCGGCAATACGCCGAAGGAGCCCGCGTGGACGACGCCGATGTTGCGCTGATCCACGGCCCGGCCGAACTCGGCTATCTGCCGCTGACACTCCCGCTGGTCAACGTCGATGCGACGCTCAAGCGCCTCTCGCACACCCAAGCCCTTGCCCCAGCGCTCATCGGATCGATGGGCGCGACGGCGTCCGCCATGTTCTACAAGGAGCGCAACTGGGCGGGCATTGTCGCGCGCGTTGCACTGCCGGCGGGGACGGACCCCGCCCGTCTCACCGCGCTGCTCGCGAGCGAATATGTCGACCAGAAGGGCATCGACGCGCGACATTTACTGGACGCACTGCGACACGCGCCAACCCAACGGACGGTTGCATCGCAAGGCTGGAAATTCAATTCTACCAGCATGTGGAAGAGGTTGTTCGGTCAACCTGACGCTTCATCTTAAGGATGTGGTTTTCACATACAACGTGTGTCACGCTCATGTCACGCGCAATGCCGCGAAGTCACGCTATGATTGGCCACGGTGGGCTGGATCTGCGGATCCAAAGGAAGCTGGGGAAAATCATGCTATCTTCATTTGCTGTGCCGGTAGAACCGGAAGACAAGGAAAAGGAGCTCTTGGCACTGGCTCGTCTTGTCACCTATGCGCGCGACTCCGCCAAGACCCTCAACGTCGAAGGCGTGCAATACTGTCTCGAACTCGCGCTCGCATCGCTGCTCAAGGAGGCCGAGGACTGCGGCAGCCAGAGAGCGCATCTGACCAACGAGTTGCTGACGCGCCCGAGTCTCGGCCGCTGCTGAGTTCCACGCCGCTTTTGGGATTGCCGTCATCCCGCGATTGGTCCGCCTGCGCGGACCGGTGGCTTTGCGATTGAGCGATGACACGAAAATAGCCCCGTTTGGCCGAAGGCGAAGCGGGGTTTTGGTTGTTGTTAGACTAGCGTCTGCCGCTCCCCGCGTTTCGCCGCAAGCGGATTTCGTCGCCGAACGATCGTTGCTCTCGCACGCATGAGACAGCTCAGGGAATCCGTAAAACAGACGGCCGGGACGGATATTCCCCGCAAACCAGTTCCGTTCGAAAGCCCGCTTCGCGCTTTCGTTGAAATTTAGTCCATAATTTCCATAGACAATATTGAGTGAGCGAGCCACCTCCGGTTAGGCTTCTCCCATCATGTGCGAACCGGCGCAGGGCCCTTATCGACTGGCCCACCGCCTGAACGACAAAGGGAGACCAGCTTGAGCCAGACAAATCCAACCCTGCCCGTCCTTGACCTTTCGCGCTTTGCGGCGGGCCACCCCGAGCGGGCCGCAGCGCTCGACGAGTTGCGCAGCGTTGCCCGCTCGGTGGGCTTCTTTTATCTCGAGGGCCACGGGATCCCGCAGGACGAAATCGACGGCATTCTCTCGCTTTCGCGCCGCTTCTTCGCGCTGCCGGAGGACGACAAGCTGGCGATCGAGATGCGCAAGTCGCCGCACTTCCGCGGCTACAATCGCGCCGGCCTCGAATACACGCGCGGCACGCAGGACTGGCGCGAACAGGTCGACTTTGGTCCCGAGCGCCAGAGCCTCAATATCGCGTCCGGCGATGCGCCGTGGAAGCGGCTGGTCGGCCCGAACCAGTTTCCGGACGCCTTGCCGGAACTGAAGCCTGCGATCCTTGGCTATATCGAAGCCGTCACCGGGCTCGGCATCCGGCTGATCGAGATTTTCTCCGAAGCGCTCGGGCAGAAGCCCGATGTCTTCGGGCCGATCTATCGCGACGGCCCCAACCAGTTGCTGAAGATCATCCGCTATCCCGGCCGCGACAAGACCGAAAGCGATCAGGGCGTCGGCGCCCACAAGGACGGCGGCTTCGTCACCATCCTGTTGCAGGACGTGGTCGGCGGACTGCAGGTCGACGACGGCAAGGGCGGCTGGATCGACGCACCGCCGAAGCGCGGCACCTTCGTCATCAATGTCGGCGAACTCCTGGAACTGGCATCGAACGGCTATCTGCTCGCCAACATCCACCGGGTGGTAACGCCGCCAGCTGGCGGCGATCGGCTCTCGGTCGCCTTCTTCCTCGGCGCCAATCTCGCTTCGACCATCCCGGTGCTCGATCTCCCGCCACAGCTTGCAGCCGAGGTCCGCGGCGTCACCCAGGATCCGCAGAACCCGCTCTTCCACGAGGTTGGCCGCAACGTGCTGAAATCCCGGCTGCGCTCGCACCCCGATGTCGCCGCCGCGCACCACGCAGACCTGCTGGAACAGCCAAAGGCGGCCGTGCCCGCCTGATCAACCGGACAGCGCCGATCAACCTGAGAGCCAAGGAGAAATGGCATGACGATCCATCAGAAGCCGGAAGAACCGGCAGTCGAGATCAAGACGCCGAACGGCCTGCGCGAAGCCGGCGGGCGGTTGCATCCCGAAACGCTGGCGCTCCACGGCGGCAGCTATCGCTTCGATCCGGCAAGCGGCGCCGTCGCCGTGCCGATCTACCAGACGACCTCCTATCAACTGCCCGGCACCGACGGCGCCGACAAGCTCTTTGCGCTGGAGGCGCCGGGGCATCTCTACACCCGCGTTTCCAACCCGACGCAAGACGCGTTTGAGCAGCGGCTGGCGGAGATCGAAGGGGGAGCAGCCGCGCTGGCACTTGGCTCCGGCCAGGCGGCATCAGCCTTCGCGCTCCTGAACCTTGCGCGCTCCGGCGACAACGTCGTCAGCGCCGCCGGCCTTTATGGCGGCACCTGGGCGCTGTTTGCCGCCACCCTGAAAAGTTTCGGCATCGAGGTTCGTTTCGTCGATGCGGCTGATCCCGAGGCGTTTGCCCGGGCGACGGACGACCGGACACGTGCCTACTATGCCGAGTCCCTGCCGAATCCGAAGCTCGAAGTCTTTCCGATCGCCGAGGTCGCCGAGATCGGCAAGCGCTTCGGCATTCCGCTGATCGTCGACAACACGGCGGCCCCGCTGACGATCCGGCCCTTCGACCACGGCGCTGCGGTAGTCGTCTATTCGACGACAAAATACATCGGCGGGCACGGTACCTCGATCGGCGGCGCGATCATCGACAGCGGCCAGTTTCCCTGGCACGAGCACGAGGCGCGCCATCCGAACCTGCACGAGCCTGACCCGAGCTACCAGGGCAAGACTTGGCTCGAAAAAGCGGCCGCGATCGCGTTTCATCCCTATATCCTGCGCGCCCGCGCGGTGCTGTTGCGCGACCTCGGCGCCGCGATCAGCCCGCTAAACGCATTCCAGTTCATCCAGGGCCTGGAAACGCTGCCGCTCCGGATCCGGCAGCACAACGAGAATGCCATCAAGGTGGCCGAGTTCCTCCGCACCCACCCGAAGGTGGCGCGGGTGATCTTCCCGAAGTTCCAGGATGGCGAGGCAAAAGCGCGCGGCGGGAAATATCTGCTGAACGGCCACTATGGCGCGCTCGTCGGCTTCGAGCTGAAGGACGGTCGCGAGGCGGGACGGCGTTTCATCGACGGGCTGAAACTGCTCTACCATGTCGCCAATATCGGCGACGCGCGCTCACTGGCCATTCATCCAGCCACGACGACGCACTCACAGCTGTCGGAGATCGACCAGCTAAAGACCGGGGTGACGCCCGGCTATGTCAGACTTTCGATCGGCATCGAACATCCGGACGACATCATCGCCGATCTCAGACAAGCGATCGACGCCGCCTGAGCGTAAGACGCTTTCGCATTTTCCGCGGGCTCGTCCACAGGGGCGAGCCCGCGGAGCCGTTTGCGGCTCAAAACACGTCTGTAGGCCTTTGTTTCGTTTCATGCGAAAAGAGTTTCTCGTCGCGCGTCAGCCGCCGCGGGGCATCGGGACACGCACAGGAGGAAAAGACTATGAGCAAGAATACCCAGGTCCTGCTTGCCGCGCGGCCATCCGAAAAACCGGTGCCGAGCGATTTCCGCGTCGTCGAAACGGCTATCCCGGAGCCGGCGGAAGGCGAGGTTCTCCTGAAGATCCTCTACCTTTCGCTCGACCCCTATATGCGCGGCCGCATGAATGCCGGCCGCTCCTATGCCAAGCCGGTGGAGATCGGTGCTGTCATGGAGGGCGGCACGGTCGCCCGCGTCCTCCGCTCGCGTCACCCGGATTTCAGCGACGGCGATTTCGTTCTTTCCCACTCCGGCTGGCAAAGCTATGCGCTGTCGCGTGGTACTGACTTGCGCAAGCTCGATCCGGCGGCCGCACCTCTTTCGACGGCACTCGGCATTCTCGGCATGCCCGGTTTCACCGCCTATGCGGGGCTGCTGACGATCGGCAAACCGCTGCCGGGCGAAACGGTCGTCGTGGCGGCTGCAAGCGGCGCCGTCGGCTCGGCGGTCGGGCAGATTGCCCGCATCAAGGGTGCGCGCGCAGTCGGGATCGCCGGCGGTGCGGACAAATGCGCCTTCGTTCGCGACACGCTCGGCTTCGACGCGGTGATCGATCATCGCGCGCCTGATTTCGCCGAACAGCTCGCCGCCGCCTGCCCCAAAGGCATCGACGTCTATTTCGAGAATGTCGGCGGTCATGTCTGGGATGCGGTGTTCCCGCTGTTGAACGACTTCGCTCGCGTGGCCGTCTGCGGCCTGATTGCGCACTACAACCAGCCCGCAGGCGCGCAAGCCGGGAGCGACCGGTTGCCCGGCGTCATGCGCGAAGTGCTCAGCCGGAGCCTGCTCATCCGGGGTTTCATCCAGCGCGAGTTTGCCGATCAGAGGCCGCTCTTCTATCAGGAGATGGCCGGCTGGATCAAAAGCGGCGAAGTCCGCTACCGCGAAGACATCGTCGACGGGCTCGAGAATGCGCCGGAAGCCTTCATCGGTCTGCTGGACGGACGCAATTTCGGCAAGCTGGTGATCCGGGTCGCCGCCGAAAACTAAAAGGGGCTCGGGCCCGGCCTTACTGCTGGGCGAAGCCGGCCTTGGCGAGACCGTCATCAAGCAACGCGATCAGGTCCGGCGCGTAGCCTCGAGCGACCAGTTCCGTATCGTACGACTGCGACGCGCGCGTTTCGTTCAGGCGCAATCCGTCCAAAGCGCTGGTCGCTTCCCGCGTCAGGCCGAGTTGGCCTGCCGCTGCCACGCGTAGGAGATTGACCGCCATGTCCGCCGGATTGGCAAGCTCGCGTGCGCGCCTCAGCGCTTCGCGGTAGCGGCCGCTGCGGTAGTCTTCGAGCGCCAGGGTCAGCGCGGCATCGTGGTGAAGATACTCGCTGCCGGCATCCGCCACACGGGCCAGATTCACCCCTTGCGAATAGGCGCCGCTGACGAAAAGCAGTAGACCCAGCCGCGCCGGAATGGCGTCGTCGAGCGGATTGAGTGCCGCCGCGCGCCGACCGGAAATGAACGCCGCTTCCCTGTCGCCGGCTGCAAAGCGCGCTTGCATCTGGGCGACGTAGCTCTGGCTCGATTGCGGTGCCAGCGCAACGGCCTTGTCGGCGAGCTTCAGCGCACGCTCAGCCACCGTCGGCGCGGCGCTCGCTTCACCGGTTGCCACCAACACCATCGCCAAGCTCGCCAAAACATCGGCGTCGGCGGCCTGGTAGGCGACGGATTTTTCAAGGCAGCCGTGGGCCGAAACCAGTCCCTCAGGGTCGATCCGCGCCAGTGCCACATCCGCCTGAAGCACGCAGCCGAAGCCGATCGACGGCGTCACCAGTTGCCGCGCAGCCTCCAGACTGACAATGACGCCCTCTTCGCCGGCAAGCGAAAGGGCCAGACGAGAAAGCAGCTTTTCCTGTATTTCCTGCGCGTCGCCGCTGTCGAGCGCCACCTTCGAGCTGCCGGACCTCAACGCCTCGTTGCTTTGCACATCGATCACCTGCCAGGAGACCTCATGCCGGCGCTCGTCGGTGCTGTAGGCGATGGAAAGCCTGTATTCCTTGCTGCCCTGCAGCTTGACCGGCGGCGCGGACGAAACCCACCCGGTTATCGACGCCACGTCGACACCCGCGGGCGAGACCGGCGCAAGGGTGCGGACGGCGGAAAACTGCGAGAGTGCGTGGACCAGATAGTCACCCGCCTTCTTCTGCACGTCGTCGTCGGCACCCTGCCGCGTCGGCACGTCAACGACGATCGTCGGCTTGGCCGAGAAAACCGGCTGCCAGGGAAGGTGGTCGGCAATGGACACGTAGAAGGCCCCGGCCATGACCGCCACGCCGGTTCCAAGTGCCGCGAAGCCCGCAAGCGGGCGCCATTTGCGGGCAAGAACGGCAGGCGCAATCGCGAGCTCGATGGGCTGCTCGGCTGCCGCCTCAGCAACCGGCGTCGTGCTCTCGAGCACCCCTCTCAAAGGCTCGCCGCTGATCACGAATTGCGGAACGTAATTGCCTTTCGGCAGCTCGATGCGAAGCTCCGCTCTTTCGCCGAGCGCCTCGTAATATTGCGCCAGGGCCGCGCGCAGGCGCGACGCTTCCACACGCACGATCGGATCGGTCGCAGGATCGAAGGAGGCGGGCCGTCCGAAGACGTCAATGGCGATCGTGTAGGCTTTCACCTGGCCCGAACGGCCAGCGAAAAACTCGTCAACCACGTACCGCAACAGCTTGCGATGACGCTCGGTCGCGTGAAACTGGCTGTCGGCAAGAATGCGCTCAAGGGCGGCTCGCGCCTCGCATTCTGCAACGGCAATGCAGTTCGTTTGACCCGCATTTCTGCTGGCTTCCATGATGCGCTCCCAACTGCCACAACCCCAAAGAGAGTGCAACGCGAGGCGAACTCTAGACGAGAGCTTCTGTGGCGGAAAGAAGAATATCGCACCGTCACAAAATATTTTCATCGAAGAATTGAATCATTTTAAGTTGGAACAGGAACGCCCGATCATTCCCATAGAATTCTTGTGGGGTTTTCGTCGCTCTGACAAGCTCAAGCGAGCTATTTGTTAATCACAACGGACTACGCTCACGTCCCCGTATCGGCGATACAGACGGAAATGACCTCTTCTTCGATCTCGCGACAGATCAATTCATACTCCGAGATCATCGAATGATCCAGAGGGGCGAGACGCCTTTGCCGGTCAAGCATAGAGCTCGCTTCCTCATAGGCTTCGCAGAGGCTTGCCAGGGACTGGTTCTTGGCACAGAGCAATTGCAACTGGCCGCGCAGAGCCGGCAGCCTGAGCATAAGCTTCAGTAGTCCCCGTTGAGAGGCTGCGCTGGGCATGGTTTACCATCCGTTTGAACGACAATCGATGCTCATGCCTTTGCATTCCCCAAGGTGTCAGCGACGACCAGACACCGTTGCGGGCGGGGGGCCGGCTCGCCGGTCAGTGCTTGTGGCCAATCCGACCCTCGCTTACCTCTCCCCTGAGCGAAAAGTGGCACGAACGCCGATTTTCGGAAGTACGTAACAGTAACATTGGCCCGGATTGCCGGCGCCTTGGCAATCTTCGCCTCGAATCCCATGATTCGGGCCGTCAGCAGCCGCACAGGCGGCACACGCGATATCGCGATCGGTGTTGAGAGATGTTCCGCGGCGGGAAAGACGAGCAAGAGCACCATCGTCCGCGCGACGATAGTCGACCACGGCCCCGCGCTAAAGTCGCGCTTAGCACTCGGCCCTCGCCCCGACATCGATCGCTGAGGCGCACGGCGCCAGCCGTGCAGCCACCTATTTGTCGAAGGCGTAGATCTTGCGCCAGTCGTTCTTCATATCGACCAGAAGCCAGTTCCGCTGCTCGGCCTCGGTCATCGCCTTGTCCAGCTTGCCGACAGGCGATTGCCGATCATAGGCCCATTCGCGCTCCCCGTCCGTATGGTGAACGATCATGCCGAAACGCGGGCCGGACCCCGCCGTTACCCAACGCAGCATCTCATAGTCGCCATCGGAATTACCGGCAGCGAAGATCGGGCGGCGGCCGATAAAGGTGTTGATCCCGACCGGCTTGCCGGCACCGTCGTCGATGAAGTCGATCTTGGGCTCCCGCATCAGCACCGGCGCGTCGCCGTCGAGTTCGTACTTCGTCGTGATGCTGCTGCCGACCACCTGCTCGGGTGGGATCCCATACATCTGTTCGGTCATCGGCCGCATGAATTCGATGCCGCCGCCCGAGACGATATAGGTCTTGAAGCCGCTTGCCCTGAGATAATCGAGCAACTCGCGCATCGGCAGAAAGGTGATCTCGTTATATCGGCGATCGAAGCGCGGATGCCGGGCGGTCGCGAACCAATCCGTGACCGTTTTCGTGAACGCGTCCGTCGTCATGCCGGCATGGGTCGCCATGACCAACTCGACGATGCCTTTTTCGCCGGCGGCGGCAATGCCTGCCATGTCCCCCTTCAGCAGCGATGCGAAAGGCTCCTTGTCCTTCCATTCGGGGTGCTCGGGCGCCATCGCCTTGACGCGGTCGATGGCGAACATGCCCTGGAAATAGTTCGGCTGCTCGGTCCACAGCGTGCCGTCATTGTCGAAGACGGCGATCCGCTCTGCCGGCGCCACGAAATCGGCGCTGCCCTCGCTGGTGACCCGTGTGACGAAATCGACGATCTCGTTTTTCGCCTCGCCATCGTTCCACGAGGGCAGAATGTCGGCCGGCGCATCGGCCGCCACAAGGGCAACAGGTGAGGCGAAGGCCGCAACGAACGCGAGCAACAGGCCAGCGAGCCTTGCGCGAAGCCGCGGTTTGCAAGCCCTTTCGTCCATCACGAACCCCAAACGCATCGCTGTTGCCGTCATCATCCATCCTCCTGGCGGAACGGTTTTCAAGTCCTCCGGCCGGATCAGGGCCGCCGAATGCAACGGAACCCAATATGGGTCGTCGCCGCGTTTTCCTCGTGCGCGTGACGCGCCGCCGGACGATACCGACGGCAATAGTTAGGCGCGCAGAGATGGGATCCGCCCTTCACGACGCGACGGGCGATATGGATCGTCGGCTGCCGCGGATCGAAACTCGCTTCCCGGTCCCCGCCCCGCGGATTGGCGGGTATGCAGCAGCTCTTTTGCGCCGGCGCAGGGTGGCGGGTGGACCAGTAGTCGCTGGTCCATTCCCAGGTATTGCCGATCATGTCGTAGAGGCCGTAGCCATTGGCGGGAAAGCTCGCGACCGGCGAGGTCCGCTCGAAGCCGTCGGGCTTCAGGTTTTCCGTCGGAAACATGCCGTGCCAGGTGTTTGCCATGAAACGTCCCTCGGGCACCAGTTCGTCCCCCCAGGCAAATTCCGCGCCTTCGAGCCCGCCTTTCGCGGCGAACTCCCATTCGGCCTCCGTCGGCAGGTCCTTTCCCGCCCAGGCGGCATAGGCCTTGGCGTCGAGGTAGGAGACCTGCACTACCGGATGGTCGAGTTTGCCGCGGATGTTGCTCTGCCGCCCATAGGGCCGCCGCCAGTCGGCGCCGAACTTGAAGTTCCACCATTGCGAAGGACTGTTGCTGGTCACCCGCTTCGGCGGGTCGAAGATCACTGAACCCGCCCGCATCATTTCCGGAAGCGCGCCCGGATAGTCCTTCGGATCGGGCGTCTTCTCCGCCTCGGTCACGTAGCCGGTCGCCTCGACGAAGGCGGCGAACTGCCGGTTGGTAACGGGCGTGACGTCGATCCAGAAGCCGTCAACTTTCACCGGATGGGCCGGCGCTTCCTCCGGATAGTGCTTGTCCGAACCCATGAGAAAGGTCCCGCCCTCGATCCAGATTTGCTCGCGGGCGCTGACCGCCGCCGGCGTTTCGTCGACAAGGGGCATTTTCGGGGACATTTGCATGTGGCTCTGATCTCCCTTGGCACCGTCGGCTAGCACGCGCGCGGACGGTCTGCACACGTTAGCGCCAAATGCCCGCTGCCCAAAGTACGTAACCGTTACGCAATCGCCCAAAGCCCTCGGGGCGCAGGCCGCGTGCCACAAGAGGTATCCGCCATCGCCGCTCAGGCCTTCGTTACTGTTACGTTCTTTCCAATTGGCCTGATTTAACAATAAGCTCTCGCGAAAGTTCATGACGACTGATGTTGCCGGCGGGGCAAGGGAGCAGGACTTCATGGGTGCACGCGACGATATCCAACAACTCGGCAAGCGCATCGGCGAAGCGATCATCGGCCAGGAGGGCATGATCGAGCGCTTGCTGCTAGGGCTGCTCAGCAACGGCCATCTGCTGGTCGAGGGCCTGCCCGGACTTGCGAAAACCCGAGCGATCAAGAGCATGGCCAAAAACCTCGATGCGGAGCTTTCGCGCATCCAGTTCACACCCGACCTCTTGCCCGCCGACATCACGGGGTCCGAGATCTATTTTTCCGAGGGCGGCAAGGGCGCGTTCCAGTTCCAGGAAGGGCCGATCTTCGCCAATCTCATCCTCGCCGACGAGGTGAACCGGGCGCCGGCCAAGGTGCAATCGGCGCTGCTCGAGGCGATGGAGGAACGCCAGGTCACGATCGGCGGCAAGAGCCATGTGCTGCCTGATCTGTTCCTGGTCATGGCGACCCAGAACCCGATCGAGCAGGAAGGCACCTATCCGCTGCCCGAAGCGCAACTGGATCGCTTCCTCATGCACATCCAGGTGGATTATCCGGACGCAGCCTCAGAGGCAGACATCATGCGGCTCGTGCGCTCGGAGGAAACCAACGCCAAGTCCAACAATCATGCGACGGAGAAGCTTGCCCAGGACGCGGTCTTTGCCGCACGCAAGGAAATATCGGCGATCACCGTTTCCGAAGCGATCGAGAACTACATCGTAGCGCTGGTGATGGCGACACGTTATCCCGACAAGGTCGACAAGGATCTGGCCAAGTGGCTTCAGGTCGGCGTGAGCCCGCGCGGCGTCATCGGCCTCGATAAGGTTTCGCGGGCGCACGCCTGGTTGAACGGCCGCGATTTCGTCACGCCCGACGATGTGCAGGCGACCGTGCACGATGTCTTTCGCCATCGCCTGGTCCTCTCTTACGAAGCGCATGCCGGCGGCACCACCGCCAACCAGGTGATCGACCGCATCGTCGAGCTCGTCGCGGTCGCCTGAGGATGGAGGTTCGCCGATGGCCATATCCCTGCCGGCCCTCGCCCGCTCACGCGGCATCATAAAGCCCCGCACCGCCGACGCCACCGGCGTCTACACCTCAGTGGACGCACTTGTCGGCCTCGAAGCCATGGCCCGCGACCTGACGTTCCTGCGCAAGGCGCCGGTGCGCCGCCTGCTTGCCGGCCGTCACGAATCACGCATGCGCGGCCGCGGACTTTCCTTCGAGGAACTACGCAACTACCTGCCCGGCGACGACATCCGCGCCATCGACTGGCGCGTGACGGCGCGCACCGGCAAGCCGGTCGTCCGCGTTTATGACGAAGAGAAGGACCGGCCGGCCCTCATCCTCGTCGACCAGCGCATCAACATGTTCTTCGGCAGCCGCCGCGCGATGAAGTCGGTCGCCGCGGCGGAAGTGGCAGCGCTCTCCGCCTGGCGCGTGCTAGCCCTTGGCGACCGTGTCGGCGGCTTCGTCTTCGGCGACGAGGAGGTGACCGAAACGCGCCCATACCGCAGCCGCGAAGCGGTGATCCGGCTCGCCGACAGCATCGTTCGCCACAATACCGCACTGCAGGCCGGTTCGCAGGCGCCGCATGGAGCCGAGCAGCTCGACGTCGTGCTGACGACCGTCGCCAACATCGCCCGGCACGATCACCTGATCATCGTCGTCAGCGACTTCGACGGCTACAGCCTCGAAACCCGCGACATGCTTTTGAAGCTTTCGGCCCACAACGATGTGATCTGCGTTCTGATCTACGATCCCTTCCTCCTCGAACTGCCGCGCAAGGGCGATATCGTCTTTAGCGGCGGGCTGCTTCAGGCCGAAGTGCAGTTCGGCCATGGCAATGTGCGCGAGGCGATCGACAGCTTTGCCCGCAAGCGCGGGCGAGCGCTGCGCGCCTGGCAGGAGGAGCTCGGCCTGCCCATGCTGCCGATCTCTGCGGCGGAAGAGGTGGCGCCGCAGCTGCGCACCATGCTCGGCCAACTCGCCAGCCGGCAGCGGAGGCGATGATGGCGACGGCGGCACCTGCGAAAGATCCGATGCTCGACGCCGCCCTTCGGCAGCTCGCGGATATCGCCTTGCCGCAGCCTGTCTCGATGATGCCCCAGACCAAGGCGTGGGCGGTGCTCGGCTGCATTATCCTTCTCATGGCGGCCTTTGCCTGCTGGCGCTGGTACCGGCGCTGGGAGGCCAACAGCTACCGCCGCGAGGCGCTCGCCGACCTCAGGAAGATAGAAGCCGGATTGGCCGCCACCGGATCGCGTGGCGAGGCGCTCGCGGCCCTGCCTGTCCTTTTGAAGCGGACCGCGCTCTCGATCTGGCCACGCGAAGCCATTGCCGGCCTGCACGGCACCGGCTGGACAAAGTATCTCGACGCTCATTCCGGCGGCCCTGTCTTTCCTATCGCCTCTGCGCGTTTTTTCGAGGAAGCCGAGTATCGTGGCAGCCAGGCGCTCGCCGCGGTTCCGGAGGCTGAGGCAAAGGCCTACATCGCGGCAGCGCGGCACTGGATCGAGGCGCATCATGTACGTGCTTGACCACGCCTGGGCACTGATCCTTCTGCCGTTGCCCTTCCTTGTCTGGTGGCTGCTTCCGCCATACCGCGAGCAGTCGGCCGCCGTCAGGGTGCCGTTCTTCAAGGACATCACCGCGGCGGCCAATCTCGGTCCGACCGAAGGCTCCGTCGTTCCGAGAACCAATCTCGGCCAGAAGGTGATCGCACCCATCTGCTGGACGCTGATCGTGCTGGCGCTGGCGCGGCCGCAATATGTCGAGCCGCCGATCGAAAAGGTCGAACCGCAGCGCGACCTGATGTTGGCGATCGATCTGTCACAGTCGATGGACACGCGCGACTTTCGCGATCCCGCCGGCAACCTGCAGACCCGCGCCGAAGCGGTGCACGCGGTGGTCGCCGACTTCATCGACCGGCGGCCCAATGACCGGTTGGGCCTGATCGCCTTTGGCGATGCGCCCTATCCGCTGGTACCGTTCACGCTCGACCACAAGACCGTCAAGCTGATGCTGGCCGACAGCCTGCCGGGCATGGCCGGTCCCCGCACCGCCGTCGGCGATGCGATCGGGCTGGCGATCAAGATGTTCGACGCCAGCACCGCGCCGGACAAGGTGATGATCCTCTTGACCGACGGCAACGACACCGCCAGTAAGATGCCGCCCGACAAGGCCGCCGGCATCGCCGCCGAGCGAAAGGTGGTGATCCACACGGTCGGCATCGGCGATCCCAATGCTCAAGGAGAACAGAAGCTCGACACGGCGGCACTCCAGCAGATCGCCGAAGCGACGAAGGGGCGCTACTTCTTCGGCCAGGATCAGGCCGGTCTGCAGAACATCTACCAATTGCTCGACCAGTTGACGCCGGCAAACCAGAAGACGCTCTCCTGGCGGCCGCGCATCGAGCTGTTCTACTATCCGCTGGCTGCGGCACTCCTGCTGGTGCTCGCCTATCACGCCGTCATGTGGCTCCTATCCTCGCTCGGCGACCGGCGTCAGCGCCGGGAGGCAGCGCCATGATCGCGGATTTTCACTTTCTGCGGCCGCTGTGGCTGCTGGCGCTCGCCGCCGTCCCGCTGCTGATCTACCTCGTTACCCGGCGCGGCGATGTCCGCTCGCAGTGGCAGGACATGATCGCACCGCACCTGCTCGATCACCTGCTGATCGACAAGGGCGGGAAACGGCGTTTCCAGCCGGTGCACGTCACCGCCGCACTGATCGCCGTTGCGGCGATCGCAGCCGCTGGCCCGACCTGGCAGCGTGAACGGCCGCCCTTCGTCGAGGACACCGCACCTCTGGCAATCGCCATTGACCTCAACCCGACGATGAACGCGACCGATGTTTCGCCGACGCGGCTCGAACGCGCCAAATTGAAGATTCAAGACATTCTCGACAGGAGGAAAGGCTCGCGCACCGCCTTGTTCGCCTATGCCGGCTCCGCCCACATGGTCCTGCCGCTCAGCGACGATGCCGCGCTGGTCAAATCCTACCTCGCCGCGCTGTCGCCGCAGATCATGCCCGTCGAGGGAAAGGACACAGCCAAGGCCCTGCAGGAGGTCGAAAAAGCGCTCGCCAACGAAACGGTGCCCGGCACCATCCTGTTCATGACCGACGGCGTCGAGCGTTCCGCCTTCCCGGCCTTCGGTGGGTATCAGGGGCGCAACTCGCTGATGGTGCTCGGCATCGGCACGGCAGAAGGCGGTCCGGTCAAGACGGCGGACGGCGGGTTCCTGACCGATGCGACCGGCGCGTATGTCAGGGCGAAGCTCGATGTCGACGGCCTCAAGGCGCTGCAGTCGGCCTCCAAGGTCGAGGTCGCGTCGGTGACATCCGACGACGCCGACGTCAGCTGGATCATCAGACGCATCCAGACGAATTTTGCAGCGAAGACGGCCGAAGGGCTGACGCGCTGGCACGATCTCGGCTGGTGGCTGACGATTCCGATCGCCGTCTTCGGCCTCTTCTGGTTCCGACGCGGCTGGACCATACGCTGGGCGGTCTATCTGCTCGCGGCCACTTCGCTCATGGGCAGCGAACGGGTGGAGGCGGCGGACAATCGCTTTATCGACCTCTGGCTCACTCCGGACCAGCAGGGCCGTCGCGCCTTCGAACAGGGCGATTTCCAGGGGGCCTCTGAAACGTTCGCGGATCCCGCCTGGCGCGGCGCAGCGCTCTACCGCGCCGGCCGTTTCCAGGATGCGATCGACGCCTTTGCCGAGAGCGATACGGCGGAAAGCTACTACAATCAGGGCAATACCCTCCTGCACCTCGACAAGGCCGACGAAGCGATCGCCGTCTACGAGCAGGCGCTAAAGCGCCGCCCCGACTGGACCGACGCCCAAAAGAACCTCGAGATCGCCAAAAAGCGCAAGGCCGACAAGGACAAGCAGGAACAGGACGCACAGCAGGAACAGGCGGGCATTGACCCGGACCAGGTCCAGTTCGACGACAAGGGCAAGAAGGGAACGGAAGCCACCACGCAAGGGGGACCGCAGACGGCCGACATGTGGATGCGCAACATCCAGGTGTCGCCGGCCGAACTGCTGGCACGAAAATTTGCGATCGAAGCAAAGGAGGCGGCCCCGTGACAGCCCTCGCCGCCCTGCCGCGGCAGATCATCTGGCTCCTCGGCCTGTCGCTTTGGCTTGCAGGCACGGCCTTCGCCGCCAATCCCTTTGCCCGCGCGACGCTCACGACCAAGGCGCCGATTTATGCCGGCCAGCAGATCGAGGTCGACGTCGACGTCTTCGTGCCGAACTACTTCCTTTCGCCGCCGCAGTTTCCTCTGTTCGATCTTCCCGGCACTGTCGTCACCATGCCCGACGAACGCGGCATGAACCTCAACGAGACCGTCAACGGCGAGGCCTTCTCAGGCATCCGCAAAACCTACGCGATCACCCCGCAGGCGGCAGGCGACTACGTACTGCCGCCCGCCGTCATTCCGTTCGGCTATGCCGCCGTACCCGGCCAGATGAGCAAGGGTCAGGTGACGTTGCCTTCGCTCAAGTTCACGGTCGAAGCCGTTCCGCAAGGCGCAGGCGGAGAGGCCGGCGTCACCGCCGGAGAAATCACCCTCACCCAGTCTTTCGACCGGGATCCCGCGGGGCTAAAGGCAGGCGATGCCCTGGTGCGGACCATCACCATTCGCGCGGCCGGCCTCGCACCGATGATGATACCCGAACCGACCTTCGACGCCCCGGCGGACGTGCAATTGTACCGGCACGATCCGGTGCTTTCGGAGGAACGCACGTCACGCGGGGATATCACGGCGGGACTGCGCAAGGACGTGGCAACCTACGTCTTTGCAAAGCCCGGCACCTACGCGCTTCCTGCGATCAGCCTGCCCTGGTTCGACCCGGCGAGCGGATCGATGCAGACGGCCGAGGCGGCCGGCGTGACCGTCAACGTCAACGCTGCCCCAGCGGCTGCGCCCGCACTCGCCCCACCTGCGCCGCCGCCCGCTGAGGAACCTTTCGACTGGCTGTGGTGGCTCGGCATCGCGGCATCGATCGCCGCACTCGCGACGCTTATCCAGCTGGCCGCCAATCTGTTCGGTCGCCTCGAAACCCGGCTGGAAACCGCGCTCGAGCAGAGGGCGCAATCCGAGGCGACGGCATTTTGCCACGTGCTCGACGCGTGTCGGGATCACGACCCCATGCGGCTGGAGACGGCGCTCGACCATTGGTCACGCCGGACCGGCAACACGCCGCTCTCGCGCTGGCTCGACAGGTTCGCCGACCCGGCGACGGCAAACGCTTTTGCCGATTATCGCCGCAGCCGCTACGGCAGCGGCGGCTCCCATCAGGACGGGCCTGATCTCCTCCGGTTGCGCGGCGGATTGAAGGTGGCAAGACAGCGCTGGCTTTCGGAAACCTCCGCCGATGGCGGCGGCCCGACATCGGACTTGCCCGACCTCAATCCCGGCCTGGAGGCCGCGCCGCCAAGGCGCTTCGGAGCCGTGGGCCGGACCTGATTTACCCGCCGTCGCCGACCTTCGTAACTGTTACGTACTTACCCGCGGACACCCGCCGGTAGAAGTTGAATCGCTAACGTAGCGTCGCCGCGAAGGGCGGCAGGCTCTATGCTGCCAATACGCTCGGCGCGATCGCCGGGTGCCTGGCTGTTTCTTTCGTTCTCATTCCCGCCCTTGGCGTTCAGGCGGCTGGAGGGCTCGGCCTTGTCGCCGCAGCGATCGCGCTTTCCCTGAACGTGCCTATCGCCCGGGAACCTGTTCAAGGGGCGCTGCCTGGGGAAACGCGTAGCGCTAATGGTTCCCGGCTGGCACCCCTGCCGCTCATGATCCGTCGGCAGGCTCGCGATTGCTTCCTGCACAACGACGGAATGGCGCAAAGTATTTGCGCCTGAAGGAATCTTTCCGGCACGGATTTGCAACACAGCAGCATGCCCGGCGTAGTATCCTGTTCTCTGTTGATCTGCCCCGAGGCAGACAGGGAGGCATTGCATGGACAAGACGGACAACCAAAACACCGATTCGCGCGTCGCGATGGATGGCGAGATCGGAATTCTCGCGCGCCGCCGCATCGAGGCCGGCATCATCGCGCCGATCTATGAGGCGATGCGCGAGGAGATCGGCGAGGAGCGCGCCCAGGCGATCCTCGATAAGGCAATCACCAAGGCCGCGATCGAGGCGGGCCGGACCTTTGCCGCAAAGACACCCGGCGGAACCAACCTGCGCACCTTCCAGGAACTTCAGGATCTCTGGACCCAGGACGACGCGCTCGTCATCGAGGTGACGAAGGCGACGGACGAGGAATTCCACTACAACGTCAAGCGCTGTCGCTACGCCGAGACCTATCGCGAGATGGGGCTTGGCCACATCGGACACCTGCTGTCCTGCAACCGCGACGGCGTCTTCTGCACCGGCTACGACCCGCGCATTACGCTGGAGCGCACCCAGACGGTAATGCAGGGCGCCTCCCATTGCGATTTCCGCTACCGGCTCAACAAGGACGCGCCGGAGCAGCAGAAATGAGCACCGAAGCCATGCGCAGCGAAACGACCCGCATCAACACGCCGGCGACGAACGGTGACCGGCTGTGGGCCGACATCATCTCGACCGCGCGTTTCGGCGCTGCGGACAAGGGCGGCGTCACGCGCCTGACTTTGACCGAGGAGGACCGGCAGGTCCGCGACTGGTTCGTTTCCGAATGCCGCACGCTCGGCTGCACGGTCGAGGTCGACGCAATTGGCAACATCTTTGCGACCTATGCCGGCGAGGACATGTCGCTGCCGGCCATCGCCGTCGGCAGCCATCTCGATACCCAGCCGCAAGGCGGCCGCTTCGACGGCATTCTCGGCGTGCTTGCCGGGGTCGAAATCCTGCGCACCCTCAGGGAAAGCGCCACCCGGCTCCGCCATCCGCTCGTGGTCGTCAACTGGACGAACGAGGAAGGCTCGCGCTTCTCGCCGGCAATGTTGGGCTCCGGCGTCTTTGCCGGCGCGCTGTCGATCGATGACGCCCGGGCGCGCAGCGACCGCGAAGGTGTCACGGTCGGCTCGGCGCTCGATGCGATCGGCTATCGCGGCGAGGCCAAGGTCGATCCGGCTTCCTTTGCCGCCTATGTCGAGCTCCATATCGAGCAGGGACCGCTGCTCGAAGCGTCGGCGACGGAGGTCGGTGTCGTCACCGGCATCCAAGGGCTGCGCTGGTTCGATGTCGTCATCACCGGCACTGAGGCGCATGCGGGCAGCACGCCGATGGCGCAGCGCGACGATGCACTTGTAGCGGCGGCCGAGGTCGTCCTTGCCGTCCGCGACATCGCCCGTCAAAACCCGCCGGGTGTCGGCACCGTCGGCTTCGTCGAGGTGGGTCCGAATTCGCGCAATGTCGTGCCCGGTTCCGTTCGACTCCAGATCGACATGCGCCATCCGTCCGAGACCGGGCTCAATCAGATGCAAGCGGCCCTTGAAGACGCTGTCCGCAAGGCTGGGCCAGGCGTCGCCTTGAATCACATCTGGTCGAAGGCACCGGTCGTTTTCGATCCGGCGATCGTGAACGCCGTGCGCGCCAGCACGGAAGCGCTCGGCTATTCGGCGACCGACATGGTCTCCGGTGCCGGGCATGATGCCGCCCATATGGCGACGATCACCCCGACCGCCATGATCTTCGTGCCATCCAAGGACGGGCTCTCGCACAACGAGGCGGAATACACCGCGCCCGAGGAGTGTGCCCGCGGCGCCGAGGTCCTGTTCCAGACCATTCTGGAAATCGACCGCCGCTGACTGCCAAGACAAAACACCCACGGCAGAATATCTGCCGTGGGTGCTTCATTCGCTTGCCCGACGCGGGCCTTAGCCGCGCTGCGAGTCCAGCTGTTCCTGATCCTTCTCGACCTGCTGGGCCTTGAGGTAGCTTTCGATCAGCAGCTGATATTCCGGGAAGACCTTGGTGTAGATCTCGGCCCACTGCTGGGCGTCGTCGCGATGCCAGGTGCGCTGCAGTTCGGAGGCGACGGCGTAATGCCGCCACCGTCGCGGCCGAAGGTGCAGGTCGTGCTCGAAAGCACCAATCGCCGCGTCGACGTTCTGCGTGAAGGCATCGATGTCGCCATCCGCGTGCGCTTCCCGCCGCTCGAGGAAAGCGATCTCGTCGTAAAGCGGTTCGCCGAGAGCAAACAAAGGCTGGTCGCCAGCCCCAGGCTGCTTGCCGGTTTGAGCAACCCGCCGGCACCGGCGGATCTCGGCGGCCTGCCGAGCCTTGCCTGGAACCCCGACCGCCAAAGCCACGACTGGCGGCTCGACGGTCCCAACGGCGCGACCGCGATCGTCCGACATCGGCCACGCCTCGTAACCGAAGACATGGTGGCCCTGCGGCTCGCCGCGCTCAACGGCGTCGGCATCTGCCAGCTGCCGACCATGGTCGTGCGGCAGGACCTGAAAGACGGCACGCTTGTGGACGTTCTGCCCGATTGGGCGCCGAAGGCCGGCATCATTCATGCTGCCTTCCCGTCGCGGCGCGGCCTGCTTCCCTCCGTCCGCGCCCTGCTCGATTTTCTCGGCACCGAGTTTGCGGAACTCGCCCGTCTGGACGAACCCCGGACCTGGTCGTCGAAAGCCGGCGGTCAGATGGCGGCGCCAGCCCGGGTCTTGAGGATCGCGGAAAAGCGCGGATCGAAGGTCCGGCTGATCGGCTCGGCGGCAGCGCCGATCGCCACCGCCCAAGGATCGGTGAAGCCGACCTGCAGCCGAGGAAGTGTACGGTCTCGCCGTTCGGCTATCGACGGAAGCAGCGGCATCATCGCGTCCGCCAGCAGGCGCGCAAGGCCCGGCGGCAGGCCACCGCAGAGGATCACCGTTTGCGGGTCGAAGATCGTTTCCAGCGTCTGGACGGCCGCGCACATTTCAAAGGCGGCGGCATCGATCCACCGCAGCAGCCTTTGGTCCGGGCTCTCTGCCACAGCATCGATGCGTGCATAGAGGTCCGGATCGGCGGGGTCGAGGTCCAGAAGCTTGCACAGCGAAGCGATCGAGGCGCGGTGTTCGAGCGGCATGCGCTCGTCCGAGCTGGCGCCGCGCGGCAGGCTGAGGATCATGCCGATCTCGCCGGCATTGCCGTTCGCACCGCGATAAAGTTCGCCGTTGAGGATCAGGCCCGCGCCGAGGCCATAGCCGAAGTAAATGCAGATCGCATGATCGACGCCATGCGCCGCGCCGACCATACGCTCGGCGGTGGCGGCTGCGGCGGCGTCGTTCTGCAGACCGACATCGAGCCCGGTGCCGGCAGCAAGGGTTTCGAGCAGCGGAAAGTTCTGCCAGGCCGCCATCATCCAGGGGTCGTCGGCATCGGCCTCCACGCCGAAGGGACCGGGCATGGCCGCGCCAAGCCCAACGAGGCGATCTTCCGAATGCGGCGCAAGCGCCGTCAGGTCGCGGCGGGTCTTTTCGATCAGCTCAAGGATGGTCCTGACCCCGGTCGCCGGTCCGCCGGCCGGTAGGTTGGCCTCGCCGCGGGCGAGCACCCGGCCGACGAGATCGACCGCGATCGTACGCGTCACGTGCCGGTCGATCTGCAGCCCAATCGCGAACGCACCCTCCGGCACCAGCCGGTAGGGCGTCGAAGGCTGCCCACGGCCGTTGCGTACGGCTTCCAGCGACTCGACCAGCCCGTCGCGCTCCAGATCCTCGATGATGTTGGAAACGGTCTGCTTCGTCAGTGCCGTTGCGCGGGCGAGGTCAGCGCGGGACAATTGCCCGTTCAGCCGCAACGCGTCTATCATGACGCGGCGGTTATGCGCGCTCGTCCCCTCCTGATTGGTGCCGCTCTTCGCCCGGATCAGGCGCATATCGTTCATCCAAAAACCCCTCTTGACACTCTTAGAATATTGAACAAAAAATAAGTCAAGACAATTGACTTATTAGAGGCCGAAAAGAGCTTCGGGGGAACGACAGCGGCGGCAGGACCACCGCGAGCGCTCCAATTGATATGTCGAAAGCCGCTTCGTGAAGGGCGGACTTCTCGCATGCGGCGTGCCACATAAGGCATGCCGGGAAATCTGAAACGCTTTTGTCATTGGGAGATGGAAATGTTGAAATCCATAAGAACGACGCTGCTTTGCGCGACCCTTGCCGGCGTCTCCTTCGCTGGCCACGCGCATGCGGAAACGACACTCAACGCACTGTTCATGGCACAGGCCGCCTATAGCGAGGCGGATGTGCGCGCGATGACCGAGGCCTTCACCAAGGCCAACCCGGATGTGAAGGTCAATCTCGAATTCGTTCCCTATGAAGGCCTGCACGACAAGACCGTGCTGGCACAGGGCTCCGGCAGCGGTTACGACGTCGTGCTCTTCGACGTGATCTGGCCGGCCGAATATGCCGCCAACAAGGTGCTCGTCGATGTCAGCGACCGCATCACCGACGAGATGAAGTCCGGCGTGCTGCCCGGCGCCTGGACCACGGTCGAATACGACGGCAAGCGCTACGGCATGCCCTGGATCCTCGACACCAAGTACCTGTTCTACAACAAGGAAATCCTGGAGAAGGCCGGCATCAAGGCACCGCCGAAGACTTGGGACGAGCTTGCCGAACAGGCCAAGGTCATCAAGGACAAGGGCCTGCTCACAACCCCGATCGCATGGAGCTGGTCGCAGGCCGAAGCCGCGATCTGCGACTACACCACGCTCGTCAGCGCCTATGGCGGCAAGTTCATCGACGGCGGCAAGCCGGCCTTTACCACCGGCGGCGGTCTCGATGCGCTCAACTACATGGTGACAAGCTACACCTCGGGCCTCACCAATCCGAACTCCAAGGAATTCCTGGAGGAGGACGTGCGTAAGGTGTTCCAGAACGGCGAAGCCGCCTTCGCGCTCAACTGGACCTATATGTACAACCTCGCCAACGATCCGAAGGAAAGCAAGGTCGCGGGCAAGGTCGGCGTCGTGCCGGCCCCGGGCGTGGCCGGCAAGAGCGAAGTCTCGGCCGTCAACGGCTCGATGGGCCTCGGCGTCACCTCGACCAGCAAGAGCCCGGACGAGGCCTGGAAGTACATCGTCTACATGACCTCGCAGCAGACGCAGAACGCCTACGCCAAGCTCAGCCTGCCGATCTGGGCCTCCTCCTATGAGGACGCCAGCGTCACCAAGGGCCAGGAAGAGCTGATCGGCGCCGCCAAGCTTGGCCTCGCTGCCATGTATCCGCGTCCGACGACCCCCAAGTACCAGGAACTTTCGACCGCCCTTCAACAGGCGATCCAGGAAGCGCTTCTCGGCCAGGCCTCGGCCGAAGACGCCCTGAAGACGGCGGCCGTAAACAGCGGCCTTTGAGCCGCCCTCCCAAGCCCCGGGCGGGAGACCGCCCGGGGACCGCGGGAATCGGCGGCAGCGCTGCCACGCTTTAACACTTTGATTTGGCGCATCATTCGCTTGGGTCGATTACGGTCCGGGGCAATATGCGATAGCATGACGGGGCTCCCTAGGCCCGAGAAGGTTTCCATCCTATGTCCGGCACCTGGATAACAACGCGCGCATGGCTGCTCATGCTGCCGCTGCTGGCGGTGATGATCGCCGTCATCGGCTGGCCGTTGATCGACACGGTCAGGCTTTCCTTCACCGACGCCAAGCTCGTCGGCACGGAAGGCGCGTTCGTCGGCTTCGACAACTATGCGAAGATGCTTGGCGGCTCGAACTTCCTGCGTGCATTCATCACGACGACCTGGTTCGCGGTCGTCTCGGTTACCGCCGAAATGGTGCTCGGCGTGCTCGCAGCGCTGCTGCTCAACCAGCAGTTCCGCGGCCGCACGGCGCTCAGAGCCCTGATGATCCTGCCCTGGGCGCTACCGACCGTGGTCAACGCCACACTTTGGCGGCTGATCTACAACCCGGAATACGGCGCGTTGAACGCCGCCCTGACGCAGATCGGCCTGATCAACGGATACCGCTCCTGGCTCGGCGAGCCCGGCTCGGCGCTGACGGCATTGATCGTCGCCGATTGCTGGAAGAATTTCCCGCTGGTCGCGCTGATCGCGCTTGCAGCCCTTCAGGCCGTGCCGCGAGATATCACCGCTGCCTCGCTCGTCGACGGCGCGGGCCCCTTCAACCGTTTCCGCTACGTCATCATGCCCTATCTCGCGGGCCCGCTGCTGGTAGCGCTGGTGCTGCGTACCATCGAGGCCTTCAAGGTCTTCGACCTCATCTGGGTGATGACGCGCGGTGGTCCGGCCAACAGCACCCGCACCCTGTCGATCCTCGTCTACCAGGAAGCCTTCTCCTTCCAGCGGGCGGGATCCGGCGCCTCGCTGGCGCTGATCGTCACCCTGCTCGTCACCGTGCTCGCCGTTGCCTACGCGGCCATGGTGCGCAAAGCCGCGGGAGCCTCGTGATGGAACGCCAAAGCCCAATCTTTACCGTTTTCGTCTATGCGGCGGCACTGCTCTTGGCGGCGATCATTCTCGCCCCGATCCTCTGGCTCTTCGTCATGAGCATTTCGTCGGCCGCCGACCTCTCGGCGAAACCGCTCAACTGGTGGCCGGAGGAAATCGACCTCTCGCGCTACCGGCTGCTACTGTCGACGATCGAGAACAGCGCGGGTGCGGCCTTCACCGCTTCGCTGTTCAACAGCCTGAAGGTCGCCGGCATGGCGACGCTGGCAGCAATCGCGGTCGCCATTCCGGCAGCCTGGGCGGTATCGCGCACGTCAAATGTCTCCTGGTCGCTCTATGCGGTGATCGCCACCTACATGCTGCCGCCGGTGGCGCTCGCCGTGCCGCTCTACATGGGGCTTGCCTATCTCGGGCTTCTGAACTCGGTGTTCGGCCTGGCGCTCGTCTACCTCACCATCCTCGCGCCCTTCACCACCTGGCTCTTGAAATCCGGCTTTGACTCCATTCCGAAGGAAATCGAGAGTGCGGCGATGATCGACGGCGCCCGCCTCGACCAGATCCTGCGGCTCATCACCCTGCCGCTCGCAGCACCCGTCATGGCGACATCGGCACTCTTTGCCTTCCTGCTTGCCTGGGACGAATTCTTCTACGCGCTGCTCTTCACGTCGGACCTGCGCGCGAAGACGCTTACGGTTGCCATTTCCGATCTCGCCGGCGGCCGTGTCTCCGATTACGGGCTGATCGCCACAGCCGGGGTGCTGGCCGCCCTGCCCCCGGTCTTGATCGGCCTCGTCATGCAACGTGCCCTGATCTCCGGGCTTACCAGCGGCGGTGTGAAGGGATGACGGCCATGACCACTTCGGAACGCCCCGCAGGGCTCGCCGCAATCGATCGTGAAATGGCGCGCCAGGCCGCCGATGCGGTCGCCTCCGTCCGCGGCGCAGCACCGCGCGCCGCAGAGATTGCCCGCTCGCTGAAAGCGACCGGCAAACTCCTGCTGCTCGGCATGGGCGGCTCGCATGCGGTCGGCCGCGCCGTCGAACCGCTCTACCGCGCTCATGGCATCGACGCCGTCGCCCTGCCGCTTTCAGAGCAGCTCGGCCAGCCGCTGTCGATCGAGGAGAAGACGATCCTCATCACTTCGCAGTCCGGTGAAAGCGCCGAGGTGCTGCGCTGGTTCGCCGAGACCAATGGCGGAACGCCCCATACGTTCGGGCTGACGCTGGAGGGGAGCTCCTTCCTGGCAAAGAGCGCGCCTTCGCTGGTCGGCGTCGGCGGGACCGAAAAGGCCTTTGCCGCGACCCGCAGCCTGACGATCAGCTTCGCCCTGCACCTCTCCGTCCTCGCAGCCCTCGGCGATGACCCCGGCGAAGCGCTTTCCGCGTTGGAAAACCCGCAATCGCCGGATACGTCCGCAGCGCTTGCGGCCCTGAGCAACGTTCGCTCCGTCGTCACCTCGGGCCGTCGCCTGCAGGGACTGGCCGAGGCGATCGGTCTCGGCTTGACCGAACTCTCGCGCCTGCCCTGTTTCTCGCTCGAAGGCGGCCAGCTCCGGCATGGGCCTATGGAAATGCTCGGCCCTTCGGTTGGTGTCGTTCTCTTTCGTGGAACGGATGCAACCGCCGAGCTCGTTCGCGCCATGGCGATCTCCGCCGCCGAAGCCGGTTCGCCGGTCATCGTCTTCGACGCTTCCGGTGAGGCGGCAATCGATGGCGTCAACACCATTCCCTTTGCGCCGGCTTCCGGCCTGGCGGCGATCTTCGCCATGTTGCCGGTTGCCCAGTCCTTCATGATCGCCTTTGCGGCGGCCCGCGTCGAAAATGCCGGCACTCCCGTGCGCTCGACCAAGATTACCCGGAGCGAATAACGATGCGTCCTCTTGCCGTCGTCGGCAACGCCAATGTCGACCTCATTCTTGGGCCGGCGGCCCCCTGGCCCAAGGCCGGAACCGAAATCATCGTCGACCATGACGAGTTGCGCGTCGGCGGTTGCGCCGGCAACAGCGCGCTTGCCTGGGATTCGCTCGGCGTCGACTATGCGATCGCCGCCAATGTCGGCAACGACCAGTTCGGCACCTGGCTGAGGCAGGCCTTTCCCGAGCGGTCGAAGGCGTGGCCGGTCGAGACTGTCGGAACCACCCTCTCGGTCGGCATCACCCATCCGGACGGCGAGCGCACGTTCTTCACCACGCGCGGGCACCTGCCACTCTTAAGCTTCGAGGAAGTCCGCGCCATGCTCGACGGCGAGCAGTTGCGCGGCGGTTACGCGCTCCTGACCGGTTCATTCCTGACCGACGCGCTGACGGCAGACTACGACCGGTTCTTCGACTGGGCCGATGCGCACGACATTGCGGTGGCCCTCGACACCGGCTGGCCGCTTGACGGCTGGACGGAGGCGAACTGTGCGGCGGCCATCGGCTGGCTCAAGCGCTGCCGGCTGGCTCTGTTCAACGAGGTCGAAACGACGACGCTGACGGGTGTCGCCGACCCGGCCGAAGCGGCACGCGAACTCCGAAAACATATGCCCGAAGGCGCGATCGTCGTCGTCAAGCGCGGATCGCATGGCGCGATAGCCATTGACGCGGCAGGCCGCCTTTCGTCGGCGGCAGCACCCGTCGTCGCCGTGGTCGACACGATCGGCGCCGGCGACGTCTTCAATGCCGGTTTCCTCGCGGCACTTGCCGCCGAAATGCCCGTGGAAGCATGCCTTCGAACCGGCGTCGCCATCGCTTCCGAAGCGATCTCCACCCTGCCGCGCAGCTACGGCCAACCGCTTTCGTCCTACCTTCAGGAGACCCGCGCATGAGCGCACTTGCGATTGAGAACATTCACAAGCGCTATGGCGAGGTCGAGACGCTGAAGGGCATCGACATCGCGCTCGAAAGTGGCGAGTTCCTGGTCCTTCTCGGCTCATCCGGCTGCGGCAAGTCCACACTTCTCAACATCATCGCCGGACTGGCGGAGCCAAGCGGCGGCGACATCCGCATCGGCGAGCGCTCAATTCTCGGCGCGCATCCGAAGGACCGCGACATCGCCATGGTGTTCCAGTCCTATGCGCTCTATCCGAACATGAGCGTCGCGCGGAACATCGGCTTCGGCCTTGAAATGCGCAAGGTCCCCTCGGCCGAGCGCGAAAAGGCGGTGGCGGAGACGGCAAAACTGCTGCAGATCGAAAACCTGCTCGAGCGCAAGCCAAGCCAGCTCTCCGGCGGCCAGCGGCAGCGCGTCGCGATCGGCCGCGCACTGGTGCGCAATCCGCAGGTCTTCCTCTTCGACGAGCCGCTGTCCAACCTCGACGCCAAGCTGCGCATGGAAATGCGCACCGAGCTCAAGCGCCTGCACCAGATGTTGAAGACGACCGTCGTCTACGTCACACACGACCAGATCGAGGCTATGACGCTCGCAACCCGCATCGCCGTGATGCGCGACGGCCGGATCGAGCAACTGGGCACACCGGAAGAGATCTACGACCGGCCCGCCACGCTCTATGTCGCCGGCTTCGTCGGCTCGCCGCCGATGAACATTTTGGACGCGACCGTTGCGCAAGGCACGGTGACGATCGCCGGCGGTGATCAGGCAATCGCCCTGCCGCCCCATTTTCGCGGCCTGGTCTCCGATGGTCAGCGCGTCAAGGTCGGCATTCGTCCTGAAGCACTGCGGCTGGCCGCCGGCAACGAGGCCGCGCCGCAATTCAAGGCGCGCGTCGAAGTGGTTGAGCTCACGGGCCCCGAGCTCGTCACCACGGCGCGGATCGGCGAACAGCGCATTACCGCCTGCCTGCCGCCGCGCAGTTCGCTTCTGGCCGGCGACGAGCGCGCATTCAGCATCGAGGCCGATGCGCTGCATCTCTTCGATCCGCAAAGCGGCCGGTCGCTGGCGAAAGGCTGAGCCTTTCGCGACAAACAACAGCCGGCCGTCGCTCTCGCGGCGGCCGGCCCGATCATAGGCCCTAAATCAATTGAAGGACGAGCTTTTCAGGAACTCCGCCAGGCGCTCGGTCTGCGGCTTCACGAACATTTCCTTCGGGTTGCCCTCTTCGCCGATGCGGCCCTGGTTCATGAAGATCACGCGCGTCGAGACCTCATAGGCAAAGCGCATTTCGTGGGTGACGAGCAGCATGCTCATGCCGTCTTCGGCAAGCCCCTTGATCACCTGCAGCACCTCGTTGACGAGTTCGGGATCGAGCGCCGAGGTCACTTCATCGAACAGCATCAGCTTCGGGTTCATTGCGATCGCCCGGGCGATCGCCACGCGCTGCTGCTGGCCGCCGGAGAGCTGGCCGGGATAATGATCCATGCGTGAGAGCAGCCCGACACGGTCCAGCCATTTCTCGGCAACCGCCCGCGCCTCATCGCGTCCCATACCGCGGACCTTCATCAGGCCGAGCATGATGTTTCTGGCCGCGGTCATATGCGGGAAGAGGTTGAACTGCTGGAAGGCCATGCCGGTCATCGCCCGCTGGCGGGCGATTTCCTTTTCCTTCTTGCGGCGGCGTTGGCCGCCCACGGTCTCGTAGCCGATCTCCTGGCCGTCTATGCGGATCGAGCCGCCCTGAAACTCCTCCAGCATGTTGATACAGCGCAGCATCGTCGTCTTGCCCGAGCCGCTGGAGCCGATGATGGAGATGACCTCCCCTTGCGCCATGGTGCAGTCGACGCCCTTCAGCACTTCGACGGCGCCGTAGCGTTTGTGGAGGTCACGGATTTCAAGCAGTGTCTGGGTCATCGGAGCCGAAGCCTCAGGATGGGACAGCGGTCTTGCGTTCGACGTAACGGCCGAAGCGCTCGATGCTGTAGTTGATGACGAAATAGAGGAAGCCGGCGAAGAAATAGAACTCCAGGCTCATGAAGCTGCGGGAGATCTGCTCCTGGGTGCGAAGCAAAAGCTCGGCGACGCCGATGATCGACAGAAGCGTCGAGGCCTTGACCATCTCGGCCGCCGTATTGACCCAGGCCGGCAGCGCCTGCCGCAACGCCTGCGGCCCGAGCACGTAGACGAAGGTCTGCGAGAATGTCAGGCCGATGGCTTTCGCCGCCTCCGTCTGCCCCTTCGGGATCGCCTGCAGGGCGCCGCGGACGAGTTCGCCGACATGCGAACTGCAGAAGACCGAGAGCGCCAGGATGCCGGCCTGGAAGGGCCCGAGATCGATACCGACGGTGCTAAGCACATAGTAGCTCGCCAGAACGAGCACCAGCACCGGCGTGCCACGGATGAAATCCGTATAGCCGCGCACGACCCATTGCACCGGGCGATAGCCATAGGTGAGCGCCAGGCCGACGAAGACGCCGAGCACCGTTCCGACGACGATCGACAGGAAGGAGATCGAGATCGAGACACCAAGCCCCTTCAGCAAGGGAATGCGGGCGAGCCAGAGCTGGTCGAGAAATGCTGGAAAATCCATGGCGATCACCTCGGCACGGAGAGACGGCGCTCGACCGCGCGCATCAAGGCGGCCAATACCGAGCAGGTGGCGACATAGAGGCAGCTCGCAACGATCCAGGTTTCGATCACCCGAAAGGTCTCGACATTGATCTTGCGCGCCTCGAAGGTCAGTTCGGGTACTGCGATCGCGGCTGCAAGCGAAGTGTCCTTGAACAGCGAGATCATCGTGCTGCTCAAGGATGGCAGGACGTTGCGCAGCATCAAGGGAAGGATGATCGAGGTGCGTATCTGCATTTCCGTGAGCCCGATCGCCAGCCCCGCCTCGCGCTGCCCCGGCGGAACTGAAAGCAGCCCACCGCGGAAGACTTCGGCGAGATAGGCGCCGGAATAGATCGCCAGCGTCAGCACGAAGCTCTCGATCTTGCCGAGCCTGACGCCGAGCTGCGGCAAGGCGAAGTAACTGAACAGCACCAGCACCAGGATCGGCGTGTTGCGGATGACGGTCACATAGAGGCCGGCCGGCTTGCGCAGGAACAGGTTTTTCGACACCAGCCCGATAGCGGTGACGAGACCGATCAGGCAACCCGCAAGGATTGCCGCGAATGCGAGGCCGAGACTGAGCGCCAGCCCTTCGAGCAGAAGATCGAAAGAGCGCCAGACGGCGGCAAAATTCAGAGTATAGCCCATGTTTCAGCCACCCATGCCGAAGGACGCAGGACGACCCCGCAGGCGGCGGGATCGCCCCGGAGAGGCTTACTTGTACTCGACCGGGAATCCGATCTGCGGCGGAGCAAGGTCCTTGCCGAACCAGGTCTTGAACGACTTCGCATAGAAATCGAACTCGACGCCGGTCATCGCCTCGTGCAGTGCGGTGTTGACGAAGTTCAACCAGTCCTGGTCGCCGCGCTTGACGCCGCAGGCATAGGTCTGCGGGTTCCAGCCGTAGCCGGCATCCTTGTAGCGGTTGGGGTTCTGCGTCATGTACCAGGCGAGCGACGACTGGTCGGTGGCGACCGTGTCGGCACGACCGGATTCCAGCGCCTGATAGATAAGGTCGACGGACTCGTACTGGTCCACCGTCGCTTCCGGCAAGGCGGCATGCACCATGGCCTCGGCATAGACGTTCTGCAGGACGGATACGGTGACGGACGAGCCGCCGGCCTTGAGCGCAGCGTAATCGGCATATTTGCCGTCGGCCTTCAGCATCAGGCCCACGCCCTCGCGATAGTAGGGAATGGTGAAGGCGATCTGCTGCGCGCGCTCACCGGTCACCGTCATGAACTGGCAGGTGATGTCCACCTTGTTGGTGGTGATGTTCGGAATGCGGGCGTCGGACGACTGGTTGACGAACTCGATCTTCTCCGGATCGCCGAAGAGGGCCTTGGCGATGATGCGCCCCATGTCGACATCGAAGCCCTGCAGCTTGTCGTCGGCGCTTTTGAAATGCCACGGCGCATTGGTGCTGCCGGTGCCCATGACCAGATGGCCGCGGGCGATAACTTCGTCCAGCTTGCTCGCCGGCTCCTGGGCCAAGGCCGAGCCGGCCATAGCCATGACTGCGACGGCAGCCGCTGCAAAAACGGTCTTGCTCATTTCATTCCTCCCTTTTTTAGCCTCCCCACCATTATTCTATTACTATGCATCATAATCTTGAATAATGGATTGACGTATCAAAGGCCCGCGGTCATATCTTGTCAAGGGCAGTTGAGGTAGTTTCGCCCCGATCCTGCGCCGCCCAAGAGGAGTTGAGTCGCGATGCCCCTGCCGATCGAAACCCCGGCCGTTCTCGTCGATCTTGAAATTGCCAAGCGCAACATCGAGCGCTTTCAGGCCTATGCGGATGAGCACGGCATTCGCGTGCGCCCCCACATCAAGACGCACAAGCTGCCGCAGATGGCCGAGCTTCAACTTCAAGCCGGCGCCATCGGCATCACCTGCCAGAAGGTCACCGAGGCGGAGGCGATGGTTGCGGGCAGCGACCGGATCAAGGACGTGCTGATCACCTACAACATTCTCGGCGACGCCAAGATGGCGCGGCTGGAGCGGCTCAATGACCGCGTTTCGCTCTCGGTCGTCGCCGACAGCGAAACGGTCATCGACGGGCTCGCCGGCTATTTCGCCGACAAGGACAAGCCGCTGCACGTGCTTGTCGAATGCAACACCGGCGCCGATCGCTGCGGTGTCGGCTCCCCGGCAGAGGCCGCCAAGCTCGCCCGCCGGATCGAAGAGGCAAAGGGGCTCGTGTTCGGCGGCCTGATGACCTATCCGCCCGTCAACGGCCAGGCGAAGGTCCAGGCCTTCATGAGCGAGGCGAAGCAGTTGATCGAGGCCGACGGCATCACTGTCCCCGCTATCACCTCAGGCGGCACGCCGAGCATGATGCATGCCGACGGCGCGCCTGTTGCCAGCGAATACCGCCCCGGAACCTATATCTACAACGACCGCTCGCTGGTTTCGCGCGGCGTCGCCGGCTGGAACGAGTGCGCGCTGACGGTGCTTGCGACCGTCGTCTCGGTCCCCTCCGAGAACCGCGCCATCATCGATGCCGGCAGCAAGGTGCTGACCTCGGATCTACTCGGCCTCACCGGCTACGGCCACGTGCTCGGCCGCGACGACATCCGCATCGACCAGCTCTCTGAGGAACACGGCCGCCTCGTCACCGACGGGCCAATCGGGCTCAAGGTCGGCGAGCAGCTGAGGATCGTGCCGAACCACGCCTGCGTCGTGACCAACATGTTCGACGCCGTCCATATCGTCGAAGGCGACAGGCTGAAGGATATCTGGCCGGTAGTGGCGCGCGGCCACGTGCTTTAGCCGGTCGCCATAGTTGAGCGGCGCGTTTGCCGCGCCGCCACTCTTGACGCTCCGCGCTCAGCGGACCCGGTCATAAACGAGCGCGATCTTGCCCCGCTCACCCGTCTCCTGGTGCGCAACGCGCCACGTCGTGCCCGGCAGGCCGTCCTCGAAGAGCCGCGCGCCACCTCCTGCAATCTCCAGGCAGATCAGCAGATAGGGCCTGTCGATCATGTCGGCCGAAAGGAGCGACTTGATGAGGCTGGCGCTGCTGTTGACGAGAATGTCACCTTCGCCGGACGCCTTGAGGTCTGAAACGACGTCCATCACCGATCCATTCGCGATCCGCGTGCGCTCCCAGGGAGCTTCGGTCAGCATCCTCGAAAACACCACCTTTTCCGCCCCGACCAGCCTGTCCGCATAGCCGCGGTCGCGAGAATAGGCCGCTTCGTCCCCGGCAGCCGCCGACCAGTAACCGAGGAAGCCTTCGGCGTTCAGCCGGCCGAGCACGGCCGTCGTCGCCTCCTCCCAGATGCCCGCCAAATATTTCCGCCGCCGCGCATTTTTTCTGGACAGCGGCTTCGCGCTCTCCATGTATTCTGTCGTTGGTTTGGCGCGGTCGCGGAGGCGGTTGCAGGCAAACCGTTCCCGAAAAGCCCGACAAAACGATAGGACATTTCCCCATAGCTGCTTCTGGCGTCATCGGTTTACGTTGTAGCAGTCGACAAAATTGATAGTTTTATCTGGTAACCAATGGAGGTCGAAATGGTCTTTGGACGAATTACCGGAATGGTGGGACTGGCAATCGTGCTCGGAGGCCTGCAGCTGGGAGCTGCAAGTGTTGCGTTTGCCGACACGACGATCCTGAACGTGTCTTATGATCCGACACGAGAACTCTACAAGGACTTCAATGCTGCCTTTGCCGAGAAGTGGAAGGCGGACACCGGTGAGACCGTGACGATCCAGACGTCGCACGGCGGTTCGGGCAAGCAGGCCCGCTCGGTCATCGACGGCCTGCAGGCCGACGTCGTGACGCTGGCGCTCGAAGCGGACATCGACGCGATCGCCAAGGAAACCGGCAAGATCCCGGCAGACTGGAAGACGAAGTTCGAAAACAACAGCGCGCCCTACACGTCGACGATCGTGTTCCTGGTGCGCAAAGGCAACCCCAAGGGCATCAAGGACTGGGGCGATCTGGTCAAGCCCGATATCCAGGTGATCACGCCAAACCCGAAGACCTCGGGCGGCGCGCGCTGGAACTTCCTCGCTGCCTGGGCCTATGGCCGCTCCGCCAATGGCGGTGACGACGCCAAGGCGCAGGAATATGTGACCGAGCTCTTCAAGCACGTGCCGGTGCTCGATACCGGCGCGCGTGGCGCTACGACGACCTTCGTGCAGCGCGGCCTCGGCGACGTGCTGCTCGCCTGGGAAAACGAAGCCTACCTGTCGCTCGAGGAACTCGGCCCCGACAAGTTCGAGATCGTCACGCCGTCGATCTCGATCAAGGCGGAGCCGCCCGTAGCGCTCGTCGACGGCAACGTCGACACCAAGGGTACACGCAAGGTGGCGGAAGCCTATCTCGGCTACCTCTACAGCGATGCCGGCCAGAAGATCGCGGCCAAGCACTACTACCGGCCGTTCAAGCCGGCAGCGGCAGACCCGGCCGATATCAAGCGGTTCGGCGAACTGAAGCTCGTCACCATCGAAGACTTCGGCGGCTGGAAAGAAGCCCAGCCAAAATTCTTCGGCGACGGCGGTGTCTTCGACACGCTCTACAAGCCGGGCCAATAAAACCTGAACAGCGCGCGCAGCCGGCGAGCCTGCCTGCGCGCGCTGCTTCGCGTCGCGCCGGGCCGAGCCCTCGAGCGAAGCGCGTTTCATCGTGCCGCGTAAAGACTGCAAAGGTAGTGCCATTGACGGATGCGACGAAGACTGCACCCTGGCAATTTCGCCAGCCGAGTGTTTTGCCTGGATTTGGATTGTCGCTCGGGATCACGCTGAGCTGGCTGGTTCTGATCGTGTTGATCCCGTTGTCGGGACTGGTGTTTCGGGCCAGCGGGCTCGGCTGGGCGCAGTTCGTGGCGCTGGCGCTTGATCCGCGCACGCTCAATGCCTTGAAGATCTCCTTCGGCACGGCCTTTATCGCTGCCGTTATCAATCTCGTCTTCGGTGTCATCCTCGCCTGGGTATTGGTGCGCTACCGTTTCCCCGGCAAGCGGGTGATCGACGCCATGGTCGACCTGCCGTTTGCGCTGCCGACCGCGGTTGCCGGCATTGCGCTGACGACGCTCTATGCCCCGAACGGCTGGATCGGCCAGTTCCTGGAACCACTTGGCCTCAAGATCGCCTTCACCCCGGCCGGCATCGTCATCGCCTTGATCTTCGTCGGCCTTCCCTTCGTGGTCAGGACCGTGCAGCCGATCATGGAGGAGATCGACAAGGAAGTGGAGGAGGCCGCCGCCACCCTTGGCGCCAGCCGCTTCCAGACGATCAGCCGGGTATTGCTGCCGGGGCTCTTGCCAGCCGGCCTCACCGGCTTTGCGCTCGCCTTTGCCCGCGGTGTCGGCGAATACGGCTCGGTGATCTTCATCGCCGGCAACCTTCCTTATGTCTCCGAGATCGCGCCGCTGCTGATCGTCATCCGGCTCGAAGAGTTCAACTATGCGGCTGCGACAGCAATTGCCGCGGTCATGCTGGCGATCTCGTTTGCCATGCTGCTCCTCATCAACTCGATCCAGGCCTGGAGCCGGCGGAGATATGTCTATGTCGCATGACCTGACCGCCGCCTCAGCACCCAGTCCCGGCCTCAGTCCGGCCTCCGGCCCTCGCGCCGCCCTGCCGGAACTGGCCGCTGCCACCTCCGAAAGCCGCTTTGCCCGACTGACGCTGACGATCACGGCGCTTGCCTTCGTCGCGCTGTTTTTGCTTTTGCCGCTCGCCGCCGTCTTCACCGAGGCGCTGCGCAAGGGCGTGACGGAATTCGTGCTGGCGCTTGGCGATGCCGAAACCTTTTCCGCCATCCGCCTGACGCTGATCGTCGCCGCCATCGCCGTGCCGCTCAACCTCGTCTTCGGGGTGGCCGCCGCCTGGGCGATCGCCAAGTTCGAGTTCAAGGGCAAGGCCTTCCTGACGACGCTGATCGACCTGCCGTTCTCGGTCTCGCCGGTGATCTCCGGCCTCGTCTTCGTGCTTCTGTTCGGCTCGCACAGTGTCCTTGGTCCCTGGTTGCAGAGCCACGGCATCCAGATCCTCTTTGCCGTGCCGGGCCTGGTGCTCGCCACCGTCTTCGTCACCTTCCCCTTCGTCGCCCGCGAGCTGATCCCGTTGATGCAGGAACAGGGCAGTAGCGACGAGGAGGCAGCACTGTCTCTCGGGGCATCGGGCTGGCAGACCTTCTGGCATGTGACGCTGCCCAACATCAAATGGGGGCTGCTTTACGGCGTGCTTTTGTGCAACGCCCGCGCCATGGGCGAGTTCGGCGCCGTCTCGGT
>NZ_JACVBE010000039.1:0-4293 GCF_014852185.1 Ensifer sp. ENS07 | reverse complement strand
CGGTTGTGGCACTGATCAACGAACTGCTGGAGACCGACAACGACCAGCAGATTGCCAGTCGTCTCAACGCACTCGGGCATCGTAACTGGCGCGGTGAGGCTTTTACCTTGAAGAAAGTTATGCTCGTTCGTCGTGCCTATGGGCTGAAGACCCGGTTCGAACGGTTGCGCGAGAGCGGCATGCTAACTGGCGAGGAAGTGGCTCGTCGATTTGGCGTAAGCGCCACAACCATACATCAACTCGGACGTGATGGTGTTCTCAAGCGCCATCGCTACGCTACCAACCACCGCTACCTGTATGAGCCACCGGGCAACGTCAGACTCGCAAAAGGCGTCGGCGGCCGCTATGGTAGCCGCCAACCCCGGTTAATGGACGCTCAACAAATCCAACAAGGTGCATCGTGATGTCTGCTCCTTGTCCTTCGGCCGTTTTGGGCGGGTCGGCAGGATCGTCGTGTCGTAATGTTCGGCGAATGCTGCAAAAGTGGCGTTGATGGTCGGCTCGAACCACAAGGGCTTGGCAACGCCGGCCTTGAGGTTGTCGCAGACGATCGCTTTCGTTACGCCACCGAAGAAGCTCAAAGCCCGTTGCTGACCCTCGATCCAGTCTGGCAGCCGTTGAGTGAAGCTCGCATAGGCGAAGGTGTACAAAGAGGCCGGCAGAACCGCGACGAAGATCTGCGCCGGCCGGATCTCGCCCGTCGCCGGATCAATGACGGGGACGGTGTGACCAGCATAGTCGGTCTGCATCGCCGCGCCGGCGGTGTGGCGATTGCGGAAAGTGGCGCTGGCGCGCTGTTCGAAAGCGGCGAAGCGCTCACAGAACCAAGTGTATCCATAACCGTTCGGGTGCCGCTCGCGATATTCCTGCCACAACAGCGTCAGCGTCACGCCCTTTCGCTTCAGTTCACTGGCGATCTGGCTCCAGTCAGGCGCGTGCATATCCTGGGGCGGGCGGCCGCGACGATGGAACAGGCGACGCTGCAACACAGCGTCCTCGTCAAGGCCAGGCGGCAACGGCCAGCCCGTCAGCCCGGCCTCACGCGCCCGCAGCAGGTAGGTCGAAATGGTCGTTTTGCTGATCTTCAGCCGTTCCGATATCGCACGAACCGAAAGCCCCTGTTCGTGCGTCAGTCGCAATATCGATCGAATGTCCTTCACGTCAGTAAGTCTCGCCTGCTTCCGTCTCGCCATTCCCCGCACCCCTCTCAAATCGGGGTTCAGAATGGCAAAAACGGCGCGTGCGAAAGTCGATGTTTTAATCGCCGAAAGACTGTCCGGGATTTACCGGAATCGCTGTCCGGGAATTAGCGGAAATGCTGTCCCGGATTTAGTGAAATCGCTGGAGTGCACCCCCAGACTGAGACAAGGAAAATCGCGGACAGTTTCCCCGCAAGGAGAGGAAACTGGGGCATGGCCGGACGGCAAAGATTTATTGATGAGGACCAAAAACTGGAGCTTCTCCAGCGCATGGAGGCGGGTGAAACCGTCAGCAAGTTGGCAGATGAGGTTGGCATCAGTCGCCAACGTCTTTACGAGTGGCGTGATCAGCTAAGGCTTCATGGTAATCTGAAGTCACGTCGGCGCGGACGGCCGGCCAGATCGACAGCAGGAGTTGGCGAGGACTTGCCGCTGCAGAGCGCCTTCGATCAGCCAACTCCTCAGGAAAAGGTACTGACCAAGGCCAGGCGCCGGATCAGGGAATTGGAGCAGAAAGTCGGGCAACAGCAACTCGATCTGGATTTTTTTCGCGAAGCCTTGCGGCACTTCGAGGAAGATCAGCGTCGGAGCAGCGCTCCTGGCGAAACCGGATCTTCGAAGTCATCGAAAAGATGACGACCGGCCTGTCGCAAGGCGAATTCAACATCGACCGAATGTGTTGGCTCGCGGGCGTCAGCCGCGCGAGTTATTACCGTCACTGGCTGGATTCGGCCCCTCGTCGGGCCGAAACAGGTTTGCGGGACCTCATTCAAAAGATGGCTCTCGGCAACGCGCACTACGGTTACCGCCGGATCGGAGCCCTGTTGCGTCGGGAGGGGTGGCAAGTCAACCACAAGTACACTCTACGCATCATGCGTGAAGACAATCTGTTGTGCCTGCGCGCAAGACCCTTTGTTCCTGCAACGACCAACTCGAGGCATGGTTGGCAAGTCGTGCCGAACCTCGCCAGGGGCATGATCCTCAATGGGGTCAACCAGCTATGGGTTGCCGATATCACCTTCCTTCATCTCGCTGAGGAGTTTGCATTCCTTGCCGTTGTGCTTGACGCATTTAGCCGCCGGGTAGTCGGATGGGCATTGAATACGCATCTCAAAGCAAGCCTTGCGATCGAAGCTCTAGAGATGGCTATCACCGATCGCCAGCCCGTGCCCGGGAGCCTCGTGCATCATTCCGATCGCGGCGTTCAATACGCGTGCGGAGCCTACTCCGAACTTCTGCATCGTCACGGCATCCAGGCGAGCATGAGCCGTGTCGGAAATCCTTATGACAACGCGAAAGCGGAGAGCTTCATGAAGACCCTGAAGCAGGAAGAGGTGCAAGGTCTCGCCTATAGGGATGCAGACGATGCCCGTCGGCGCATCGGCGCGTTCATCGATACCGTTTACAACGCGCAGCGCCTGCACTCGGCGCTCGACTATCTAACGCCGGAGGAATACGAACAGAAGCATTCAGGTGGACGACGGATGGAAAAGGCGGCATAGCTGAAACACGGGGCGGCGTCCGCGATTTTCCTTGTCTCAGTCTGGGGGTGCACTCCATCGCTGTCCGGGATTTAATGGAAACCCTGTCCGCGAATTACCGAAACCCGCAATTTGGCGCGGCAAATGCCCATCCGATCCGAAGCTGCTCGCAGAGGTGATCCGCCATCGCGCACCGGCAGCCGAGCGGGTGGTGTTCGAGACCGGTCCTTTGTCTGTGTGGTTCTATCATGCGCTGAGTGCAGAAGGGCTTCCGGCAATCTGTATCGACGCTCGCCATGCCAAGGCCGCGCTCGACATGGCCCCGAACAAAACAGACGCCAAGGACGCCGACGGCTTGGCACAGCTGGCTGAGGTCGGCTTCTACCGTGAGGTACGCGTGAAGGGCTATGACAGCATGCTTATCCGCACATTGGTGACCGCGCGCACCAAGCTCATCAGGATCATGACGGAGCTATCCAATCAGATCCGTGGGCTTATGAAGACGTTTGGGCTGGTCGTGTCCGAAGCTAGTGGCTTGGTATTTGCGGCGAATGTACGCAATCTGTTGGCTAGCAATGCTGCCTTAGAACAGATCATCCTGCCCCTTCTCGAGGCTTGGCGTAGTATCCGAGGCCGCGCTGCGCAACTTGATCGTCAGCTCGTCACTATGGCACGGCGCAGCGACGCATGTCAGGTACTGAAGTCCATTCCCGGGATCGGTGCGGTGACTTCCGCCTCCTTTGTTGCGGCGATAGAGGATCCGAAAAACTTCCGAATCTCCCGGTCTGTGGGAGCATGGCTGGGACTGACAACAAGACGGTATCAGTCCGGGGAAGTCGACTATGACGGCCACATCTCTCGACGGGGAGATCGTCATCTGCGTGGCCTCCTTTATGAGGCCGCCACGGTGATCCTGACCCGAGCCCATGCTGACAGTTCACTTCGTGCCTGGGGGATGAAGCTCAGAGAGAAGGTCGGCTTCAAACGAGCGGCAGTTGCTGTGGCGCGCAAGCTATCGGTGATAATGCACAGAATGCTGACAACCGGCGAATCTTTTGACCGGTCCGCCGGCATGACTGCCTGAGTTCACAGGCCGGAATTAAGTCCGCCTTATCGGATGCGTTGAATCGTCCCTGCCGGGACGTAGGTCGGGTCATTCCGCAGATGGTGTTGGCAGCTGAACGTGTCCCACGTCCATACTGCGTCCGTTACATTGGAAGATCCCTCCGGCGAAAACCCTTCATGCGGCGATGCGCTATCGACCGCGCAGACAACCGTGCTCCCGGCAAACGTCATCAACAACGCATCACGAAACAGCGGTCCGCACATCCGCAGTTTGACACTCGTCAGGTCGAACGATGCTCGGCCGGCCGTTGTTGAGCATGTCAAAAAGAGCTTGATCTATGCCGAGCGATTAGACAACACCATCTAGTGCTTGCACTAGGACTTGCAGGCTTCAGCCTAACTCAGCTCAGCAAGGCGGCCGTCACCGGCTTGCAATTACCCACATCTGAGCGTCGCTGCTATTTCGGTTCCGAGGCGAATGTCGGTCAGTCGGCTGAGGCCGCGCCAGACGACCGTATTTCCCGGTGGCGGATCTGATGTTCTTGCAA
>NZ_JACVBE010000038.1:0-4327 GCF_014852185.1 Ensifer sp. ENS07 | reverse complement strand
TCGCCGCCGGCCGCCATCGATAATCTCAAGTCGTTCCATTCCGCACTGTCCGTATTGACGTCAATAAGGACAGTCAGTGCCAAATCCGACAATTCCTACAAGGCGACCCACCTCGGATGCGTACGGAACAAGCCGATCTTCAGGCTTTAAACAGGGTCCGAGATCAGATGATCGGAACGAGAACGCGTCTGATCAATCAGATGCGAGCTTTCTGCCTCGAGTACGGGATCGCCCTGCGGCAAGGCGCGGGCCTGTTCAAGCTCGACCTGCCGCAAGCTTTCGAAGATCCAACGATCTCTCGCCGGCAATGCGTAAGCTGCTCGCAGACCTGTTTGACGATCTGCGCCAGTTGGAACAGCGCATTGGTGACGTCATACGCGAGATCGAGGCGACCGCCAGTCGCGAGGATGTCGCACGACGGCTCATGACGATCCCTGGGATCGGAGCGTTGGGGGCAACTGCGCTCCTGGCTGCCAGTGGAAACGGCCGACAATTCCAGAAAGCTATACACACTCATCGCTCGGAAATATCACGCCCAATGAGTTTGCAATGAAAATCGCTCTGGAACAACAGGCGGCATGAGCCCAGATGGAAAATCAAAGACTCTCCCGAAATTTGGAGGAAGTTCAGGGTCTCAGGTCACTTGCAGCAGCTTCGACGCGCGCGAAACTAACCCTTTCACTAGCCCCTTTCGAAAGGGGCACCACCGATCCCGAGGGCAAGGCCTTTCGACGGTAGCCGTAAAGCTGCGAGGGATCTAGCCCCTCAGCGTGGGCGATCGCTGATACGTGGTTCGCCCCCGGCAGCATTGTCTCCGCAATCAGCCGAGCCTTCTTGAATTAGGCTAGTGCCTTTGAGGTTCTGGCGGCGACACCAATACGGACGAGGCGCACGCCACGCGGTTGGCCGGATGCTGAGTCACCACATCCGGTAGACTGGCAAATTAGCCGTCTGATCCTTCGACACCCCAAAGGGCGCACTCCAACTTTTGGGGAAATCTCGAGCGGAATTGACACCATCTCAATGGAAATACATTCTTCGTGAAGAACCCCGGAAAAATATCACGGGTTATTCATGGTCGGGGGCCCGTTGTTTTGCGCGCACGACTGCCACGCAAAGGGCGAGAGCTGGGGTGGCAGCATCGCTGTGCGGACAATCGCCGATTACAGCATACCCCCTATTGTCACGCCAAACAAAACCGAGATATTCATTCCCAGCAACGTTCCGCGCCGAACTAAATGCATCATCGAGTGAGGTCGTAAAGGACGGCAGGTTGTCGTAATCCCTTCCATCCGGGGAGATCCAAATCACTTTACGATTTGGCCCCTCAACCTCGTTTTCACGTATATATTCCATTCTTCGCCGCCAACCGGTGAGGATTGCCATCATCGCATCGAGCCTGTCGCTTCCCTCGGAGGCCGCCTTCAACTCGTTGATCAGTGCCTCGATCGCCATCACCTTTTCTCTTGCTGGGTACGAACTCGAAACCATTATAATAGACCGCTAGGGATGAGTAGATGCATAAGATTGACCGGGTTATTTTCACTGCGGACTCTAGTCAACGACTAGGAAAGATCAAGTCACAAAGACGAGACAAGCGACAGTGCGATCTCTCGGAAGAACAAAGGGACGCGGCGAATCCGCTAATCCGCTAGTGTCCCGTCGGCCTTGTATATATGGGCATGCGGTTAAGGGCCGCGCTCGACAGAATTACCGAACGCTGCAAGTCTACGTTTTCGTCACCGCGGCGTCCGTACGCGGTTTAGCCGCACTCCACCCTGTGAGGGCGGCGGTTAGAATGACGTTCAGCGCCCGCACGTGGTAAGCAATCTTGCCGGCTTAAAGCGGTCCCTATCTTCACATCTTGTAACGCGTATGCGCAGCGCAAATTATCGAGAAACGCTTTGGGGTCACGCATACCCCATGCCACCGAGCATATATTAGATAACGGTTGCGCCGACATAGTAAGGGAATTGGGCTGTTGGCACCAGCCAGAGGCGTTGGTCAAGACCCTGAAACACGACCACGTCCTCCGTATCGCACCCACTCCCGACGGTGGTGCCCAGATGGCTTGGCGTTTGGCTGCGACAACAAAGACTAGGTGCGTGTTGCGTTCGCCCTCGACTGCTGCGATCGCGAGGCCATCGCCCGTGTCGCAACCACCGAAGGGATCACGAGCGAAAACGTTCACCTCGTCATCACGTCTGTCGAAAACCGGTCCGGTCGGATCAACATCCTTCCAAAACCCATCGAATGGTTCACGGACAATGGCCCGTCCTTCATCGCGAAGGACACGGAATCGCTGCTGCGGGAGATTGGCTCGGAACAATGCTACACACCCATCCGCAGCCCGCAATCGAACGGCATCGCCGAAGCCTTGTCGATACCGAATCAATACACGCCGTGCTTCACGCGACGACGTGTGAGTTTTTGCGAAAAGCCCTCGACGACGTTGAGCCACGAACTGGATGTCGGGGCGAAGTGGGGGCCTTTGCGGTTGCCGAACTCCTGATGCCAGCGACGCTGCATATTGCGGCCGATCACTGAGCGATCAAGCACATTGTGGGCGGCAAACAGGGTGTCGGTGCGATGGCCTTTATAATAATGGGTCATAGTTCCGCCCGGACCCTTCTCCAACGTAAGGGTCGCGTGCGTCCGGTCGAGTGCCTGGATTTGGCTTCTTTCATCGGCGGAAAGGACAATGGCATGGGCCGAAAGCGAGGCATAGAGCGCGACGACATCGCGCAGTTTCTCGGCAAACGCCTTGTCATTCGACAGTTTGGAGCGGCGCCAGCGGTGCGGCGCCAAACCATGCTCGTGCCAGATCTACCCCTGTTCACATCCGGCAACGTCGCACATTCAACGAGTCATGGGAGACCAAGATCGGACATTTGCCAGGTAAGGGCGGCAGTTTCGGAAATACTGACGACCGAGTTCTGGACTGGCTTCGCGTCACCTGTTCCGGTAGTTGTGACCGCTCAGGACCACCGACCACGCAAAAGTGGAGAAGGCACTTGGCCATATTTCAGAGTTTCTGGCACGGGGAACATTTGCCCGCCCACGTACAATCCTGTATTCAATCCTTCATTCGCTTGGGGCATGAGTATCACCTGTATAGCTACCGAGAATTCGCCTCAGCGCCAACCGGGACCGTCCTGAAGAGTGCGGCAGAAATTTTTCCCGAGAGCGACGTGTTTTTTTACACGAAACCGGACGGCACCAGGGGGAGTGTGTCAGCGTTCTCCAATCTTTTTAGGTACGCGCTGCTGTCCGAGCGCGGCAATTGGTGGGTTGACGCCGATGTCGTTTGCTTGAGCGCTCACGAGCCTCCGGGCGACTTGTTCTTTGGTTGGGAGGATGATCGCTACGTCGGTAGTGCCATCCTGAGGCTTCCATATCAACACCCTGTCCTCCGAGAACTCCTCAGGCGGAGTTCTGAAGCAGGGCGAGACCTTCCATGGGGTGCCACAGGACCAAAGCTTTTAACCGCCGTTGTCAAGGAGTTGAAGTTCATGCGCCAAGGTTACCCCGCCCACTACTCATATCCAGTGCATTGGCAGGAACACAAGAGCCTAGTGCTCAAGTCGGATTGGCAAAAGATATCGCAAAAGTTGCGCGGAGTTCCGTTCCTCCATCTCTGGAACGAAAGGTTCAAATCCAGTACAGATTTCAATCTTGAAAGGCCCGAACCTGGCTCAGTCGTCGCCGAATTACTCTATCGGTGATCTTTTTGCTTCCGCTCGACGTCGCGTCGGCGGAGGCTCTACTATGGCGCAGAATGAAGATCGTTCGATATCGAACAGCCGTTGTTCTCGCAGCAGCTCTGCTTGTCTTGGTCGCGGCTCAGGTTGCGGATTTCGGATTAGCGGGACGCGATTCCGACAAGTCCGGGACAGTCGTTTCACGAAGAGATCTGTGCGCGGGTAAGGTCTTCCAATTGAATTTGCTGTATTTTTATCCGGGACGGAGGAAATGTGCGGTTGCGGGTATCGCCACGTCCGCCGTGAGACGGCGGCCGATCGGAGGGCGGGTTGTTGCCTGTCTGGCGGCGGCGGCAACGATCTTCAACGTTCGTTTGATGTTGTAGGCGATGGCGGTGAGGCGGATCTGCATGGCGGCCTTGGCAAGCCCGCGCCATCGCATGCGTCGAAGACCATAGCTTAGCTTCCAGGTGCCGAAGATCGTCTCGTTGGTTCCAGGCTGTTGGTTTCCGCGCGGAACTGAGCCGGTTAGGCGCATAATTTCCATTGAGAATTGAGCCATGTGAACCTTCCCCTCAACGCGGTGAGCGACGGGGGCAACGGAGTGATCCACATGGGACTTTTAA
>NZ_JACVBE010000037.1:0-4334 GCF_014852185.1 Ensifer sp. ENS07 | reverse complement strand
ACCCGGCGGCTGGAGAAGGGCCGGTTTATCTGGCCGAACATGGAGGGCGGGGCGGTAGCAATCTCACCGGCGCAATTGTCCTATTTGTTGTCCGGGATCGATTGGCGCAATCCGCAGGAAACCTGGCGTCCGACACGGATCGGATAGCATTATTGCATTGAAAATATTGAATGAATCTGATCGAATGGCTTCATGACTTCGAAGCCTGTGGATCTTCCTGCGGACCTTGCGAGCGCCTATCTGGCGCTGCTTTCCGAGCGTGAGATGTTACAGGCTGAACGTGATGTCGTTGTCGCCGAGCGCGACACCGTCGTCGCTGAACGGGACATTGCGGTGGCGCAAGCCGCCAATGCGCAGGCCATGTTGTCCGACAGCGAGGCGTTGATCGCCAAACTGGAGCTGGCGATCGAAAAGCTGAGGCGGGAGCTTCGCGGAAAGCGTTCCGAGCGCACCGCGCGCCTGATCGACCAGATGGAATTGCAGCTCGAAGAGCTGGTGATGGCCGCGACAGAGGACGCGGTTGCAGCCCAGGCGGCTGCCGCCAAGACCGCGAGCGTGCATTCGTTCACGCGCAAACGGCCGGTCCGAAAGCCGTGGCCGGAGGAGATCGAGCGCGAGCGCGTGGTGATCGATCCACCAGTCACCTGTGCATGCTGCGGCGGGTCGCGCCTGTCGAAACTGGGCGAGGACGTCACCGAGACGCTCGAGGAGGTTCCGCGCCGGTTCAAGGTGATCGAAACCGTACGCGAGAAATTTAGCTGCCGGGACTGCGAGAAGATCAGCCAGGCGCCGGCACCCTTCCATGCCACGCCACGCGGCTTTATCGGTCCTCATCTGCTGGCGACGATCCTGTTCGCCCGCTCAACCGCCAGAGCACCCGGTTCAAATGCGAGGGCATCGAGCTTTCGACCTCGACGTTGGCCGACCAGGTCGGGTATGGAACGGCCGCGCTCCTGCCGATCTTTGATCTGATCGAAACGCATGTCTTCGCGGCCGAGCGGCTTTTTGGCGACGACACCACCATTCCCATCCAGGCCAAAGACAAATGCACGACCGGGCGAATATGGACGTACGTGTGCGATGACCGGCCCTACGGCGGCGCGGCAGCGCCGGCGGCCATATACTATGCGTCGAGCGACCGCCGCGGCGAGCATCCGCAGAAGCACCTGGCCGCGTATGGCGGCATTCCGCAGAGTGATTGTTACAATGGCTTCGAGCCGCTCAGTGTCGCCGAAAAGAAAGCGGTGCCGATCACCTTCGCCTTTTGTCATGCGCACGCGCGGCGCAAATTCTTTGAACTGGCCGACATCCAGAAAAATGCCCGCGACCGCAAACGCAAGGGCAAGCCAATCTCGCCGATCGCATTGGAGGCCGTCCAACGGTACGACGCGCTGTTTGAGATCGAGCGCGACATCAATGGATTGAGCGCCGCAGAACGGTTGGCCGCGCGGCAGGAAAAGAGCAAGCCGCTGTTCGATGACATGCACGCGTGGCTGAAACGGGAGCGCGCCTCGCTCAGCAAATCGTCCGAGGTGATCGAGCCGATCGATTACATGCTGAAGCGCTGGGATGGCTTTGCCCGTTTCCTCGACGATGGCCGGATTTGTCTCACGAACAATGCGGCCGAGCGCGCGCTGAGAGGAATTGCCCTCGGGCGTCGAAACTGGACCTTCGCCGGCTCCCAGCGTGGGGCCGATCGTGCCGCCATCATGCTCTCCGTCATCACGACTTGCCGTCTCAACGACGTCGACCCAAAGGCGTGGCTCGCCGATGTGTTTAGCCGCATCGCCGATCTTCCCGTCTCCCGCCTGCACGAACTGCTGCCGTGGCAATGGAAGACACACAAAGGGACGGCTATTGCGGCGGCCGCGTAAACAGCTCCCGGAACAATGCTTCTGAACGCGCCAAGCCTTCATCGGTCAGGATCAATGACTTCGACTTGTTGACTGGGTCGCCGATCAAGCCCTTCTTGTGAAGCCGATCCGTCGTTGCCCAGTCGAAGCCCTTCCAGGTACAGCATTCGTTATGCAGCGTCAGCCATAGCAGCGCCAAAACCGCATCGTCGATCTTGTCCTCATCGATCTCCATGAACCCACGTTACCACGCGCGGCGCTCAAAATCCTGCGGCCCTGCTCGGATGGATACCTTGTTCCTCGCTCTTGAGTGCAGCAAATCGCAATGTTGGTCCGTGGCAGCCTCAGCGATTGCTTCCGCATCGATGATGTCGCTCTTGTTCGACTTTACGTACGGCTTCACGAACTGCGCGGGGATTAAAGAGCGCCTGTATCTTCCCGGCAATCACTGAGATCCTGCGCACGATTCCATCCCCACGATCGCCGGTGCTCGCGCTTGAAGAACTGTAGCAGCGTGTCGCGTCGGAAACGAGCCTTCTGGACTGGGATGCCATCGCTACCGAGGCCGACAACGTGAAAGATGTTCGTGCCAATATCAATTCGATAGACAGCCGCTGAGCGCGGCATATTGCGCTGTGGCATGGCAACCTCCTTCGGTTTGGCCGCCTCATGATGCGGCGACGAGGCGCACCATCCCATTAATGGTGACGCCCGATGTGAAGCGGAATGCTGTAGCTCATGTCTGCGAGAAGCATGGTGTGAGCCAGCGTAGGGCGTACGAGGTTTTGCCCATTGATCGGTCGAGCGTGCGATACCGCAGCATCCGGCACGATGACGGTCATATCCGTGAAGCTATGAAGATGGTGGCGTCCGAGCGCCGTCGTTTCGGTTATCGGCGCATTCACGTCATGCGGGATCGGCAGGGGATCGTCATGAACCTGAAGAAGCTCCGGCGTTTCTATCGGGAAGAGAAGCTGACCGTGCGCAAACGTGGCGGTCGCAAGCATGCCTTGGGCACGAGACGGCCTTTGGCATTGCCGTCGCGTCCCAATGAGCGCTGGAGCCTCGACTTCGTCAGCGACGCTTTCGCGGATGGTCGTCGCTTTCGGGTCCTGGCTGTCGTTGACGACTTCGCCCGCGAATGCCTGGCGCTGGTGGCCGACACATCGCTCTCAGGGGTGCGGCTTGCACGGGAACTGGATGCCATCATCGCCCGGCGCGGAAAGCCACGGATCGTTGTTTCCGACAACGGCACGGAGATGACGAGCATGGCCACTCGCAAGTGATGCCAAGGCACGCGCGTCGAATGGCATTACATCGCACCAGGCAAACCGATGCAAAACGGTTTCGTGGAAAGCTTCAATGGCAGCTTCCGTGACGAATGCCTCAACGAAACCCTGTTCTCATCGCTGGCACAAGCGCCACATTCCTCTCTGGGTAATATCACGCCCAATGAGTTTGCAATGAAAATCGCTCTGGAAAAACAGGCGGCGTGAGGCCAGACTGAAAACCCAAGACTTCCCCGAAAACTGGAGGGAACAAGGGTCTCAGGTTATTTTCGCTCGTTTGTGCGCTGAGGAACGGCAACCCGCTCGAAGCATTGGATTTGCGCCACGCCAGACGGCGGGCGCTCGCCGGTCCCTCATTTGGGTGATTGCATCCAACTAAGTATTGGTTGAGTGTGCCAATTTGAAACTCAATGGGGGATTGAATGATGGCAAATTTGACTGGAACGGCTGGCGATGACGTTCTTTACGGAACAGCAAACGATAGGAACACCATCTCTGGGCTGGCAGGAAGCGACTGGCTCCAGGGCGGGGACCTCATCGATGTGATCTACGGCGGCGAGGGTGACGACTCTATTGCAGGCGGCGAAGCGTATGACAGGCTCTATGGTGAGGCTGGAGACGATTATCTTTCCGGTGGCGGCGGAGCCGACAACCTCGATGGCGGCGATGGCGCGGATACGCTCCAAGGCGATGACGGTTCGGATGTGATCTCAGGTGGAGCAGGAAACGATTCAATATACGGCGGTGACGGCGCCGATTATCTCCATGGCGATGACGGGGATGATCGTCTGGAGGGCGGAGACGGCGCTGATTACATTAACACAGGGATCGGAAACGACGACGTATTGGCGGGAGCCGGCGACGATGTTGTTGACCTGAGCTTCTCTTCGAGCGTCCTCGACCAAAAGACGGTCTATGCAGGAACGGGCAACGACTGGATCACTGCCGCGGCCAGCAGTGACAAGATTGACGGCGGAATGGGGCAAGACATTGTTGCATACCGCTCGTCAACTGCCGCCGTCACTGTGAACCTCTTAACCGGCAACGGCTCTGGCGGGTTTGCGACCGGGGATACCTATCGATCGATCGAGGACGTTCAGGGCTCACTTTACAATGACAAGCTGACAGCAAACGGTAACTATAACGAAGTTTTCGGCTACGATGGTGACGACCTAATCGAAGGCGGAGCTGG
>NZ_JACVBE010000036.1:0-4437 GCF_014852185.1 Ensifer sp. ENS07 | reverse complement strand
CAACCCGACCCTACCGAAGAACATCGATGACCACCGCTTCGCCGCCCGCTCACTACGGCGCTGTTGAGGGCGCGCTCGCGAGCGGCTTCGCTACCGCCGAGCTACACCACCTGTAGGGACACGACCCCGACAGGTAGTCGCGGCCCTGCTCGGAGGTCTTCTGCCAGGCGGCGCCGAGTTCAACGCTGCCGGCGTAGACGCGGAACTGCGGGCCCTTGTCGGAAGGGTTCTCGACCCGGGCGATGCGAGCCTTGACGTTGAGCGCGAGGGTGCGAATGGAGCCGGTGAAGCCGTTTTCGGTGGAGGTGAAGGTGCCGATGGTTGCCATTGTCGTATTCCTTTTCTTGTGTATCGGGCCGCGCCCATCGCGGCCTCGATGGCTGTCGCAAAGACCGGTGACGATCGGACCGCACCCAGCCGGGGTCCCCATCGCGCCCGCGCGTTGGGGTGGCGATTAGGCCGCAATTAAATGGAGGGCGGCAAGTCGCAGATTTGTTAGTGGGAGAGGAGGAGACCGAGCTGGGGTCCTCGCTCGACTTGTCGAGTGGGGTAGGTTGGCTCCGGGGTAAGAAATCTGAGGCTGCCGTTGCGGCAAGACTGTTGGTTTCCGCGCGGAACTGAGCCGGTTTTTCCACCGAGAAGTGAGCCACCTCTGAGTATGGTTTTCTGATCAGGGTTTGGTCAAGGGATTGGCTTTTTCTCCTCTCTTCTGGGCCGCAGCGGCCGAGCTGGCTTTGAAGCGGAAGCTGTCGTTGCCGGTTTCCAGGATGTGACAACGATGGGTCAGACGATCGAGGAGAGCGGTCGTCATCTTGGCGTCGCCGAAGACCGTGGCCCATTCGCTGAAGCTGAGGTTGGTGGTGATCACCACGCTGGTCCGCTCGTAGAGCTTGCTCAGCAGGTGGAAGAGTAATGCGCCGCCGGAGGCGCTGAACGGCAGGTATCCCAACTCGTCCAGGATCAGCACGTCGAGCCTGACCAACGTCTCTGCGATCTGGCCCGCCTTGCCCTTGGCCTTTTCCTGCTCGAGCGCGTTGACCAATTCGATGGTCGAGAAGAAGCGGACCTTTCGGCGATGATGCTCGATCGCCTGAATGCCGAGTGCTGTCGCGACATGTGTTTTGCCTGTGCCCGGCGGATTGGGCTCATAATGCCCGTTATCAGGATGGCGGAGCAAAGAAATTGGTCCGCTACGCCTTTCATCCGCGTGCGGGCGCGGAGATTTTCGTCACGGGTCGCCAGCGTTATTGCGGCGAGCCGGCTTATGTGGGGCGACAACCGGATGGCAGCCTGGCGCTAGTTCCGATCTGGATGACAGAAGAGATCGCGCTGACCATGGCGGTGCGGGAAACACCTCGTTTTCCTCTTTCATGCCTGCGCGATCTGCGCCACGAGATCGATGCATGTCTACGCTCCCTGCAGAGCGACTCACGCCAGGCAGGAGATGATCATGCAACGCAGACAATGCCGAACCGACCAGCCAGACCTGTTCGCCACGAAGGCTCCGCCATCGAGTCTTCCGGGCGAAGTCCGGGAGCGCACCCTCGCGCTGATCGAGACCTTGCTGAGGGAAACGGTGTTAAGCCAGACGGGACGGGAGGCAGATCATGAAGATCACCGCTGAACATCTCGCACGCGGCGCCTATGTCTATGTCCGGCAGTCCACGGCCGATCAGCTCGTCAACAATCCCGAAAGCCGGCGACGCCAATATGGCCTTGCCGAGCGAGCGCGGTCTCTTGGCTGGAATGACGCTATCGTCATTGACGAAGATCTGGGCCGTTCAGGCTCCGGTATCAGCCGTCCAGGTTTCGAGAAGCTTCTCGCGGCGATCTGCGAAGGCCGGGTGGGTGCGGTCCTTGCCATTGAAGCGTCCCGGCTGGCTCGCAATGGCCGTGACTGGCATACGCTCATCGAATTCTGCGGCCTTGTCGGAACGCTCATCGTCGACGAGGACGGCATCTACGAGCCCCGCCATCCCAACGACAGGCTGCTGCTCGGCATGAAGGGCACGATGAGCGAACTGGAACTTTCGATCCTGCGGGCGCGCTCGATCGAAGCCCTGAAGCAGAAGGCGCGAAGGGGCGAACTCTTTCTGGCGGTGGCAATCGGCTACGTCAAATCCGGCCGTAACAGGATCGAGAAAGACCCTGATCTGCGGGTGCGCGAGGCGATCAATGTTGTATTTCGGCGGTTTGACGAACTGCAGAGCATCAGACAGGTGCACCTGTGGCTGCGCGGCGAAGGGATCATGCTTCCAGCCGTAAATTACGCGCGCGAGGCGGCGCGGACGATCGTGTGGAAGTTGCCCGTCTACAATACCGTGCATCACATTCTCACCAACCCGATCTACGCCGGAGCCTATGCGTTCGGGCGAACCGGCAGCAAAGTCACTATCGAGGCCGGCCGCAAACGGATCTTGCGTGGGATCAGGCGTGACCGCGCCGACTGGGAGGTCTTGCTCATCGACCATCATGAGAGTTACCTGAGCTGGCACGATTTTGAGAGGAATCAGCGCCTGATCACGGACAATGCCACAAGCAAAGGCCTGGTGCCGCGTGGTGCTCTACGCCGGGGCGAGTTGTTGCTCGGCGGTCTCTTGCGCTGCGGCCATTGCGGCCGCAAGCTGCATGTCGCCTATTCCGGCAGCAACGGCAATACGGGGCGCTATCATTGCCGCGGAGCCCAGGTCAACCACGGAACCGACCCGTGCATTGGCTTCGGATCGTTGCGGGTCGATCAAGCGGTCAGCGCGGAGGTTCTTCAACGTCTTCAACCGCTCGGTATCGAAGCGGCGATCAAGGCCATCGAGACGTCCAACGTGCAGGCCGGGGAGAAACGGCGCCATGTGGAGCTTGCACTCGAGCAGGCACGTTATGAGGCCGCCCATGCACGCCGCCAGTACGATTCCGTCGATCCGGACAACCGGCTTGTGGTGGGCGAACTGGAGCGACGCTGGAACACCGCGCTCGTCGCCGTGCGCGAACGCCAGGACGAGCTTGACGCACTCGACCGCCACAAGCCCGAGGTTCTGGGAGAAGAGGAGCGACAGAGCCTGCTGCGCATGGGTGCCGATCTCGAACTGGCATGGCATCATGCCAACGCCACCGCCGCCACAAGGAAGCGGATCATCCGAGCCGTGATCCGCGAGATTGTTGTCGCCATTGAAGATGATCAGATCAAAATGCTGGTGCATTGGCAGGGCGGCGACCATACCGCGCTTTCAGTCAGGAAGAACAAGGCGGGCCATCACCGCTGGGGCGCTCCGCCGGACATCAATGAACTGATCGGCGCCCTGGCGCGCCAATTGCCGGACAAGGCGATCGCCTCGCTTCTCAATCGGCTCGGCAAAACCACGGGCCGTCAGAACGGATGGACGCAGTCCCGTGTCTGCACTTTCCGCAACCAGCACGACATTGCCGTTTACAGAAAGGACGAACGGTCAGAGCGCGGCGAATATACGTTACAGGAAACGGCTGATAAGCTCGGGCTGCGGCCGATGACCGTGCTGCGCATGATCCGCGCCGGCGATTTGAAGGCGGAGCAGTATTGCAAGGGCACTCCCTGGATCATCCGCCACGAAGATATCGACCAACTCGATATCCAGCGCCATTCCGGCAAGGGAGAACAAGGTCCGTTATCAAAATCAGAAGATCAGCAGATTCAGCTTTTTCAATAACATAGCGAGGTGTGTATTATGTCGTGGGATCGGGCCCGCCGACGAGCACGATATTCTGCGCTCCGTCCATGAACTCGCATCGGTGCAACTGGCGCACGGTCGCTTCGTTGATCTCGCTGGCGGCGAAGTCGAAGCCGGAGAGGTCCTTGTAGGCCGGGAAGCGGGCAGCCTTCATGTGATAGGCGATGGATCGAACCTCGCGCTCGGCCATTTCGGCTTTCAGCAACTGGGACAGGACCGGCACGGCCGCGTCGAAGGCCGGAGCCCCTTGCTCGATCAGGTCCGTGACGGCCTGGGCCATGCCATACATCTTCAGGCTGCGCAGCATGATGACGACGGCCGCGCTGGCAGGATCATGACGCATGGCGACCTCCTACGATCCGGACGCGCAAGCCGTCGTAGCGTTCGACATTGGCCTTGGGTTCACGCAGCAAGGTCAGCGCCTGTGGCGTATCGATGTCCGGGCCGTCGGTCGTCTTGCCGTCGATCAGCCGGTGCAGAAGATTCAGCACGTGCGTCTTGGTCGCCACGCCCGCATCCAGAGCCAGTTCCACAGCCCTGACGACGACCTGTTCGTCGTGATGAAGCACAAGCGCGAGGATATCGACCATCTCACGGTCACCGCCAGGGCGGCGAAGCATCTGGTCCTGGAATTGCCGAAAGGCCAACGGCAATTCCAGGAAGGGCGCACCATTGCGCAAGGCACCGGGCTTGCGCTGGATGACCGCAAGGTAATGCCGCCAGTCGTAAATCGTTCGCG
>NZ_JACVBE010000035.1:0-5515 GCF_014852185.1 Ensifer sp. ENS07 | reverse complement strand
CTGACATGGCAATCCACCTCGACCTTGCGGTCAACCTCCAGGCAAGCGATTTCATCGTTTAAAGCTGGCACTCGTTCTAACGAAAGCCCCGCTTCGGCGGGGTTTTCGTCGCGAACACACTTCCCGGAGCATGGCGAAACTCCCGCCCGAGGTGATCGGGCAGCTCCATCGCTCGGACACAGACAATCGCAATCATCAAACTGCTCGCGATCAGAAGCAGCACTGGCTCGTCGTCGCCATGACGAGTGCAACCCCCGGTGTCGCTCTTGAAGTGCCCGATGAAGGGTTCGATCGCCAATCTTCGTCGCGTCGGGCGTTTGATGGCGGGCGTGATGCGGCGCTACTGGCCGCTGGTGAAGACCCTCAGCTTGTGACTCTCGGGCGCATTGTGGCCGCGATCCAGCATCGACCAGAATGCGGGAGAGTTCGTTGCCGATCATCTTTTCTATCCGGAATGACGGTCGCGAGCGTGTGGCCGTCGTAGGTGTCAAGCGAATCGAAGAATTGACCTCCCCCCTATTGCCTCACCCACGAATGTACCGCAGTTTTGTGCGCTGAGATGGCCGTTGTCTTCGCCTGCCGCGGCGGCAGAAGATAACGGCGCGCGCTTCATCCAGTACTTGTGAATCGTGATGGATCGGCGCTGATTAGACGCTCTAGGACCCAGGTTGCCGAAACCGCCGGATCTGCCTCAAGCCACGGCGATCGACCCGCCTTCCGAGCTCCTCCTGGGCGGCGCGGATCCCGGTAAACAGCTTCCCCGGATCCGCTCTTTGCAACGTCGCCTGCAGCCGCTCCCTGTCGACCTCGGCCATACCGGAGTGGGCCAGAACCCGCCCAACAGGCGGCACGGGCGGATGGCAGCGTTTGATGACACGAGCGCCGATCCGTGTCTTCTCCCGCTACTTGAACGAAGCTTGGAACAGGTTGCCATGTATACATACCACCTCATAGAGGCGAGCCAGTACTGACGTCTCCTCCGTACCGACGAACCTCCCGTAACCGACAAGCTTTTCGCACGATCGCACCGTTCTTCTACACGACCCAGGCTTAATCCTTCTTTAGATACGCGCGCGAACGGGTCACCTCCAATCCTTGGTTTCGACACCAGCAGACAACCAGTTCGTTCATAAAGGCGCTGTCATTGTCGAAGTCGACTGCGTATTCCGGTGCAGTCGGCCGCTGATTCCGAAACGAAGCCGGCCAGCCGGCCAGTTGATGCTCCCCTAGGTCGTTGTTCTGCATGGAGGGCGAACTGGCCACCCGTGGAACGGTTCAGTGTGGTGGCCACCGACACCTTCGTTCCCAACGCATAGCGGTTGTGCGCCTTGCCTGTATCGATGCACTCGACCTCGTGGGCATGCAGGCTGTGGATCTTGCGGCCACCGTGACGTTGCCGCTGTGCAATGACCGTCTTTTGCCTGAAAGGTTTTGAAGATCGCGTCAAATTGTTCGTCGCCGGCGATCTGACGCTCGATGTCGCGAACGGTCCGGCCGAGATAGCTCTTCCACTTGCACAGTGCCTTGCCGCCCGTTTGAATTGCTTCGCCCGAGCGTAGCGCTGGTGCTGGATCAGGAGCGAATTTACCGTAAGCGCGACGAACAGCCGACTACTTTTGCTTTCGGCGTTGACGGGATCGCAATAGCACTTACTTTGGTTCGAATATTGACGCGTGCTTGGCGACGTCCAAAGCCTCTGGCCGGTCGCTTTCCGTTCTGTCTCGCAGAGCCTGCGGATGGGCACGATGATATCCTCAATCCCGACACGACCTCGAAGACCCGGCTGCCAAAGCCTCGGCGCGTATCCTCCTCCCAACAAAAAGCGGAGATCCCAATCGGTTATATGCGCGACAATCGTCTGCACAGCCCAATGCTCGGTTGTTTCCTTTGGTGGGATTGCCTCCGGGCTAGTCAGGTCCGGGATCCCGACGGGTCGATAAACCTCGGCCGTTGAGGAGAGCCGTGACATAGCCGTCAAGACCGCTCATTGACAGCTCGACGATGCCGGACGACGTGCCCTGTTAGACGCCTCGAATGCCCCTTTAACAAGCTGCGGTTGTGCGGTCGTCGTCTCCTAGCTGTTCATGTGTCATGCCGCGCGTCGCCCCTGACCTGCAACGCCCTCGCGTTCGATCTTCCGGGCCCACGGCACAAGACTCTCCATCAGGTTCGCGGTCCCCTTGCCGGAGATGATGCGCTCGAGCACATCGCCAGGACTCTAATCCATTTTGGAGGAAATTATCCGTGGCAGGTCAACGGCTACTTGAAATCGCGCGGAACCTATGTCTTTTGGCTCTGCGTTGCAACAGTGATTATCGGCCCCTAACTGAGACTTATTGACACTTTCGGCGGGGTTTTTGAAGGCCAGATCATGAATCGCGAAAATTCAGGTAAAGTCATCGTGCTCATTCCGGCGCGCATGGCCTCGACACGCCTACCCGGAAAGCCGCTCGCCGATATTTGCGGCCTGCCGATGATCGTCCAGGTCGCGACCCGAGCGCAGGAAGCGGCCGTCGGCCGCGTCGTCGTTGCCGTCGACGACCAGCAGGTCTTCGACGTCGTGCGCGAGGCCGGCTTCGAAGCGATCATGACCCGCGTCGACCACCAGTCCGGCTCAGACCGGATCTACGAAGCGCTGCAGAAGGCCGATCCGAACGGCGAAGCCGAGATCGTCATCAACGTCCAGGGCGATCTGCCGACGGTCGAGCCCGCATCGATCCGCGCGGCGCTTAACCCGCTCGAAAATGCCGCCACCGATATCGCCACGCTGACGGTGGCGATCACCGAGGAGAGCGAGAAGGCCAACCCGAACATCGTCAAGGTCGTCGGTTCGCCGCTTTCCGACACGCGCCTGCGCGCGCTCTATTTTAGCCGCGCGACCGCGCCTCATGGCGAAGGCCCGCTCTATCATCACATCGGGCTCTATGCCTATCGACGGCAGGCGCTGGAACGCTTCGTCTCGCTTCAGCCCTCCGTGCTCGAACGCCGCGAATCGCTGGAGCAGCTGCGCGCGCTCGAAGCCGGCATGCGCATCGACGTCGAGATCGTCGATTCGGTCCCGCTTGGTGTGGACACGCCGGTGGAGCTGGAAAGGGCCCGCCGCATCCTGTTCGCCTGAACTGCCTCCCACTTTCGACCGAACAATCATTTGCGATCTGCTGTGACCCCAGATAACTCCTCCATCTGATGCTAGAGTTCGGCCCATTTCGAAGGACCGGACGATGAAGCGATCGAAGTTTACGGGAGAGCAAATCATTTCGATCCTGCGCGGGCAGGAGGCAGGGGGCAAAGACGGCGGAGCTTTGCCGCAAGCATGGCATGTCGGAAGCGACCTTCTATGCCTGGAAGGCCAAGTTCGGCGGCATGGAAGTATCCGATGCGAAGCGGCTGAAGGTCTTGGAGGAAGAGAATGCCAGGCTGAAGCGGCTGTTGGCGGAGGCGATGCTGGATCAGGCGGCTTTGAAGGACCTTTTGTCCCGAAAGTGGTGACGCCCGTCGCGAGGCGAGAGGCGATCGCGATCCTCATGGATGTCCATGAGATGAGCGAGTGGCGGGCGTGCAAGATCACCGGGGCGGATCGGTCATCGGTTCGCTATCGATGCGTATTCCGGTGAAGTCGGCCGCTGATTCCGAAACGAAGCCGGCCACCTATTCCGATTTCATTCCGGCCACTATTCCGATCTGAAGCCGGCCAGTTGATGCTCCCCTGGGTCGTTGTTTTGCATGGCGCGTGATTGTCGCGCGGTCAAGCGGCGGATGGTGTTTGACGCTGCTTTCGCAAGCTCTCGCCGTGCAGTTCGATGCGGTAGGCGTTGTGGACAAGGCGGTCGAGGATTGCATCGGCGATCGTAGGATTGCCGATCATGTCATACCAGTGATCGACGGGCACCTGGCTGGTGACGATGGTGGATCGCTTCTCGTAGCGGTCCTCGACGATCTCCAGGAGATCGCGTCGCTGCTCGTCGTTGAGCTTCTCCGGACCCCAGTCGTCGAGGATGAGCAGGTCGGTTCTGGCGAGCGCCTTGAGGACCTTGGGATATCGGCCGTCGCCGCGCGCCAGCGCAAGGGTGGCGAACAGCCTGGGCAGGCGATGATAGGCGACGGAGAAGTCCTCGCGGCATGCCTTGTGTCCGAGCGCGCAGGCCAGCCAGCTCTTGCCGACGCCGGCGGGTCCGATCAGCAAGAGGCTATGGTGTTGCCTGATCCAGTCGCAGTTGGCGAGCTTCAGGACGAGATTGCGATCGAGGCCGCGGGCGGCGCGGAAGTCGATGTTCTCGATCTGGGCATCATGGCGCAGCCTCGCGGCGCGAGCCCTTGCCTCGAAGCGCTTCTGGCGGCGCGTGGTCGCCTCGCGTTCGAGCAGCAGAGCGAGCCATTCGCCATGCTCGAGGTGTCTGGCTTCCGGCTGCGCCTCGAGCTCCTGATAGGCGCTGGCCATGCCTGTCAGGCCGAGTTCGCGCAGCATGTCGATGGTGGGATTGGTCAGCATTATCAGGTGTCTCCTCAATGGAAGTAGCCGGGGCCACGCAGATTGGCGTGTTCCATGACGGCGGCGGGTTCGGTGGAATGTCTGGGGGCCTTGTGGGTTGCGATGAGCGAGGCAATCGTCTTGCAGGTCAGGCCGCCGATCTCGACGGCCCGTGCCGAAACGACCTCGGCGCGCTCGCGGCCGAGGTCGCGATAGAGGCGCAGGATGCCGAGGCATGTTCTGAAGCCTTGCTCGGGATGTGGCCGGCTGGCGAGAATGGCGACGATCAGCCCTTCGGTCTGCGGACCGATGGACGCGCCCCAGCGCCGGAAGCGCTCCGGCGTCCATTCGGCGTATCGGCGGTGGGAGCTCGGCATGTGCGCGGGGTCTGTTCCATAGCGCGGCCCGCCATAGCGGCGCTGATGGACCGCGACGCGTTTGCCGCGATGGAAGATCTCGATCATTCGCGCGGTCGCCCGGATATCGACCTGCTGACGAATGAGCGCGTGCGGGACGGAATAGAAGAAGCTCCTGAACTCGGCATGGTAATCCGTCGAGACCCGCGCAAAGCGCCATTCGGCGAACTCGTACTCCTCGGCGGGCAAGCTTGCGAGCGCCGCGCGTTCGACCGTCTCGAAGAGATGGCGGCGGCTGACACCCAACCGGCGCATGACATGATTGTTGATGCGCTCCAGCACGTCGGCGATTGCGGCATTGGCCTCGGCGAGCGAGAAGAACGTCTGTTTGCGCAAGCGGCCGAGAAGGCAACTCTGGGCGAAGCGCATGCCGTTCTCGACCTTCGCTTTCTTTCAAGTCCAGGACTGCAGTTCGTACTGACACTCAAGCCCGCATAGAGTTCGAGGTTACGCACCCGTTCCATCCGTGGCGCGGACAGCGCTTCGTGCTGTCGACACGCAAACAGAACTGGGGCGAAGACCGCGTCATGTTCTACGACGCCCAAGGACGGTTGCGTTCGCTTCCGGCCTCGTGGACCGATGTCAATGAGGCCGACTTGTTCAGTCAGGTTGCTGCAGGTCGGTCCTTCTC
>NZ_JACVBE010000034.1:0-5734 GCF_014852185.1 Ensifer sp. ENS07 | reverse complement strand
GTTCATTGGTCAGGCTCTCGACATAGTAGGAGCCGGCAAGCGGATCGACGACCTTGGTGACACCGGTCTCGTGCTGCAGGATCAGCTGCGTGTTGCGGGCGATGCGCGCTGAAAACTCCGTCGGCAGCGCGATCGCCTCGTCGAACGAATTGGTGTGCAGCGACTGGGTGCCACCGAGAGCGGCGGACATCGCCTCGAAGGCCGTGCGGACGATGTTGTTGTAGGGATCCTGCTCCTGCAGCGAGACGCCCGAGGTCTGGCAATGGGTGCGCAGCATCAGCGACGACGGCTTCTTCGGCTCGAACTCCTTCATGATCCGGGTCCAGAGCAGGCGCGCAGCGCGAAGCTTCGCGGCTTCCATGAAGAAGTTCATGCCGATGGCAAAGAAGAAGGAAAGCCGCCCGGCGAATTCGTCGACATTCAGCCCCTTGGCAAGCGCCGCCCGTACATATTCGCGCCCGTCGGCGAGCGTGAAGGCAAGCTCCTGCACCAGCGTCGCGCCGGCCTCCTGCATGTGATAGCCGGAGATCGAGATCGAGTTGAATTTCGGCATCTCCCTGGCTGTGTACTCGATGATATCGGCGACGATGCGCATCGAGGGCTCAGGCGGGTAGATATAGGTGTTGCGGACCATGAACTCCTTGAGGATGTCGTTCTGGATCGTGCCTGAAAGCTTGTCGCGCGAAACGCCCTGTTCCTCGCCGGCGACGATGAAGGAGGCGAGGATCGGGATGACGGCGCCGTTCATGGTCATCGACACCGACATCTCGTCGAGCGGGATGCCGTCGAACAGGATCTTCATGTCCTCGACCGAGTCGATCGCCACACCCGCCTTGCCGACGTCGCCCTCGACGCGCGGGTGGTCGCTGTCATAGCCGCGATGGGTCGCAAGATCGAAGGCGACCGAGAGGCCTTTCTGGCCCGCAGCCAGGTTTTTCCGGTAGAAGGCGTTCGACGCTTCCGCCGTCGAGAAGCCGGCATATTGCCGGATCGTCCAGGGACGGCCCGCATACATGGTGGCGCGCGGGCCACGCACGAAAGGTTCGAAGCCCGGCAGCGAGGCGAGGTGATCAACACCGTCGAGATCGCCGGACGTATAAAGCGGCTTCACCGCGATGCCCTCGGGCGTGTGCCAGATAAGGCTTTCCGGCGCTGCTTTGAGTTCACGCTCGGCGAGGGTTTCCCAGTCTTTCACGGTCTTTTGGCTCATCGCTAGCTCCTTGCCCAAAAAGGGCGCCTTCCTCGCCTCATCCCTGTGCTTGTCACAGGGATCCAGCCACGCGAAGTCGTTCGCGTGAAAGGGTGAATTCTTCGCGTCGCAGACGCGACGCTGCTGGATTCCTGTGACAAGCACAGGAATGAGGGCCACGGTTGTGAAGGTTCATCACTCGAATTCCATGATCAGCTCGTCGACAGCGAGGCTGGCGCCGGCGGCGACCGCCACGCGCTTCACCACGGCCCGTTTCTCGGCGCGCAGGATGTTCTCCATCTTCATCGCCTCGACGACCGCGAGCGCCTGTCCTGCTTCGACCGTGTCGCCGGCTTTTACCGTGACCGAGGTGATCACCCCGGGCATCGGGCAAAGCAGCATGCGCGACGTGTCCGGCGGCAGCTTCTCCGGCATCAGCCGTGCCAGTTCCGCAACCCGCGGGCTTCTGACATGGGCAACGACATCAATGCCGCGCCAGCGAAGCCGGAGGGCGGTGCCGACCAGATCGACTTTGACGCTCAAGGGCTCATTGTCGATGTTGAACGTGGCAAGCGTACGACCGGGCGTCCAGTCGCCGGCGATGGTGACTGTCGAGCCATCGGCGAAGCTCACATAGGAGCCGTCAGCGGACGAACCGGCAGTCACCGCAATATCGTGATCGCCGAGACCGACCACCCAATCATGGCCGATGATGCGGCGATGATTGCCGATCGTGCCGGAAATCTGGCTGGCCCGTTCCTGTAGGATCTGATTGACCGAGACCGCGACGGCGGCGAGCTTGCGAAGCGACCGCTCATCGGCCGCAACGCCGTGAAAACCGTCGACGAATTCCTCGGCGATATAGGCGGTCGTCAGCCGGCCGTTGCGGAAGCGCTGCTGTTGCATGACAGCCGAAAGGAACGGCAGGTTATGGCCGATGCCTTCCACTTCGAACTGATCGAGCGCCTCGGCCATAGCCTCGACCGCCGTCCGGCGGTCCGGTGCCCAGGTGCAGAGCTTTGCGATCATCGGATCGTAATACATCGAAATCTCGCCGCCCTCGAAGACGCCGGTGTCGTTGCGCGTCACCGTGCCATCGTCGCGTTTGCCCTCGACCGGCGGCCGATAGCGTGTCAGCCGGCCGATCGACGGCAGGAAGTTGCGATAGGGATCTTCCGCATAAAGCCGGCTTTCAATCGCCCAGCCATTGAGCTTCACATCGTCCTGGCCGAAGGCGAGCTTTTCGCCGCTAGCAACTCGGATCATCTGCTCCACGAGGTCGAGCCCGGTAATGAGCTCGGTCACCGGATGCTCCACCTGCAGGCGGGTGTTCATCTCGAGGAAATAGAAGTTGCGCTTGGCATCGACGATGAATTCGACGGTGCCGGCCGAGTGGTAGCCGACGGCCTTGGCAAGTGCGACCGCCTGTTCGCCCATGGCCTTGCGGGTCTCGGGGTCGAGGAAAGGCGAGGGCGCCTCCTCGATGACCTTCTGGTTGCGGCGCTGGATCGAGCATTCGCGCTCGCCGAGATAGAGCGTGTTGCCGTGCTTGTCGCCAAGCACCTGGATCTCGATGTGGCGCGGCTCGGTCACGAATTTTTCGATGAAGATGCGGTCATCGCCGAAGGCGTTCTTCGCCTCGTTCTTTGAGGACTGGAAGCCTTCGCGCGCCTCTTGGTCGTTCCATGCAATGCGCATGCCCTTGCCGCCGCCGCCGGCAGACGCCTTGATCATCACGGGATAGCCGATCGACGCGGCGATCCGGACCGCTTCGTCTGCATCCTCGATCAGGCCCATATGGCCCGGAACCGTCGAGACGCCGGCCTCGGCCGCGAGCTTCTTGGAGGTGATCTTGTCGCCCATCGCCTGGATGGCGCCGACCGGCGGGCCGATGAAGGCCACGCCTTCCTTCTCCAGCGCTTCGGCAAAGGCGGCGTTTTCCGAGAGGAAACCATAGCCCGGATGGACCGCATCGGCGCCGGTCTTGCGGATCGCCTCGATGATCTTGTCGATGACGATATAGGACTGGGCCGACGGCGAGGGGCCGATATGCACCGCCTCATCCGCCATGCGCACATGCATCGCGTCGCGGTCCGCGTCGGAATAAACTGCGACAGTCGCGATGCCCAGCTTTTTCGCGGTCTTGATGACGCGGCAGGCGATTTCACCACGGTTGGCGATGAGGATTTTCTTAATCATTGCATGTTCCACCACAGTTGAGCTGGTTTGGCTCGGCTGACCACGCCAAGGCTATTGTTCTTGTTGTTCGCGATGTCGCAACGAACCCCAAAGCTTCAAAAAACCGAAGGATGTCGGGGTCAGCAAGGACCTGCGCTCGCACATTTTGACCTTGTAATCTGGCGCTCGAAAGTACTTCCTCGATGACAGCACGGCCGAAACCCCGGTTACGGTACGTTGGCGCGATGTAGAGTTGCTCAATATGGACACAGCCGTCGGATTGCGAGACGGTCACGCAACCTACGGCCAGGTCCCCCTTCTCCACGATCCTGCAGTTTGAAGGAAATTGGTCCCCCATCCCAGGCCGAGGCGCATAACGTCCGTAAAGGCGTTCTGTGATCCGACGAAGAGACATGTGCTCGAGCTGCAGCACGAATGCCTCGTCAGTTGCAACGGCGGGGCGCAGTTGGATCGCTGTGGACAAAGAGTTCATAGCGGGATCGTGTCGTGCTTGCGCCAGCGAACATCGACCTGCTTGTTGCGCAGAGACGCAAAAGCACGCGCGATGCGTCGGCGCGACGAATGTGGCATGATCACCTCGTCGATGAAGCCACGCTCTGCCGCCACGAACGGGTTGGCGAAGCGCTCCTCGTACTCCTTCGTGCGCGCGGCGATCTTCTCGACGTCGCCGAGTTCCGAGCGGTAGAGGATTTCGGTGGCGCCCTTGGCACCCATGACGGCGATCTCGGCGGTCGGCCAGGCATAATTGACGTCGGCGCCGATATGTTTCGAGGCCATGACGTCATAGGCGCCGCCATAGGCTTTGCGGGTAATCAGCGTCACCATCGGCACGGTCGCCTGGCTATAGGCAAAGAGCAGCTTGGCGCCATGCTTGATGACGCCGCCATATTCCTGCGCGGTGCCGGGCAGGAAGCCGGGTACGTCGACTAGCGTCAGGATCGGGATCGAGAAAGCATCGCAGAAGCGCACGAACCGGGCGGCCTTGCGCGAACTGTCGATGTCGAGGCAGCCGGCAAGCACCATCGGCTGATTGGCGACGACGCCGACCGTCTGGCCTTCCATGCGGATGAAGCCGGTGATGATGTTCCTGGCGAAGTTCTGCTGCAATTCGAAGAAGTCGCCTTCATCCGCAAGCGCCAGGATCAGTTCCTTCATGTCGTAGGGTTTGGCGGCGCTGTCTGGGATCAGGCTGTCAAGGCGCATTTCGAGCCGCGACGGGTCGTCGTGGAAGGGACGGACCGGCGGCTTTTCGCGGTTGTTGAGCGGCAGGAAATCGAAAAGCAGGCGCACATGCTCAAGCGTTTCGATGTCGTTCTCATAGGCCGCGTCAGCGACGGAGGACTTTTTCGTGTGCGTGCCCGCACCGCCGAGTTCTTCGGCCGTGACGATCTCGTTGGTCACGGTCTTTACGACGTCGGGCCCGGTCACGAACATGTAGGACGAGTCACGCACCATGAAGATGAAGTCGGTCATGGCAGGCGAATAGACCGCGCCGCCGGCGCAGGGACCCATGATGACCGAGATCTGCGGAATGACGCCGGAGGCTTCGGCATTGCGGCGGAAGACCTCGGCGTAACCGGCAAGCGAGGCCACGCCTTCCTGGATGCGGGCGCCGCCCGAGTCGTTGAGGCCGATGACCGGCGCGCCGTTGCGAACCGCCATATCCATGATCTTGCAGATCTTCTGCGCATGCGTTTCCGAGAGCGAACCGCCGAGCACCGTAAAGTCCTGCGAGAAGACATAGACTTGGCGGCCGTTGATCGTGCCCCAGCCGGTGACGACGCCGTCGCCGGCGACCTTCTGGCCTTCCATGCCGAAGTCGAAGCAACGGTGCGTGACATACATGTCGTATTCTTCGAAGGAGCCTTCATCGAGCAGCACCTCGATGCGTTCACGCGCCGTCAGCTTGCATTTGCCGTGCTGCGCGCGAATCCGCTTTTCCCCGCCACCCTGGCCAGCTTCCGCCCGCCGCTTATCCAGTTCATCCAAGATTGCGCGCATACTCTCAGCCTCCAGCTCATATCAAGTCGCTACCCCCATTCGGAGAGAAAAAGAACCGGTCAGAAGACGATCTAAAGTTCGGATCAACCGGATGGCATCTTTGCGAGGCGAGGCTGTAAGGACGAAGCTGGGTCTCCTGCATCGAAAAGCGATGCGATCACCAAATCAAGCATGACATTTGGCTCCATGCCGCCGAAGCAACGTAAGCATCCGGTGAAGCTTGCAATTACCCATAAGTAGCTGAGTCTTTTACGAAAAGCTTTCGCTGAAATCTTGAATCGAAAGAATCACTTGTGATTCTGTTCGGAGCACCTGATTCGTTTAAGGCGGTGCTTTATGTCGGTT
>NZ_JACVBE010000033.1:0-6828 GCF_014852185.1 Ensifer sp. ENS07 | reverse complement strand
GCCCCAGTTCTCTTTGCGTGTCGACAGCACGAAGCGCTGTCCGCGCCACGGATGGAACGGGTGCGTAACCTCGAACTCTATGCGGGCTTGAGTGTCAGTATGAACTGCAGTCCTGGAATTGAAAGAAAGCGAAAGTGGAAGCTGCGGTTCGTATCGTCGAACGCTGGCTATTGGGCCGGCTGCGCCATCGCATCTTCTATAGCTTGGCCGAGGTCAATGCGGCGATCGGCGAATTGCTTCATGATCTCAATGACAAACGAGTCCTGCGCCGCGTTGGCGTCACGCGCCGTCAACTGTTCGAAGAGCTTGATCGTCCGGTTTTGCGACCACTGCCTGTCGAACGCTATGTCTTTGCCGAATGGCGTATCCGGCGTGCCGGGCTCGATTATCACGTCGAGATCGAGCGGCACTATTATTCCGTTCCCTATCGCTTCGCCCGCGAGCAGGTTGAGGCTCGTATTACCGCCAATACGATCGAGATCTTCCACAAGGGCGAGCGTATTGCCACCCATCGCCGCTCCAGCGGCAACGGGAAGCACACGACGATCCCCGATCATATGCCCTCGGCGCATCGCCGTTTTGCCGACTGGACGATCGAACGCATTCAACGCGAAGCCTCCGCCATGGGACCGGATGTCGCGCTGTTGTGCGAGCGCATCCTTGCCGACAGGCCACATCCCGAGCAGGGCTTTCGAGCTTGCCTCGGGATCATCCGCCTCAGCAAGAGCTTTGGCCGCGACAGGGTCAATGCCGCTTGCGGGCGGGCGCTGGAGATCGGGGCCCGGACCTATGGCTCGGTGCGCTCCATCCTCGACAATCACCTTGACCGAACGGCTGCCTCAAATGGAGCGGCGTCGCATGAACCGATCCATCACGCCAACATCCGCGGCCCCCGCTATTACCACTAAGGAGAACGAAAGATGCTTGCTCATCCAACACTAGATAAATTGAATGCCATGGGCCTGTCCGGCATGGCAAAGGCCTTTGGCGAACTCGTTGCCAACGGCGAAGCCGAACATCTCTCGCACGCCGAATGGCTCGGACTGCTGCTCGAACGCGAATGGAGCTCCCGTTACGATCGCAAGCTTGCGGCACGTCTCAGGTTTGCCAAGCTTCGCCACCAGGCGACCCCGGAAGATGTCGATTATCGCGCCGAACGCAGCCTCGACCGTGCTCTCTTCATGAAACTGCTCGGTGGCGACTGGATCAACGCGCATGACAATCTGGCCATTTGCGGACCCTCGGGTGTCGGAAAGAGTTGGTTGGCTTGCGCTCTCGGTCACAAGGCTTGCCGAGACGATCGCTCAGTTCTCTATCAGCGTGTCCCAAGGCTGTTTGGCCAGCTTGCGCTCGCGCGTGGTGACGGCCGGTATGCCCGGCTGCAACGGACCTTGGGCCACGTTCAGCTCCTGATACTGGATGATTGGGGGCTCGAACCGCTCAATGAACAGGCCCGTCACGATTTGCTGGAAATCCTCGAAGATCGCTACGGCCGTCGGTCGACGATCATTACCACGTATCCGCCTGGCACGGTGTCATCGGCGACCCAACCTATGCCGATGCCATACTCGACAGGTTGGTCCACAATGCCCACCGCATCGAATTGAGCGGCGATAGTCTGCGCCGAAACCTACCCCGCAAAGCTTGACACCTAGCCTAATTGAACTGACAACAATCATTGCCCGCAGACCTCCCTAGACAGGGGGCGAGATCATCCCGGAAACTGGGAGCGCAATCATCTCGGAACGAAGGGGCGGCTTCATCGGAATCGGCAGTTTGGGGCCGGCATCCAGTCGTGAGCCCGTATTGCCATCTTATCGGGGAGCAACCACCTTGCTATTCAGTACCATGACCAATCTGGCGCCCCGGGGCGGCGCGCTCCCGCGATTACCCCATGTAACGGGCTGTGCCCAACCAGCAAGGTCCCGACCTGGTCGGCCAACATCGAGGTCGAAAGCTCGATGCCCTCGCATTTGAACCGGGTGCTCTGGCGGTTGAGCAGGCTATGCATTCCAAACTTATCGAACAGGATCGTCGCCCGCAGATGAGGACCGATGAAGCCGCGCGGCGTGGCAAGGAACGGCGCCGGCGCCTGGCTGATCGCCTCGCAGTCGCGGCAGCTAAATTTCTCGCATACGGTTTCGATCACCTTGAACCGGCGCTGAACCTCCTCGAGCGTCTCGGTGACGTCCTCGCCCAACTTCGACAGGCGCGACCCGCCGCAGCAGGCACAGGTGGCTGGCGGATCGATCACCACGCGCTCGCGCTCGATATCCTCCGGCCACGGCTTTCGGACCGGCCGCTTGCGTGTGAACGAACGCACGCTCGCGGTCTTGGCGGCAGCCGCCTGGGCTGCAACCTCGTCCTCTGTCGCGGCCATCACCAGCTCTTCGAGCTGCAATTCCATCTGGTCGATCAGGCGCGCCGTGCGCTCGGATCGCCGGCTGCGAAGCTCCCGCCTCAGCTTTTCGATCGCCAGCTCCAGTTTGGCGATCAACGCCTCGCTGTCGGACAGCATCGCCTGGGCGTTGGCGGCTTGCGCCACCGCAATGTCCTGCTCGGCGACGACGGCATCGCGCTCGGCAACAACGACATCACGTTCAAAGCAGCGCCAGATAGGCGCTCGCAAGGTCCGCAGGGAGATCCACAGGCTTCGGAGTCGTGAAGCCATTCGATCAGATTCATTCAATATTTTCAATGGAATATCTCATGCATCATGACCGGCCTCCTTCTGTTGGGTGGCATGTCCGCACTTTGCGTGATCGACGAACAGCCGCACGATGAGCATCGTCAACGCTTGGCGGGTCTCCTGCGGCAACTCCGGCCATTGCGGCGTCCCTGCCGTCTTCCCCCGCTGCGGGGCCGAGAACAGATCGAACTGGCATGTCATGGGCTGGCGAGGCATGAACATCTCTCCGACTCGTTTCGTGAGAGACCAATGCTGCGCCCATTACCGAAGATTGCGATGAGGCATCAGCGTCCGTCAGCAATCTTGTCAAATTATGCAGCTTGCGAGGTCGACGTGCGGAACTGGCAGGCGGCGCCAACAACCACTCACTGATCTGTCGAACATCCACGACGGGACCTCGAGAAGTCGATCAGAAGAAGAACCAGAAACGCTGCAGCGGAAAATATGCGTCCCTTTGGACACCGCCTCATGGACGTGAACGAGTCGCCCGAACCAGGGATGCCACCGATACAAAAGCTCGCGAACCTCCGTCCCGTGGGTGTTCTTCCGTCGTGTTGTACAACACGCTTCACACGCACAAGGCATACGGGCCATAAGCGGCAACGCTGCGCCGAGAGCAGCCTTGCGCAATACCTCGCACGGGGACGCGATGGTTGACGGTTGGATCGGGCATGCCGCCGTCGCGGCAATGTTTACCTGCCGCTTTTTTTAGAACCCGCTCGATCGATCTGGGATGAAGCTCGAAGGGTGCATTCCATCGATGTGCCGCTAATCCGAAATCAGCCGCGGCTCGCCTGGTCTCTTTCGGGACGCGGTCACCAAGCCCAGGCCACGCTCGCCAGAACTTTCCACCGATCCGCCGCGAGTGTGATTCTAAGGTCACACCGTAAGCTGGCCAGGTTAAACATCAGCAGAACCTTACTTACCGCGTACCACCTGCTTCGACGCTCTCTAGACAAATAGACTGGCCTAATGGTTGCTACGATGTTAGAGAGAAACGTTTTTTTGCGCGGTTCAAAAAGGACAACCCATCAGTGGAGCTCTTGAAACTGCATATTCGCGTAATGTTGTCGCTCATGATCCGAGAGATTTCCACTCGGTACGGAAAGCGACCTGGCGGCTATCTCTGGGCTTTTGTTGATCCAGTCGCTCATGTTCTGATCATGACGGTAATTTTTCAAGCCGTCTCGAGGGTGCCTGCCCTTGGAGCGAGCTTTCCGTTATTCTTCGCGACAGGATACTTGCCGTATATGTTCTATACGAGCATGCAGTCGTTTGTTGCCGGGACAATTAAGGCGAACAAGCCGCTCTTATCCTACCCGATCGTCAGTCCTTTCGATGCGGTCGTTGCACGTTATTTCGTGCAGTTTATGACGTCCTTTCTGATCGCCTTCCTTGTTTTTGAGGCCGTGACGTTGGAGAACCACCTCTCAGTCTCTGTGGACTACGGCACGATTGTATGCGCTGCCTCCCTTGGTTCGTTGCTCGGCTTCGGGGTCGGGCTCGCAAATATATCGATGTTTGCGAGGTGGCCATTGTATGAACAGATATTCAACTTGATGATGCGACCTCTTTTTATGCTTTCCGGAGTTTTCTTCCTACCGGATTCAATGCCAAAGCCGATCATGGATTACATGCTTTATAACCCAATAGCGCATGTAATCATGTGGTTTCGCACAGGGGTCTATCCGGAATATAGAGCGACCGGACTTGACATCGGATACGCTGGGGAGTTTGGCGCAGCTTACCTGATAGCTGGATTGGTCTTATTTGGGCTGTCGACAAAGGAGATCCGAGAGGAAAGATTTTAGGGACGCCGCGATTTTTTGTTTGCGACGAGGCGCTCCAACGTCTCGCATGGTGAGCGAGTTTCGGTCTATCGCCGCGGCGCTGTCGACATCCTTGCCGCGAGAGTCACCCTGAGAGCGATTCCGGTCCGCCGATAGTTTGTAGGCTTTGCTGTGACCCCAGACACTCATCCGTTTGCGGCTGGAGTGCGGTTGTCAGTTCTGCGCGTTTGCGCGGGTGAAGCAATGGGCGGGACGCGCAGCGTTTCCGTTGTGCGGAGCGTTTGCCCATTGCGGTGAGGTGAGCGGCATAGGCTGCCGGTGTTTGATAGCCGAGGGCTGAGTGTGGACAGGCCGCATTATAGTCGGCAACCCATCGGGACACGGCTGACCGTGCGTGATCGAGGCCGAAAAACAGTGTCTCGTTCAGGAGCTCGTCCCTCATCTTTGAATTAAAGGCTTCACAGATGCCGTTTTGCATGAGCTTGCCGAGAGCGATGAAGTGCCAGGCGACGCCTTTCTCTTCGCTCCAGGCTAGCATGGCGTTCGAGGTGAACTCCGTGGCATGATCGCTGACGATCAGTTCGGGCTTGCCGCGCCGGGCGATGACCAGGCTCAGTTCTCGGGCTACCCTGCGACCCGAAATCGACGTGTCGACGATCGCGGCCAGGCATTCCTTGGTCACGTCGTCGATCACGTTGAAGACGCGGAACCGGCGGCCATGCGCAAATTGGTCATGACGAAATCGACCGACCAGCGGGCATTCGGCCGGGCGATCGTCAGTAGCGGGGCACGCGTGCCCGTTGCCTTCTTGCGTCCCTTGCGCTTGCACACGGAAAGGCCCTCCTCGCGATAGAGGCGCTGTGTCTTTTTGCGATTGAGCACGTAGCCCTCCCGCCGCAGCAAGACATGCAGCCTGCGATATCCAAATCGACGCCGTTCGCCAGCAAGCGTGCGAAGACGCTCCCGCAACTGCGCATCGTCCCGGCGACGATGTCGTTAGTGCGGATTCCGATCTGAAGCCGGCCACCATTCCGATCAAAATCCGGCCATCGTTCCGATTTGAAGCCGGCCACGATTCCAATCAAAGACCGGCCGGTTTCCGGCTCTGAAGATTCCCCTTGGGTCAGCAACTTTGGCATCAAGCCTCCCGGTACACGAGGAGAGTTTGATGCCAGCGAAGAGAAGGCTGACCATGCGACAATTACGACAGATGCTCCGGCTTGCCGGAAGCGGGACAAGCAGCCGAGAGATTGCGGTGATCCTCGGCGTTGCCCGCAGCACCGTCCAGGATAACCTGAAGCGGGCTGCGATGGCAGGGTTGAGCTGGCCATTGCCGGGAGAGCTGACAGACGATGCTCTTGAGTCTCGGCTTTTCGCCCGCGCCGGCGTCAAGCAGGGCCAACGGCGACGTCACGAGCCGAACTGGGCACAGCTCTCTATCGAATTGAAGAAGCCCGGCGTGACACTGCTGATCCTGTGGGAGGAATATCGCAGCGTCCATCCCGATGGTTATGGCTATAGCCGTTTCTGCGAGCTGTTCCGCGGGTTCGAGCAGCGCCTTTCGCCGACGATGCGCCAGGAGCATGCGGCCGGCGACAAGGTCTTCGTCGACTATTCCGGTAAGAGGGTGCCGATCGTCGATCGCAAGACTGGCGAAGTCCGCGAGGCGGAGCTGTTCCTTGGCGTGCTCGGCGCATCGAGCTACACCTTCGCCGAGGTGACCTGGACCCAGACCTTACCGGACTGGGTCGGCTCACATGTGCGCATGTTCGCCTTCTTCGGCGGTGTGCCCCGCCTGGTCGTGCCCGACAATCTGAAGTCCGGCGTCAGCCGCGCCAGCTTCTACGATCCCGAGATCAACCGCAGTTACGGCATGATGGCGTCCCACTATGGTGTCGGCGTTCTGCCGGCCCGACCGCGACGCCCGAAGGACAAGGAGCAGACATCACGATGCACCTTGTTGGATTTGTTGAGCGTCAATTAACCGGGGTTGGCGGCTACCATATCGGCCGCCGACGCCTTTTGCGAGTCGGACGTTGCCCGGTGGCTCATACAGGTAGCGGTGGTTGGTAGCGTAGCGATGGCGCTTGAGAACACCATCGCGTCCGAGTTGGTGTACGGTTGTGGCGCTTACGCCAAATCGACGAGCCACTTCCTCGCCAGTTAGCATGCCGCTCTCGCGCAACCGTTCGAACCGGGTCTTCAGCCCATAGGCACGACGCACGAGCATAACTTTCTTCAAGGTAAAAGCCTCACCGCGCCAGTTACGATGCCCGAGTGCGTTGAGACGACTGGCAATCTGCTGGTCGTTGTCGGTCTCCAGCAGTTCGTTGATCAGTGCCACAACCG
>NZ_JACVBE010000032.1:0-8610 GCF_014852185.1 Ensifer sp. ENS07 | reverse complement strand
TGGGAGCCTCCCTGTGTAATGCAAATTATGCCGCACTTTGCTCACACGTCAATCAAATTATATCTCAAATACCGCAGAAACCCATGTAACATCGAGCCTTACCTATTGCTTGGACGATCAATGACATTGCGTCTCGGCATAATTAGGCTTACATATGCGGCGTAATTTACTTGACGCTTCGTCATTCTTCCTGGCGGCGCTTAATGTGATCAATCAACGACGCCAGCGCCGACAGATCGTCTGGGCGGGAGAAGGACCGACCTGCAGCAACCTGACTGAACAAGTCGGCCTCATTGACATCGGTCCACGAGGCCGGAAGCGAACGCAACCGTCCTTGGGCGTCGTAGAACATGACGCGGTCTTCGCCCCAGTTCTCTTTGCGTGTCGACAGCACGAAGCGCTGTCCGCGCCACGGATGGAACGGGTGCGTAACCTCGAACTCTATGCGGGCTTGAGTGTCAGTATGAACTGCAGTCCTGGAATTGAAAGAACGGCATGGCCGAGGCCTTCGTCAAAACCTTCAAGCGCGATTACGTCGCGGTCTACCCCACCCCGGATGCCGAAACCGTCATGGCGCAGCTGCCGTTCTGGTTCGAGCATTACAACAATCTTCACCCGCACAGTGCTTTAGGATATCAATCCACGCGCGAGTTCATCAGCTCGCAATCTCAAGCCTGAGCATGTCCGGTCTTTTGGGGGCAACTCCAGTTAAATCCGGCAAACCTCATTAAAAAAACACAACACGAAACAGCGGTCCGCACAAGCCACGAAAGATGCTCGGCCCGCCGTCGTTGAGCTGTTGATCTGCGCGCAACCGTAGAGTTTCATTCTTAACAATGCGAGAAGCGATGAGACCGGCACATATAGTCTGACACAACTATGCAACGCCGGCGCGCAGGAGGTCGTGGATGTGCAGGATCCCAGTCGGTCGATTTTGTTGGTCCACTAGGAACAATACGGTAATTTTCTGCGCTTGCATAATTTCCAAGGCTGCACTGGCCAGCATGTCGCCCCCTATTACCCGCGGCCGATGCGACATAACTGCATCCACAGTTAGAAGGAGAAAGTTGTCAGACATGTGCCGCCGGAGATCGCCATCAGTAATTACACCGACTAGGTTACCGCTGACGCTAATAACCCCCACGACCCCAAATCCCTTCGAAGACATCTGAATGATCGCTTCACCCATAGGGCTGCCAGTCGGTAACAAGGGCACGGCCTCAGCGGCATGGGCAAGTTCGTGTGCAAGCAACAATTGCGAGCCAAGCTTGCCGCCTGGATGAAATGTTTTGAAGTCTTGAGCTGAGAAGCCCCGTCGTTCGAGAAGAGCGATCGCGAGACAATCGCCGATCATAAGCTGCAGCATCGCCGAGGCCGTTGGCGCAAGTCCATGAGGGCAGGCCTCCAACACTTTTGGCAACGTGATCGCGATCAAGGAGTTGCGTGCAATCACGCTGTCGATGTTCGATGTGATGGAAATTATTGGAACATTAAACCGCTTAGCGTAAGATAGCATATTGCTGAGTTCGACGGTCTCCCCAGACCATGAAAGTAAGACAAGCAGGTCTTGGCCCGTGATCATGCCGAGATCGCCATGGCTCGCTTCTGTTGGATGCACGAAGTAGGACGAGGTGCCTGTCGATGCCAACGTTGCCGCGATCTTGCGACCAATATGCCCACTCTTACCAACTCCGGCGACAACAACCCGCCCAGTTCGCGAAGCCACAAGTTCAACGGCATTTATCAAACTGGAAGCGAGAGCGGAGTCGTTCGATAAACATGCTGCCAATGTGCTGATTCCGTCAGCGGCAGTAGCGATTGTTCGCGTGATTGACGCCAGCACAGCGTCACGTATTATCATGTTCATTAGCAGCTGCCCAAGTTGTTGATGGCCCTCAGAGGGCGCTTACCTTTTTCAGCCCCTAAAATCAATCGCAGCCTTCAAGTTTACATCAAGAGCAGGGTCGCCGGGGTTTGTTATATTTACGGTGAACCTCGATTGTTGTGGTCCGTCTGATATGCAAGGACATAGGACCACACCGCTTGCGAGCGCAGCGAAGTGCCATTACGCAAACAATCGCGGCTATGCAAACGCGCACTGGTGGATTATTGGACGGAAACGAGTTCTTCAGTGACGGGCTCAGGCGATTTTGCGGCAACAGCTTTGGAGTGTTATGATGAAAACTAATGCCAGAGTTGTTGTCGGCGATGGCGGCCGTCAGGTCGCCTTCTCACAGACCGAGAAGTTGTCGCTGATCGCCGGCCCATGCCAGATGGAGAGCCGTGACCACGCCTTCATGATGGCGGGCGCTCTTTCCGAACTGTGCAACAAGCTCGGCCTCGGCCTCGTCTACAAGTCCTCCTTCGACAAGGCCAACCGCACCTCGCTTTCGGGCAAGCGCGGCATCGGTCTCGACAAGGCGATGGAAATCTTCGCCGACCTGAAAAAGGAATTCGGCTTTCCGGTTCTGACCGACATTCACACCGAAGAGCAGTGCGCGCTCGTCGCGCCGACGGTCGACATTCTGCAGATCCCGGCCTTCCTGTCGCGCCAGACCGATCTTCTGGTCGCAGCCGCCAAGACCGGCCGCGCGATCAACGTCAAGAAGGGCCAGTTCCTGGCGCCCTGGGACATGAAGAACGTGTTGGCGAAGTTCACTGAGAGTGGCAACCCCAATGTCATGCTCTGCGAGCGTGGAGCCTCCTTCGGCTACAACACGCTCGTCTCTGACATGCGCTCGCTGCCGATCATGGCTTCGCTCGGCGCGCCGGTCGTCTTTGATGCGACCCACTCCGTGCAGCAGCCGGGCGCGCAGGGTGGCTCTTCGGGCGGTCAACGAGAATTCGTCGAGACCCTGGCGCGTGCGGCCGTCGCGGTTGGCGTCGCAGGTGTGTTCGTCGAGGCGCACGAAGACCCGGACAACGCACCCTCGGACGGCCCGAACATGGTGCACCTGAAGGACATGCCGAGGCTGCTCGAAAAGCTGCTCGCTTTCGACGCGATCGCCAAGGACTGACCTCAGCGCTGGCGCCTACATGACCCTTTCGTATGGCATAAAGTGCCACTATTGGCCAAATACTACGCATCTCGGCTTTTATGGCTAGATCTCAAGCCGAAGTCGACCATGCAAAATTCGTCGCCGCAGTAAAAAGAAGAACGGTCGAAATGCTACCTTGGGTGCTCGACTTGGCGAGCGACCAAACCGCCTATTGTCGATGGCAGCCCTAATGACTTTGAACAATGTTACGTGCTATTCGGCGGAGAAGATAACGAGGGCCTGGATAAGTGCGGGAGCTTAGCCGCATTTACAAATGTGGGTGATTGTCATGAACTATTTCTCCGCCCATTTCCGCGTCGTCGCAGCACTTGTTGTGCGCGAGATGTCGACACGGTTTGGTTCGAAACCTGGCGGCTACGTATGGGCATTACTCGATCCCGTAGCACATATACTGCTAATGACACTAATCTTCCGTGCCATTGCTCGTATGCCTGCGTTGGGCTCGAGCTTCGCCCTCTTCTTCGCCACGGGCTATATTGCATTTCAATTCTACCATGCGGTAACGGGCTATCTTAACAGTGCCATTCGCGCCAACAAAGCGCTTCTCAGCTATCCGAACGTTGCGCCCATCGATGCGATCGTCGCTCGTTTCGTACTACAGGCCTGCACGACATCATTGGTTGCTCTTGTCGTTCTGGGTTGCATCGTCGCGACTTCGCGGGCAGAGGTTGATCTACATTGGCCCGCCATAGTTGAGGCAGTGTCTATGGCCTGCACCTTTGGTCTAGGGGTGGCTATGATTAACGTTGTTCTCTTCATTAAATACCCATTGTACGAGCAAGTCTTCAACATTCTCAATCGCCCGCTTTTTCTTATTTCGGGTGTATTCTTCCTGCCCGACTCGATTCCCGCACCGTACCGCGAAATTGTTCTTATCAATCCACTAGTCCACATCATAATGAACTTTCGGCAGGGTTTTTATCCGCAATACCGCGCGGCCGGCCTCGATATGGACTATGTTTACCGGATCGCATTTCTGACAATGTTTGTTGGAATGCTGGTATTCACCCTTTCTAGAAGAACGTTGAGAAGCGAATGATCAGGTTCGAGCAGGCGACGAAATATGCCCGCGCAAAAGGCATCAAAAAGCCGATCATCGAAAACGCATCGCTAACCCTTAATCGCGGCAAAAGTGTTGGACTGCTCGGGCGCAACGGCGCCGGAAAATCGACGTTACTCCGTCTCATTGCGGGGGCGATCAGATTGGATAAAGGGCGAATCGTTCGTCGGGGTAAGATATCGTGGCCGCTCGGCTTTCAGGGCAGCTTTCAAAGTTCGATGACTGGCCAACAGAATGTGCGATTTGTCGCGCGCATTTATGGTATTAACACGGAGCAGCTAATCGCCTTTGTCGAGGATTTCGCTGAGCTCGGCCCCTTTTTCAGAGCGCCTGTTGGCACCTACTCGTCTGGCATGAAGGCGAGGCTGGCCTTCGGCTTGAGCATGGGCGTGAACTTTGACTACTATCTTGTCGACGAAATCACGGCTGTTGGCGACGCAAACTTTAAGAAGAAATGCCAGGCTCTCTTCGAAACAAAGTTACAGGAGGCCGACGTGATTATGGTCTCACACAGTACGACTACAATTCGCGACTTTTGCGATAGTGGCGTTGTACTGGAAAAAGGCAGACTAACCTATTATGAAGATATAGAAGACGCCATCCGGGCGCACGACCGGAATATGAAGGAAGAATAGAAGGTGGCAAGCAAAGACACGGCAGTCAGCAAGCTTAGTCACCCACATGCGTTAGCCAGAACCAACGAGCCTGGCTTCACATCAGCAGCCAAGACGAAGGGCATGGCAGTTCTCGACGAGCTTCCCAAACAAAGGCGCCTGCTCTTCATTCCGCTGCCTGAGACCGCGGTCGAGCCTGCTGAGGAGACGGGGTGGAGAACCGGACGGTTGAAAAAACTGTGCTGGCGACACGCTGTAATCGGCGTTTCTTTCCCCGCCCTTGTGGTTACTCCGACGACACTTGCGTCGCTATACATGACGTTCGTCGCTGCCGACCAGTATTATAGCGCGACGTCCTTCGCGGTGCGCAACGTAGGAAGACGCGTATCGAGTGATTTTCTTGGTATGTTCACTCAGGCTACCGATGGTAGCACAGTTTCTGATAGCTACATAATAATGGACTATATCCAGAGTGAACGAATAGTGGTTGCGGCTGACTGCAAATTCATGTTGGAGTCTGTCTACGCGACGCGCGGCCTCGACTATTTTTTTGGCATCGGCTCAAAATTGCCGATCGAGGATAAGCTCGCTTACTGGCGCAACATGGTGCGGGTCAACTTCGACCAAGCCACCGGTATCATGCAAGTGACGGTGAAAGCATTCTCCCCGCAACAAGCACAGGCTCTTGGGGAGTTTATCGTCGGCCAAAGGGGCAGTCTTGTAAATAGCCTCTCGCTGTCAGTACGCAACGATGTGCTGAGGGCAGCACGAAACGAGGTTCAGGGGGGGGAAGCGCGGCTTTCAAGGGCGCGGGCGGTGCTACGCGATTACCGCGACAAAGCGCAAGAAATTAGCCCGGAGGAAGGGGCGAAGCTAGCTATCCAGCTCATCGCCTCGCTAGAGCAGCAACTGACGCAGCTCAACACAGACCTAGGGACCGTTAAAGGTCAGGTAAGCGAAGGTACCCCACGAGTCCACGTTCTGAAGGCGCGCATCAAAAGCGTGGAACAGCAACTCGCCGTCGAGCGTCAGCGGCTTGGCACAGGCGGAAGGAAAACGGCTGCAAACGATGAGGGTGCGGCAGACGTCGCAGGACGCATCGCCGAGTTTGAGGAACTTGAGACCGAACGTGAATTTGCCGAGCGTGCCTTCACGGCTGCACTGACGTCGCTTGAAAAGGCTCGCATCGACGCAAACAATCGCCAACGCTATCTCGCCCTCTTTATCGCGCCGACACTCTCCGAGCAGGCGCAGTACCCGGCTCGAACACTCGACGCATTCCTGGTGGCCATTGGGCTTCTCTTTGCTTGGGGCATCGGGGTTATGAGCTGGTACAATATACGCTACCGATCTCAATGGCAGGCGGGTGCTTGAAGCGGTGCTGAGGCTTTTTGTTGCTACTTCTACAGAGGTTTTTGTCGTTGCTGTCAGGGTCACTCAAATTTTTTGGACAAGTTGACAATAGGAAAAGAGAATATGGCAGTACTAGTAACGGGTGGAGCTGGCTACATTGGGAGTCACATGCTTTGGTCTTTAATTGATGCAAAAGAAGATGTCGTGGTAATTGATCGCCTCTCTACTGGATTTGAATGGGCCTTACCGCCTGAGGCGCCTTTTTATAAAGGGGACATAGCAGATCTTGAACTGCTCAGCACTATTTTTGCCTCTCACGATATTGACTCTGTAATCCATTTTGCGGGCTCAGTTGTTGTTCCCGAGTCCGTTGCAAAACCGTTGTATTATTATGAAAATAACACAGCAAAATCGAGGACGCTAATTGAAGCTGCTGTCAATGCCGGCGTCAAGTACTTCGTATTCTCATCGACTGCAGCAGTATATGGAACTCCTTCGGACTCCGCGCCCGTTGGGGAGATGGCTCCTTTGCGGCCGGAGTCACCTTATGGCTCCTCCAAACTGATGACTGAAATCATGTTACGCGACACGGCAATGGCCCATGATTTCACTTTCACTATTTTACGGTATTTCAACGTAGCGGGGGCGGACATAAACGGACGTTCCGGACAGTCCACCGCAGGGGCGACGCATCTAATAAAGGTGGCTTGTGAGGCCGCCCTCGGCAAGCGAGACGGCGTTGATGTCTATGGCGCAGATTACCCTACAGTCGATGGCACATGTGTACGCGACTTCATTCACGTCAACGATCTTGCTAATGCTCACTTGAAGGCTCTCATGCGGATGAGATTAGGTGGCGGTTCGATTGTCGCCAACTGTGGGTATGGCCGAGGCTTTTCCGTCTTCGATGTCATTGCATCTGTGAAGAAGGTGTCTGGTAACGATTTTCCGGTGCGCATCGTCGATCGGCGGAAGGGTGATGCGGTGTCAGTGATAGCCAATCCTGCGGTCGCATTCGAACAATTGGAATGGACACCAGAGTACGACGACCTATCGTTCATCGTAAAGACCTCACTCGATTGGGAGGCTCATCTAAGCCGTAGAAACCTGCGGTAGACAACCGACGGCGCTCACGGCTTCAGTAGAAAGACCATTATCCGTTTGCGCTTCATTGTTGCCTGCCTTCAATTGGGCGCAGTGCTCTCCAAGATTGCCCGCGCAGCCGGTCCCACGTTCGTCAACTCTTCCGTTGACGCACGGAGTTTTGCCACGTTGAGTAGCCGTCGATGCAGACCGCGGACACGCTGGTGCGTGGGTAATCCCCCCGCCGAATAACGGACTTCAAAAGTAGAATTTTCTCGGGCTTTATGATCGAGGAGATTTTGATGAAGACGAGCCGATTCGGCGAACCGCAAATCCTTGCAATCCTGCGCCAGGCGGAGGGCGGCGTTCCGTGCCTGATCTATGTCGGGAGCACGGGATGAGCACGGCGTCGTTTTACAAATGGCGAGCCAAATACGGCGGCACGGACGCGTCGATGATCAGCCAGATGAAGGCTCTTGAAGACGAGAACCGTCGGCTGAGGAAGATGTATGCGGAGATGAGCATGCAGGCGGAGCTGCTCAAAGAGGCTCTTGAAAAAAAGTGACGCGGCCATCTCAACGCCGGGAGCCTCTCGGCAAATGCGAGCATTTGCCTGTCGGCCAAGGGATGGCCGGGAAAGCGGTGGCGTTGCACGGGGTGAGCATTGCACTCGCCTGCCGCACCTTTGGTGTCAGCGAAACCTGCTATCGTTACAGCGCCAAGCTGAACGACGAGAACGAGCAGATCGCGGATCTCCTGATCGGGTTGACGCGAGCGAAGAAGAGCTGGCTTCGGCCTTTGCTTTCTCTACCTGCGCAATGTCCGGGGCATCGCTGGAACCATAAGCGGGTATACCGCATCTATCGCGAGCTGGAACTGAACCTCAGGATCAAGCCACGCAAGCGGTTGAAGCGCAAAACGGGGGGTTACCCGTGCAACGCGTAACCGCCCGATTGTCACCGCCTGCCGGCTATCGTCGTGATGGCCTAAGATACGTGTTTAACGACGTCGTTAAGGACGTGTCCTAGGCGAGGTTTGCGATGCGTGTGGAAATTCTTGGGCAGGAACGGCGGCGCCGGTGGTGCGACGACCGGAATCTCGAGATTATCATGTCGGTTGGGATCGACGGGGCGACGGTGACCGAGGTAGCTCAGCGACACGATGTGACACGACAACAGATTTACACCTGGCGCGGTGAACTGAAGAAGAAGGGCCAGTTGTCGCCGTCTGCGAATGCGGTGTTTGTTCCCGGTGACATGAATGCCCTGCAGACCGAGCTGATCGAGTTGGGATTGACCGTACCCCTCCGGTGACGCTTGCAATTACCCATAAGTAGCTGAGTCTTTTACGAAAAGCTTTCGCTGAAATCTTGAATCGAAAGAATCACTTGTGATTCTGTTCGGAGCACCTGATTCGTTTAAGGCGGTGCTTTATGTCGGTT
>NZ_JACVBE010000031.1:0-10178 GCF_014852185.1 Ensifer sp. ENS07 | reverse complement strand
GTTCATTGGTCAGGCTCTCGACATAGTAGGAGCCGGCAAGCGGATCGACGACCTTGGTGACACCGGTCTCGTGCTGCAGGATCAGCTGCGTGTTGCGGGCGATGCGCGCTGAAAACTCCGTCGGCAGTGCGATCGCCTCGTCGAAGGAGTTGGTGTGCAGCGATTGCGTGCCGCCAAGGGCGGCCGACATCGCCTCGAAAGCGGTGCGGATGATGTTGTTATAGGGATCCTGCTCCTGCAGCGAGACGCCCGAGGTCTGGCAATGGGTACGCAGCATCAGCGAAGACGGCTTCTTCGGCTCGAACTCCTTCATGATCCGGGTCCAGAGCAGCCGCGCCGCCCGAAGCTTCGCCGCTTCCATAAAGAAATTCATGCCGATGGCGAAGAAGAACGAAAGCCTCCCGGCGAACTCGTCGACGTTCAGCCCCTTGGCAAGGGCAGCCCGCACATATTCGCGCCCGTCGGCGAGCGTGAAGGCAAGCTCCTGCACCAGCGTCGCGCCGGCTTCCTGCATGTGGTAGCCGGAAATCGAGATCGAATTGAACTTCGGCATCTCCTTCGCCGTATACTCGATGATATCGGCGACGATGCGCATCGAGGGTTCCGGCGGGTAGATGTAGGTGTTGCGGACCATGAACTCCTTGAGGATGTCGTTCTGGATGGTCCCCGAGAGCTTGTCGCGCGAAACGCCCTGTTCCTCGCCGGCGACGATGAAGGAGGCGAGGATCGGAATGACCGCGCCGTTCATGGTCATCGAGACCGACATCTCGTCGAGCGGAATGCCGTCGAACAGGATCTTCATGTCCTCGACCGAGTCGATCGCAACCCCTGCCTTGCCGACATCGCCTTCGACGCGCGGATGATCGCTGTCGTAGCCGCGATGGGTCGCAAGGTCGAAGGCGACGGAAAGGCCCTTTTGTCCGGCCGCGAGATTCTTCCGATAGAAGGCGTTCGAAGCTTCGGCCGTGGAGAATCCGGCATATTGGCGGATCGTCCAGGGACGCCCGGCATACATGGTCGCGCGCGGACCACGCACGAAAGGCTCGAAGCCCGGCAGCGAATCCAAATGATCGATGCCGTCGAGGTCGCCGGCCGTATAGAGCGGCTTCACCGCAATGCCCTCGGGCGTCTGCCAGGTGAGGCTTTCCGGCGCTGCCTTCAGTTCACGCTCGGCGAGCGTTTCCCAGTCCTTGGTGGTCTTTTCGGTCATCGGATGTTCTCCTGGATGATGGCGTCGACAGCCGTCGCCATCATTCGAATTCCATGATCAGTTCGTCGACCGCGAGGCTGGCGCCGGCGGCGACCGCCACGCGCTTGACCACGGCCTTCTTTTCGGCGCGCAGAATGTTTTCCATCTTCATCGCTTCGACCACGGCAAGAGCCTGCCCGGCCTCGACGGTGTCGCCGGCCTTGACCGTGACCGAGGTGATGACACCCGGCATCGGGCAGAGCAGCATGCGCGACGTGTCCGGTGGCAGCTTTTTCGGCATCAGCCGCGCCAGCTCCGCAACCCGCGGGCTTCTGACGTGGGCAATGGTGTCGATGCCGCGCCAGCGGAGCCGGATGGCGGTTCCAACCCGATCGACTTTGACGCTCAAGGGCTCATTGTCGATGTTGAAGGTGGCAAGGGTGCGGCCGGGAGCCCAGTCACCGGCGATCGTAACCGAGGCGCCGTCGGCAAATCGGACATAGGCACCATCGGCAGACGCGCCGGCGGTGACTGCGAAGTTGTGATCGCCGAGGCTGACCACCCAGTCGTGACCGACGATGCGACGGTGATTGCCGATCGTGCCGGAGATCTGGCTGGCGCGCTCCTGCAGCACCTGGTTGATCGATACGGCGACGGCTGCGATCTTGCGAAGCGACTGCTCGTCGGCCGCAACGCCGTGGAAGCCGTCGGCGAATTCCTCGGCGATATAGGCCGTGGTCAGCCGGCCCTCTCGGAACCGCTGCTGCTGCATGACGGCTGCAAGGAACGGCAGGTTGTGACCGATGCCTTCCACCTCGAACTGATCGAGCGCATCGGCCATGGCATCGACTGCCGTCTTGCGATCCGGCCCCCAGGTGCAGAGCTTGGCGATCATCGGGTCGTAATACATCGAGATCTCGCCGCCCTCGAAGACGCCGGTATCGTTGCGTGTCACCGTGCCATCTTCGCGTCTGCCCTCGACCGGGGGACGATAGCGCGTGAGCCGACCGATCGACGGCAGGAAATTGCGGTAGGGGTCTTCCGCATAGAGCCGGCTTTCGATCGCCCAGCCATTGAGCTTTACGTCGTCCTGGCCGAAGGCGAGTTTTTCGCCGCTCGCAACACGGATCATCTGCTCGACGAGATCGAGCCCGGTGATGAGCTCGGTCACCGGATGCTCCACCTGCAAGCGCGTGTTCATTTCGAGGAAGTAGAAATTGCGCTTGCCGTCGACGATGAACTCGACGGTACCGGCCGAATGATAGCCGACGGCCTTGGCGAGCGCGACCGCCTGTTCGCCCATGGCCTTGCGGGTCTCGGCGTCGAGGAAGGGCGAGGGGGCTTCTTCGATGACCTTCTGGTTGCGTCGCTGGATCGAGCATTCGCGTTCGCCCAGGTAAAGCGTATTGCCGTGTTTGTCGCCGAGCACCTGGATTTCGATATGGCGTGGCTCGGTCACGAATTTCTCAATGAAGATGCGGTCATCGCCAAAGGCGTTCTTCGCTTCGTTCTTCGACGACTGGAAGCCTTCGCGTGCCTCCTGGTCGTTCCAGGCGATGCGCATGCCCTTGCCGCCGCCACCGGCCGAAGCCTTGATCATGACGGGATAGCCGATCGAACCGGCGATCCGAACCGCCTCGTCGGCATCCTCGATCAGACCCATATGGCCCGGAACCGTGGAGACACCCGCTTCGGCCGCGAGCTTCTTCGAGGTGATCTTGTCGCCCATCGCCTGGATGGCTCCAACCGGAGGGCCGATGAAGGCAACGCCTTCCTTTTCCAGGGCTTGCGCAAAGGCGGCATTTTCCGAAAGGAAGCCATAGCCCGGATGAACGGCATCGGCGCCGGTCTTGCGGATCGCATCGATAATTTTGTCGATGACGATATAGGACTGCGCCGAGGGCGAGGGGCCGATATGCACCGCCTCATCCGCCATGCGCACATGCATCGCGTCGCGATCGGCGTCGGAATAGACCGCGACCGTTGCGATGCCGAGCTTCTTCGCAGTCTTTATGACGCGGCAGGCGATTTCACCACGGTTGGCGATGAGGATTTTCTTGAACATCTTGTTTCTCTTTCAAATCCGGACTGCGCGTCAGCGTTTGAACTTGCGGCGATAGGGCAGAAGCGCGATCGAGGATGCCGCAGCAGCACCTCCAAAGAGCAACGCGAAAGGCACGACGACCATGAGGGTTGCGAGCACCGGGCTCGTCGAGCGGATGATGTGCGTGCCGACCGCGCCGATATTGAGCCAGATCAGCACGCCGGCCGTTATGGCCCCGATCGCAACGCCGATCAGCGCGTTGACGGTCATGTAGCGCAGCATCTGCCAGTGGTCGCGTCGGGCCTCTTCCGGTGTCATTACGCGTTCCGGCTCCCGTTCCATCGTCGCCTCCATCAGAGCGGGATCGTGTCGTGCTTGCGCCAGCGGACATCGACCTGCTTGTTGCGCAAGGATGCGAAGGCACGAGCGATGCGGCGACGCGACGAATGCGGCATGATCACTTCGTCGATGAAGCCACGCTCGGCGGCCACGAACGGATTGGCGAAGCGCTCCTCGTATTCTTTGGTGCGCGCGGCAATCTTCTCGGCATCGCCGAGTTCCGAGCGGTAGAGGATCTCGGTTGCGCCCTTGGCGCCCATCACGGCGATCTCGGCGGTCGGCCAGGCATAGTTGACGTCGGCGCCGATGTGCTTGGAGGCCATGACGTCGTAGGCGCCCCCATAGGCCTTGCGGGTGATCAGCGTCACCATTGGCACGGTCGCTTGGCTATAGGCGAAGAGCAGCTTGGCGCCGTGCTTGATGACGCCGCCATACTCCTGCGCGGTGCCAGGCAGGAAGCCGGGCACGTCGACCAACGTCAGGAGCGGGATCGAGAAGGCGTCGCAGAAGCGTACGAAACGCGCGGCCTTGCGCGAGCTGTCGATATCGAGGCAGCCGGCAAGCACCATCGGCTGGTTGGCGACGACGCCGACTGTCTGGCCCTCCATGCGGATGAAGCCGGTGATGATGTTGCGGGCAAAGCTCTGCTGCAGCTCGAAGAAATCACCTTCGTCGGCGAGCGCAAGGATCAGTTCCTTCATGTCGTAGGGCTTGGTGGCGCTATCGGGGATCAGGCTGTCCAAACGCATTTCGAGCCGCGCCGGGTCGTCGTGGAAGGGACGGACCGGCGGCTTCTCTCGGTTGTTGAGCGGCAGGAAATCGAAGAGCAGGCGCACGTGCTCAAGCGTTTCGATGTCGTTCTCGTAGGCTGCGTCGGCGACGGAGGACTTTTTCGTGTGCGTGCCCGCACCGCCGAGTTCTTCGGCCGTGACGATCTCGTTGGTCACGGTCTTTACGACGTCGGGCCCGGTTACGAACATGTAGGAGGAGTCACGCACCATGAAGATGAAGTCGGTCATGGCCGGCGAATAGACGGCGCCGCCAGCGCAGGGCCCCATGATGACCGAGATCTGCGGGATGACGCCCGAGGCTTCGGCATTGCGGCGGAAGACCTCGGCATAGCCGGCAAGGGAGGCCACGCCTTCCTGGATGCGGGCGCCGCCCGAGTCGTTGAGGCCGATGACCGGCGCGCCGTTGCGTACAGCCATATCCATGATCTTGCAGATCTTCTGCGCATGCGTTTCCGACAGCGAACCGCCGAGCACCGTAAAGTCCTGGGAGAAGACATAGACCTGGCGGCCATTGATTGTGCCCCAGCCGGTGACGACGCCGTCGCCCGCGACCTTCTGGCCTTCCATGCCGAAGTCGACGCAGCGGTGCGTGACGTACATGTCGTATTCTTCGAAGGAGCCTTCATCGAGCAGCACCACGATGCGTTCGCGCGCCGTCAGCTTGCCTTTGCCGTGCTGGGCATCGATCCGCCGCTGGCCGCCGCCGGCTCTTGCTTCCGCCCTGCGGGCTTCGACCTGTTCTAGTATGGCGCGCATGGTGCCCTCCCGATTTTTTGATGCCCGGCTTTTTCAACGATTGTGCAGAGGCGCTTCGAGCTTCGCAATAGCGTCGAAGACGGCATGGAAAAACGTCTCTTCATGTGCAAATGTGAAATAGAGTATTTTGTGAAACGTAAATTGCAAAGTTGCAAACATGGCGATCGGCAAGCTCTATATCGGCCGCAAGGTCAGGGAATTGCGGGAAGCGAACAAGGCGACGCAAGGTCAGTTCGCTGAACGCATCGGTATTTCCACCAGCTATCTCAACCAGATCGAAAACAACCAGCGGCCGGTTTCGGCGGCGGTGCTTTTGGCGCTCGCCGAAAAATTCCAGATCGACATCGCCGAGCTTTCGACCGGGGAGGGCGATCGCCTGCTTTCGGCGCTATCGGAAGCGCTCAGCGACCCCCTGTTCGAGACCTATTCGGCGAGCCTGCAGGAGCTGAAGCTCGTTGCCCAGAACGCGCCAGGCCTGGCGCATGCACTGATCACCTGTCACCAGGCCTACCGCCGCAACAGCGAACAGCTTGCGAGCATCGACGACACCATCGGCCGCGGCGGCCCCTTCGTCGAAACGACGCCCTATGAGGAAGTGCGCGACTTCTTCCATTTCGTCGACAACTACATCCACGAGATTGATATACTCGCGGAGCGGCTGGCGAGCGAACTCGGGCTCGGCGAAGGCGACAATCATGCAGCGCTTGCAAGCTATCTGGAGCAGCGCCATGGCGTCCGTGTTGTGCGCGGTGCTGCCGGCGACGAGGCGATCCGTCGCTTCGATCCGCGTGCCCGTATCCTGACGCTCAATCCTTACGCGCCGCCAGCGACGCGCGACTTTCAGATCGCCCTGCAGATCGCCCAGCTTCATGCCCGCGAGGAGATCGACCGGGTGGCCGGCAGCGCCGGTTTCCGCACGGAAGAGGCCTATGAGATCTGTCGCATCGGCCTGCAGAACTATTTCGCCGGTGCGCTCATCTTGCCCTATCAGGCGTTCTCAAAAGCCGCCCGCGACTTGCGGCACGATATCGAGCTGCTCGCCGCCCGTTTCGGCGCGTCATTGGAGCAGGTCTGTCACCGCCTTTCGACCCTGCAACGGCCGGGGCAGAAAGGCATTCCGATCTTCTTTGCCCGCATCGATCGCGCCGGCAACATCACCAAGCGCCATAGCGCCGCGAAGCTGCAATTCGCCCGCTTCGGTGCCGCCTGTCCCCTCTGGAACGTGCACCAGGCCTTCGAGACTCCGGGCAGGATCATCCGGCAACTCGCCGAAACGCCTGACGGCGTGCGCTACCTCTGTCTCGCCACCCAGATCACCAAGGGTGGCGGCGGTTTCCGCGCCGCGCAGCCGCGTTATGCGCTGGCGCTCGGCTGCGAGATCTCCTACGCCGATGCTTTCGTCTATGCCGACGACATGGATCTCGGCAACCGCGCCGCCTTCGACCCGATCGGTATTTCCTGTCGCATCTGCGAGCGCACGAAATGCGCCAGCCGGGCCGTACCGCCATTGAAGCGTCGCCTGATTGTGGATCATGACTTACGCGGCGCTCTGCCGTATCGTCTAAGTGAGAGCTGATTGGGCTTGTCTGTTCATTTTTGAACAGACCCTGTGAGAAGTTGCATATGGGCCTGCCGGAGGTTTGGTGTAACTAGGCCTTAATTGCTCGACTATGCGGTCAGGGAGGACATGCATATGGATTTTCGCCTGTCGGAGGAACAGGAGGCCATTCGTCAGATGGCGCTCGATTTCGCCCGCGACGAGATTGCCCCTCACGCGATCGACTGGGATCAGCAGAAGCATTTTCCGGTCGACACGTTGCGCGGCGCCGCCGCACTCGGCATGGCCGGCATCTACGTCCGTGACGATGTCGGCGGCACGGGCCTGACCCGGCTAGACGCTGCGATCATCATCGAGGCGTTGGCGACCGGCTGCCCCGCCGTCGCCTCCTTCATGTCGATCCACAATATGTGCGCCGGCATGATCGACCGTTATGGCACCAACGAGCAGCGCCAGCGGCTGCTGCCCAAGCTTTTGACCATGGACGTGCTCGCGAGCTACTGCCTGACCGAGCCCGGTTCCGGTTCGGATGCGGCGGCGCTGAAGACAAAGGCGGTCAAGGACGGCGACAGCTATGTGCTGACCGGCCAGAAACAGTTCATCTCCGGCGCCGGTGAATCCGGCCTCTATGTGATCATGGCGCGCACCGGCGAAGACGGCCCCAAGGGGATCTCGACCTTCATCGTCGAGAAGGATGCGCCGGGCCTGACCTTCGGCGCCAACGAGAAGAAGATGGGCTGGCACGTGCAGCCCACCCGCGCCGTCATGCTCGACGGCGTGCGCGTACCCGCTGAAAATCGCCTCGGCGGCGAAGGCGACGGCTTCAAGATCGCCATGGGCGGGCTCGATGGCGGTCGCTTGAACATCGCCGCCGCGTCGCTCGGCGGTGCTCAATCGGCCTTCGAAAGGGCGCTGGCCTACGTTCAGGAGCGGCGCGCCTTTGGCAAGGCGATCGGCGAATTCCAGGCGCTACAGTTCCGTCTCGCCGACATGGCGACCGATCTCGAAATCGCCCGCACTTTCCTTTGGCGTGCCGCTTCGGCGCTCGATGCGGGCGACCCGGAAGCGACGAAGCTCTGCGCCATGGCCAAGCGCTTCGTCACCGACCGCTGCTTCGCCGTCGCCAACGACGCGCTGCAGCTTCATGGCGGCTATGGCTATCTCGCCGATTATGGTGTCGAGAAGATTGTCAGGGACCTTCGGGTGCACCAGATCCTGGAAGGCACCAACGAGATCATGCGCCTCATCGTGGCGCGTTCGCTTATCGGCCGGAAATAGGCCAGAAACGGGAAAGACCGCTCATGGAAATGCAGACGCCAGCACCGGAAGTGATCGTCGAGCGCCAGGGCGCGGTCGGCCGGATCCGGTTGAACCGCACGCGCGCGCTGAACAGCCTCAACGTGCCGATGATCCGGTTAATCGCGGCGGCCCTGACCGAATTCGAGAACGATCCGGCGGTCGCTGCCGTGCTTGTCACCGGCGAGGGCGAGCGCGGGCTTTGCGCCGGCGGTGATATCCGAATGATCTATGAGAGCGGCCGCGAGCGCCCGGAGGAGGGCGCCCAGTTCTGGCGCGAGGAGTTCGTCGTCAACAGCCGCATCTCCGGCTACCGTAGGCCCTATATCGCCATCATGGACGGCATCGTCATGGGCGGTGGCGTCGGAATCTCCGCCCACGGCAGCCATAGGATCGTTACCGAGCGCACCAGGCTTGCAATGCCCGAAACCGGCATCGGCTACTTCCCGGATGTCGGGGCCACCTGGCTTTTGCCGAAGGCGCCCGGTGAATTCGGCACCTATCTCGGTCTCACCGGCCGGGACATCGTTGCTGCCGACGCGATCCTTGCGCGGCTCGCGGACAGTTTTGTCGCTGCGGACAAGCTGGAAGCCTTGATCGCTGATCTCGCCGCACTTGCGCCGAGCGCGGGCAGCGCGGATGTCGACGGCGTGATTGCCAGGCATGCTTCGGAAGCTCCGGCAACGGCGCTTCAAGGCCATCTTGCCCTGATTGACCGTTGCTTTGCCTTCGATACGATCGAAGAGATCCTAGCGGCGCTCGAAGCCGATGGTTCCGATTTTGCCAGGGAGACGCTCGCGCTCTTGAACTCCCGTTCCGCGCTCAGCATGAAGCTGACGCTCGATCTCCTGCGCGCCGGCCGCCGCAGTGCTTCGCTGAACGAATGCCTTGAGCGCGAATACTCTGCGACGCTCGGCATGCTCGCCAATCCCGATTTCTACGAGGGCGTGCGTGCCGCTGTGATCGACAAGGACCGCAATCCGAAATGGTCGGTTGGACTTGCCGACGTGACGCCCGATAGGCTCGCGCGATTTGCGCGCAAAGATCACCCGCCACTGTTCTAGCGCCTGAGGATGGGGCGCAGTTCGGTTTTGGCCGAGTTTCAATGCGAGGAGGAATGACATGACGAAGATCGCCTTTATCGGGCTCGGCAATATGGGCGGTCCGATGGCCGCCAATCTTGTGAAGGCGGGACACGCGGTCACAGGCTTCGACCTGTCTGAGGCTTCGCGCAACGCCGCGGCGAAGACCGGCGTTTCCGTCGCCGGCTCGATAGCACATGCGGTGCGCGGTGCTGAATGCGTCATCACCATGCTGCCGGCCGGCGCCCATGTCCTCTACGTCTGGGATGAACTTCTCGGCTTCGTCGATCCGGGCACGCTCCTGATCGACAGTTCGACCATAGACGTCGATAGCGCCCGGAAAGCTCATATGCTCGCCGAAAAGATCGGCTGCCCCTCGCTCGACGCACCGGTTTCCGGTGGCACCGGTGGTGCTGCGGCTGGCACCTTGACCTTCATGGTCGGCGGCAGCGACGAGGCTTTTTCGCGCGGCAAGCCGCTGCTCGACGCCATGGGCAAGAAAATCGTCCATTGCGGAGGTGGGGGCGCCGGTCAGGCGGCGAAGATCTGCAACAACATGATCCTCGGCATTTCCATGGCCGGTGTCTGCGAAGCTTTCGTGCTGGCCGAGCGTCTCGGCCTGTCGCACCAGGCACTGTTTGACGTGGCTTCTACGTCGTCCGGCCAGTGCTGGTCGCTGACGACCTATTGCCCGGTGCCGGGCCCGGTTCCGACCTCGCCCGCCAACAACGAGTACAAGCCGGGCTTTGCCGCAAGCCTGATGCTGAAGGACCTGAAGCTATCGCAGCAGGCAGCGAGTGCCGCTGGTGCGACGACGCCGATGGGCGCGCAGGCCGCACAGCTCTATTCGATGTTCGAGAAACTCGGCCACGGCGGCGAGGATTTTTCGGCGCTGATCCGTCTGTTGCGCGGGAACGACGAGGCCAAGGCCGGTTAATTCATCCTGCGTCGAAGGATTTCCGCCCGTTTAAGCGGGCGGAAAGTGGCTGCTGCTGTCTGTGGATAGAAATACCGTTTAATTTCAATTGGTTGTGAGATTTATGTCGGGCCCATGAAAATCCCTGTTGACGTCTGTGAGGATGGGGGTCTATAAGCCCGATCACTGACGAGGGCGGCGGCGCTG
>NZ_JACVBE010000030.1:0-10821 GCF_014852185.1 Ensifer sp. ENS07 | reverse complement strand
GCCGCCGTCAAAACCTCGAATGTTCGTGGCTGATTCACACTGTCGCTCATAGGATTCTCCGCATGATTCATGCACAAAATCCCCGATCAGCGCGCCAAATGATACGTGGGGGTCCCTACGCGCTTACACTGCAACGCATGCTTGGCAAGAAGACGATGGATGGCGAAATCCTCAAGGAAGCGCTTGAGATCGCCACCGGCCCAAAAAAACACCTGTTGCGCTCGCTGTCATTGCCTAAGGGCAGTTCGCGATGACGGCGGTGTGCGAGACTTTGGGTGTCGCCCGATCAAACATTGCAGAGCGCGTGAAGCAAATCCCTAGCCCGTGGGCGACCGCCGCTTGCTGATCAGGGCCTGGTGGATGAGATCAAAACGATCATCGCCGATATGCCGACCTACGGCTATCGCCGGGTTCACGCCATTCTGCGCCGAAACGCCAGCAACGATGGCCGTTCCTGGCCAAACGTCAAACGCGTCTATCGGGTGATGAAGCTGCATCCGAAACGCTGCCATCCGCGCTGAACGCTTCTTGCAAGATCGAAAGCTTCAGTTCCGTGGACCATCGACGTTGTCGCTCGGCACCCGTCAGGATCTCAACCTTGGCCATTCATACCCTGTTACGTCACAAATGAATCATCTGTGACGTAACTTGCGCCAATTCCCCGCGGGACCAAAATCCGCTCACCGGACGCTCACGTTTGATCGGAGGTCACGGCTTTCTGTTTTCGCATGCTCTCGCCGCTGAGTTCGATGCGATAGGCGATCCAACACGGCGTCGGCGATGGTTGGATTGCCGATCATGTCATACCAGTGATCCACGGGCACCTGACTGGTGACGATGGTCGATCGCCGCTCGTATCGATCCTCGATGATTTCCAGGAGATCACGACGCTGTTCATCGTTGAGCTTCTCCGGGCCCCAGTCGTGTGGACGGCCATTTATAGCAAGCCTTTAGACGTGTGAATGACCTTGGTTACGGCGATCGTATGTCCGGCCTTCTGGTGCGGAATAGATTTCCGCTGGCCATATTGATATCCGACAACCTGGGGCCACATCAAAGATGCGAGCTCTATAGCTCAGACGACTGGTCGGGGTTCCCCTGGTCTTCGGTAACAACCGTTGTCATTCATTACGTCTTATGCGCTTACCAAACTAAAGTCCCACGGCTTCGACGGCGGCTTATGCTTTCGCGAATTTCTCCGAGCGGAAACTTTCGCCCGTTTCTTGACCGCCCTGATGATCCGAGCAAGCTTGTTTGCGAGCGCTACCGTCACGAGCCTCGCCGGCTTCTTGGCAAGGAGTCCCACAATCCAGTCGCGCAAAGCACCTTTCCGTCTGCCGAAAACATTCAGGAGAGATGTCGCCGCTAGCACCAGGAGTTTCCTGATATACCGGTTACCTTGTTTAGTGCTAGCTCCATACCGGACTGCCGACTGGGCAGTCCGCGATTTTTACTGGCCGCCCTCCAGCTAAGCACTCTCTATGGGGAACGGTTTACTCAATAAAAACTTGCGTACAATGCGCCCGCTACTAAAGTACTTCACTCGTCGTCGCAAATTCTTGTTGTTGGGAAGGAGGCGAAGCGCAGCTGCTGCGCAGCGATGCGCATTATTAAAGTCGCCCATGTTGTAGTAAGCCTCGGCGGCTGATCTCAGCGCCTGCGGGCTATTCGGCTCGCTCTTCATCCAGTCTTCAAACAGTTCAGCGGCACGTTGGAACTCACGGATATGGAACGCACGACGGCCTTCGACCTTCGGTGAGGCGACGGACGATGCAGATGCGATCGATACGCCAGACACCGATTCATTGTTTTGTTCACCTGCTCCGTTTCGATAACGATCGAACAGTGGACTTCCTCTGGATATAATAGGATCGTAAGGCCGTAAAATGCGTGCGGCCTCCGACCAGTTCCTAACCTCAAAGTAAGTGATACCGGATGTCGCGGTGATTGGTGAACCTTCCGGGGTACGCACCCTTCTGGCAGTCATGTTTCCAAAAGAGTAGAACTTAAACCGCAGATAATGGATAAACCGAAGCACGCGTTCGTAGTCAATTTCGATGTCCTTGTTAAGTAATTCGACAAGGTTTTCTTCAGGTGAAATCGTGTGACAAAGCCCATCATGTGAATACCACGACTCGCCGAATACGAGCAGGGGCTTGCCGAACATCATTGCATAGATTCCGACGCCAGAGTTAATCACCGCGACTGCAGAAGAAATCTCGATAAGGTCATATATATTCTCTTCGTGGGCTGCGGACGCGCCCCCAATTGGTACGAAATCCGTCTCCGCGGGATGCTTTTTGTAGACCACACGCCATCCTGGCCCCAGACGTTCGACCAATTCCGAAATTATTCGCCGAAAGTTTTCGTAGGAGCCCACTTGCCCTGAAAAATGTCTAATTACCGTATCATTCGGCTGCTGAAATGGAACCAAAAGAACCTTCTGTCCCCGCGTTATCCCCAAACGTCCTTTAATTTCTGATATATCTGCACGGCCGGCCTGTTGTTCGAGCATCTCATCCCCATACCGGATCTCTGAGATGTATCTCAATGTCATCTCCCGCTCTGTGGAAGTAAGCGGAATGTCCCAATATTCTGGAGAATAGCTGTTGCTGTCGGATAGGAAACCGCCGCGATCATGATAGATTGAGCCAGGTAGCGCGCCTCTCTCGCAAACTACTATCGGTATATTGTTGTTCTTGCACGCTTTATAAAGCGCCAGAAGCTTCTCATTCGCGTAGGGATTGGCGAAGACAACACGCGATAGTTTGCTATCTCTTACGAAATCGAGGAATGTAACGGCTGACGCAAACTCGTTTTCGTTCATGAAAATTGGCGTCCCAAGATAGGGCGCGAACTCACGATCCCAGCAGAAAGGATTCTTGCGGAACAGCAAGGACGTTCCTTGTCCGAGATCGGGCAGAGCGGGCGGCTCATTTGGCGCAGTTTGATCCGCCTTCATTTTCATTAGAAGGTGTTTAAGATTTTGATCTTTTCGGGAATGATAGTGGTGTTCTACGGGGTGAGGAGCGTGAAACAGATAGATCCCCTTGGCGGCAAGCCAGTCACCATATAGTCTGTATGTGGCCTTCCAACCGTCGTAGGCTCTGATCGTCATAAAGTTCCCTGCCATTGATAGCCAGTTCGGCGGCAAGGCAAACATCCGAAGCCGGCGAATCAATCGGTTCGCAAATTCATAGTCCTCAAAGCCCCATCCCTGAAAGTCTTCGTCTTGACCGCCTCGAGAGAGATAATATCTGCGATCAACGACAATAACCGACGTGCCTGTCGAATGTTTTTCAATGAGAACCCTATCATCCGCGTTCATCGCATTGATAAATACGCTGCGCCACTGTTCTGACGGCGTATCGTGCAGAAGCAAATGTCCACGGTCTGTTAGATAAATGACGGGCACCATCAGAAATCGGTTAACATGTGTCTGCATCTTATGCGAATGGAGTTCGAAGAGAATGTCTCTATAGAAACCCGGATATGGCAGCAGATCCGCATCCATGAAAACAATAAAGTCTCCCACGGCTCTCTGCGCGGCATGGTTGCGAGCTCGAGCAAGGGAGAAGTCTTGATAGTAACGAGCTCCGGTTCGAATGACTTTTAATCTATCGCACTCCGCTTGACGGAGAAGAAGATGGTCTTCATCCGCGGATCCATCGTCCACAACAAGGAAATCCACCGAATCTGGCAGAAGATGATCCTTCCTAAAGAACTTTAGTCTTTCGATCAGATCCCTGCGGCCCTCCGTAATCCTTATTGGTATGATGACCGTCACAGTGCTGTTCGCCGAAAAGGTCGTTGCCAAATGTGGAGCCATCTTCTCCGAATTTCGGGAGCTAACATTGTTCATAACAAATTCCGCTTTGATTATTGGCCTTTTAGCCAAGATATATCCTTGCTCGGCCGAGCGCATGTAGTCTCTATAGGGTATGGCCGATTGCCGGTGGCTCTGCTGCTACGGGTTTTTCCTCAAATTCTCCCACGATTTGCCGCCGATTATGCGCTAAGTCGATTCGAGAGTGCGAGACCGGCGCGGGTGCATTCACTTTCGAAATTATCTAGTACGGCGGCATATCTGTTCTTAAACGCGTCCATAGCGGATTCGGTGAGATATTCTTCAACCGCTCTCTTCACGCCGAGCCGCTCGAAATCTTCTAGCGGACAGGAGGGAATTCCGTGATAATTTGCAAGCTCCTGCACGCGAGTATCGGCATGCAACACAAGCGCCGCAACACCTACTTGCATCGCTGCAACGCCACCATGAATACGGTCTCCGACATACAAATCATACTTTGTACACGCCTGTCTCCAGGCGGAGCTTTCACCAAAAGAATAATACTCTCCGAACGGAGACTTTATCTTGCATTTTCGGTTTATGAGATCGCTGATCGTAGCGCGGTGCAGCGTCTGCGTAGCTTCGTCGTATACGCCCTGTTGATGGAGAAGTTCCTTAAAATGCGCGATCTCTCCCTGGAACACGTATGCGGGAGAAGTGTTCGTAAAGCCTCGCATAAGCTTATGCCCGCGGCTCGATTCATCAGGCGTCAGTTTTAGATGGCCGGCGGTGATGATACGGTCAAGCTTTTGGGGACGTTTAATCGAAAGGATGTTCCGAGGGTAAGCAAACATGCTTGGGCAGCCTAAAGCCTTCGCATTCTTGATGCCAATGCTTCGCAACCAATTCAAGGTTTGTTCACCGCGAACTCCAAAAAGAGCGGCCCGTTCGTCAAGTGCATACATCAGATCCCGAACGTCTGCCGTGAGAACATCCGCTTTGCCATGGGGCAACTCGCCTTGCAATCCAATCCCGAGGCAATAGACTGGAACCTTTAGAGCTCGAACCAATTCCGCAATGTCCGGTTCTTGCGCATCGGGACGCAAGATGTTTGACATCGTCATCATCAGACCATCGAAATTTGCGTTGATGAGGTCTGCTACTTTTTGGACTGATTTATGTGTTGCAATCAGCTTAAATAGATTGAGCTGGCTGGATCGCGACCGGTCGCATTTGACCATCTGAATCATCGCCATCCTGTGGATCATGTTCCCCAAATTGCCGACCAATGTTCGCGCATCCAAATGTTCTTGGATTGTTGAACCGTTCGTCAGCGGCACGCCTGACTGGAAGGCGAGCCTAGTAGGGGGGAGTGTTATTGCCTGTCCTTGACGGAAGAAGGCGAGCCGTGGGAGGTTTCTGTTTTCAGTCACGTTAAATCCGTAAATAAATGGTCAGCTACTTGATGTGGAGGCTTTAGACACTACTGGATGTGCCTGGTCAAGCTGGCGACCCTCCCGTTCACTGGATGAATTACCGTTCGGATTGTCGGCCCCAGCGATGGTGTATTACGACTTTTATCAGCGAGCCGAACAGTATTGAGGACTTTCCGGTTTTCACCAGATTTTGATTAAACAGACGGTAACAATGAGGATTGGACAGGCGAATGAAGCGACGTACTTTTCTGCAGGCAAGTACTTTGGGCCTTGGCGGTGACGGGACTGCGTTCGCAAGCGGCTCCAAATCGATGGAAGCTAACGTGGAGGTTGTTGCTGGCAGTGGGAGCCACATTGCCTTCGACTCGGTTGAACAACTAAGAACAGCATATTTGAAAGAAACTGTGAGGGCGGTGCGCACGAACGGGTTCTACGAACCGAATGGAATGGGTGCGGCGCTATATCGACGAAAGTCCGTGATTGAGAAGGACGAGCCAGGTCAACGTTTGTCAAACGGCGGATCGGTCAGGTGGGGATATGCTGGCCCCGTGGTTGATGTATTTGCGTTTGGAGCGAGAGGTGACGGTTTATCAGATGATACGAACGCGATCAAAAATGCCCTTGATTTTGCGAGATTGACAAGAAAAAACGTGCTTTGGGGAACTGGCAGATTCATTCTCACGGACACTATTGTCTTTCCAGCGGGGATCGAGCAAATCGGCTCTGGTGGTGGAGTATGGGTTGCCTGGTCCTCAATCATCAAAAAAAGGCCCGCCCCGACCGAGTTGGTTTTTACAGGTGTGGGTCCCCGTGCACATACTTTGCCATTTGTAACGGATATGCGGACGTCCGGTGGCGTCATAGAGAATCTATCGGCGACGAGCGGGGGTGATCGCTACTACAAGCTTACATCGTTTATGCGCGATGATGGGACACCTAGACGGTTCTCATGCGCGGTGAAGGTGGAGCGGAGCGGGGGGGGCGTGCGGGTACGTGGACTGCGTATCGTCCTCAGCCATCCTGGCGAGGGCGAACGCTATGGGATCAACGGCTACAACAATTCAGAATATGACGGGCTTGGCAGCGATTGGGACGTGGGCTTTTGGAACGAAAGTGGTCAAGGATTGATTGCCGAGGATCTACATGTGGTAGGCTATTGGCGCCTATACGGCGGATTGCAAACGACAGTGATCAACAACGATCGAGAAGTTAGTGGCGACGGAAAGACTGGCTCGGAATTCAGTCGCTACTTGTATTGTAACTTTCAAGGAGCGGTAGGATTCGGAATTCGCGGGGGCGATAGCTACAGGGTCACCGAGGTGGGGAAGAATTTCGTAAGTGTTGAGGACGCGACCAACCTACCTTTCAGAGAATTTTCCTCTGGCCGTGTGCGTATTGGAAAATCTGAAACACGCTCTTCGGTATTTAACTATAAATCCACATCTGTTTATCAAGGAAATTGCAGACTATACCTCGTTGAGCCCGTAGACACTATCGAATTGGGCGATGTCCTTACTGTTAATATTTACGGATTTGGTATTTCTAACACAGTGCTGCAGGATTGCGAGGTGTCCGGGTTCAGCCACGCGACCGGTAAGCGCGCAACTCAGCTCGCGCTTTCGCTGCAAAAACCGTCTGCGGCTCTCGAAGTTTCGGGCGCTTTTGTGCGCGGCTTAACTCTTCGCGGTACGAAACTGATTGGCCATGAAGATGTGTTGTTTCATTTCCATAACGTTTCAGACATCACGATGGATAGTCAAACCGTCGTCGAATCAAAGCCCGACTCTGTTACTGGAAAGCCCGGCGGCCGTTGCATTGCCACATCGCTTGTCGCTCTAGCGGCTCGCGTCGCAAATCCAGCCGGTCAGACAAGGGGCCTCAGAATGGACTTCATTACTAGTCAGACCAACCACAACATAGACCTACGGCCACTTACAAAATTGCCGGCACCTTCAAGGTTTGGAGCAGTTGGAGACGCAGGACTCTTCGAGCCACATAGTATGCGCTGGACAGATCAAATCTTGCCGGTCGATCGTTTGAACTCTGTCGTCCAGGCACGGCCCGGAGGCGCTCTATTGCTATGCGATGCCGACGGGCGGCCGAGTATCAAAATTCCACATGACGGGTCGCCGATGACGCTAAGGGGAGGCGATTCGGCTGTGAACGTGGCTAGCGGGGTTATTGGGCCATCAATCGATAATGATATGAGCTGCGGTTCAGCGGAATTTCGCTGGCAACAACTATTCGCCGCGACGGGGACGATCTATACCTCCGATGACCGTGAAAAGCAGCAGATTGCATCCATTGACACTAGAATACTCGATGCTTGGGGTGATGTTGAGTTTGTTCAGTTCAAATTTAATGAGGCGGTGGAAAGAAAAGGCGATTCGGCGCGAGTGCATTTCGGCCTTGCGGCGCAAATGGTCGAACGGGTCTTCCGTTCCCATGGCATCGATCCATTCGCTATTGGATTGTTATGCTGTTCTGATTGGGAATTTGACGCTAGGCACGCTCCAGGTGAGCGCGGCCAGGAACCTTCGCAGCGTAAATATCGTTACGGCATCCGCTACCATGAAGCGCTTGTTCTCGAAGCGGCTTACCAGAGAAGAAGGATGGAAAGGATTGAGGAAAAGCTGCGATCAATTTAGGTGCTACCAAGCACTCATGCACTGTCCGCGGAAGTCCGCGCGAAGTGACGCGGCCCTGTTGACCAGAACGCTCGGAAGCGTTCGGGCGAAATCCGCTTGCTGTTATTAGTGCGGGCCAATGGCAGACTTGCAGAACCGATCTGCAGCGGTAGCGCTTCCAGAAAACAGGCGTATGTTGCCTTAGCTGCACGTTTAAGGCGGTCGGCAGTGACTTTGTTCATAATGGTGATAACTTACTTTTTCGAAGCAATGCAGCTTCCCCACTTAGCCCAAGTGCTCCCGGTCCCACGTAACGTTAGATCTGATCACGCGGGCCGGATTGCCGGCAATCACGCAGCGTTCTTCTTCGAAGGCCCTAGTCACCAAAGACCCCATGCCGATGACGCAGCCCTTCGGGATTGACGTCCCCTTCATCAGGAACGACTTCCCGCCGACCCATACGTGGTCGGCAACGTAGATGTCCTTGCCATGGTTGATACGTTCGCCGGTGTCGCCGTCGAAGATTGGGTGGGAATCGGTTGAGCGCACTTCAATGCTCCATGAAAACATGCAATCGGAACCAATATCGATCGTTCTGCCTTCGGCAAGGATAATTGTGACGTGCCCGAATGTGCTGCGTTCCCCGATTATCAATCGGTTTCGACCGTTCGACTTTGAGGAAATCTTACCTTTGAACCGCGCGTCTTTTCCGATGATCACTTCGTTATCATCGGAGGCGATCTCGATCGTACCGCCAGATAGAACAACGCCGCTTTCAATGATGATCCGATTATTCTTCCCGGATACTTTTAGGCATGCTCTTTTCGTATTAACGGTCTCGTTAATCTGAACGTCATTCCCTGGCGCGCATTCGAATATGAAAGCCTGATTATCGGTCACACGCGCCCTCTTTTGATAAATCTGGAATTCTTCTTGTCCCTATCGTAAAGGTTTATCGTTCGCAAGCAGCAAGAGAAAGCCGAGAAAACGCGATGGCAATTGTTGATCTAATTAGGGTGTTGGAGTCTGCGGACGCTGGAAGTCGGAAACTCGATGCGGATATTGCTCTTTTCATTGGTTGGAGGCGCAAAGTAGAGAGTATCAAAATTAATGCGAAGACCGGACTTCCGGTTAAGCGAACGGTCTGGATCGTGCCGTCCAGTGACGGCACCGGGAAGGTTCCGCCGTTCACGACGTCCTTAGATGCTGCGTACGAATTGGCGAAAGACGTGGCGCGCGATACAGACATCGGTCTGAGTTTCGCCGATGGCACGTACACGGCCGTGGTAGGGGACAGTGGATATCTCCATGCGGGAGCGCCAGCACTTGCACTTTGCGCAGCCGCCGTAGCGGCTAAAATATTGCGAGGCGGCGGTGGGTGAAAATCTTACCACGTGCCGTTTATTTGAGATCAATTCGAGCTCGACTTCTCGGTCTGGCTGGTACTTGAACTAGTGGGTGTGCGCGTGGAGAAAAGCGGGTTCGTCTGGCCGAAGATTGGGGCGGCGCGCGTGCAGCTCAATCACGCGCAATGGCTCGCACTTGTTGACGGCATGCACTGGAACGGGTCCGCTCGGCTGCGGTGAGCGACCGAATTTTGTTGGGTAAAACCCTGCGGCAGAATGAATAAGGCGGCTGAAACTGAGGGTAGATCCCGGCAGAACGTGCTCTACTCACGGGTATAACACGAGCCGATCTCGAGCTCCCGCGGGTTGACGCGAGCGAAGAAGAGCTGGGCTTCGGCCTTTGCTTTCTCTACCTGCGCAATGTCCGGGGGCATCGCTGGAACCATAAGCGGGTATACCGCATCTATCGCGAGCTGGAACTGAACCTCAGGATCAAGCCACGCAAGCGGTTGAGGCGCGAGAAGCCGGATGCTCTGGCCGTGCCGGAGAAACCGAACCTGGTCTGGTCTATGCCCTTCATGGCGGATCGTCTTGAGGATGGCAGGCAATTCCGCCTGTTGAACGTTCTGGACGACTTCAACCGCGAGGGGCTGGGCATCGAGGTGGATTTCTCGCTACCTGCCGAGCGTGTCATCCGCTGCCTGAACCAGATCATCGAATGGCGCGGTAAGCCGATGGCAATACGGGTCGACAACGGGTACGTCAGCGGCAAGCTGATGGAATGTGAGCGCGACGAACATCCCACCTTTCCTTTTGTGATTGAGCCCGCGAGATATGCTCCTTCATCGACAGAGCGGAACGCAATGGTTGGAGATCGCGCTGATGCCATGCTTGAAGTCATGGATGAAGCCATGGATGAAGCCAGGCATGAGGAAAGGTATCGTCGGATCGAGGTGATCACCGGTCGGCGCCAGCGGCGGAATTGGACTGACGAGGAGACGGCGCGGATCCTTGCGGAAAGCGCAGAGCCCGACGTGAACATATCGGCGATTGCCCGGCGCTGGGGCGTCTACCGCGGTCTGCTGAACGTCTGGCGGCGCGAAGCCGGACTGATCTCTCAACGATCCACGAAAGCCTGCGCGCAACAGGCAATGTTTGTGCCGGTGACGGTGGTTGGCGATAGAACGTCTTCCGAGAACTTGCCGTCGGATGTCCCCCACTCCGCCGCGGGTCGTATTGAGAGTACGCATCCGTGGTGGGCCGCCTTGTCAGAATTGTCGGATCTGGCACTGACTATCCGTACGCATCCGAGGTGGGTCGCCTTGTAGGAATTGTCGGATTTGGCACTGACTGTCCTTATTGACGTCAATACGGACAGTGCGGAATGGAACGACTTGAGATTATCGATGGCGGCCGGCGGCGACGCTTCAGCAAAGAGATGAAGCTGCAGATTGTCGCGGAGAGCTATTCGGAACCTGGCTTCTGTGCGACGACGGCGCGGCGACATGGAATATCGCGTTCGCAGTTATATGAATGGCGCCGGCTCGCACGAGCGTGGCAACTGGATGTTGCGTCGCCTGTGGGCGACTTTGTCCCGGCGCTGCTTGTTCCAGAGGTAGAGCCGG